>NZ_JBFBLT010000009.1:0-125946 GCF_040702645.1 Microbacterium sp. NPDC078814
CCGGCACCCGTGCGTCGGGGACCCGCTCTACGGCGCCGACCCGACGCTCTCGGCCCGCCTCGGACTCACGCGTCAGTGGCTGCATGCGGATCAGCATCGCGATGCTGATCGCCACCTCGCTCCTCGTCTTCGTCGTGCTCCGGCTGCTGCCGGGCGACCCCGTCATCACCCGCCTCGGCTCGACGCCGGGCGTGGATGCCGAGACCATCGCCCGGCTCCGGGAGGAGGCCGGCCTCGACGCCCCCGTCATCGAGCAGTACCTGCGCTGGATCGGCGGCGTCTTCACGGGCGACTTCGGTCAGTCCTACTTCAACCAGTACTCGGTGACGGAGCTCATCGCCCAGCGCCTGCCCGCGACGCTGGAGCTCACGCTCATCGGCGTGCTCCTGGCCGTGCTCATCGCCACCCCGGCCGCCGTGTTCGCCTCGCTGCGTCCGCTCGGCGTGGTCGACCGGGTGCTCACCGCGATCTCGACCGCGGGCATGGCCCTTCCCCAGTTCCTCATCGGCATCGTGCTCATCGTCGTGTTCGCCGTGCAGCTCAAGGTGCTGCCGGCCCGCGGCTACACGCCGTTCGCGGAGGACCCCGCCGAGAACCTCGTGCGCATGATCCTCCCCGGTCTCACCCTCGCCTTCGCGGCGGCGCCGCTGCTCATGCGGTTCCTCCGGGCCTCGATGGTCGAGGTGCTGGACGCCCCCTACATCCGCACCGCGAAGGGCAAGGGACAGTCGGCGAGCGGCGTCGTGCTCGGCCACGCGCTCCGCAACGCCCTGATCCCCGGGCTCACCATGCTCGGCCTGATCGTCGGCTACACCCTGGGCGGCGTGGTGATCGTGGAGTACGTGTTCGGCGTCCCCGGGCTCGGCTCGCTCGCGATCGACGCGGTCTTCAAGCGGGACTACGCGGTGCTGCAGTCGGTCGTGCTGCTGATCTCCGCGATGTTCATCCTCACCACGCTCATCGTCGACCTCCTCTACGGGGTGCTCGACCCGCGTCTTCGTGCAAGGAGCAGCCGTGGCTGACACCCTCACCCTCGCGCTGCGCTCCGCGCGTCCCCGCCGACGGGTCGCCGTCGCCTCCTGGATCCCGCTGGGGCTGCTGGCGATCATCGTCCTCGCCTGCGTGCTCGCCCCGCTCCTGGCCCCGTATGACCCCGCGGCGCAGTCGTCCGACCGGTTCGCCGGTCCCTCGGCGGCGCACCTCTTCGGGACCGACGAGTTGGGCCGCGACCTCTTCAGCCGCGTGCTCTACGGCGGCCAGCTCACCGTGTTCATCGCCGGGGGCGCGACGCTCGTGGCCATGGTCCTCGGCATCGCCTGGGGTATGGCGGCGGCGTTCGGACGCGGTTGGGTCGATGAGATCCTCATGCGTCTCGCCGACACGGTCATGGCGATCCCGCAGATCCTCTTCGCGCTCGTCTTCATCTCCGCGTTCGGCGCCGACCCCGTCAAGCTCGCCGTCATCATCGGGGTGCTCCTCACGCCGACCACCGCGCGGCTCGTGCGGTCGTCGGTGCTCAGCGAACTGCAGGAGGACTACTTCACGGCCGCTGTGGCGTTCGGCTCGACCCGGCGCCGGCTGCTCTTCGCCGAGGTGCTCCCGAACGCCAAGGGGCCGATCATCGTGCAGGCGGCCATCAACGCCGCCAACGCGATCCTCCTGGAGGCGTCGATGAGCTTCGTCGGGCTCGGCATCGCGCCGCCCGAGGCCACCTGGGGCACGCTCGTGCAGCAGGGCTACCAGAAGATGTACCAGTCCATCGGGTACGTGTTGTTCCCGGCCCTGTTCATCTTCGTCACCATCTGGCTGCTCAACGTGCTCGCCGACCAGTTCGGCGGCGATCGGAAGGGGAGGGGCCGATGACCGACCTCATGCCCGTCCTGCAGGTGCAGGACCTCACCGTTTCCTACGGCGACGTCATGCCCGTCCAGGGCATCACGTTCGCGGTGCGCCCCGGGGAGCGCATCGGCCTCGTCGGCGAATCGGGCTCCGGCAAGTCGCTCACGGCGCTGTCGATCATGCGCCTGAACGAGGGGGCGACCCTCGGCGGCAGCATCCGGCTGCGCGACCGTGAGCTGCTCACGCTGAGCCCGCGGGAGATGACCCGCGTGCGCGGCGGCGAGATCGCGATGGTCTACCAGGACCCGATGTCGTCGCTGAACCCGGTCCGCACGATCGGGCACCAGCTCGTCGAGGCGATCCGGCTGCACGACCGGGTCTCGGCGGCGTCCGCCCGCGCGCGGGCCGTCGAGCTGCTGACCGAGGTCGGGGTGCCGCTCCCTGAGGAGCGTCTGGGCCAGTACCCGCACGAGTTCTCCGGCGGGATGCGGCAGCGCGTCATGATCGCGATGGCCATGTCGTCCCGACCCGCCGTGCTCATCGCGGACGAGCCGACCACGGCCCTCGACGTCACGACGCAGTCTCGGATCATCGACCTCCTCGACCGGCTCGCGGAGGACCACGGGACCGCGGTCGTGCTCATCACGCACGACCTCGGCGTCGCCGCCGGGTTCTGCGAGCGCATCCACGTGATGCGGCACGGGCGCGTGGTCGAGGAGGGCCCGGTCGACCGCATCTACGCGGCCCCGGAGCACCCGTACACGCAGGCGCTCCTCGGCGCGGTCGTCGACCTCACGGTAGACGTGCAGCAGCCCATCCGCACCGCCGCGGAGGTGCTCGAACGCGGGACGGAGCCGCTCGCCGAGGCCGGGTCGATCAGCGCGGTGGACCGGGCGCGGGAGTCCGGCGACCTGCTGGTGGACGTGCAGGGCGTGTCGAAGGTGTTCACGCTCGGCTCCGGACGCCGGGTGACCGCGGTCGACGACGTGTCGTTCCAGATCCGGCGTGGCGAGACGGTCGGGCTCGTCGGCGAGTCGGGCTCCGGCAAGTCGACCGTGTCGAAGGCCGTGCTCGCGCTCGGCGGCATCGACGGCGGGACGGTCGTCTTCGACGGGCAGCGTCCGCACGACCTCCGCGGCGAGGAGCTGCGGCGGCTGCGCAAGCGCATGCAGATGGTGTTCCAGGACCCCTTCTCGGCGCTGAACCGGCGGCAGACCGTCGCGCAGATCATCGAGGCGCCGCTGCGCGCCCACGGCATCGGCACCCGGGCCTCCCGCGCCGAGAAGGTGCGCGAGACCATGCACCGCGTGCGCCTGGACGAGGAGTTCGCGCACCGGCTGCCGCGCTCGATGTCCGGCGGGCAGTGCCAGCGCGTGTCCATCGCCCGGTCGCTCGTGCTGGAGCCGGACTTCCTCGTGCTCGACGAATCGGTGTCGGCGCTCGACGTGTCGATCCAGGCGCAGGTGCTCAATCTGCTCCGGGAGCTGCAGGCCGAGCTCGGCCTCACCTACCTCTTCATCAGCCACGACCTGGCGGTGATCCGGTACATGTCCTCGACGGTCGCCGTGATGCAGCAGGGCCGCATCGTCGAGATCGGCGCGCGCGACGCGCTCTTCGCGAATCCGCAGCACGAGTACACGCGCGGGCTCATGGCGGCGATCCCCGTCGCCGACCCGGTCCTCGAGCGCCGACGGCGTGCGGAGGCCGCGGCGCTCTGGCAGACCCACGGCGGGCAGACGGGCGCGGTCCCCGCGACGACCGCCGGACGAGGAGGACGATGATGACCATCACGGATCAGGGGACGGGGCCCGCGGCGGACACCGCGGGTGCCGGCGCGGCGGTGCGGTCCACCGGCCGCCGCGCGCTCATGGCCGGGCTCGGCGCGGTCGCGCTCGGCACAGCGGGCGCGCTCGCGAGCACGGCACCGGCGCAGGCAGCCCCGGTCGTCGCCGGCGCCAAGGACGTCACGCGAGCGGAGTCCGTCGCCGATCTGGGCCGCCTCCGGGCCCGCGACGGCGAGGTGGCGGTCGTCGCCGGGTACCGGAAGCCCGGCGACGCCGGGCTGCTCGTGTACGTGGGCAGCGAGAACGCGAAGACCACGCCCAACGGCGGCACCGTGATCGCGGGGAAGCACGACACCCGCTGGATCCTGCAGCATGACGGGACGGTCGACTTCCGGGTCTTCGGCATCACGGGACCGGAGAAGCCGGCCGACGACGCGCTCGCCGCGATGGTGAACGATCCCCGCATCCGCCGGATCGAGGCGAGCACGGATCTCCTGTTCCGGCGACGGCACCGCTTCACCCGGTCGTACGTCGAGATCGACTTCGGCGGACACCTCATCACGACCGACGGCATCGAGAAGAACACGCACGACAACCCGTTCGGCGCCGTGATGTTCTTCACCGGGGTGTCGAAGGACGTGACCGTCGAGCACGCTCTGGCCGAGGCCTGGCCCGAGCTGACCGACGCGGTCGCCGTGCCGGATGCCTCCCGGTTCCCCGTCGACTCCTGGTGGGCGGTGCAGTGCGATCCGGTCGCCGGAGGAGGGGCGGACGAGCGCGAGCTGCAGCGGTTCGTGCAGGTGACGCAGCAGATCGACGCCACCCACATCCGCATCGACTACCTCAACGGCTGGCCGCTGGACACGGGGCGAAAGCTCGTCTGGCGGCAGATGGAACCGGTCGCGGGCGTGCGCATCGCGAACATGCGGTTCCTCGGCGCCGGACCCTTCGACGGTCCCACCGACGGTTCCTTCCCCGACTTCCGTGAGCTCACCGGCTCCCACCCGATCGCCTTCGAGTACGCGATCCACTGCGACGTCGCCGACGTGCACGCGAGCCGCACCTGGTGGCCCGTGATCATGCGGCGCTGGAACACGCACTTCACGACGGAGCGCTGCTCGGTGGAGAACCCGCCGACCGTGTTCTACGGCGGCGCCGGCTACCTCACGCAGCAGATCTACAGCCTCTATGGACGGGTCAGCGACTGCACGTCGTCGAACGCCCGGCACCTGAACGACCTCACCGCCAGCGCGTACTGCCTCGTCGAGAACTGCCACGGCGACGGCGACGATCAGGGAGGCAACCCCTTCACCACGCACGGACAGTACGAGCACGACCTCACCTTCATCGGCAACTCCGGGCTCATGGACATCGCCAACTCCGGCGCGCAGTGGGGCACGGCCGCCAAGCGCATCACGGTGCGCGACCACGTCTGCTCCTGGTTCGTCGCCGGCACCAAGGTCAGCGATCTGACGCTGGAGAACGTGCGGGTCATCGGCCGCTCGACCTTCGATCCGCAGGCGACCATGACCATCAACGCCGACGGCGCCCAGGTGCGCGGGTGCACCGCGGGACTTCTGGCGGTCGGTCAGCGGTCGCAGCGCTCGTCGCGACCGACCGTGATCGCGGACTCCACCTTCGCGCTGCCGAAGGACCAGGTGCTCGTGCAGACCCCGGTCACGGCTCCCGTGCGCTTCGTGGACTGCACGATCACCGGGATCGACGGGGTCAAGGCCCGTGGGTCCGGGCCGGTCGAGTTCGTGGACTGCCGACTCAGCGGCCCGGCGGCGGGTGCGCCCTTCGAGCTCGGCGCCGCCACGGTCACCATCCGCGGCGGTTCCGTGCGCGACGTGCGCCTGACCGCGACCGCGGTGCGCGATCAGCTGGTCGCTCTGGACGGCGTCGAGCTGTCCACGGAGCGGACGGACGGCGCGCTGCTGAGCAGGGCTGCCGGTGCCGGCGTCGTCACCTGGCGGGTGAGCGGGGTGACCTCGACAGTGCCGCGGGGCGCGGCCCACCTCGACATCGGGACGGGCGTCAACCACGCCCGCGTCACCGGCAGCCAGTTCGTCGGCGGAGGACTGCGGCTGGCGGACGGGTTCGCCGAGCCGTCGACGCTGCTGTACAGCGACACCGTCGAGCGCGGCGTCGAGACCGCACTGCCGGAGGCCGGACCGCGCGTCGTCATCGCGGACGTGCTGGCGAGCGCGTGACGGACGGCATCATGGACATCAGGGAGGACCACGCGTGAACGACACCGCAGCGGCGACGCACCTCGGAGACCGCATCCGCATCCCCCGCACGCGGGCGCGCATCGGCGTCGCCCGGCGCGACATCACGCCGCCCGTCGGCATCCGCGCCAAGAACTGGGGCCCGGCCGACTGGGAGCGCTCCGAGGGGGCGCACCGGCCGTTCGAGCTGACCGCGCTCGCCGTGGTGGCCGCGGACGAGCGGCCCCGGGTGCTGCTCGCCGTCGACGGCACCTGGTGGCGCCGAGTCGCCGATGAGCAGGGCGTGCGCGGGGCGATCCTCGACGGTCTGGGCCTCGATGCCGATCAGCTCATGCTCTCCCTCTCGCACACCCACGCCGGGGCCGTGCTCTGCGCCGCGGATGCGCATCTGCCGGGCGGCGAACTCATCCCCGGGTACCTGGAGGCTCTTGCTGCCGCGGGCATCGCCGCCGGGCGGGAGGCGCTGGAGGCTGCGCGACCGGGACTGATCGAGTGGACCACGGGCACCTGCACCCTCGCGGCGGAGCGGGAGCTCGACCTCGACGGCCGCGCGCTCGTCGGCTACAACCCCCAGGGCACCGCCGACGACACGGTGACCATCGGCCGGATCAGCATCGACGGGGAGGTGCGGGCGACGCTGGTGAACTACGCCTGCCACCCGACGACCCTGGCCTGGCAGCACCGCGAGGTGTCTCCGGACTACGTCGGCGCGATGCGCGAGATCGTGGAGGCCGCGACCGGCGCACCGTGCCTCTTCGTGCAGGGGGCCTCGGGCGAGTTGGCGCCACGGGAGCAGTACACCGGCGATGTCGCGGTGGCCGACCGGCACGGACGCTCACTCGGGCACGCGGTGCTCGCGGCGCTGGACGGGATCCCGGTACCCGGCGAGGAGCTGACGCTGGACGGGGTCGTGGAGTCGGGGGCTCCGCTCGCGATCTGGACCGGGACCCCGGCGGACGGCGGCGACGGGGCGGCGGGAGTCGTCTCGGCGGTCGAGCTGCCGCTGCGCGACCTGCCCACCCTGGACGAGCTCGCCGAGGAGTGGAAGGACATCGACCCCCGGTCCCGGGAGGAGCGCCTCGGACGGGCGCGGAACCTCCGTGACGGCTACATCGACGGTCCGACCGTGTCGCATCCGGTGTGGGCCTGGCGGCTCGGAGACGCCGTGATCGTGGGGCATCCGGGCGAGGCGTACTCGCGGCTGCAGACGACGCTGCGGGAACGGTTCCCGGAGACGCCGATCGTGGTGATGAACCTCACGAACGGCCCGGGGTTCGTGTATCTCCCGACCCGCGAGGCCTACGACCGCGGCGCCTATCAGTCCTGGCAGACGCCCCTGGCTCCCGGAGCCCTGGAGCTCCTGGAGTCCCACGCCGTGTCGGTTGTGGCCGGGTTGCTGGGGTAGTCCCGCCTTCGAATCGCCCACTTTGCTCCATTTCCGGCCGAAATCGAACCAGTTGCGCGATTCGAACGGGATAGAGTTGCTATAGCAAATCCCCGAGGCAGAGGAGAGACATGACCGCGCGCCCCGTCGCCATCGTCACCGGAGGCTCGGCCGGCATCGGCTGGGAGATCGGACAGCGGCTCTCCGCGGACGGCTACCTCGTCGTCGCGACCGACCGCGTCCCCGGGCTCACCGCGGGCGAGAACCCCGCCGGGATCCTGTGGCGGGAGCTCGACGTCACCGACCATGCCGCCGTCGACCGGGTCTTCGGCGAGATCGAGGCGGAGCTCGGGCCCATCGAGGTGCTCGTGAACAACGCGGGCATCCAGCGGCATCGCGGGATCGAAGACCTCACGTGGGACGAGTGGTCCGCGGTCGTGGACGTGAACCTGCACGGGGTGTTCTCCGCGCTCCAGGCTGCCGGGAAGCGCATGCTCGACCGGGGCGAGGGCCGCATCGTCAACATCTCCTCCATCTCCTCGCGAGGCTCCGCGGGGCGGGCGCCGTATGCCACGACCAAGGCCGCCGTCATCGGACTCACTTCGACGGCCGGAGCGGAGTGGGCGTCGCGAGGGGTGCGCGTCAACGCCGTCGCCCCGGGCTATGTCGACACCGGAGTGTTCCGGCAGGGCGTCGAGCAGGGGACGTTGAGCCTCGACACGATCCTGTCCCGCATCCCCGCGAAGCGCCTGGCCGACGCGAGTGAGATCGCCGCGGCCGTGAGCTTCCTCGTGTCGGACCAGTCGCGCTACATGAACGGGCAGACCCTGTACGTCGACGGCGGGTTCATGGTCGACTACGGCGTGCCCCTCGCGAAGAAGCCCGAATGACCGCCATCGCTCGGATCGACACGGCCACGGCGGTCCTCCCCCTTCCGGCACCGCTGCAGCTCGGCGCGATGACGGTCACGCGGCGGGAGTATTCCGCGGTGCAGGTGACGGCGGACGACGGCACCACCGGGGTCGCCTACTGCCTGTCGCGCGAGGCCCCGATGGCGGAGATCGTCGACCGCCTGGTGGCTCCGCACGCGGTGGGGCTCGACGCCGACGACCCGGCGGCCGCGTGGGACCGGATGCTCCGCGGCAGCGCGATCGTCGGACGGGTGGGACTCGTGCGGCGGGCGATCGGTCTCGTCGACATCGCCCTGTGGGACATCGCGGCCCGTCGCGCCGGCGTGCCGCTGTGGACCCTGCTCGGCACGGGGGACGTCCCCCGGGAGGGGATGCTCGTCGCCGCGTATCCGTCTCCGCAGCGCACGCCGCGGGAGGTCGCGGATGAGGTGCTCGCGCAGGCGGAGGGCTGGGCGCAGGTGAAGATCTCGCGCATTCCCGATCCGGCATACATGCGCGAGCTGCTCGCGATCCTCGGCGCGGAGCTGCCGTCCTCGACCGGACTCGTGGTGGACGTGGGCTTCGGCTGGCCCGACGCGGAGGCCGCTGTGGCGGAGGTCGCGCAGTGGGGCGACCCGCGCCTGGCCTGGCTGGAGGATCCGCTGCTCCCCGAGGACGCGGCCGGTGTCGCCCGCATCCGCCGGGAGACCGGGCTGCCGGTGGCGGTGGGCGACGAGGTGACCGACCCCGCCGTGCTCCGGGCTCTCGTCGAGGTCGGCGAGGTCGACGCGCTGCGCCTCGACGTGGTGGCGATCGGTGGCGTCACCCCCGCGCGCGAGCTCATCGCCTGGGCGGCGGAGCGCGGCGTCCCGGTGTCCGGGCACGTGTACCCCGAGGTCACGGCCCACCTCGGCATCCAGGTGGAGACCTTCGCCCGCGGGGTGAATCCCTACGACCCCGCGCCCTCGTTCGTCACGGGCGGGCCGCAGTTCGCGGGCACCGTCACGCCCCCCACGGCTCCGGGGCTCGGCTTCGGCCTCGATCCCGCCGTCTTCCGATTCGAGAGGGACTGACATGACACCTTCCCCGCGCAGCGTCGTGGTCACCGGCAGCGGCAAGGGCATCGGCCGCGCGGTGGCCGCGCGGCTCACCGCCGACGGCTGGATCGTGGTCGGGCTCGAACGCTCTCCCGGCTCCGGGACGGTGGAGGAGGGGATCGTCGCCGAGGTCGTGCTCGGCGACGCCTCCGATCGGAGCGCCCACGAGCGTGCCGCCGCCGCCGCGCGCGCGAGGGCTCCGCTGGCCGGCTGGGTCAACAACGCCGGCATCACGAAGCGCACGCCGCTGCACGAGCTCGACGAGACGGTCGTGCGCGAGATCGTCGACATCAACGGCTTCGGCTACCTCTGGGGCTGCTCGACCGCCGTGTCCGCGTTCCTCGATCAGGGCGTCGCCGGGGCGATCGTGAACATCGGCTCGATCCACGGGCGGTCGAGCTTCGTGGACCACGCGGCCTACGAGTTCACGAAGGGCGGCATCGACGCCCTGAGCCGCAGCGTCGCCGTGACATATGGCGGATTGGGCATACGAGCGAACACCGTCGCGCCGGGCGGCGTGCGCACTCCGCATCTGGAGGCGCAGATCGCGCGGGCGGCCGACCCTGCGGCGGAGGAGCGCCTGCTCGCGGAGGGTCCGCCGATGGGACGCATCGCCCGTGCGGAGGAGGTCGCCGCGGTGACGGCGTTCCTGCTCTCCGACGAGGCCCCCTACCTCTCGGGGCAGTCCATCGCGATGGACGGAGCGTGGACGGCGTCGTTCGGCGACATCACGCTCGACCCCGCGCTGCGGGAGCGGTTCGAGGCGCCCCCGGCCTCCTGAACTCCGGCCACGCCGATGTCCCCGGTCCGTGCGACGATCCGCTCGTCGACGGGAGAACGGGATGCGCGGGGAAGCGACGGTTCTGCACGCCGATCTCGATGCGTTCTACGCCTCGGTCGAGCAGCGTGATGCGCCGGAGCTCCGCGGGCGTCCGGTGATCGTCGGCGGCGGGGTCGTGCTGGCCGCGAGCTACGAGGCGAAGGCGCGGGGCGTCCGTACGGCGATGGGCGGCCGGCAGGCGCGGGAGCTGTGCCCCGACGCCGTCGTCGTGCCGCCGCGGATGGAGGCCTACTCCGCGGCCAGCAAAGACGTCTTCCGCATCTTCCGCGACACCACCCCGCTCGTGGAAGGGCTCTCCATCGACGAGGCGTTCCTCGAGGTCGGCGGGCTGCGACGCATCGCCGGCACTCCCGAGGCCATCGCCATCCGGTTGCGGGAGCGCGTGCGCGCCGAGGCGGGCCTGGCGATCTCGGTCGGCGTCGCCCGCACGAAGTTCCTCGCGAAGGTCGCGAGTGCGGTGAGCAAGCCCGACGGACTCCTCGTCGTCGAGCCCGACCGGGAGGAGGAGTTCCTCCTACCGCTCCCCGTCGAGCGGCTGTGGGGCGTCGGCGCGGTGACGGCGGAGAAGCTGCACCGTTACGGCATCCGCACGGTCGGACAGCTCGCGGAGCTCGAGGCCGCGACCGCGGAGCGCATGCTCGGCAAGGCGGCCGGAGCGCACGTCCATGCTCTCGCCCGCCTGCGAGACCCCCGCCCCGTGGACACGACCAGGCGCCGGGGATCGATCGGGTCGCAGCGGGCGCTCGGCGTCCGTCCGCGGTCGCCGGAAGAGCTCGACGTCATCCTCACCCAGATCGTCGACCGGCTCGCGCGGCGACTCCGCGACGGCGACCGCGTGTGCCGGACGGTGGTGCTGCGGCTGCGCTTCGGCGACTTCGCGAAGGCCACCCGTTCGCGGTCGCTGCGGGCGCCGACCGACCGCACCGCGCTGCTGCTCGCCGTCGCCCGCACGCTCCTCGCCGCGGCGCAGCCCGAGATCAGTGGTCGCGGCATCACCCTGCTCGGCCTCTCGCTCACCCAGCTCGACGCGGCGGACAGCGTCCCGCCCGAGCTGCCGATCGACTGGGGCGACGAGTCTCGCCTCGACACCGTGCTCGATACGCTCCGTGACCGCTACGGCTCCGCCTCGGTCTCCCGCGCCGCTCAGCTCGGCCGCGACCCCGGTTGGTCCTCTCCCGTGCTGCCGGAGCACCACTGACCCCTTTCGAATCGCTTGACTGGTCCCATTTCGGCCGGAAACAGAGCCAATCGGGCGATTCGAAGCGGGTCAGGCCTTGAGCATCGACGCCCGCGAGATCACGCCGTCGACCACGTCGAACGTCGCGATCGTCTCTGTCGCGACGCCGGCGTTGATGACGCGCTCCTGGGCGACGACCCAGCGGGAGCCGAACAGGACGCTCGTGTCGATCACGCAGGAGAGCTCCGGGTTCTGCAGCCGCGGCTCGTAGAAGGCGCGGATCGCGGCCGACCCGACGAGGGGTTCCGGCGCGACCCCGGTGACCACGGCGTCGTCGGCATAGGTCGCGACGAAGGCGTCGAGGTCGTGGGCGTTGAAGGCGTCGAGCTGCGCCTGCACGGTGTCGAGGGCAGAACGGTCCTGGGCGGTGCGGTCAGTCAATGCGAACTCCTCCGTTGACGTCGTAGGTGGCTCCGGTGATGAAGCGGGCCCGCTCCGAGGCGAGCGACGCGATGATCCAGGCGACGTCCTCCGGCTGACCGAACGCGCCGAGGGGGATGCCCGACTCGAGCTTGGCGCGGCCTTCGCCCTGGAGCTGATCCGTGATCGCGCTGGCGACCGGGCCGGGCGTGACGGCGTTGACGCGGATGCCCTCGGCGGCGAGGTGCCGGGCGAAGCTGCGGGTGATCGCGAGGATCGCCCCCTTGCTGGCCGCGTAGTGGATGCCCGTCTGCAGCGCGCCGACCTGCCCGGCGATCGAGGCGATGTTGATGACCGAGCGGTCGCCGTCGGCGGCCCGGAGCAGGGGGAGCGCCGCGCGGGTGAGCAGGAAGGTGCCGCGGGCGTTCGTCTCCAGGACGAAGTCCCACTCCTCGATGTCGATCTCGGGGTACGGGGTGTAGGGGCAGACGCCGCCGTTGTTGACGAGGACGTGCAGGTCGCCCCAGGCGTCCGTGATCTCGGCGATGAGCGCCGTGATGGAGTCGGTGTCGCGGAGGTCGAGGCGCGACACGTGGACGTCCGGCGAGCCCGCGGCGCGGCACTCCTCCGCCACGCGTGCGGCTTCGGCCTCCCGTCCGGCGTAGGTGATCCAGAGGGCGACGCCCTCGCGGGCGAGTTCGAGGGCGGCGGCGGTTCCGATGCCGGAACTGGCGCCCGTGACGAGTGCGCGGCGAACAGTCATGCCTAAACGCTATAGCAAGAACCGGTTCCCCGGACAGCGCTGTACGAGAAGTTGCTAGATGCTATAGCATCGCATCCATGACCGCGCCGCTCATCCTCGTCACCGACTGCGACCTCCCCGGGACCGTCATCGAAGACACCCTCCGCGCCGCCGGCCTCCGTGCCGAGCGGGCCGCCTCCGGGAGCCCGGACGACATCGCCGCCGCCGGAGCCGACGCCGAGGCCCTGGTCGTGCAGTGGGCGCGCATCGACGGCGACCTCATGGACCGCCTGCCGAACCTCCGTTTCATCAGCCGTGTCGGCATCGGCTACGACATGATCGACGTCGAGGCCGCCACGGCCCGTGGCATCGCCGTCGCGAACACGCCGAGCTACTGCATCGAAGAGGTCGCCGCGCACACCGTCGCGATGATCATGACCCAGGCCCGCGGCCTCTCCGCCTACGACCGCGCCGTACGGGAGGGCGTCTGGAAGGCCGTCGACGCCCGGCCGCTCGCCGTGCGGCCGTCCTCCACCACCGTGTCGGTGCTCGGCTTCGGGCGCATCGGATCGATCGTCGCCCGCGGGTGTCGGGCGCTCGGCTTCCGTGTGCTGGTGGCCGACCCGTATGCCTCCGACGACGCCGTGCGCGACGCAGGCTGCGAGCCCGTCGACATCCCGTCGGCGATCGCCCGCGCCGACATCCTCACCCTGCACGTGCCGCTGACGGACGAGACCCGCCACCTGATCGACGCCGCGGCCCTGGCGACGATGAAGCAGGACGCCGTGATCGTGAACACCTGCCGGGGGCCGCTCATCGACGAGGACGCCCTGGCCGCGTCGCTCCGCGACGGCCGGCTCGCCGGTGCCGCTCTCGACGTCTTCGCGGAGGAGCCGCTCCCCGGCACCTCCCCGCTGCGCGCGCTCGACACCGTGCTGCTCACACCGCACGCCGCCTGGTACTCACCCGAGGCCCTGGCGGATCTTCCCGTGCACGCCGCCGAGAACGTGATCCGCTCGCTCGCGGGCGAGGCCGTGCCCATCGTCAACCCGGCCTTCGCCGCCGCGCGCTGAGAGGACTCCCATGGAACTGCTGCGACTCGGCGCGATCGGCCACGAGCGCCCCTACGTCCGCGATGACCAGGGCGCGGTGCGCGATCTCGGCTCCCTGACCCGAGACATCGACGGCGCCTTCCTCGCCGCGGACGGCATCGCCCGCGTGCGGGCGGCACTCGCCGACGGCTCGCTTCCGGAGGCGGAGACCGCGGGACTGCGCGTCGGTGCCCCTGTGGCGCGGCCGACCGCGGTGATCTGCATCGGCCAGAACTACGCGGCGCACGCGGCGGAGTCGGGCTCCGAGCCGCCCGCACACCCGGTGGTGTTCTTCAAGCACCCGAACACGATCGTGGGGCCGGACGACGTCGTGCTGCTGCCGCCAGGCGCCGAGAAGGTCGACTGGGAGGTCGAGCTCGCGGTCGTCATCGGCCGCACGGCGCGGTACCTGCCCTCCGCCGAGGCCGCGCGCGACGTGATCGCCGGCTACACCATCTCGAACGATGTGTCCGAGCGGGCGTATCAGCTCGAGGTCTCCGGCGGACAGTGGTCGAAGGGGAAGTGCTCCGAGACGTTCAACCCCCTCGGCCCGGCACTGGTCCCCGCGGACGAGGTCGACCCCCAGGCGCTGCGCCTGCGGTCCTTCGTGAACGGCGAGCCGCGGCAGGACTCCTCCACCGCCGACATGATCTTCCCGGTGCTGCAGCTGGTGCACGAGCTCAGTCACTACCTCGTGCTCGAACCCGGCGACGTCATCAACACCGGCACCCCGCAGGGCGTCGCGCTGTCCGGACGCTTCCCCTACCTGCAGGACGGCGACGAGATGACCATCGAGATCGAGCGACTCGGCCGCCAGCACCAGCGCACGGAGCGGGTCCGTCTCGGGTGAGGCCTGTGCCCGGGGCACGGTTCCTTTCGCTGAGTGCAACCGTGTCCCGGGTAGAGGTCTCTCCCGGATGCCCGCGCGGGCTCAGGCATGCGCGCAGGCTCAGGCGGCTGAGGGGAAAGGGGCCTGCTTTCGCGCGACAGCCTGGTGCCGCGAGCGCCCGGCGGCTCAGGCATCCACGGGTACACAGGCATCCGCGCGGGCTCAGGCGGCTGGAGGCGAAAAGTGCCTGATGCCGCGCGAGCGCCTGACCCCGCGCGGGGGTCAGCCGGCGAAGGGGAGGACCGGGAGGCCGTGCACCCCAGGGCGCACCGCGAACACCGACCCCGCGGCGGTGCCGTGATCGGACCGCAGGCCCTGCGCGGAGGTCGTGATGAAGAGCGTGCCGAGGTCGTCGCCGCCGAAGGTGCAGGCACTGACCTGGGGCACCGGCAGCACGATGTCCTCGCGCACGGCCCCGGACGGCTCGAACCCCCGCACGCGGCTCCCGCCCCACAGCGCGACCCAGACGCTGCCGTCCGCGGCGACCGTGAGGCCGTCGGGCACGCCGTCGTCTTCGGGGATGTGCGCGAACACCCGGCGTCCGCGGAGCTCGCCCTCGCTCACGTCGAACACGTCGATCCGGCCGGTGTCGGTGTCCACGTAGTAGACGCGGCGGCCGTCCGGGGAGTAGCTGACACCGTTGGACGAGGTCACGCGGGGGAGCACCGTGGTCACGTCGAGGGCGGCGTCGATGCGCAGCACGGTCCCGGCACCCGCGGTGGAGTCCGTGGACATCGATCCGGCCAGGAGTCGTCCTCGCGGGTCGCAGCAGCCGTCGTTCATGCGCACCGGGCCGTCGTCGAGCAGGGTCGCGACGGGACGGGCCTCCGCGTCGGGGCCGTCGGCGAGGTACAGGGTGCGCGCGCCCACCGCCACGAAGCCCCCGGACGTCCGCGGGCGGAAGAACGCGAGGTACTCGTCGTCGATGTGCTGGCGGACGATCTCGTCGCCGCGGAGGGTGAGCAGGTCGCCCGCGTCGCCGTCGACCCAGCGCAGGCCGCCCCACCCGGGCCACCAGACCGGGGCCTCGGCGTGGACGGCGACCGGGCCGGTCACGTTCTCGGGAGTCATGCGCCCTCCGCCGTCCGTCGAGGGTCGGTCACGGGCAGCGGCTCCGGGACGGGGTCGGCATGATCCGCCGAGGCGGCAGGGGCGGCCGGGAGCTCTTTCGCGACCTGCTTCTCGAGCACGGTCACGGCCTCGTCAGAGAGCAGGATGAGGCCGTCGAGCTCCTCGCGCACCCGCTTGTAGGCGATGTTCCGCTCCGACTGCGTCGCCGACTCGTCCACGGCGACCTTGAGGAGCTGCTGCGCGCGGTCGAGGCGCTTGCGCTCGGCCTCGGTGAACGTCGAGTCGCGCAGCCGCCGGGCGTCCTTCTCCGCGATCTCGAACGCGACCGCATAGTCGCCCACGGCCTGCAGGTACTCCGCCATCTGCTGCTCCGTGAGCTTCGCGTCGGCGGCGGCCGGACGCACCGCGTCCGCGGTCTTCTTCGCGCGCAGGAAGGCGGCCGTCAGCGGCTGGCGGCCGTCGCTCATCGCGGGGAAGGCGATGAGCTTGGCGACGTCGAGCTCGTAGTCCAGCCACCGCGCGGTGATCTCATCGTGCTCGGCGAAGAGGCGGGCGAGCAGGTCGTCGGGCGCCACGGAGGCCGTGGTGTCGACGACGGTGGGACCCCCGTGCTTCGCCTGCCGGGCGGCCGCGCGCGCCTCGATCTCGGCGGTCTTGACCTGCGCCTTCATGCGCAGGGCCTCCAGCCGGCGCTCGTGTCGACGCTTGGAGCCGCGCTCCCAGGCCTTGGCGACCCCGCCGGCCATGCCCATGATCGGGAAGACGAGCCACCAGTAGTCACCCGCGAAGTTCCAGAAGCCCCGGATGAACTCGTCCATGATGGGTTCAGCCTACTGCGCGACGGCGGGTCGCCGGGGGCCCGCGCGGTCACGGGAGGGCGCGCACGATCCGGTCGCAGAGGACGGCGGATGCGTCGTCCACGACGATGACGACTCCCGCCTCGTCGGCGCCCAGCGGTTCGAGGGTGTCGAGCTGCGAGCGCAGGAGATCGGGCGGCATATAGTGCCCGGTCCGGCCGTCGATCTGCGCGGCGATGCGCGCGGGGCTCCCGACGAGGCTGACGAACCACGTCCCGGGTGCACGGGCGCGGAGGCGGTCGCGGTAGGCCCGCCGCAGGGCGGAGCACGCGACGACCACCTCGCCCGCGGCCGCGAGGTGGTCGCCCACCCGGTCGAGCCACGGCCAGCGGTCGGCGTCGTCCAGCGGGGTGCCCGAGCGCATCTTGGCGACGTTGGCCGGCCCATGCAGGTCGTCGGCGTCGATGAACGGGACGGCACGCCGCTGGGCGAGCTCGCGCCCGACCGTGGTCTTACCCACGCCGGACACCCCCATCACGACGATCGGCCGCGGAGATGTCACCAGTCGTGGACCGTCCCGTCGAGCAGACGGTTGTACGGCAGGTAGGCCTGGGCGTACGGGTACTTCCCCGCTTCATCGACGTCGAGCGCGACGCCGAGACCGGGGGCGTCACCGGGGTGCAGGTAGCCGTCCGTCCAGGTGAACGACTGCTGGAAGACCTGGTCGGTGCGCGTCCCGTGCCGCATGTACTCCTGGATGCCGAAGTTGTGGATGGCGAGTCCGAGGTGCATGGCGGCCGCCATGCCGACCGGCGAGATGTCGGTCGGCCCGTGCATGCCGGACTTGATCTGGTACATCGCGGCGTAGTCGAGGGTCTTCTTCAGGGCGGTGATGCCGCCCATGTGGGTGACCGCTCCGCGCACGTAGTCGATGAGCTGGTCGCGGATGACGTCCTTGAAATCCCAGACGGTGTTGAAGATCTCGCCGATCGCGAGGGGCGTGGTGGTGTGCTGGCGGACGAGCCGCAGGGCCTCCTGGTTCTCGGCCGGCGTGCAGTCCTCCAGCCAGAAGAGGTCGTACGGCTCGAGGTCCTTCCCGAGGCGGGCGGCCTGGATAGGGGTCATCCGGTGGTGGCCGTCGTGCAGGAGCGGCAGGTCCGGTCCGAACTCTTGGCGCACCGCGTCGAACACTCCGGGGAGGTGCCGCAGGTAGGCACCGGTGTCCCAGTCCTCCTCCACCGGGCGCGCGCCGCGGCGGGCCGGCTCGTGGTCGTACCGCACGGTCGCGTCGCCGACGTCGGCCCCTTGGGCGGCGATCCCGTAGATGGCGCGGAGGGTCGGCACCCCGGTCTGCACGCGGATGGCCCGGTACCCCTGCTCCTGATGCGCCCTGATCGAGTCGAACAGCTCCGGGAGCTCCTTGCCGGAGGCGTGTCCGTAGGCGAGGAGGCCGCCCCGGGAGGCGCCTCCGAGCAGCTGGTACACGGGGAGTCCGGCGACCTTGCCCTTGATGTCCCACAGGGCCATGTCGACGGCGGCGATGGCGGCCATGGTCACCGGGCCGCGGCGCCAGTACGCGCCGCGGTAGAGGAACTGCCAGGTGTCCTCGATGCGGGATTCGTCGGCGCCGAGCAGCAGGGGGACGACGTGCTCGCGGAGGTAGGCGACGACGGCGAGCTCCCGGCCGTTCAGCGTCGCGTCGCCGAGTCCGGTGACGCCGTCCGCGGTCGTGATCTTCAGCGTGACGAAGTTGCGGTCCGGGCTGGTGACGATCACCTCGGCCTTGTCGATGGTCATGCGATGCCTCCCGAGGCCGGTGCGCCGGTCGTGGTCTGGATCAGCTCGCCGGCGATGTGCACCTCGAGCGGGGTGATGCGGGTGTCGCCGGGCCGCCAGTCGAAGAGCAGCACGTCGGCCCGGGCGCCCGGTCGCCAGTGCGGCCCGTCGTCGAGCACGGCGGCGGGGGCCGCGGTGGCGAGGCGCATCGCGGTGGCGAGTGAGCCGGTGAGCCGGGCGACGGTGGCCACGCCGACGTCGAGCGTCTGCACGGAGCCGGCGAGGAATCCGGTGGAGAGGTGGCGCAGGGCGCCGTCGTCGGCGAGGTGCACGCCGCCGCCGACTGTGGAGACGCCACCGTCGCGGAGGGCCGCCGGGGTGGCGACGGCGTCGCTGACGAGGAAGAGGCCGTGGTCGCGCTTGGCGGCGATCATGGTCGCGAGGGTCGCGTCCGGCAGATGGTGGCCGTCGGCGATCACCCCCGCGGCGAGGCGGGGCTCGGCGAGCTGGGTCCACAGGTAGTTCGGATGACGGGGGAGCACGGCGTGCGCGCCGTTGCCGAGGTGCGTGGAGAGGGTGGCGCCCGCATCGACGACCGCGGCGATCTCGGCGTCGGAGGCGTGCGTGTGTCCGACGGCGACCCGCACCCCGTGGGCGACGAGGAAGCGGGTCGCCTCGACGGAGCCGGGGTGGTGCGGGGAGAGCGTCACGACGCGCAGGAGTCCGGGGGCCGCGTCGAGCCAGGACTGCAGCTCGGCGAGGGACGGAGGGCGGATGTGTGCGAGCGGGTGCACGCCGCGGGGTCCGTCCTGCTCGGAGAGGCTGGGGCCCTCGACGTGGATGCCCGCGACCGCGCGGGAGGTGGCGGCGGAGGTGCGCACGGCCGCGGCGACGGCGCCGATGCGGGCGACCATGTCGTCGGCGGAGGCTGTGATGACGGTGGGGAGGAAGCGGGTCACCCCGTGCTCCGCGAGCGACGCGGCCATCGCGACGATGTGCGCCGGGTCCGGGACGATCGCGTTCGCGTCGCCGTCGCGGTGCCCGTTGACCTGCAGGTCGATGAGCCCGGGACCGATCCACGGGGCCCCGTCGCCCGGGTCGGCGACGGGGGTGAGGGCGCCGATGCGGCCGTGCTCCACGACGACGTCGAGTCCGCCGGTGCCGAGGGCGTTCCGTCCGTGGAGGGTGAGCGCGGTCATCGCGCCGCCTGCGCGGTCTCGACCCGGGCGGGGTGCAGCAGGGAGGCGGCGTCGCGGTCGACGTGCACCTCGCAGCAGGAGTGGCGGCGCAGCACGGTGCACGGCCAGCGGGCGCTGATCGGCTCCTCGACGAGGGCGCGCACGGCTTCGGCCTTGCGCGCGTCGGGGACGGCGCACACGAGGTGCGCGCCGGCGAGCAGGGCGGGGATGGTGAGGGTGAGCGCGTGCGTGGGCACGGCGTCGAGAGTGTCGAAGCACTCGTCGTCGACCTGCTGCACGCGGCTGGCGAGGTCGAGCTGCACGGTGCGCACGGGGCACGGGTCGCCGAGGTCGGCGTCGGGCGGGTCGTTGAAGGCGATGTGGCCGTTCACGCCGATGCCCAGGCAGACCAGGTCGATCGGTGCTTCCGCGAGCAGCTCGGCGTACTCGGCCGCGGCCGCCGCGGCGCCGCGTTCGGTGTGCATCGGGTGGAACGCGGCGGGGTGCACGACGTCGACGAGGTGGGTGCGCAGCCAGGTGCCGAATCGCTGCGGTGCGGCGGCGTCGAGCCCCAGGTACTCGTCCATGTGCAGGATCGTGATGCGGTCCCACGGCACCTCGGGCTCGGTGGCGAGCGCGCGGTACACGTCGAGCTGGCTGGGGGCCGCGGCGGCGATCATTCGCGCCGAGCCGCGGGCGGCGACGGCCTCGCGCAGGGTCTGCGCCGCGGATCGGGCGGCGGCAGCGCCCATCGCGATGCGGTCGGGATGGGCGTGCAGGGCGAACGTCGTCGTGCTCATGATCCGCCAGCGTAATGCAACCGCTTGCAAAGTCAAGCCCTCGACGCGGACCGGCGAGACGGCACCTACCCCTGGGCGCCGGGCGGACGCGGACGCCGACACGCGCGCCGCAACCGCAGGCGGGCTTAGTGTGTGTGACGTGACAGCCAACAGGAAGACGCCGTCGGGTTCCGTGACGATCGGCGACATCGCGCGGGTCGCCGGGGTCTCCCGGTCGACGGTGTCGCGTGCGTTCAGTCGCCCCGAACTGCTCAACCCCGAGACGGTCCGCCGGGTCAAGGCCGCGGCGGACGAGCTGGGTTACGTCGTCAACCATGCGGCGCGCGCGCTGTCGACCGGTCGCTTCGGCAACGTGGCCGTCGTCGTTCCCGACATCGCCAACCCGTTCTTCCCTCCGCTCGTGCGCCGCGTGCAGACGCTCGCCGACGCCGAGGGGTACGCGGTCTTCCTCGGCGACTCCGACGAGATCGCCGACCGCGAGGCGAACCTGACTTCCCGCCTCAGCGCGCAGGTCGAGGGCTTCGTGCTCGCCGCACCCCGCCTGGACGAGGAGCGCATCCGGGAGCTCGACGCCGCGCGCCCCGTCGTGCTGGTCAATCGTGACATCGAGGGCCTGGCCCGGGTGCTCATCGACCCGAGCGGCGGGCTCGACGAGGCGGTGGCGCACCTGCACCGACTGGGTCATGCGCGCGTGGTGTACCTGTCGGGGCCGCGGGAGTCGTGGTCGGATCAGCAGCGCCGCGCGGCCCTCGATCGCGCGGCCACGCGGGTCGGGCTCGAGGTGATCGTGCAGGAGCTGGGTCGCCCCAGCTCGGCCGGCGGGCGCGACGCGGTCGGCGGCATCCTCGCCTCCGGTGCCACGGCCGTTATCGCCTTCGACGACGTGGTCGCGCAGGGGGTCATGGCGGGGCTGGCCCTGCGGGGAGTCGACGTGCCGCGAGACATCAGCGTGATCGGCTGTGACGACACGCTGGCCTCGGGGACGCATCCGGCCCTCACCACCATCTCCGCCGCGTCCGCCGCGGCCGGGGAGGCGGCGGCGGAGCTGCTGCTCGGGGTGCTCGCGAGCGGCCAGCGATCCGATGCGCGCGTGACCATCGCCACCCACCTCGTGGTGCGCGCGACGACGGAGGCCGCGCACCCGCCGCAGGGCTGAGCGGCGGTTGACAGTGCAACCGGTCGCATGATTCACTGTCGCCCATGCCTCGGATCGCGATCATCGGTGCCGCCCATCCGCACGTCGACTACGTGCTCGACGAGCTGGCCCGCACCGACCGCGCCGGATTCGAGCTCGTCGGCGTGCAGGACGCGGATCGGGAGATCGCCGAGCGGCACGCCGCCCGGTTCGGCGTCCCCGCCGTCGACCACGCGGACGACCTCCTCGCCCGCGGCGTCGACGTCGCGGTGATCGCCGGTATCTACGGCGGCCGCGGCGCGGAGGTCGTCGCCGCGCTCCGCGCGGGCGCTCACGTGCTGGCCGACAAGCCGCTGTGCACGTCCGTCGCCGAGCTCGACGCGATCGCGGCGGCGGCCGCCCAGACCGGCCGCACGGTGAACCTCATGCTGGAGAAGCGGGGGTACCCCGAGACGCGGGCCGCGCTCGCGGTCGTCCGCTCCGGCGAGCTCGGCGACATCGTGGGCATCACCTCCTCCGGTCCGCACAAGCTCAACCGCGACCAGCGCCCGGCCTGGTTCTTCGATCCCGCGGCGTACGGCGGCATCCTCGGCGATCTGTCCGTCCACGACCTCGACGCGGCCCTGCTGTTCGCGCCCGCCGACGAGGGCGTCGTCCGCGGGGTCGTGTCCGCCCCGCTCGACGGAGAAGACCTCTTCCCCCGGTATGGCGCGGCGACCCTCACGACCCCGGGGACGGTGGTCGCGGCGGAGGTGAGCTGGCTGACGCCGCGGGCCTCCGACGTGCACGGCGACTACCGTCTGCGGCTGGTCGGCACCCGCGGCACGGCCGAGATCTTCTGGGCCCGCGGCCGTGTGGAGGTCACGACCGACGATCGCCCGACGCGCGAGCTGGAGCTGCCGGCCGGTCTCCGCCCCGCCCAGGAGGCGCTGGACGCGTTCGCCGCCGGCCGCACCCCCGAGGTGGGCACGCGCGACTCGCTCGCGGCGACCCGCCTCGCCCTCCTCGCCCAGAAGTCCGCCGACCAGGGCGGCGTCGCGCTCCCCTGGTCGCGCACCGCCGACGGCGTCGTTTCCGACGTCGCGTCCCGACGACAGGAGTCCTCATGACCGAACCGCTGCGCATCGCCATCGTCGGCGCGGGGGTGATCGGCGCGGTCCATGCCCGCCTCGTCGCCGCGCTCGACGGCGCCGGAGAGCTCGCCGCCGTCGTCGACGTGAACGAGAGCAGAGGGCGTGCGCTCGCCGCGCAGTACGGGGTGCCCTTCCACGCCTCCGCCGCCGCGGCGTACGCGACCGAGCGGATCGACGTGGCGGCCGTCTGCCTGCCCAGTGCGTTCCACGCGGACGCGGTCGTCGAGGCCCTCGACGCGGGCGTCGACGTGATCGTCGAGAAGCCGATCGACGTTACCCTCGCGGCCGCCGATCGGGTTCAGGCGGCCGAGCGCGCCTCGGGCCGCACGGTCTCGGTCATCAGCCAGCGCCGCTTCCAGCCGGTCGCCTCGTTCCTGCGTCGATCGATCGACGAGGGCGCGCTGGGCCGCGTGACCTCCGGGGTCGTGGAGTCGGCGTTCTTCCGCCCCCAGGAGTACTACGAGTCGGGCGACTGGCGCGGAACCGCGGCCATCGACGGCGGCGGGGCGCTGATGAACCAGGGCATCCACGCGCTCGATCTGCTGCTGTGGATGCTCGGCACGCCTGTCTCGGTGAGCGCCAGGACGGGACGGCTCGCGCACGACGGCATCGAGGTGGAGGACGTCGCCGGCGCGGTGATCGCGTTCGAGAGCGGCGCGATCGGGCTGCTGCTCGCGAGCACCGCCGCGTTCCCCGGACTCCTGGTCCGCCTCGCGGTGCACGGATCAACCGGCACCGCCGTGATGGAGAACGACGGGCTGTCGTTCTTCGCCTCCGCCACCGCGCCTGCGCCGGCCGCGGACACCCTCGTCGAGCATGACGTCCCCGAGGGGTGGAGCGACGTCGACATGGCACACCGCCGGCAGTACCTCGACGTGATCGATGCGATCCGGACCGGGCGACGACCGGCCATCACCACCGACGACGGCCGCCGTGCACTGCAGGTCGTGCTCGCGGTCTACGAGTCCGCCCGCACCGGTCGTCCCGTCGACCTCGCCGAGTGAAAGAGGATGAGACACATGAGAACGAGAGACGTCGCCATCGTCGGCATCGAGAACAGCCACGCCGAGGAGATCATCCGCTACCTCAACGTCGAGCAGCCGGCCGCCGTGCCGGTGCGGGTGGTCGCGCTCGTCGCCGGCGAGGAGGAGCGCACCAGGGAGCTCGCGGCGCTCGGCGGGATCACCCGCATCGTCGCGGACCCGGCCGAACTGCACGGCGCGATCGACGCCCTCATCGTCACCTCCCGGGACGGCGCGCGGCACCGTGCGCTCGCCGTGCCGTTCCTGGAGGCGGGTACCCCGGTGTGGGTCGACAAGCCGCTCGCGGCGAGCGTCGCGGACGCGGAGGAGATCATCGCCGCGGCCGCCCGCGGGCGCACCCCGCTCACGTCGTCCTCGGCGCTGCGCTGGGTGGCGGACACGGACGCGCTCGCCGACGGCCTCGACGGGATCGGCGAGCTCCAGACGCTCACCGTCACAGGACCGGCGGATGCCGCGAGCCCGTACAGCGGCATCTTCTTCTACGGCATCCACATCGCCGACGTCGCACAGCGACTGGTGCCCGGTGAGCCGGAGGACGTGGACGTCCGGCTGCTCCCCGGGGGAGTGGTCGCCCGGTACCGCGTGGACGGGGTGCTGGTGACGCTGGAGTTCATCCGCCCCGACGGGGACGGCCAGGTGCCGTTCCGGGCGACCGCGGTCGGGGGACACGGGGTCCTCAGCCGCGACATCGTGCTGGGCGCGGACTACGTGCAGCCGGGGGTCGACGCGTTCGCCCGGATGCTGGAGACCGGGGAGAGGCCGATCCCGGATGCGCAGCTGCTGGCACCCGTCCAGGTGCTCGCGCAGGTCGCGACCGCGGTGACGGCCCCCGTCGCCTGAGCCTGCAACGCGGTGCAGTGCGCCGCACGGTCGGGTGCTGTTCTCGGGGCAGGATGCGCGTCAGCGGCCCGCCGGACACCCGGAAACACAAGAGAAACACAACTGTTACACCCTCTTCCCCGAAGAAGCCCTTGTAATGCAACCGATTGCACGTTAGCGTGAGATCCGGTTGATCCACCCGTTCATCGGACACCTGTCGGTGACCGTCGAAGAAGACCATGGAGGAACGAGAATGGCACGACGCACCCTGATCGCGGCAACCGCTTCACTGGCCGCGGTGCTGGCCGTCACCGGCTGCAGCTCCGGCAGCGGCAACGCCGGAGACGGCGACGCCGAGAGCGGAGACCTCCGCGTCTGGCTCATGCAGGACTCGGTGTCCGACGACGCCGTCGCGTGGCTCGAAGAGGAGTTCGCGGCGCAGAACCCCGGGTCCACTCTCACCGTCGAGATGCAGCCCTGGGACGACATCGTCTCGCGGCTGCAGACCTCGTTGGCCAGCGCCTCCGAGACCCCGGACATCGTCGAGATCGGCAACACCAAGACCGCGACGTTCGCCAATGTGGGCGCGCTCGCCGACATCTCCGACCTGTACGACGAGGTCGGCGGCGACGACCTCATCCCGAGTTTCGTCGACCAGGCGACTCTCGACGGCAAGACCTACGCCTACCCCCTCTACGCCGGAACGAGCGTGGTGTTCTACCGCACGGACCTGCTGGAGAAGGCGGGCGTCGAGGCACCGGAGACGCTCGATGACCTCGTGGCGGCCGCCGCGGCCGTGCAGAAGGCCAACCCCGACGGCGTCGACGGCTTCAAGGGCATGTACTTCCCCGTCGTCGACGTGCACGGCCTCGAAGGCTGGTTGTTCTCGCATGACGCGAACTACGCCGAGGAGAAGGACGGCGCGTGGGTGAGCGGACTCGACACCCCGGAGGCCAAGGCCGCGCTGACGCAGATGCAGACCCTCTGGCAGGACTCGTCCCTCGGCGCGCTCGACGCCAAGGAGACCGCCGGCAACCCCTGGGTGCCGTACAACAACGGCGAGGTCGCCATGTTCTCCTACCGGGTCTTCGCGCAGGACAGCATCGCCCCCGAGCTCGCCGACGTCTCAGGCGTCATGGCCCTGCCGCCGGCGGAGGCAGGAGGGGAGAGCCACCAGTTCCTCGGCGGCTCGAACGTCGGCATCGCCGCGAAGTCGTCGCAGCAGGAGCTCGCGAAGAAGGCCATGAAGCTCATCCTCAGCGAGGACTTCATGACCCAGCTCGCCGAGGACTCCGGCTGGGTGCCGGGGAACACGACATTCGCGTCGGCCATCCCCGACGGGATCGTGCCCGCCGAGCTGCAGCAGCAGATCGCCGACACCAGCCGCCTCACCCCCGCCGCGCCGAACTGGGCGATCGTCGAGGGCAACAACATCCCGGTCGACCTCTACTCCGCGATCGCCAAGGGCGAGGACATCGACGAGGTGGTCGCGCGCATCGGCGCGAAGATCGAAGACACCCTCAACGCCGACTGATGATGGCCACTCCCGTGATCGACGTCGAGGCCGCCCCCGCGGCGCCTCCGTCGGCGGCCGCTCCTCGCACGCGCTCGCGCCGCGGGCGGGGAGCGCTGCTGCCGTACCTCCTGATCGCGCCGCTGCTGACCGCGGTGGTGATCGCCCTCGGCTGGCCGCTGCTGCAGCAGTTCCTCATGTCGCTGCAGAAGTTCGGTCTTGCCCAGCAGTTCGGCGCGGAGCCGGAGTGGGTCGGACTGGCCAACTACGGCCGGATCCTCACCGATCCCGCCATGTGGGTCGTGTTCTTCCGCTCCGTGCTGTTCTGCGCGGTGTGCGCGTCCTTGTCGATGGTCGTCGGCATGCTTCTCGCGCTGCTGCTGACGAAGGTGAGCAGCTGGGCCCGCATCTCACTCCAGGTCACCCTGCTGCTCGTGTGGGCCACCCCGGCGCTCGTGACGATGGTGATCTGGCAGTGGCTGTTCGACGCCCGCTACGGTCTCGTGAACTGGATCCTCGCCCGCATCGGCTTCCCCGACATGGCCGGCTTCCCGTGGACCTCCACGCCGATGGGCGTGTTCACGATCGCCGCGATCACCGTCATCTGGGGCAGCCTGCCGCTGATCGTGTTCATGATCCACTCGGCGCTCACGCAGGTGCCGAACGAGGTGCTCGAGGCGGCTCAGCTCGACGGCGCCGGTCCGTGGACGCGGTTCCGTCATGTGACCCTGCCGCTCATCACCCCCGCGGTCATGATCGTCGGCCTCCTCCAGATCGTGTGGGACCTGCGCGTGTTCACGCAGATCTACGTGCTGCAGCAGGCCGGCGTCTCGATCGAGGAGACCAACCTCCTCGGCACCTACATCTATCGGATCGGCATCGGGCAGGGCGAGTACGGCGATGCGTCCGCGCTCGCCACCATCGTGCTGATCCTCACCCTGCTGCTCACCTGGAAGTACATCGCCAAGATGTTCGCCCAGCAGAAGGAGGCCGCGGAATGAGCGCCGACACCATGCCCCGCACGACCGACCTCCCGGCCGTCGTGCCCCCGCGCTCCCGGCGCAGCCTCGGCACCCGCAACGACGCCCGGCGTCGCGGCTGGAACGGGGTGGCCATCGCGGCCGCGTTCCTCCTCGTGTTCCCGATCTACTGGATGGTGAACACGGCGCTCTCCGACAACGACGACCTCTTCTCGCGCACGCCGCGGTTCTTCCCGTTCCCGCTGACCTTCGACAGCTTCGCCGGCATCCTCGCCGACAGCGGCTTCTGGTCGGCGCTCGGCATGAGCGCGGGCGTGACCGTGGTCGTCGTGGTCGTCGCGGTGCTCTTCGGGTTCTTCGCGGCCGTCGCCGTCAGCCGGTTCCGGTTCAAGGGCGGCGGCCTCATCATCCTTCTGGTCCTCATCGTGCAGATGATCCCGACCGAGGCCCTGTTCATCTCCCAGTTCCGCATGCTGGACGGCTGGAACCTGCTGAACACCGTCGGCGGACTCTCGCTGCTCTACATCGGCACGGTCGTGCCGTTCACGGTGTGGCTGCTGCGCGGCTTCATCCACGGCATCCCCGCGGAGCTCGAGGAGGCCGCGATGGTCGACGGCTGCAGCCGGTTCGGGGCGTTCGTGCGCGTCACCCTCCCTCTGCTCGGCCCGGGTATCGTGACGGCCTCGGTGTTCTCGTTCCTCCAGGCGTGGAATGAGTACACGCTCGCCCTCGTGGTCATGACCAAGCCCGGCAACGCCACGCTGCCCCTCTGGCTGCAGACTTTCAGCAGCGAGTTGTCGGCCACCGACTGGGCGGGGATCATGGCGGGCGCCACGCTCATCTCGATCCCCGTCGTGATCCTGTTCCTCTTCGTTCAGGGCCGGCTCGGCGCCGGCATGATGGCCGGAGCAGTGAAGGGCTGATCCGCGGGAGAGCCGCCGGCCTCGCGGGGTCGGCGGCTCCGGCGTGTCCGGGGCCGGAACGCTACGGGCGGACGGGCGAGAGCCGGACGTCCGCGGCTGCGAGGTCTGGTGCGAGCAGCTCGAGGAGGGCGTGCGGCGGGTCGGCGGCCGCGGCCCGGCGGGCCAGCTCGTCCGCGGCGACGTCGTCGAGCGGACGGCCCGCGCGGACCTCCGCGACGACGAAGCGGATCCACGCATCGATGAGCCGGATGGCGGCCGCGCCGGAGACGCCCCGCGCCAGGGCCAGCCGGAGGGGGTCCACCGCGCGGGCGCGCAGCTTAACGCTGCCGTCGGCGGCGATCTGGCGGAGCCGGTGCGCGATCGCCGGGTTGGCGAAGCGGGCGGTCAGCGCGGCACGGTAACCGGGGAGGTCGAGATCGGCGTCGGGGAGGAGGGCCTCGGCGAGGTCCCACAGCGCCCGCACCCCGGCCGCGCCGGAGGGATCGGCGATCGCCTCCGCCACCGTCTCCCGGCCGCCGATCAGCCCGTCGTATGCGAGCAGGGAGTGGGCGCCGTTCAGCATCCACAGCTTGCGTCTCTCGAACGGCGCGATGTCCGCGACGAACAGGGCTCCCGCGTCCTCCCAGCGCGGACGCGCGCCGCGGAAGGTGTCGGTGAGGATCCAGCTGTGGAACGGCTCGGTGATCACCAGGGCGTCGTCGTCGACCCCGGTCCGCGCCTGGAACGCCGCGACGTCGGCGGGGGTCACACGGGGCGTGATGCGGTCCACCGCGGTGCTCACGATGTCCATCCGCTGCCCGATCCACGCGGCGAGCTGAGGGGAGACAGCGGTCGCGGCGTCGATGAGCGCCCGCTCCAGCGCCGCGCCGTTCGCGTCGAGGTTGTCGCAGGGGACGAGGGCGAGCGGGGCGTCGGGCACCGCACCACGGCGGGCGTCCAGTCCCCAGAGCAGCCGTCCGGGCATCGTCTTCAGCGCACCGGGGGTCACAGGCGCGGCGTCCGGTCCGAGCGCCGCCGCCAGCAGAGCGAGGTCGGCCCGGACATCGGGGTCGTCACGGTCGAGGCGGCCGTCGGCGGCGAGCCGATAGCCCTTCTCTGTCACCGTGAGCGTGACGATCGACACCTCGGGGCGACGCAGGAGGTCGCGCAGCGCATCGGTGTCGGCACCTTCGTACGCCGCGACGATGCTCTCGACGGTCTCGATCCCGTCGCCGTCGGCGCCGCGGGTGAGGAGCGTGTAGACGTCGTCCTGCCGGGCGAGCAGGGCCGCCTGGTCCGGGGAGCGGCCGGTGAAGGCGGCGATGCCCCACTCCCTCCCGGGGTCGGCGTGCGCGGTGAACCAGGCCTGGTGCGCCCGATGGAAGGCCCCGAGGCCGAGGTGGACGATGCGGACGGGGGCGCGGGGCGCACGACGGGTCGGGCGGGGCACGGGTCACCTCTTCTCGAGGGAGCGGCCCTCGTCGACTCCACCCTAGGATGGGGTCGGCAGGGATGCAAGCGGTTGCATGGAACGGGCGGAGAGGGTGGATCGGGCCCGACTTGACGAACGCCGGCGCACCTCCGGCTGCAGCAGCATCCGCACCGGTGCCGGGCGGCCGCCGCCGTCCAGTCTCGCCAGCAGGGTCGAGGCAGCGAGGCGACCGATCTCCCGCTTCGGCGGGGAGACCGCGGTCAGGGGCACCGGCGCGTGCGCGGCCTCTTCGTCGTCGTGGGAGACGAGCGCGACGTCCTCGGGCACCGACAGCCCGACACCGTGGAGATGCGGGAGCAGCGCGATCGCCTCCCGGTCGCCCAGGCACACGACGGCGTCCAGGGCGAGCTCCCGCACGCGCCGTGCGTAAGCCGCGAGGGCCGGGGTGTCCCACGACGAGCGCCGCTCCGTCCCGTCGGCGACGTCGGTGAGGCCGAGGTCGTCTATCCCGCGCTGGAAGCCGCGCCAGGCGGCCGCCGACGTGGCGGTGTCGCGTCGGCCGAGGAACCCGATCCGCCGCCGTCCCGCGGCCGCGAGGTGTCGGACTGCCGCATAGCCGCCGGCCACGACGTCGGTGCAGACGGCCGAGAGGGTGTCGTCCGGCGGAGCGCCGGTCGGCAGTCGCTCCATCAGCACGACGGGCACGGGGAGGGCGCGCAGCAGGTCGAGGCGGGCGGACGGGTCGGCTCGATGCAGGGTGGGGGTGAGGAGAAGGCCGTCGCAGCCGTCGGCGATGGCCTCTCGGATGCGGCGGATCTCGACCGCGTCGTCGTACGCGCTGGAGGTGACGCGCAGGGTGGCCCCGGCAGCCGCCGCCACCTCGGCGACGCCCGCCACCACGGCGGGGAAGTAGTAGTCGAGCGACGGCACGATCACTCCGATCCGCCGTCGCGCCCGCGCGGCCACGTAGGTGCCCGCGCCCTGGCGTCGCACGACCAGTCCCTCGGCGGCGAGCAGGGCCAGCGCACGGCGCACGGTGTTGACGCCGACCGCGTGCGCGCCGGCCAGCGCGGTCTCCGGGGGCAGGCGGTCGCCGGGCGTCCACTCGCCTGCCGTGATGCGCGCGCGAAGCTGTGCGGCGAGACTCCGGAACAGCGGCTGGGTGTTCGGAAAAGCGCTCACACGACCCTCCCGTCCGTGGGTGTCTGCTTTGTGCAACCGTATTCATTCCAAGGGTGCGGGACAAGGGTCCCCCAGCCGCTGCGGATCTCCGACGGGCCGGCAGGAGTGCGCAGTCCTTCCCCTATTCCTTCCCTCCCGCGTGTCCCGCGTTGACCCGTCTCCCGCGCGGCGTCACGGTGGCAGTCACGACGACTCCGCGCCGCGCGGAGCGGAAGGAGACACGATGAGACGCACACGCTGGCTGTCGGCGCTGGTCGCCGCCACCCTTCTCGCCGGCGGGGCGGTCGCCTCGAGCGGCGCCGCCTCCGCCCAGACGGTCACGACCGCCCTCGCCATCACCTCGCCGACCGACGGTGCCGTCGTCAGCGGCTCGACCCTCACCGTCGAGGGTAGCTTCGCCAATGCCGCGGAGCTCGTGCTCGTCGTCGGGGCGCAGGAACTGGTGCCCATCCCGACCAGCGGCACCTCCGGCACCTGGAGCGTCGACCTCGACATCGCGGACGTCGACGGACGGCTCGATCTCGCCGTCCGCGGCCGCGACCTCACGACGCTGTACACGACGTGGTCGGACTTCCTCGCCGTGGAGGTCGACAACCCCGCCGCCTCGCGTCCCGTCGTCACCATCGCCTCTCCTGCCGAAGGGGCGTACGCGGGCTCGAGCCTGGACGTCGAGGTCGCGGTGCAGTCGGATCGTGCACTGACGACGGTCGAGGTGCGGGTCGACGGCGGTGCCTGGCAGGCCGCCACCGCGCAGTCCGGCGGGCTGTACGCGACGTCATTCCCCGTCGGGCCCGCGCGGTTCGCGAGCATCGAGGCGCGGGCCGTCGACGTGTCCGGGCACACGGGGGAGTCGACGACCACCTACGTGGCCCTCGGCGGGGCGACCCCGGAGGCCCCGGTCGTCTACGACCAGGACCGCGCGATGTGGATCTGGGAGCGCGCCTCGTACGAAGCCGTCTTCGACACCGACGCCCGGGACCGTCTCGGCGCCGTCATGGACGACACGACGACCTTCGGCTCCGACCCCATCCGCACGATCTACCTCGGCGTCGACAAGTACGGCAGCACCGACATGCTGCGGGAGTCGCGGTCCGAGGTGGCGGCGTTCGTCCAGTGGGCGCGCGGCCGCGGCTACCACGTGCAGGCCACCGTCGCCGGTGGCACGCGTCCGCCCTATCTCGGCGCGCTGGAGCAGTTCGAGCACTTCGCCGTCGACGAGTTCGAGAAGGTCCTCGACTACAACCTCGCCGTGCCGGAGTCAGCCCGCTTCGACGGCATCAACGTCGATATCGAGCCGTACATCCTGTCCGCGTGGAAGGAGCCCGGCAACGGCGGCCTGCCCGTCCGCTGGCTCGAGGTGCTCGACACGCTCATCGAACGTCGGGACGCCTCGGGGCTCCCGGTGCTCGTGGGGCCGGCCATCCCGCGGTGGCTCGACTCGTCGGCCTGCTGCACGTCCATCACCTGGAACGGGCAGACGAAGGCCCTGAGCGACCACATCCAGGACATGACCGACTACATCGCGATCATGGACTATCGGGACACCGCGGACGGCAGTGCCGGGATCATCGCGCAGGCGCAGCACGAGATCGACTACGCGAACCAGATCGGCAAGCCGAACTCGGTCGTCGTCGGCATCGAGACGAAGGACCTCTCGGGCACCGGTGACCCGGAGACGGTGACGTTCTGGGAGGAGGGGCGCACCTACCTCGAGGGCGAGCTCGACAAGACCTACGCCGCGTTCCAGGATGACGCCTCCTTCGGCGGCATCGCCATGCACCACTACGACGATCTGCTGATGCTGCCATCGGCCTGGGACGACACCCCGCCGGTCTACTACCCGGTGCCCGGCGCCGGCCCGGGAGGCCCCGCCCTCCCCTGACCCGTGGTCACACCTTCGGAGATCCGGGCCGACACGCCGTCGACAGGTCCCGTGCGGGGGCGTGTCGCCTGCGATCTCCGAAGTCGTGCCCGGCGTCAGCGACCGAGCTTCTCGGCGCAGGCGACGCAGTACTCCGCGAACGGTCGCACCTCCAGGCGCTCCGGCGGGATGGGCCGCCCGCAGTGCGCGCAGATGCCGTAGGTCCCGGCGTCCATCCGCATCAGGGCCTCGTCGACTTGGCGGAGCTCGGCCTGCGCCGCCTCGGCGAGGCCCGCGAGCCGCGACCACTCCGACGAGAGCGTCACCCCCTCCGGGTCGTGCTCGTCGTCGTCGTTCGAGCCCTCGCGGTCGTGCATGAGCTCAGCGAGCGTGGCCGAGGTGGCCCGCACGCGGGCTTCGGCCTCGGCGCGGCGCTCTTGCAACAGCGCTCGCAGATCCATCCGCCCACTCTAGGCCCGCCCTGCGACTCCCGCGCCGTCGCCGGACCAGGCATCCGCGCGAGATCAGGCGACACCGGCTGCAGGTGCCTGAACTCCCGCGCCTGCCTGTCCTCTCCGGACAGCCCGCCCCCGCGACCGCTCGCGCAGGTTCAGGCGCTCGCGCGGGATCAGACGACCCTGGTGTCAGGTGCCTGAACCCGCGCGAATGCCTGTCCCGCGCGAACCAGACTCAGTGGCGACGGGTGCGCGGGGGCTCCACGGTGGGGACGGAGTCGGTGTGCACGCTCGGGTGGTCCCGCTCCAGCGCCGCGCCCTCCATGTCGACGTTCGGGATGATGCGGTCGAGCCACTTCGGCAGCCACCAGGCCGAGCGTCCGAGCAGGTGCATGAGTGCGGGCATCAGCAGCATCCGCACCACGAACGCATCGAGCAGCACGCCGAACGCGAGACCGAACCCGATGGACCGGATGATGGTCGACTCCGAGAACACGAACCCGCCGAACACCGACACCATGATGAGCGCGGCCGCGATGACGACCGAGCGCCCGGCTCGGAAGCCCTGCGCCACGGCATCGCGCGCGGAGGCGCCGTGCACATAGGCCTCCCGCATCCCCGACGCGAGGAAGAGCTGGTAGTCCATCGCGAGTCCGAACAGGATGCCGACGAGGATCACCGGTAGGAAGCTCAGGATCGGACCGGTGCTGTGCAACCCGATGAGGTCGGCGCCCCACCCCCACTGGAACACCGCGACGATGAGCCCGTACGTCGCGAACAGCGACAGCACGAACCCTCCTGTGGCGATGAGCGGCACGAGCAGCGAGCGGAACACGACGATCATGATGAGCAGCGACAGGCCCACGACGACCACGAGGTACAGCGGGAGCACGCTCGCCAGAGCCTCGGAGATGTCGATGTTGGTGGCGGCCTGACCGGCGACGCCGAGGGTGATGCCGCCGTCGATCTCGGGGAGACCCCGCAGATCCTGCACCAGCTTCTCGGTGGAGGCGCTGTTCGGGCCTTCGGCGGGCAGCACCTGGAAGGCGAGGAGCGTGTTGTCGTCCGACGTCGCGACGGGGGCCACCGCGACCACGTCGTCCTGCTCGGCGATCTTCTCCGCCACGGTCACCTGCGTGGCCAGCAGGTCGTCGTCGCTCACGGCGTCGTCGAGGGTCGCGGTCACCAGGAGCGGCCCGTTCGCGCCCTCGCCGAACTGCTCGTCGACGGTCGAGAACGCGCGGTAGCTGGTGGAGTCGGCCGGTTCGCTCGACCCGTCGGGGAGGCCGAGGCGCATCGACATCGCGGGGATCGCGATCACGAGCAGCGCGACGACGCTGACGAGCGCGGTGACGACGGCGCGCAGCGTCGACATCCGGCGCACGGGCTTCCCGGCCGCGTGCTCCTGGCCGATGGTCGCCCGCGCCTTGCGACCGAGCAGGCGGGTGCCGACGAGACCGAGGATCGCCGGGGCGAGGGTCACGGCCACGAGCACGGCGACGGCGACGCACACCGCTCCCACCGTGCCCATGAGGCCGAGGAACGGCACGCCCGTCACGTTGAGGGCGAGGAGTGCGACGATGACCGTGGTCCCCGCGAACACCACCGCGGTCCCGGAGGTGCCGGTGGCCAGACCGATGGACTCGCGCACGGGCGACCCGGCCAGCAGCTGCTTGCGGTGCCGGTTCACGATGAAGAGGGAGTAGTCGATGCCGACCGCGAGCCCCAGCATCACGCCGAGGACGGGAGTCACCGAGGCCATGTCGACGACGCCGGAGAACGCGAGCGACGCCGTGACGCCCACGCCGACGCCGACCACGGCCGTGACGATGGGCAGGGCCGCACCGATCAGCGAACCGAGCATCACGATGAGCACGACCGCGGCGAACGCGAGACCGATGGCCTCGCCGACGCCGAAGATCTCGGGCACGCCCTGAGCGATGTCGGTGCCGAAGTCGACCGTGACGCCGTCGATCTCCTCGTCCTGGAAGTGGGCGATGGTGCTCTGCTTGGTCTCTTCGGCGAGCTCCAGGCGCGGGTCGACGAAGGAGACGTTGACGATGGCCGTGGAGCCGTCCTCCGAGACGACGCCGATGCCGTCCGCGAGGTTCAGCAGGGTCGTGCCGAGTTCCAGCTGCTCCGCGCTGTCGGCGAGCTCCGCGCGGTTCTCGTCGATGGTGTCCTGCTGCGCGTCGAGCTGCGCGAGCTGGGCGTTCAGCTGCGCGAGCTGTGCGTCGAGCGCGGCCGTCTGCTGGGCTGGCGCACCGGCGGCCTCGGCCTGCGCGCGCGCCCCTTCGAGCTGGGTGATCCCGGCCTCGAGCTGTGCCCGGCCGTCGTCGAGCTGGGCCTGGCCGGCGTCGAGCTGGGCGCGGCCGTCGTCGAGCTGGGCCTGGCCGTCCGTCAGCTCCTTCGTCTGCTCGTCCTGCTGCCGCTGGGCGTCGAACGGGTCGACGACGGAGGCGACGCCGTCGAGGTCCTCCGCGCTCGCGGCGAGGTCGGAGATCGCCTGCTTCTGCTCGTCGGTGAAGGGCTCGCCGTCGTCCGTCCGATAGACCACGGTCCCGGTGCCGCCGGCGGTGTCGGGCAGCTTATCGGCGAGCTGATCGGTGACCTCGCCGGAGGCGGTGCCGGGGATGTCGAAGCTGTTGCTCAGCGTGCCGCCGAAGGTGAGGAAGGCGCCGACGCCGAGCCCGAGGATCAGCACCCAGGAGACGATCACCGTCCACGCCCTGCGCGCAGCGAAAGAACCCAGACGGAACAGCAGTGAAGCCACGTGATCTCCTTCAGACGAAAAGAGCATACGGCACGTCTCGTCTAGGGATCTGTGGCTATCCTGAACGCATGGTGAACGAGCATCGCAGTGGCCCTGTGCGCAGCACTGCGGCCCGCGAGGCGATCCTCGATGCGACGGCCCGGCTCTTCCACAATCAGGGGTACGACCGACTGACGATCGAGGGCATCGCCAAGGAGGCCAAGGTCGGCAAGCAGACCATCTACCGCTGGTGGCCGTCGCGCGGCGCGCTCATCGGGGAATGCCTGGCCGAGGGGCGCCTCATCCCCGTGGACTTCGTCGTGCCGGACACCGGAGACCTCTCCGCCGACGTGGAGACCTGGCTGCGGAGCGTCCTGTCGATCCTCGAGAAGCCTCAGGGCGGTGTGCTGCTGCGGTCTCTCGTGGCCGCGGCCACGGAGGATGCCTCGGTCGGCGCGCACCTCGGCGAGAGCCTGGGGGTGGAGAAGTACCTGTCGGAGCGTCTCCGCGGCGGCATCCGCGACGGTCAGCTGCCGGAGGACGCCCCGGTCGAGCAGCTCGGTCGCGCCATCCTCGGGGCCATCATCGTGGAGTCCCTCGGCCGCGAGGCCCACGACCCGGGTTCCGTCGTCGCCCTGACCCGCTACCTCTTCGCTCGCTGAGGCCGCGGATCCGCACGAGGTCGCACGGATTCATGGAGTCCCCGCGACCCGGGTGCGAATCTGCGACGCGGGCCCGGATCAGCCGAGGAGCAGGGTGAGCACGGTCGCGCCGCCGCCACCGAGGATCAGCGCCACGATGACGGTCCACGCGATGATGCGGATGCGCCGGTTGCGCTTCTCGCCGAGGTCGCCGTAGTCCTCGCTGAGGCCGTCGCCGCTCATCAGGCCACCGGCTCCGTGACGGTCGGACCGAAGTACGACGGCAGCGTGGCCTGCGAGCGCTCGCGGAGCTCGGCGGCCGAGACGGTGAAGACGTCCTGCACCTCGAGCTGCGGCTCGCTGTCCGTGACGCCGATGCGGGCGACCGGGTAGCCGCGGCCCTCGCAGAGCCCGCGGAACTTCACGTCGTCCTCGCGGGGAACGGTCACGATCACGCGGCCGGTCGACTCGGAGAACAGGGCGGTCGCGGCGTCCACGCCATCGCGCTCGATGATCTCGTTGAGCCACACCCGGGCGCCGACGCCGAAGCGCATGACGCCCTCGGCCAGGGCCTGCGCGAGACCACCCTCGGAGAGGTCGTGCGCCGAGGAGATGAGCCACTCGTCCCGGGCCGCGGCGAGCAGTCCGGCGAGGCGCTTCTCGCCCGCGAGGTCGACCTTCGGCGGGCGGCCGCCGAGGTGCTGGTGCACGACCTCGGCCCATGCGGAGCCGGAGAGTTCGGTCGACGTGGTGCCGAGCAGGTAGATGTTCTGCCCCTCGTCCTGCCAGCCGGACGGGATGCGGCGGGAGACGTCGTCGATGATGCCGAGCACGCCGACGAGCGGGGTCGGGTGGATCGGCACGTCACCGGTCTGGTTGTAGAACGAGACGTTGCCGCCGGTGACCGGGGTGCCCAGCTCGTAGCAGCCGTCCGCGAGGCCGTCGACGGTCTGCCCGAACTGCCACATGACCTCGGGGTTCTCGGGAGAGCCGAAGTTGAGGCAGTCGGTGATGGCGGTCGGCACGGCACCGGTCACGGCGACGTTGCGGTAGGCCTCGGCGAGCGCGAGCTGCGCGCCGGCGTACGGGTCGAGCTGGCAGTAGCGGCCGTTGGCGTCGGTGGCGACGGAGAAGCCCAGGCCGGACTCCTCGTCCACGCGGATCATGCCGGCATCGTCGGGGAAGCTCAGAGCCGTGTTGCCGAGGACGTAGTAGTCGTACTGGTTCGTGATCCAGCTCGTGTCCGCGAGGTTCGGGGAGGCGACGAGGGCGAGGAACTGCTCGCGCAGCGTCTCCGCGTCGTTCGCGCGCGGCAGGTTCTCGGCGGCATCGGCCTGCAGGGCATCGATCCACGTCGGGTAGGCGACGGGGCGGTCGTAGACGGGGCCGTCGACCGCGACGGTCGAGGGGTCGACGTCGACGATGCGCTCGCCCTGCCAGTCGATGATGAGGCGTCCGTCGCCGGTGACCTCGCCGAGCACGGAGGTCTCGACCTCCCACTTGTTCACGACGGCCAGGAAGGCGTCGAGCTTCTCGGGGGCGACGATGGCCATCATGCGCTCCTGCGACTCCGACATGAGGATCTCCTCGGCCGTGAGCGTGGGGTCGCGCAGCAGCACGTTGTCGAGCGAGACGTGCATGCCGCTGTTGCCGTTGGCCGCGAGCTCGCTGGTCGCGCAGGAGATGCCGGCCGCACCGAGATCCTGGATCGCCTCGACGAGCTCGCCGCGGTACAGCTCGAGGCAGCACTCGATGAGCACCTTCTCGGCGAACGGGTCGCCCACCTGCACGGCCGGGCGCTTGGTCGGGCCGCCGTCGGCGAACGTGTCGGAGGCCAGGATGCTCGCACCGCCGATGCCGTCGCCACCCGTGCGGGCACCGAACAGGACGACCTTGTTGCCGACGCCGGTGGCGTTGGCGAGCTTGAGGTCTTCGTGCCGCAGCACGCCCACCGCGAGCGCGTTCACGAGCGGGTTCGCCTGATAGACGCTGTCGAAGACCGTCTCGCCGCCGATGTTCGGCAGGCCGAGGCAGTTGCCGTAGAAGCTGATGCCGCTGGTCACGCCGTGCACGACGCGGGCGGTGTCCGGGTGGTCGATCGCACCGAAGCGCAGCGCGTCCATGACGGCGACGGGGCGGGCGCCCATCGAGATGATGTCGCGGACGATGCCGCCGACACCGGTCGCCGCGCCCTGGAAGGGTTCGATGAACGACGGGTGGTTGTGCGACTCGGCCTTGAAGGTGACGGCCCAGCCCTCGCCGACGTCGACGACGCCCGCGTTCTGGCCCATGCCCACCATGAGGCGTTCCTTCATCTCGTCGGAGACCTTCTGGCCGAAGCGGCGCAGGTAGTTCTTGCTCGACTTGTAGGAGCAGTGCTCCGACCACATCACCGAGTACATCGCCAGCTCGCCCGAGGTGGGGCGGCGGCCGAGGATCTCCTTGATGCGCGCGTACTCGTCGTCCTTGAGCCCGAGGGCGCCGTACGGCTGCTCCTTCTCGGGCGTCGCGATCGCGTTCTCGACGGAGTCGGGGACGTGCTGGGGGGAAGGTGCAGGGGCGGTGGTCACGCGCACTCCAAAGGAAGGGGCCGGCGGGGCGTGTTCAGTCTACCGGCGCGGGTGGGGCGGCTCTCCCGCGGGCTGCGGACTCAGATCCGGTCGGCACGGATTTCGTCGAGGACCTTCGCGGACGTCTCGATGTCCTGCTGTGGCAGGTGCGACAGAGCGTCCTTCTTCCTAGGAAGGGTGACTCTTCCGGTGCGCACGAGTCGCGACCATGCCGTGTCACGATCGCTCGAGGAGAGGGCGGCGGCAATGTCTCTCCGGGCATGAAGCACACGATGCACGCGCACGGCATCTGGGTTATCGGTGTAGATGACGATGTATGGGAACCGCAGCAGAGCGAAGGCGCGGATGTCGGGAATCTCGGTCACCAGCTCGAAGCGGGCCGATCCGAGCGAGGGATATGCGGTGAGTCGACCCATCGCATGCTGGAGGTCGTCGATGAATTCGAGCGCGACCTCCGGCCCTGCGTCACCGAGATAGCGGGTGACCGCGCCGGTGATGTCCTCGTCGGCGCGCCGAGTCGTGACGAGACGCTGCGGGGTCACGCGTCGGGCGCGTCGGCATGGACGCGGTCTCGAAGGCGATCGAAGTACGCCTGGTCCACCATGGAACCGGGCCCAGACGTCATCCCGTCGACGACGAGCGACCGCAACTGCTCGCGAGACTGCTCGTGGCGAATCAGCTCACGCACGAACTCGCTGCTGTTGCTGTAGCCGCGTTCGGTCACCTGGGCTTCGACGAAGTCCTTCAGTGCGTCCGGAAGAGAGATGTTCATCGTGGCCATGCCGCAACGCTAATGCCGATGGCAAAGTTTGTCACGAGGTCAGCAAACCTGATTCTCGCCACTGATGTCGCCCCGTCGCGGCCTAGTTCCAGCGAATGGGGAAAGGTCGTGAAACTCGACGATTCAGGAGGACAAGTCGCACGCTGCGGCGAAGCGCTCCGCCAGGGCGGTCGCCGCCTCCCGCAGCGCTGATGGTCCGACCACCGTGAAAGCCGCATCGAAGCGTGCGACCGAGGCGAGCACCCCTGTCCACGACCACGATCCGATCGTCACGCGGCACGACCCGTCAGCGAGCTCCTCCAGCTCTCCGTCGCCGACCCAGGGCGCGATGTCGCGGGCGGGGAGCGCGATCACGACCTCCCCCACGCAGGGCCACCGGTCTTCCGTCGTCGAGCCCTTGGCCCTCGCCGCGAGATACGTCCGTGCATCCGCGGCGGGCAGTGGGCGCGGGGTGAACGACGGTCCGGTCGGGATGCGGGGCTGCATCCGATCCAGGCGGAACGTGCGCCAGTCCTCGGCTTCCAGATCCCAGGCGAGCAGGTACCACCGTCCCTCGCGGGCGACGACGGCGTGCGGCTCGGTGCGACGGGCCGGCCGATTGCGGTCGGAGCTGTAGTCGAAGCGGAGCACCTGCCCGTCACGCACAGCTGCGCTCACCGCCTCCAGCACGGCAGGCTCGACGCGCACCTCGGCGGCGGTGTCGGCGAAGCGGATGCCGTCCACTCGATGTCGCAGCCGGGACGGCATCACCTGGCGCACGGTGGCCAGCGCCCGGGCGGCGCCTTCGTCGATGTCGATTCCGCTGGAGGGAACGGTCTGCAGGGCGACCGCGATGGCGACGGCCTGGTCGTCGTCGAACAGCAGCGGCGGGAGCTCCGACCCTGCGGCGAGACGATAGCCGCCGTCAGGTCCCTTGATCGCACCGATCCGGTAGCCCAGAGTGCGCAGCCGGTCGACGTCGCGGCGTACCGTGCGGGGGCTGACCTCCAGACGTTCCGCGAGCACGGAACCCGGCCAGTCGCGCGGGGTCTGCAGCAGCGACAGCAGGGCGAGCATGCGTGACGAACTCCCGGTCATGGTATTCAGTCTGCCCGAAGTAGCGGACGGAAACTGACCTCTACTCCTGTGATCGTTGTCGTCAGAGGTCCCGAACGGCGGGGCTCGCGATGAGGAGAAGACCATGACCATCACCACCACGACCCACTTGAACTTCCGAGGCACCGCTCGGCAGGCGCTCGACTTCTATCGGTCCGTGTTCGGCGGGGAGGTGACGGCGGCGACGTACGGACAGTTCGGCATGCCCGAGGGTGTTCCCGGATGGGACAAGATCGTGTTCGGGCAGCTGGACGGTGTGGTGCGTCTGATGGCGTACGACATCCCTGGAGAGGACGCCCCCGACCCCGCAGCCGCCGCCGGCACCACGCGCCGCGAGAACGGGGCGACCCTCACCGACCGCACGTTCTTCCAAGCCCTGCGGGCCGATTCGCTCGATGAACTCCGGCAGTACTGGGACCGCCTTGCCGAGGGCGCGACCGTGATCGAGCCGCTTGCCGCATCGGTGTGGTCGGCCGGTTTCGGCATGCTCACCGACCGTTTCGGCGTGACCTGGGTGCTCGACGTCGCCAGCTGAGCCGCGATGGCGTGCCCCTGCCGACCGGATGCAGGAGGATCGGACGGATGCAGGAGGAATCCCTGCGGCGGATCGTGCATCCGTCCGATCCTCCGACAGACGTGTCGCCCCAGGACGACGGTCAGGTCGACGGCCAGTGTGGATGCCGCGCCACGGCCACCCGCGCCCGCAGGTCCGTGAGCACCCGGGAGTCCTCGGCGTCCAGCCCGAGCGTCCCGGCCAGGCCGAGGGCCAGCAGCGCGTGCCCGGCAGCGCCGGGGTGGAATGCGTCGTCGAGCAACCCCCATGGAGTGCCCTCGTTGCCTGGCCCCGTTCCCGCCGAGAACGCCACGAACGCCTCGTGCTGGTCGACGAGGATCGCTTCCTCTGCGCTGGCAACGTCGCGGGTCGCCTGCGCGAAATCCCCGAGACGCGCGCGGTCGGGGGCGTGGAGCAGGTCGGCGGGCGGCGGTGTCTGCAGCACCGGAACCGCGCCGAGCTCCCGCACCCGTCGCACTAACTCCGCGACCGAATCGGCGAACGCGGGCACCTCGATCGCGGGATCGAGCCACTCGGTGGTGCAGTCGTTCGTGCCGATCAGCAGCGTCACGACGTCGGGGCGCCAGCGTGCCACGCGCCCCTCGAAGTCCCCCAGGATCAGGTCGGCGCGCCACCCCGTGATCGCGGTGTTGATCACCGTGTCGTGCACCCGGCCGAGGTCGCCGCGGATCAGCTCGTGCAGGTGGTCGACGTAGTTCCTGGCACCGCGGGTGTGGATGAGTCCGTGCGTGATGGAGTCGCCCGTGAGCACCCAGGTGAGCGGCGCTCCGGAGGCGAGAAGCCCTCGGAGCGCCGCACGGTCGTCGGTCACCCGGTGACCTTGAGCTGCACGTCGATGAACCGCGGACGGTAGATCGAGGCGTCGTCGTACACGTCGCCCACGTTGTCGAAGGTGTTGACGTTGTAGGAGACGAGGATGCGGTTGCCCTGGCGCAGCTGCGGATGCTCGTGTGCGTTGTAGGTGAACACATCGGGGTCGCCGTAGCTGCCCAGCGCGCCTGTCTCGGGTGTGCGGTACAGCTCGACCGGATCGGTGAACGGGCCGGTGGGCGAGCACGAGGTGCGGGCGACGATGCGGGTGCTGAACAGCTCCGACGTGTCCTGCGTGACGAGCAGGTAACCGTCGCGGAAGGGGGCGACGCTGAACTCGTTCGCCACGTACGGCACGACAGGGACGGCGTCGGTCTCGGCAGCCGACCATCCGGTGCCGTTCCAGTACGTCCACGCGCCCTTCACGCCGTCGCGGTCCTGCGCGCGGGCGACGTAGGCCGAGCGCACTCCACCCGGATCCGCGATGCCGTAGATGTACGTGGTGCCGCGTTCCTCCAGCGTCCACGACCCCCAGTTGATCCCGGTCGCCGAAGGCAGGTCGGTGATGGACTCCAGCTGCAGGGTCCGGCCGTCGAGGGTGGCAAGGCGGTTCGCGGTCCATGCGAAATCCCACTGGCCGCTGCCCGTGCGCCCGAACTGCAGCAGCGGCACCTGCACCGTGCCGTCGCGTCCGGGTGTGGGGTCGCCGATCCAGTACCACTTGCCGTCGGGCTCGGGCGGGATGATGGCGGCAGGCTCCTCCGGGGTGCCTCCCGTGATGGTCGTCATGCCGCTGCGGCGGTCCTGCACCACGACGGAGTTGTTCACGAACGGGGAGTCGGTGGGCCGCGAGCCGTCGGCGTTCACGGTGCCGAGGAACGTGTCGGAGAAGAACCATCCGGTCTTCCCCTTCCCGAGTGGCAGGGAGTACGTGCTGTCGCCGCCGGTCCACGCGCCTCCCGTGTTCCCGTAGGTGGTGAACTGCTCGGTCAGGCCCTGATCCGCGTTCGCCGTGGCGGTGAGCGTCTTGTCGACCAGCGAGCACTGGCCGGGACCGTGTCCTCCGCTGCCGTGGTTCCCTCCGGTCGGAACGGCTGCGGTGGCCGGGGCGGCGAACAGTGCGCCGGCGCAGAGGGATGCCGCGGCGAGGGTCGCCGCGATGGTGCGTCTTCTCATGTCGATCACTCCTTTGTGTTCGGGTGGTGCTCTCGTGTTCGGTTGATGCTCTGTCGTGCAGGTCAGCGGACGGGGGTGATGCCTCCGGTGGCGTCGATGTCGTAGGTGCGAGTGCCGACGCGCAGGCCGCGCAGGGTCGCACCCGGGTCGAGGGCGGCGATGCATCCGGCCGCTCGCACCGTGCCGTCGGCGGCGACCGAGACACCGAACAGGGCTTCGATCACGAGCTCGATCCAGGCCCCGGACGAGGAGCACGACCAGTCGATGATGTACGGCAGCTGCGGTGGGGCTTTGCGGGCTCCGCCGTTGATGCCCGGCACGGCCTCCTCCACGAAGTGCGCCTGCCCCATCGGCCCTTGGTTCGCCGTCCGGGACAGCCCTTCGATCCAGCCGGTCAGCACTTCGGGGGCTCCGAGTGCAGCGAGCGCGCGTCCGGCGTCGGCGGGCCAGGCGGGGTAGGCGCCGTTCCACTGGTGGTCGGGCCGTGGGCTGTAGCTGGCGTCGGGGTCCCAGGGTGAGAGTGCGCGCATCCAGTTGTCGGTCTGCAGCTCGCGCTGGAAGAACCCAACCATCTCGTCGCGGATTCCCGGGGCGAGGTCGTCCGCGATCGTGGTGCCGACCACGCTGAAGTCGTAGCAGTGCCGCACGGGAAGCTGCGTGCCGTCGGGCTGTCCTGCCGCGAAGACACCGGTGCCGGGAAGATAGCGCGCGATCACGGCCGGGAGCAGCGCGTCGGCTTCGGTGCGCAGCGCGCTCGCCGCGGTCTCGTCGCCCCGCAGGTCGGCCAGGTCGGCGGCGGTGCGCATGCTCCACACGTTCGCGGCGTTGAGGCTCGCCACCTCGTGCGTGTACGAGCTCACGCACTCCAGCAGGTTGTCGATCTCGCCGTAGTCGGCCAGGGGTGTCTCGCGACGCAGTTCCTTCCAGGCGGTCGCCCACTGCCGCACCGACGCGGCCACGGTCTGGTCGCCCACGAGCTCGTCGAGGAACGCGACGTCGCCCGTGAAGCGCACGTAGTCGTGCACGAGCCGGGTCATGGCGTAGTCGTTCACGGAGTACCAGCGGCCGACCGGGCCTCCGGTGAGGGACGACGTGCCGAAGTGCGAGTGGATGTCGAGGGAGATCCAGTGCCGCACCTGGGTGCGCATCTCGTCGGGGTCGAGCAGGGCGTGGCTCACCGAGCTGAGGCTGTAGTCCCAGATGAACGTGGTGGTGCCCCAGTAGTTGGGCATGAGCGTGTCGTACGACCGCCCGAGCACATTGCCGGCGAAGTCGCGGCGGAACCAGATCACGCCCAGCGCCGCCCACCAGTACAGGCGACGGAGGGGTGCGGAGGCGGTGTCGAGCACGGGCAGTGCGCCGGAGAACTCGGTGTCGCTCGGGTCGAACGCGGCGCGGAGCTGTCGGTTCCAGAACTCCGCGGCCGCGGCCACGGCACCGGGGATGTCACCGGCGACGTCGGCCCACGTGGCCTTCGCATCGGCTTCGTCGAGGCCGATCGCCTGCACGAAGCCGGTGCGCGCGGTTCCGCCGGCGGGCACGGGCAGCGTGGTCGCGAGCTCGCCGCCGCGGCCGTTGCCGCCGATCCCGGTGTCGAAGGCATCGGGCAGGTCGGCCACACCGCTGAGGGCCGCGGTCCCGCCGATCAGACCCTGCACGCTCCACGCCGCGGCATCGGTCGAACCGAACACGAGACACCCGCCGTCGACGGTCGCGGTGCCGCGTTCCGACGGTGATTCCGCGTCGAGCCAGGCCTCGGCCGACCGGGTCACGCGCGCCGCGGACGAGAGGCCGATCCGCACCTCACGCTCCACCGCGCCGGAGTTGCGCACCGCGATGTCTATCGCCACCGCGGTCTTCCCCGGCACGCATACGGTCGTGGTCTCGATCTCGACCTCCCCCACGCTCGCGCGCCGCACCACCCGGTCGGGCCGCCACTCGTGCGTGACGGGCAGACCGTACGAGGCGAACAGGCGGCCGTCGACGAACAGCACGGCGGTCTGCGTGAGTCCTTGCGACACCGGCGGGAACTGCACGGCGCTGAGCGCGGTCAGGTCGTGGTCCACGCGCACGGTGCCGAGCATGTTCGTGAGGCCCGTGGGCGCGATCATGTCGTCGTAGTGATGCGTGACCGCATCGGCGACCAGATCCTCGACGGTGGGGATGAGGGGATTCATGATGCCTTTCGAGGCGGAGTGAGGATCAGTACTGCCCGAGCGCGAGGCCCTTGGCGAAGAACCGCTGGGTGCACAGGAACAGCACCACGGTGGGGAGCGAGACGAGCACGGCCGCGGCCAGCACGACCGACATCTGCGCGCCGCCGTAGGTGCTCTGCATGCCCGACAGCGTGGTGATGATGGGGCGGATGTCGTCGGACTGGCTGAGCGTGAGGCCGAGCAGCAGGTCGTTCCACACGAACGTGGCCTGCAGGATGAAGATCGCGACCAGCGCGCTCGACGCCATCGGCAGGTACAGCCGCACGAAGATGCGCCAGGTCGTGGCGCCGTCGAGCACCGCGGCCTCGAACACGTTGTGCGCGACGCCCGTGAAGAAGTTGCGCATCACGAAGGCCGAGAACGGGATCGAAATCACCGTGTAGATCATGATCATGCCCACGCGGGTGTCGAACAGTCCGGTGCGCGAGTAGGCGTCGAACAGGGGCAGCAGCACCATCTGCAGCGGGAAGACCGTGCCGCCGAAGATCACGACGAACCACAGGAATCCGCGTTTGAGGCGCAGGGCCACGATCGCGAAGCCGGCCGCGGCGCCCACGAGCACGGCGATGGTCGGCGAGACGATCGAGTAGATGAGCGTGCTGACGATGCTGTCGCCGATGCCGGAGAGCTCGAGCGCCTGACCGAAGTTCTCGAACAGGTGGAAGTCGGTGGGGATCCACGACTCCTTCGAGGTGAAGGTGGTCGGGTCCTTCATCGCGTTCACGACGAGCAGGTAGGCGGGCAGCAGCCACACGATCCCGAGGATGACGAGCACGGTGGTGCGGATGATCTTCGACATCACATCTCCTTCTTCGGGGAGAGCTGCTGGCGCAGGTACAGCACCGAGGCGACGAGCGTGATCACGGTGAGGAACACCGCGATCGCGGAGCCGAGCCCGTAGTCGCTGTTCACGAACGTCTCCTTGTACATGGTCAGCGCGAGGGTCTCGGAGACGGTGCCAGGTCCGCCCTTGGTCATGCCCCACACGATGTCGAAGGTCTTGAGGCTCGCGACGATCGAGAGGCCGACGACCACGGCGGTGAGCGGACGCAGCATCGGCCACAGGATGCTGGTGAACAGGCGCACCCCGCCGGCGCCGTCGATGCGCGCAGCCTCGAGCGGCTCTTTGGGGATCGCCTGCAGGCCGATCGTGAACAGCAGGGCGTTCACGCCGACGCCCTGCCACGACGACGCGATGATCATCACGACCGTATTGAGCGGGGCGTCGAGCAGCCAGCGCGGCGGGTCGGTGATGCCGAACGCGGCGAGAGCCTGATCGAGCGCTCCGCCCGAGGAGAGGATGAACGACCAGACCACGCCGACGCCGATGCCGGAGAGGGCGTAGGGGATGAGGAACGGAAGGCGCAGCCAGATGCCGCCGCCGAGGTTCCAGGTGAGCAGCGCGATCGCCAGGCCGATGCCGACCGGGATGATCAGGGTGCCGATCACCCAGAGCACGGTGTTCATCGCCGAGCCCACGAAGTCGCCGTCGGTGAACATCTCGACGTAGTTGTCGAGCCCGATCCACTTCGGGCTGCCGAGGCCGTTGTACTTCGTGAAGCTGAGGAACACCGTCCACAGCAGCGGGAGGTAGAGCAGGACCGCGACCAGGATCACGCCCGGGGCGACGAAGCCCCGGGCGGACCACTGGTAGGGCGTCTTCTGATGCGCCATCCGCCCGCTTACTCCTGCTCTGCCCAGTACTTGTCAGCCGTGGCCTGGATCTTCTCCAGGAACGGCATCGGGTCGCCGGGGTTGGCATTGAACGCGCCGAACTGCTCGATCGCAGTGGTCACGATCTCGGTCGGCATGGCTTCGAAGAACCGGTCGTAGAGCATGTAGTCGTCGCCGGCGATCTGCTCGCCGATCTCGGCCAGTGCGGGGTCGGAGACCTTCGCCTTCGGGTTGAACGCGACGTCGCCGTGCGCGTCGTTCCACGCGGTCTGCGCGTCGGGCGACATCCACCATTCGGCGTAGGCCAGACCCAGGTCGCGCTGCTTCGAGTTCTCGGCGGTGCAGATCGGGCCCGACTCCACGGCCACCGGAGTGGCGTCGAGGTCGTCGCTGACCGCGGGGATCGCGAACATGCCGTAGTCGTCGGTGGTCATGCCGGCGCCTTCGAGGTTGCCGGCGAAGAACGTGCCGAAGTTGATCATGGCGTAGTCGCCCTGCTTGAGGCCGACCGCGGGGTCGGTCGTGCTGCCCGCGTCGCTGAACCAGCCCGCCTTCTGCTCGTCGAGCCAGACGTTCATGATGTCGACGATCTCGGGGTCGGTGTACTTCGCGTCGCCCGTGGTGAGTCCGGCGTACAGGTCGGGGTCGGTGGAGGCGACCAGGTGCTGGAACCACTGGAAGGTGAACAGCACGCTGGTCTGGTAGTACGGGGTGACCCCCGCGTCCTTCAGCGTCTCGGCGGCGGTGTTCAGCTCGTCCCAGGTCGTCGGCACCTCGATGCCGTTGTCGGCGAAGGCGGCCTTGTTGTAGAACATGATCCAGTAGGCGATGTTCATCGGCACGCAGTACTGCTTGCCGTCGAAGGTATAGCTGTCGCGCAGGTCTTCGCTCACCCAGCCCTCGTCGACCGCCTTGGACCAGATGTCGGTGGTCTCGGCGACCAGACCCTCGTCCACGAGCTGCTTGAGCGACTCGCCGGTGTGCCAGGTGAACAGCCCCGGCGACTTGTCGGTGCGGAACGACTGCTTGATGAAGGCGTCGTACTGGTTGGCGTCGGAGTAGCCCGTGGTCTTCAGGGTGATGTCGACGGCATCGCCGCTGACCTCGTTGAGCGACTCGAAATCGGGCTTCCACGCCGCCTTGTCGGTGTAGAAGTCGAGCGTGCCGGCGACCTCGCCCTCCCCGCCGGATCCGGAGTCGCCGGAGCATCCGGCCAGTGCCAGGGTGCCGAGGAGGAGACCGGCCGCGGCGGCGGCGATCGTGCGTCGCGAAATCATTCTGAACTCCCTTGTTCGTGTTTCTCGGGTGTGCGGTGTGTGTCGGGTGTGCTGTTTCTCGGGTGCGGTGCTCGTCGGGTGCGGCGTCTTCAGTCGTCGCTCGCACGCGAGCCGCGTACGTAGGCCTTGACGGTCGCGAAGCGCGGGCTGCGCGAGTTCTCGGTGCGCCGGATCCGGTAGGCACCGACGGCGGCGGGGACGATGAACGTCTCGGCGTAATGGATCACGAAGGGGGCGAAGGCGTCGGTCGGGCTGACCACCTCGACCTCATCGCCTTCCACGAGGTTGAGCACGTTCACGGTGCCCTCGGTGTCGTGGTCGGCCGTCTGGGTGAACCAGTGTCGACGCACCTCAATGAACTCGAGCTCGTGCAGGCCCGTGCTCTCCTCGATCACGTCGCCGTCGGTGCGGATGGTCTCGACCTGGTCGATGAGGTTGTCGCCGACCCAGGTGGTGTCGCGGTCCCACTGGATGTTGTTGGCGCCGTGGTCGAGGTGCACGGGGCGGGGGATCCCGTCGAGTCCCACCCGGCCCCAGTCCCAGAGCTTGAAGGTGAAGATGAACGGCGTCGCCGAGATCTCCAGCACCATCGAGTTCGCGCCGGAGCAGTGCACGGTTCCGGCGGGGATCGCGAAGTGGTCGTGCTTGCGGGCCGGGAACGAGTTGACGTACTTCTCGGCGGGGAAGGGATGCTCGCCGTCCTGGGCTGTCGCCAGCTCCTGGAGCATCTCGGCGGGATCGATGCCCTCCTTCGTCCCGAGGTACACCACCGCGTCGTCGCCGACATCGAGCATGTAGTAGCTCTCGTCCTGCGTGTAGTGCATGCCGAACGTGTTCTGGATGTAGTCGGTGAGCGGGTGCACCTGCAGGCTGAGGTTGCCGCCGTCCATGGTGTCGAGGAAGTCGAAGCGGATCGGGAACTCGGCGCCGAATCGCGAGAACGTCTTCGCGCCCAGCAGGTCGACAGGGCGGCTGAAGACGAGGTCCAGGGCGGGGATCTCGATCACGCCGCCTTCGCCCTCCAGCAGCAGCGAGTTCTCCTCGGGGACGCAGTCGAAGCACCAGGCGTAGTTGTCCTTCGAGGGGTCGAGGCCGATGAGGTTCTTCATCCACTGTCCGCCCCACACGCCGGGGTCGAAGAAAGGGACGACGCGGAACGGCCGACGCGCGGCATCTTTCAGAGCCTGGCGGAAGGCGGCTCCCGTGATCATCCCCGCTTCCGGCGAATCCGGATGCTGTTCGGCCGGCGAGATGGCGTTGCCGTCGAGCACGAAGTCGACGGTGTCGAACAGCGCGCGTTTGTGACGGTCGGCGGTGCGCCATTCCACGAAGAAGCCGCGCTTGTACTTGCGGAGGTTGTCTTCCGAGGCGTTGTCGGCGCGCCAGTTGGTCGCGCCCTTGCGCTGGCGCAGCTGGATTTCCCAGCGGGCCATGTCGACGAGCACCGTCACGGCGTCGCCCGTCAGGCGCGGGGAGAGCAGGGCCGCGCCCCAGCCGATCACCACGGTGGGGTTCTCGACGATGGTGGCTGCCAGAGCGTCGAGCTTCGCGGTGTCGTAGAAGTCGGTGAGGGCGAAGTGGCTCATGACACCGAAGACGCGGTCGTCGGTGAGGTTCGGGGCGATCAGCCGCTCGACCTCCGCGACCGGTCGCGCCGCGGTCTCGACGTCGACGACCGCCCACTCCGGCAGCGCCTGGCGCACCTGGGCGGTGAGGGCCTCGACGTCCACTCCGGGGTAGGTGTCGATCAGCAGCACGGGCGCGTTACCGGTCACGCGGGCGCAGGCTTCGGCGAGCTCGGCCGCTGCCGTCCAGCCGTCAGCGCCGCGGAGGATGCGCTCGCCGTCGGGCAGCGCCACGGTGGGCTGGGTGTCGTAGCGACCTCGGGTGGTGTGCCCTTCATGCATGTCGCTGATCGGGGTGGTCACTGTTCCTCCTGCGGGATGGCGGTGTGGGTGGTGGCGGTGTGGGCGGTATGGATCAGGGCGCTGAGCCCGCGGACGACGGAGAGTTCGGGCTCGGGCGGGACGACGAGGCGCGGCGGTGTCAGCGATGGCCACAGGTGCTCGCGCACGAAGTCCTCGATCGGTGCCCTCACGGCATCGCCCGCGCGCAGGATGCCGCCGGAGAGGATCACGACGGCGGGGTCGTAGGAGTGCACGAGCGACGTGACGACGGCTCCCCAGACGTGCAGGAAGCGGTCGCGCAGGTCGGCGTGTGCGTCCGTGGTGAACACCTGCGCCATGGAGACGTGCTCGGGGAGTGCCCTGGTGCTCGCCAGTGCTTCGCCGCAGCCGATGTTCCCGCACGGGCAGGTGGGGCCGTCGATGTCGACGGTGAGGTGTCCGCCCAGGATCCCGGCGTGGCCGGTGCGTCCGCGCAGGGCCGATCCGTCGATCATCGCCGCAGTCCCGATGCCGGTGCCGAGGGCGACGAGCACAGCGTCGCGTTCGCCGGCCGCGCTGCCCGAGGAGGTCTCGCCGATCAGCGCCGCGCGCGCATCGTTCTCAACGACGGACGGCAGGTCGAACTCGGTGCGCGCCCAGGCGTGCAGGTCGACGTCTTCGAGGAAGTCGTACTTGGCGTTGGCGTGCAGCATCCGGTCGCTGCGGGGATCCACGACGCCGGGGACGGCGATGCCCACGGCGTCTGCGGCACGGCCGGTCTGGTCGAGCAGCGCGCGGGCATGCGTAGCGGCTGTGTCGAGGTCGGCGGAGGCGCCGCTCACGGGGATGCTACGCGAACCGATGACATGGCTGCCGTCGATGAGGGCGATCTTGATCTCGGTGCCTCCGAAATCGATGCACAGCTCCATCCGGCCTCCTCGTCGATGATTGGTAACGTTATCAACGAGGGGTGGGGGTGTCAACACCCGGATGGATGTCGGGTCGCGTCAGCGCACGCCGCGCAGGGACACGGGCAATTCGAGCTCGCGGTGCTCCCTGTCGCGCTCGCCGCCGTCCAGGCGGTCCAGCAGCAGACGGGTGGCGGTGCGGCCGAGTTCGCGCGGGTCGTGGTCGATCACACTGATCGGCACGGGGGAGAGCTCGGCGAGCTCGAAGTCGTCGAAGCTCACGATCTCGGGGAAGTCCGACACGGCCCGCGACCCGGCGTCGAGCTGGGCGTTGATCTCCTTGAGCGCACCGATCGCGTTGCGGTTGTTGGCGCAGAAGATCGCGGTGGGCGGATGCGACGCGGCGAGGAGCGTTCGCGTCGCCTCGCGCGCCTGGTCGACGGTCTGCTGGTTCGTGGCGACGAGCGGGGAGTCGACCGTGAGGCCCCGCTCCTGCATGGCGCGGAGGAAGCCCGCGTAGCGGCGCTCGCCGGTGAAGATCGACAGCGCGTTGCCGAGGTAGCCGATCCGGGTGTGTCCGCGATCGAGGAGCGCCGTCGTCCCGCGGTGGGCGCCTTCGTCGTCGGCGAGCACGACGCTGTCCACGGCGAGTCCTTCGATGCGTCGAGAGGCGAGCACGACGGGGACGCCCTGGTTTTGCGAATGGGCGAGGTGCGCGGAGGTCGTACCGGCGGGGACGACGATCAGCCCGTCGACGCGGCGGCCGAGGAAGTCGCCGACGAGGTCGGCTTCGCGTGCCGGGTCCTCCGAGGTGTTGCCGAGCAGGATGCGGCGACCGGTGAGGGCGGCTTCCTCCTCGACGCCGAGCGCGAAGGTGGAGTAGTAGGGGTTCGCGATGTTCGTGATCGCGACGCCGATGAGGCCGCTCGAGTGTCCGGGGCGGATGCTGCGCGCGTTCTCGTTGCGGTGGTAGCCGAGCTCGGCCACGGCCTCCATCACGCGCTGCTGCACGTCGGGTTTGACGTTGATTCCGCCGGAGAGCGTGCGGGAGACGGTCATGGGGCTGACGCCGGCCCTGGTCGCGACTTCCTTGACGGTCGGGCGGCGCGCTGGTTCGCTCATCACTGCCCTCCGAATGTGGTGCCGTCGATCAAGGGAACGTTACCAGCGCCCCTCCGGTTCTGCGGGGCCGTTCCCGCGCATCCGCTCGATGCCCGCACCCGCCTTGTTCCTCGACCGGCGGCAGAGCCGCAAGGGGAGTCTGCACTCCGGACGAGAACCTGGGATACCCCTCCCCTTCGCAGGCCGCCGAGCTCGGTGAGGCGACGCCGAATGGATGCGCGATGAGTACGACTGGGCGGTCGATCCCGAGCGTGTGCATCCGGTCTCCGATGTGAGATCGACGGGCGATGGTGCGGAGGCTGTCAAGCCCCTCCGTCGTGTCGGTGGTCTGACATAGAAAGGGATGCGAGAGAAGGGAACCCGTCATGGCTGCAGGCGACATCGAGACGTTCCACCGCAACGGCATCTGGTTCAACCGCATCGAGGGTGAATCGCAGACGTTGGGGAGCAGCTTCATGAGCGAAGCCGAGGCGGTCAAGGTCGGCCGCAGCGCGGCGGTGGCGCGTCAGGTCGAGCACACGGTGCGCGCCGAAGAGGGTCCCTCGACCGACGCCTCTCCCCATGACCTGCACCCGCGCGAGCTGATCGGCCGATGACCGCGGCGGACTCCCACCCGCCTACCCGGCCTCCGCGTCGGATGCTGGTGCAGGTATGCGTGAACGGCGCCCGTGATGCGGTCGAGCACCCGTGGTTGAGTGCGGATGCCTCGGTCGTGGCCGACGATTCCGCGCGTGCTGTGGCGGCGGGGGCACACGAGGTGCATGTGCACCCGAAGGACGAGGCCGGTCGCGACAGTCTCGCCGCCGACGATGTCGCCCGATGGGTGGCCGCGGTGCGCTCCGCGAGCCCCGGTGTGCCGGTCGGGGTGACGACGGGCGCCTGGGCCGAGCCCGACATCGAGCGCCGCCTCGCCGCCATTGAGGCGTGGACGGAGCTGCCCGATCACGCGTCGGTCAACTGGCACGAGGCCGGAGCCGACGAGGTGGCCGCACTGCTGCTGAAGCGCGGCGTCGCGGTCGAGGCTGGGTTGTGGGACGCGGCCGGCTTCGAGGTGTGGAAGCGGTCGCCCGTTCGCGGGCAGTGCCTGCGGGTGCTGATCGAGCTCCCCGACGAGCCGACCGAGGTGCTGCGTGACCACGCTGAGGGGATGATCGCCCATGTGCAGCTGGAGGAGCCCGACCTCCCGATCCTGTTGCACGGCGAGGAGGGCTCGACGTGGCCGGTGTTCGACCTTGCCGTCGAGTTCGGGCTGGCGTCGCGCATCGGCCTGGAGGACACGCTGCTGCTCCCCGACGGCGCGAGTGCTCCGGGGAACGCGGCGCTGGTGCGGGCGGCCGTGGCGCGGATGCGGGGAGTCTGACCGGGCGGGTGCGCGGGGTGCGGCATTCTGGGGCGATGTTCTCCGACTCGCTCGTACCCTTCCTTCTCATGAACCTCGCGTTCATCCTCATCGGGATCCTGATCACCTGGCTGGTGATCTACTCTGCCGCGCGCGCGGCGCTGACCTCACACCGTCAGGCGATGGCGCGGGACGGCCGGCCCGGTCAGGTGTGACCAGAGGGCGTCAATCGGGTGAGCGTCGGTCGCGACGCAACGCGACGACCCCGAGAGAGCACGCGACGATGACTGTCGCGACGATGACCGCTTCCCCGGATCCACTGATCGTGACCGTGATCCTCACGGCGTTCGCGAATGCGCAGCCAGCGAGTGACAACCCGGTGATGACGACGAGCCCCATCGCGATGCCGAATGAACAGGGCATGACGAAGACACGGTCGCTGGTGAACAATCGCCGGGACGTCTGAGGGCCCCGACCAGTCCCCTCCGCGTCCGCCGAGACTGCTTGCTCAGACATGCACCCCTTCGTCGGCGCGGTCCCAGCCCGACCAATCCGGCCGGTCGACGATGCAGAAGCGGTTGCCTTCCGGATCCTCCATGATCACGTAATCGGCGTCGGCCGGGCGTCCGACCCAGTGCACCTCGCGCGCCCCCAGCTGCGTGAGCCTCTGGACTTCGGCGCTCTGATCCTCGGCGTAGATGTCGAGGTGGATGCGCGGCGGCAGCACCCGTTCGGAGTGGTGGGCGTCGAGGGCGATGCAGGGAGCGTCGGCATCGCGCGGTTTCAACACGACCCAGTCGTCGTCCCCGGGGTCGCGTTCGACGTAGTCGAGAGCTTCCTTCCAGAACGTGGACTGCGCGGGGAGGTCCGTCACGCGGATCACGATCGACACGAGCTTCAGCATGACGTCGAGTGTAGGTCGGGGTGGGGCGGTGAGTACGGGATTATGCGCGTCGGCAGACGCGAAACGCCCACCGTTCGGTCAGAGCGCGATCGGCTCGTGACGGTTCGGTCGAATCCTTCGGACGGGGAGAGTCGGCAGGTGAACGTCGAGATACCAGGGGCTCTCGGCCAGAGCCTCGTAGACGGCCCGCTCCCAACAATTCACGCGCTCCCCTGCCCGGAAGTCCGCTTGATCGAGGAGATGGTCGACGACGGCCGCTCGACCGCGCTTGGCCAGGACGGCCGGGAGTTTGCGGTCCAGGTTGTTGATCTCCTGGCCCGCTTTGACCTTGAAGTACTTCTTCAGCCGAAGGGCATTGAGATGTGACGAGGCGCGGGTGCGCAGCGCCGGATCCGAGATCGCGCTTTGATCGACGTAGAACCGGGCCACGGGCCCGGCGTTGTCCACGATCGTCGCTTTCAGCCAGTGTTCCTCGCTCACGTCATCGAAATACGGATGGAGGACTGCGCCGTGTTGCCCGCGCGTCGACTGCTCGAAGTTGCCCTTCTTGGAGTTGCAGCGGTCGCAGCTCGGCACGAGGTTGATGGGCAGAACCGCGTAGACGCCGAACTCGGACTTGGCGAGATAGTGGTCGAGCGTGGTGGGTTCGCGGTCGCTGCAGTATGGGCAGCGGTCATCGACCGCATGGTCGATGAGACGGTCGTAGTACATGCGCGAAAATGTCCCGTCGCGCAGTCGCCGGTACAGCCGTCGAAGCTCCTTGTCGGTGACATGCACGGGGAGATATCCCGGTGGTCGGATGCCTGCGAGGTTGCCGCTTCGTGCGAGCGCTTCGTACTGCAGTCCCGCGGTGAGGATGAGTGCTTCTTCGTCGTGGTGCCTTTGCGCGAGGGCTTTGTGGCCGATGACGTCCACGGCGGAGCCGTACACCTCGTGGTGGCTGACCAGCGGAAGACCGAGATGCTCAACCACGGCGGTCTTCCTCATGCTCGTCTTCTTCGGCGTCCTCGTCTTCTTCGTCGTCGAGGGCGCGAAGAATGGCGAGTGCTTCCCCGCCCAGTTGGTCGCGGAGGCGCGACTCGTCATCGGTCATCGAATACCGATCGAGTAGTTCGTGATAGGCGGTATCGGTGACGTTCAGCCCGAAGACCTCACTCGTCAGAACCGAGAGCGATTCGCCGAGAGTCTCGATCCTCGGATGGCGTAGGGTCGACCTGTTTCCGCGCCGCCTCAAGATGAGCGCGCAGGAACGAGGCACCTCCTGGAGTACGACGGGTGAGTGCGTTGCGACGAAGGCGACCCCGTTCCGGTCGTTCATGAGACCGGTGAGTACCCGGATCAGCGCAGAGAGCAGAGGCGGGTGCAGGTGCGTCTCCGGTTCGTCGATGAGCACGAGGCTGCGTTCTTCGACATATCGAACGAGGGCGGTCATCGTGAGCAAGACGATCTTGTGCCCGGAGCTCAGGGCATCGAAGGCCTTCCGTGCGCCGACGACCTCGTCGTCGACCGCGGCCGCGTCGACGAGCGTCTCGAGTCGGTGCCGCTCGAGTATGGGATCCGCGGACGCGAGCGTCTTGAGTCCGATCAGCCAGCGCTCTCGCCGGGGGCCACGGATGCAGGGTCGCAGCGTCGTCGCGAACTGCACCGCGAGCTCGCTTTCCTCGGCGGAGTAGTCGGACACCCCGCGGAGGCCGATCACATGGTGGGGGACGTCGCCCTTCTTCCCGTTCGGGTCGCGAAGGTTCTCCGGGAACTGATCGAAAGCCGAGAAGCTCACGGTGACGAGGTTGTCGAACGGGATCCTCCGTCGTGGCCGAGTGCGCGACCCCAACTGGGAGAAGACTCCGGTCTCAGCCGGGACGCTGTCGGCTCGCAGGCTCGCCGCGAAGTTGCGCATCATGGTGCTCTTGCCGGCGCCGTTGGCCCCGATGACGACCCGCACGTTCGTCGAAGGTGAGGCTTCGGCTTCGATATGGAACTCGATCGGCTCTTGGGTGGCGGTCTCTTCGGCCCACTGCGGCAGCGCGTACGAGAAGTGGAAGTCGGTCCGAGGTGCGTGGCCCTCGGCGATCCGCCGGAATTGCGATGTGATGACGGTGTCCTCCACGTCTCGCAGCAGCGACGCGGCCGTCACCGGCTCGAGGATGGCTTTCTCATACAGCTCAGCGTCCAAGGCAATATCCCTCAGGGCGACAAGAACGGCCTTGCGACGTTCGTCCCCCAACCCGAGAAGGTTCTCGTAGTACTCGCGATCCTGCCCGAGCGAGAAGAACTCCTCTCCGAGTGTGGCAAAGGTGCTCTTCGGCAGCTTGGTGCTCGCGCGCTCATCGCCCATTCCGAAGCTGGCGATCTTCACCAACCCGAGGCTCTGGATGACGCCGTCGGGGTCGGTGTAGCTGAGGTGGAACGTCGTCTTGAATGTGTAGTCATCCCATCTGTCCTCGACCAGGGTGAAGGTGTCGGTGGAGGACGACGGCTTGGATCGAGGAGGCAGTACACGGAAGGCAAGACGCACGGGACCATCCTGCCATTCGGCCTCGTCCGTGTATCGACGTCAGCGATATGTTCCGTGCGTTTACCGGTACACGCGAAACGCCCCCGCCGTTCGGGTCGGCGGGGGCGTCGGTTCCATGGAGTCGCGTTACTGCACGGACCAGCCGCCGTCGGAGGCGAGGACGGCGCCGTTGATGTTCACGGCGTCATCCGAGAGCAGGAAGGTGATCGACGCGGCCAGGTGCTCGGCGGTCGCGACGGTCGGGATGGCCTGCTGGAACGGGGCGAGGCGGCCGGAGCCGTACTCGGACATGTTCGGGGGCATCGGGATGCCGGTGGCGACGCCGCCCGGGGCGACGGAGTTCACGCGGATGCCCTTCGGCCCGTACATGAAGGCGGCCGACTTGGTGACCCCGATGATGCCGTGCTTGCTGGCCGTGTAGGCGTTGCCCGAGGCGTTGCCGCGCAGGCCCGCCTCGCTCGACACGTTGAGGATCGCGCCGCGGCCGGCTTTCTCCATGACGGGGATGACCGCGCGCATGAGCTTGAACGGTGCGGTGAGGTTGATCGCGATGACGCGGTCCCACACCGCATCCGGGGTCTCGCCCGCGGGGGAGAAGTCGTCGTTGATGCCGGCGACGTTCGCGAGCCCGTCGATGCGATCGCCCGCGGCGGCGACGACGGCGTCGATCGCGTCCTGCTTCGTCAGGTCGCCCGCGACCGTGACGATGTCGGCGTCCGGCAGCTCGGCCTTGAGGGCATCGAGCTTCTCGGCCGCGATGTCGCTGGCGATCACGCGTCCGCCTTCGCGGGCGATGCGCGAGGCGGTGGCCTTGCCGATGCCGGAGGCGGCGCCCGTGACGATGACGGTCTTACCGGCGAAGCGGCCCCCCGTGACCTTCTCGGTCCAGCGCTCGGAGGCGTCGTCCTCGGGGATCTCGCCGTTGTTCGCGGCGCGGACGAGGTCGTCGACGACCGACTGCGGGAGCTGGCCCTGGCTCATGGCGACGAGCTGCTGCAGGGGGAGTCCGAGCACGGGGGTGAGGAGCTCGGGGTCGGCACCCGTCTGCTCGAAGAGGCCCCGGATGAGCGGGCCGCCGGTGGGGTCGTTCATCCAGTCGCCGATGGTGGAGTGTGCGGTGAGGGCCATGCTCTTTCTCCTTGCTCGGGTGCCGTCGTAGTTTCGCAACGGTGCGTCTACTTATGTTCCAGTGTACGCCTCTGTACGCTCGAAAGGTGCCCCGTCCTCGCAGTGAAAAGGCCCGCCAATCCGTGCTGGAGGCGATGCGCCGCGCGCTCGCCGCAGACGGGTACGAAGCCGTGACGATCGAGGGTCTCGCGGCTGAGGCGGAGGTGTCGAAGCAGACGATCTACCGGTGGTGGCCGTCGAAGGCCGCGATCCTCGGAGAGGCGTTGCGTGAGGGGACTGTCCCTGGGGCGGACGCGGTGGTGCCGATGACGGACGACCTCGGCGCGGACCTGCGTGCGTGGTTCACGGCGGTGTCCGCGGGGCTGGCTCGACCCGAGGGCGTCTCGCTGGCGCGGGCGCTCATCGAGGTGACGGCGGCTGATCCGGAGCTGGGGCTCGTCTTGAACGAGCGGCTGGCGGCGCCGATCCGGGAGTGGGTGGCGGAGCGGATCTCCCGCGGACGCACGGACGGAGACGTACGGGCCGACGTGGATGCCGCCGCAGTCGCCGACGAGTTCATCGCGATCGCCTCATACTCCGCCCTGATCGGGCAGCCGTTGAGTGCGGCGCGGGTGGAGGAGACCGTGGTGCGGTTGCTGCGGGGGATCGCGGCGGGCTGAGCCTCTCGCTGGATTGCTGTGCGGCGCGACGGTCGCGGTTCTCCATGCTCACTCGTTGCGTACCGCGAGTCAAGAATATCGGTTGCGACCTCATATGTGTGCTTTCATATGTCTCATGACGCAGCGAGCGCGATCCCGCGGCTTCGTGTCGGTGGGCCGGCGGGTGTGCGACGGCGGTGAGTGAGGAACTGCTAGAGGTGGGCATCATGCTTTATGTCGCGGTCGGCGTAGCTCTTCTTCTCTGGGGGACGTTGGTGGGGCGGGTCGGCAGGAAGCTCGGCACTCTTCTCGCCATCGTTCCCGTTCTGGTGTGGTTCGGGGTCCTTGCGTGGTTCGGCTCGTCGGGCAACCTCGACAGCCCGGCTGGAGATGCGCTTCCTGTGTACCTCGTGGTCGGGCTCCTTGCTTTTACGATCGGCGTCAATCTCACCGATCGCTCCGTGTCCGTGCGCAATTCACGATGGAAGCCATGACCCGCTCGGCGTGTGATGCCGGCGACGAGTGTGGCGGTGACGTCTTGACGGAGCCGCCGGCCGCGGTCTGACCTGCGCGGGCTGAGAGGTCGCCCTCCGCCACCTGCGAGGAGACCAGCCCGCGAGACCGCCACATCTCGACCAAGGAGACGGTGGTGCGATTGCTGCGAGGGGTCGCGCCGTGATTAGTCCGCGGTCGGGCTGAACCGGAGCACGTTCGTCTCACGCCTGCGGAACCCGACGGACTCGTACAGCCGCAGCGCGGACTCTCGGGACGGGCGTGAGGTGAGATCGAGCGTCCGGAGTCCGCGCTCTTGCGCGAGCTGAGTCATGTGCTCCAAAAGGAGCCGCGCGATGCCCCGCCCCCGAGACGCCTCGTCGACTACGACGTCTTCGACATGCCCTCGGAGCCCGGTCAGGGAAGGCGCGGTCACGAGAGTGGCGGTGCCGACGATGCGCCCAGAGTCACGCGCCACCAGGAGCTCCGTCGCCTCGTGTGCGATGACCGCCTCGGTTCGAGCGCGATCGAACTCGGCCGATGCGGAGAGCTGCACCAGGAGCGATGCAATTGCTTCGGCGTCAGCGTCCGTGAGTTCGCGCAACGATTCGATGGTCAGGGGCGACTCGTCCATCTCGGTACCGTAGCCCGATTCGGGACTTGGTCACTCTCTTCGGAAGAGAATGCTCCCGAAGCCGACGAGCATGAGACATGCGCCAAACAGACCAGTCAGAGCAGAAGGTGCGAGGTTCCCAGTCGTGTGCTCCGCGTCCGAGATGTAGCCCTCAGCAATCGCCATGACGATGGCGAGGATGATGACGCTGGCACCGACAAATCCCATGCTGACCTCCACGGTCCCAGGTCGGCGCTGCGGGTTCCGCATCGGCCCGAGCGGGACGAGCAGCACTCAGAGAGCATAGAGGGCGCACGCCCCATCGGCGGAAACGTAGGCGCTGTGCCAGAGCCGGAGCGCCGACTCCCGAGAGAGACGCGGGCGAACGAACGTCCGGCATCCTCGCGCTCTCGGACAGGAGCCCGGGCCGCGCATCACGGTGTTGGCCCGGGCGGCGAGGAATGCCGGCTCGCGTCGCGATATCGCCTCATCATCGCGAAGTGCCACACGGCGGCGCCCGTCGCCGCAGTCGCTTCGAGTGCCGGAGCGAGCTGCGGCACAGAGTCCGCGCCTGCGAGCACCGCGACAAACCAGCCCCATACGCACAGGGTCGCGACGAGATGGCGGCGGGGGTGTGTGATCGTTGCGAACCACGTCGAATGCTCGACGACGAGCGGCTGCTCCGATCGCACGTCACGCACCATCGGGATTCCGGCCATTCGTCGCCCTTCGGGTTAGCCAACGCCTCATCATGTGCAGGTACCACGCGGCACCGATCAGCGCGGTGGTCACGAACAACCATGGCCCTGTAGGGGGATAGAGCACTGAGAGCACCGTGGCTGCTGCGATCAGCAGGCCCATCGCGATTGTCAGCGCCCGTTCGCGCCCGCGCTCTGTGATCACTCCCCACCAGGTTCGCGGCACATCCCTCATCTGCAGGGACCTCCTCGGTACGTGTCGACCCACCACACCAAGCCCGGAACCACATACGGCTGGGTGGCAGTGACCTGGACACAGCGTTTCGGGCTGGACTTCTGGGCGACGCTTGCGTTCCACCAAATGGTCCCGCCGGCGATCACGCACACGGGCGCCATAGCACCGCACCCGATGGATGCGATCAACCCTGCGCCTCCGGAGGCGATGGTCGCCGTCTCCGCACGGTTGAATCTCACTCGGTACTGGAAGAAGTTGGGGCGGTCGAACGTCGGGTCCGCGACGATCGGATACGTATAGTTGCCGCTGCGGTGCTCGACGACCTGAACCAGCGTCGATCCGGAGGCCTCGTATCGTGTCGGCACGTCGATACCGTCCGCATCCCGTGCCCAGGGCGTCGCGACGTCGGCGACGATCTTCTCAATCGAAGTGGTCACGCCCGTGTCCGGGTCGGTGACCTCTTCCGTCGTATACGCGATCGCGCTCCCGTCGTGCTGGATCTCGACCGTGACCCCTCCGCCGAAGTCGTACTCGAAGCGCTCGGTCTGCGAGGCATCGCTGATGATCGTGCTCGCCCGGATCTTCTCCTCGCCGGCGATGACGTTGATCGATGGCGTGTTCGCGTCGCCGAGATAGGTCACTGACCCGTCCTCTCCGACGGTCGCGTCATCAAGGTGGCCAGCGCCGGGAAGCGACACGGACATCGTTTCTTCGCCGTCGGACGAGCGGACGGAGACTCCGTCGTCCGGCGCCGCGGCAATCGTGGCCGTTCCGTCGCCATCGAGGGTGGCCACGATCTGCCCGGAACTCTCGCTCGTCTGGGTGGCGGTGATGGGGGCCGGCTCGACCTCCGCGACCAGGGCGGTGATCTCCTCGGTCGTGAGGTCGGTTCCGTCCGCACCGGTATCTGCGGAGGCGGCTGGGACGGCCGCGAGGGATGACGAGCCGAGGATCGCAGCGGTGAGCAGGCTGGCGAGTCTGAGATGGTTGCGCACGTTCTCTCCGATCAGATCAACTGCCCGCCTGTGACCAATTCAAGACCTCATGCAAGGACGTATGCAATATATTCGAGGAGCCCGCCGCGGAGCAGGCGGAGCGCTAGGCTCCAGGCATGGATGCGTCGCTCTTCAGCTGGACCGGGTTCGCCATCACCGCAGCGGTCGCCGTCGTGATCCTCGTGCTCGCGTTCCTGCTCGTGCGCGCGGTATCGCGAGTGATCGCGCGACGTCGGAGTTGTGGCCGGGGGCGCGTGCCATCCGCACCTCGACGACCGTCTGGGAGCTGAGTGCGACCTGCCTCACGCCGTTGGCTCGTTCGCGGGCGCTGCCGTAGGGGCTGCTGTCCTTCCGTCCGTGAACCGCGCCTGCGCGCGGTCATGGCGTCGCGGTACGGGAACGTGCTCCGTCGCGGCGGCGAGGCCCATGCGCTTCGTCGAGACGTACACGCTCTCGGCGGTGTCGACGAGGAACGTCTCGTGCCACACGCCGACCGCTCCCGGAGCCTTGCGGGCGGCGCGGTTGAAGGCCGTCCATGCCGGATGATGCTGCTGGTCCGGGTTGGAGGCATAGGCGTAGAGCTTGTCGACGGACGACCAGAACTGCACGACGTAGGGTCCGCCCGATCCGAGGAGAAGCTGGTAGCCGAGGAGGCCGGAGTCGGGCTCGGTGCTGAGCTCGCGGAGCATGCGCGGCATGGCGACGAACGCCGGCATCCACAGGTCGGGGCGCCACCACCGGTTGATCTGCATCCCGATGTGGAACACGACGAGCTCGCCCTCGTGGCGGTGGGTCATGCGGCCCGTGACGACTTTCGACATGGCGACTCCTCGATTGGATAGCGATGCTATCGATAATGGATAGCGCTACTATCGAAGTCAAGAGGTGGCCATGAGGATTTCCGAACTGTCGGCGCAGACCGGCGTGACCGTGCCGACGATCAAGTACTACCTGCGCGAGGGGCTGCTGCCCGAGGGCGAGCGCACCTCCGCGACGCAGGCCGCGTACGGCGAGAAGCACGTGGAGCGGCTGCGGGTGATCCGGGCACTGCTCGATGCGGGGGTGAGCATCGCCGAGACGCGAAGAGTGGTCGCGGCGCTGGATAATCCGCCCGCGAACCCGCACGAGCTGCTGGGGACTGCGCACGCCGCGATCACCCCGCCGGCCGATGACGCGTTGGACCTCGCCGGCGCTGAGGCGCTCGCCGCCCAGCTCGGGTGGAAGCCCGGGATGTGCGACCCCGCGGTGCTGCATACGGTCGCGCGGGCGCTGCAGGGGCTGGAGCGCGTCGGGTTCACCGTTCCGGAGGCGGTGATGGCGGAGTACCTCGCGAGTGCGCGGCGGATCGCGGACGCGGAGATCGCGGGAGTGCCGGAGGAGTCTGCTGAGGCTGCGGTGCGGTACGTGGTGCTGGGGTCGGTGTTGGTGGAGCCGTTGTTGCTGGCGTTGCGGCGGGTGGCGCAGCAGGTGAGCTCGGGGGAGCGGTTCAGGGGCGCGGAGGACTGAATGGGAGATCTCCCGAAGGTCCGCTTCTACCGCGACTGCGAGCCGGCAACCGATCTCGCCGCTAGAACGCGCCACCGCCTGGCTCTTGGGCCACAACTCCCCGGCGAAGGGCCGCCAATCGGCGCACCTGGGGGCTCAGCTCTCGACGAAGGTCGCCGAGATACTCCGCGTAGTGATCTGGATAGGCGGCGCTGAGCTCGAGGTACCGGTTACAAGAACGAGTCATCTCCGAAAGGGGCGCTTGTAGTGAGTCCACCTGTCGAACGCGGTCGCGAGTCGCGCGAATCTCCGTGCGCATCGACGCTACGCTCGCGTTGGCCCTGGCGAAGTCTGGCGACTGCTCGGCGCCAGATATCACCGGCTCGGGTCCCTCGGCTATTGCTCGTCGACGGTGAAGCTCGCCGATGAGGGACTGAATTGCGCGCTTCTCATCGACCCGAATCTTCATCACATAGGTGATGAGTGCGATCATCACCGTGAACACAGCCCCGATGAGTGCAACGACGACGTCCGGGATGAAGGATTCCCACATGACCACACCTTGGCAGACCTTCCCGCAGATCGCACCATCGGCGGGCCAGTACACGTGGCGGACGGCATCTGGTTTGCGGAGGCGCCCGGTCACCGTAGGCCGGCTGCGCCTCTCGATCGAACGCCCGACCTGACTGCTGCTCCGATCCGCGCCGGGCGAGGGCAACCGGCTGCTCGCAGCGAGCGCCTAACGAAGCGAGTATCTCGGGTTCCGACGATCACCAATCGGTAGGATTGACGAAGGCGGGCCCCGCATCATCGGAGCGGCGGGTGGGAGCCGTGCTGTGCCGGCTACCCCAATGAGCCATGCGTGAGAGTAGGACACCCATATGGCGAGACTCAGCCTCAAGGCCGTCGAAGAGCGCGTCGTCCCTCTGGCGGGCCGCGAGACCTATGACCGAGAGTTCATTTTCGATCTGCTGCTTGCCTACGGAAAGCCCCAGGGCAACGTCACGAGGTTGCGCAACGGTTCGCTGAACATCGCTGTCGACCCCTCGACTGAGGTCGCTCAGAAGAACGTCGTCTACTTCAAGGAGACGACCGGCGACCCGCTTGAAGTCACCGAGGATCTCAAGTCGACCCCCGCGGTGGTGCGCTTCAGCACGCGGTTTGTCATCGTCACGGATTACGTCGAGCTTGTCGCCCACGACATCAAGACGAATGAAACAATCGGTTTCCCGATCCGCGAGATCGACCAGCACTTCACCTTTTTCCTGCCGTGGGCCGGCATGGAGAAGGCACAGTACGTCGCTGAGTCTCATGCCGACGTCAAGGCCGCCGAGCGTATGGGCAAGCTCTTCGACGAACTCCTGCAGGGCAACCCCGGCATCTTCGACGACGAGCGCGGTCGTCATTCGCTCAACATCTTCTTCACCCGTCTGCTGTTCTGTTTCTTCGCCGAGGACACGGGCATCTTCGGCGACAACCAGTTCACGAACGCGATCGGATCCCAAACCCAGTCCGACGGCTCTGACCTCGCTGAGTTCCTGACCGACCTGTTCAAGGCACTCGATACAGAGAACGCGGCTGACAAGCCCAAGCACCTCGCCGAGTTCCCCTACGTGAACGGCCGGTTGTTCACCGTCAAGGACGATCAGGTCGTGCCGCGCTTCACGAAGCAGGCGCGAGACGAGCTCATCGCCTCAGGCACGCTCATCTGGCGCGACATCAATCCCGACATCTTCGGCTCGATGTTCCAGGCGATCGTGACGCCAGGCAAGCGCAGCGACCTCGGGCAGCACTACACCTCGGTGCCGAACATTCTGAAGACGATCGAACCGCTCTTCCTTGATGACCTGAAGACCGAGCTCAACGAAGCTCAAGACAGCGAGCGGCGGCTGATGCGTCTGCTGGACCGCATCACGGATATCAAGGTGTTCGACCCTGCGTGTGGGTCGGGCAACTTCCTCGTTATCGCATACAAGGAGCTTCGCAAGCTCGAGCACGCGATCCTTGAGCGGCTCGCCGAGCTGAGTTCCTCGCACCAGGTGCTCTGGGCGGACTCGAAGATCAGCATCGAGAACTTCTACGGCATCGAGATCGACGACTTTGCCGTCGAGGTGGCAATCCTCTCGCTGTGGATCGCGAAGCACCAGATGAACCGGGAGTTCCGCGAGAAGTTCCGCGTCGAGATCCCGCTGATCCCGCTGAAGGAGATGGGACAGATCAAGGCCGGCAACGCGACGCGGTTGGACTGGGACGAGGTCTGCCCCAATGACGGAGATGCGGAGATCTACCTGATCGGGAACCCGCCGTATGTCGGGTCGACTATGCAGTCAAAATCGCAGAAAGCCGATTTTGAAGTAGCGCTCGGGCGCGCCTACCCCAAGAAGCTCGACTATGTAGCTATCTGGTTCATTAAGGGCGCGGATTACATTGAGGCAACTCGAGCAGAGCTGGCATTCGTCACGACAAATTCGGTAGCGCAAGGTGAACACGTAGGACTCATGTTCCCCGCGATTTTCGACAAGGGTGTCGAGATCGGGTACGCCTACACGTCGTTCAAATGGGAGAACAACGCCAAGCGTAACGCTGGCGTGACTGTCGCCGTTATTTCTCTTCGGGCTGCTCGTCCGGGACAGAAGTTCATTTTCACCGATGGGCTTCAGATCGAAGCCAAAAACATCAACGGGTACCTAGCGGACGCGCCGACCATCTATCTGTATCGAAGATCGCGGGCACTGAGCTCGACGCTTCCGAGAATGATCTACGGGTCGAAGCCTTCCGACGGTGGGAACTTGATACTCGATGCAGGTGAAATGAAGGACCTGCTAGATCGCGACCCAACATCCGCAAAGTTCATCAAGCGATACATGGGTTCCGCTGAGTACATCAACGGGCTGTCTCGTTGGTGTCTCGTGATACCGGATAACGCCGTCCCCGGGGCTCGGTTAAATCCCGAGTTGGCCCGAAGGCTTGACCGAGTGGCTGAATACCGGCGGCAATCTACTGAAAAGTCGACCCGCGATGTAGCTGATTCTCCAAATCGTTTTTACTTTTTTGGCTACAAACCGACCGAGTCGATCATCGTACCTTCAGTCTCTTCAGTGCGTCGCGAGTACATCCCAATCGGATACATGGACTCTGACACTGTGATTTCAAATCTCGCGTATGCGGTTTACGATGCCGAGCCATGGTCGTTCGCCCTACTGACGTCTCGCAGTCACATGGCCTGGACACGTGCCGTGGGGGGCAGAATGAAGACGGACTATCGGTACTCGAACCTTATCGTCTACAACAACTTCCCGGTTCCGCCTCTGTCGGAGGCGATGAAGGAGAAGCTGACGGTCGCCGCTCTGCGTGTGCTGGACGTGCGCGAGTACCACTGCGAGCAGACGCTCGCCGAACTCTACGACCCGGACAAGATGCCGCAGGATCTGCGGGACGCTCATGCGACGGTCGATGCGCTGGTCGACTCGATCTATTCGAAGAAGCCGTACGAGACGGACGAGCAGCGTCTGTCAGACCTGTTTGCGCTGTACGAGCGTATGACTGCTGAGGAGGCCGCGACGGCCCCGGCGAAGAAGACCCGGAGGACTGCACATTGAACGCGATCAATAAGCCCGTGAACATCGTCGACGTCACGTACGCGCAGACGAAGGCGTCGGTGAACACCGACGCGCTGGGAATGCGCGAGATGCAGCAGCGCGTCTTCGAGCAGCGCGGCGCCCAGCACCTGCTGGTGAAAGCCCCGCCGGCATCGGGCAAGTCCCGCGCGCTGATGTTCGTGGCGCTGGACAAGCTCTACAACCAGGGCCGCAAGAAGGTCATCGTCGCGGTGCCGGAGCGTTCGATCGGTGCGTCGTTCGCGTCAACACCGCTGACCAAGCACGGCTTCTGGGCTGACTGGGAGATCAAGGACGAGCACAACTTGTGTGACGCGGGCTCGTCGGCGGGCAAGGTTGACGCGTTCGTCAAGTTCCTCGATGGACCCGACACCGCGCTCGTGTGCACCCACGCGACGCTGCGCTTCGCATTCGAGAAGCTGGCCCCGGAGTCGTTCAACGGCACGGTGCTGGCGATCGACGAGTTCCATCACGTCTCTGCCGACACGGAGACGTCACGATTGGGAGCCCTGCTCCGCGAAGTGATGAACGGATCGGACGTTCACATCGTGGCGATGACGGGCTCGTACTTCCGCGGCGACTCGGTGCCGGTGCTGTCACCTGAGGACGAAGCGAAGTTCACGCCGGTCACGTTCAACTACTACGACCAGCTCAACGGCTACGAGTACCTGCAGTCGCTCGGCATCGGGCATCACTTCTACCAGGGACGGTACACCGACGCGATCCACGAGGTGCTCGACCTCGACAAGAAGACGATCGTGCACATCCCGAGCGTGAACTCCGGCGAGTCCACGAAGGACAAGATCGAGGAAGTCGGCCGCATCATCGACGCGATCGGCCACGTTGAATCGACCGATCCCGACACGGGCATCATCACCGTGCGTCGCGGAGACACCGGTGAGATCGTGCGGGTCGCGGACCTCGTCGACGACACCGATCAGAAGAAGCGTGGCGATACGCTGCATTATCTGTCTCACACCGCGTCGAAGGAGCGTGACGGCGTCGACATCATCGTCGCGCTGGGCATGGCGAAGGAGGGCTTCGACTGGCCGTTCGCCGAGCACGCCCTGACGGTCGGCTACCGGGCGTCACTCACCGAAGTGATCCAGATCATCGGTCGAGTCACCCGCGACAGTCCTGGCAAGTCGCACGCTCAGTTCACGAACCTCATCGCCGAGCCCGACGCCTCGCAGGGCGAGATCAAGGTGTCGGTGAACAACATGCTGAAGGCGATCACAGCCTCGTTGCTCATGGAGCAGGTGCTCGCACCGAACTTCAACTTCAAGACGAAGAAGTTCGATGATGAGCCCGCAAAGAGGGGCGAGTTGAAGATCAAGGGCTTTAAGGAGCCCTCTAGTGATCGCGTGAAGCAGATCGTCGCGACGGACCTGAATGACCTGAAGGCGACGATCCTGCAGGACGACACCTTCGCCCGGGCAGCCGCGGGCTCCGTCGACGCAGAAACGACCAACAAGGTACTGATTCCGAAGATCATCCGGGAGAAGTACCCCGACCTCACCGAGGAGCAGGTCGAGGAAGTTCGTCAGCAAGTCGTCGTTGACTCGGTGATCAAGAACGGCGAAGTCCGCGCAGTCGGTGACAAGCGGTTCATCAAGATGGCCGAGAAGTTCGTGAACATCGACGAGCTGAACATCAACCTCATCGACTCGGTGAACCCGTTCCAGCGGGCGTTCGAGGTGCTGTCGAAGTCGGTTACGCCGTCGGTGCTGCGCTTGATCCAAGACACGATCACCTCGACGAAAATCGAGTTCTCGGAGGAGGAGGCGCTGGCACTTTACCCGAAGATCAAGACCTGGGTGCAGGTCAACGGCAAGCGCCCCGATCTGCGCTCGGATGATCCTGCGGAGAAGCGCATGGCCGCGGCGCTGCTGTTCTTGCAGAGGCTGAAGCGGAATCGCGAGGCCGAGAAGGCGGCAGCGACAGAGATGGGGGAGCCGTCGTGACTCCGATCGATTTCACGTTCAACGAGAACGCGGTCCTCACAATCGACGACATCCTCGACGAGGAGCTGCTAAACGCCCCGGAGAAGCCGAAGAAGATCACGTCATCCGACCGCCTGGAGCGCGCCTTTCTCGAGATCGTCGAGTTCCGGCGTAGTAAGGGGCGGGTGCCCAGCTCACAGACGCGTGAGATCGCCGAGCGCAAGCTCGGTGCGCGGTTGGACGGCTTTCTCGCCAACGAGGCGAAAGCTGAAGCGGTGAAGCACCTCGACGAGTTCGGCCTGCTCGAAGCACCTGCAGCGCCAGCGTCGCTCGATGAGCTGCTCGAGAGCGACGATCTCGACGATTTGCTGGGCGATGACGCGGGGATCCTCGACGTGTCTGGCTTGCCGGTGATCAAGCGGCCAGAGTCCGCCGAGTCAGTCGCACAGCGCGTGAAGGCTAAGGACTTTGAACAGTTTGAGCCGCTGTTCAAAGCGAAGCACGCAGAGCTCGCCGATGGAACTTTCACGCTGAAGCCCTTCACCGGTATGGACCTGATCCGGGAGGGTGTGTTCTTCGTCCTCAACGGCGTGATGTGCTTCGTCGCCGAGGTCGGCGAGAAGGTCGACCTTGTCATCGGCGGCGAATCCCGCAAGAAGCAACGCCTGCGCTTGGTGTTCGAGAACGGCACCGAATCCGCGATGTACGACAAAAGCCTCCAAACCCGCATGTATGAGACACAGGGGCAGGTCCTGGCGCGCACCGGGCACGACGCCAGCGACATTCTTGATGCGGACGTCGAAAGCGGCCACATATACGTGCTGCAATCACTCAGTACCGATCCGCTCATCGCCAACATCAAGGACCTCCACAAGATCGGCTTCTCAACCACGAGTGTCGAACAACGGGTCAAGAGCGCGGCAACGTCGCCGACGTACCTGATGGCACCGGTGAAGATCGTTGCGGATTACCGGGTGTACAACCTCAAGGCATCAGCGCTTGAGAACCTGCTGCATCGGGTATTCGCCGATGTCCGCCTCGACCTGACGCAGACCGACCGGAAGGGACGCGACTACGACCCGTCCGAGTGGTTCGTCGTTCCGCGCGATGTTATAAACGAGGCCGTAGCGATGATCATGTCCGGTGAGATCGTCGACTACGGCTACGACAAGGTGCAGCAGAAGCTGGTGCGACTTCCTGAGTAAGCCCGGAGCCCCTTCCCCCGTGGTTCAAACCAAATCCTGCCTCGGGATCATCGTGTAACCCAAGCGTGCGTGGTCGGTGGCCGCAAATCGATCGCCCCCGCCGTAAGGTCGCGTTCCTCGCCACCCTGCGTCATCAACCGCAGCATGTCCTCCTGTCGGGGTTGCCCGAGGGTGAGGCGGTACAGGGTCAAGGCGTCCAGCAACCGCTCGTACTTCTCGTGATCCCTGCTCAACGTGAACGAGGCAACACGCCGGTGGATCCGGGCGTCGCCTTCGTAGACCCACCACGGCGCGAACTGTCCCAGCCGCTCGGTCTCGGGTGACGCGCGCGCGGCAGTGAACGCGGCGTCCCACGCCCCGTCCGTCGAGGACAGCACGTCCTCCCAGTGGGCGGCGGCGACGTTCTTGCGCACGGCATGGCCCATGAACCGGTGCACCCGGCCTTCGCGCTGCTCGAAGTCGACGGGGTTCGACGGCAGGTTCCAGTGCACGACGGCGTGGCTCCACCAGTGGAAGTCGATCCCCTCCTGACCGATGCTCGTCGATGCCAGCACGAACGGGGCGAAGGGGCTGTTGAATGCGGCTCGCACTTCGCTCTGACGCGCCGCGACCTTCTCATCGGCGTCCGTGCCGGTGCCGCCGTAGCGCACGGCGAACCTCGTCGGGAACGGGATCTGCGCACGCTCGGCAGTCGCCTCGTGCCCGCGCAGCGTCGCCGCGTTGGTCCGCACCGCCGACGCCGCACTCGTCGCGACCTTCCACAGTCCGTCGTCGTCGAGCAGCCGGCCGCCGAGGTCGCTGCGCAATTGGTGCACGTACTCGTCGATGACCGCCTGCAGGTTCCCGTCCGCGCAGTAGTCCAGCACGGCGCGCCAGTAGTGCGCACCCGGGGCACCCACCGTGTCGAGGAGAGCCGCGGCATCCGGCCGGGCGAACAGCGAACGCAGACCGAGCGACAGCACCCACGCCGCATGCCACACACCCGCCTCCGTTGCATCCGCCGACGCGGCACCGCGCAACGCCCGATACGCGATCGACCCCGGAGCGTGCGCGCCGAATCGGGCCAGGTCACGGTGTGCACGGGGGCCCTGATCCATCGCTTCGACCGCCGCCCGTACATAGTCCGCGAAACGGCCAGACCGCGCATCCAGCACCCGCAGGACCGACAGGGCGTTCAGGCCGGCCGGCACGGCGCCGGGTGTTGCGAAGAATGCATGCGACGGCTCGGCCGCATCATCGTCGGTGGCCGCGCTCGCCGTGAACCCCTCCGCATCGACGAGCCCCCCGGCCGCACGAGCCGCCCGCAGCGGATCCCACGACTCGGCCAGAGCTGAATGCGGCCAGAACAGTGCGAGCGAGTTCATCTGCGTCGGCCGCCCCGTCTCGCCGATCGCCCAGGTCAGACGGCTGCTCGTCGAGTCGGTCGACAGGTCCGAACCCGCATACGCGTGGCGAGCGGCTTCGTGGCTGAGCAGACCAGCGACCGCGGTCGGCACACCGTTCCACGCCGAGAACACGACGTGCTTCGTGACATCCCCCACACTCGAGAAGACCGGACCCGGCCGGAAGTACGGCATCGACGGCGGCATCCAGAGCAGCTTCCACCACCCGCGTCCGATCGTGTCGGCGGCCAGCGAGCGCAGCATCCCGTTGCCGAGATCGAGCTCCTCCCGCGCACTCACGTCGTCCCGCATCAGCCCTCTAGTCGCAGCCAGCAACTCGCGGACCGTGACATCGTCACGCTCCAACGCCTCCCGCACGCTGCTTCCCGACTTGTACGTGTCCATGAACGAGGCGAAGTACGGGATCGACTTCCACTGCTCCAGATCCACCCGCGCTCCGAGGTGCGTGCCGAGCCGATGCAGCGCCGCCCAGTCGGAGATCTCCACCGCCGTCGGCACCCCGCCGTCGAGTGGACGGTCAACCACCATGTCCTGGTTGCGCGCGAGCGGCGGCCGCTCCGACCGCGACAGGTACGGAAGCAGTACCTCCCGCACCCGGCGAGCGGATTCTGTCGCGTCGCCGCCGGTGATCATGGCGAGACGGTGCGCGTCGAGCACGTCCTTGACCGACCTGACGCGGACGGCGTCGTCGTCGGTGAGGAACTCGATGAGCTTGAGGAAATCGGCGTGGTGGTCCTCCCCGACCTCAGCCTGAGTCGTGTATGGCTTGAAGGGCGTCGCCGAGAGAAGCAGGACCTTGGCGCCCTCGGCGTTGAAGAGGTCGTGGGCGAGCTCACCGCCCTCGGTCGTCGGATCGAGGAGCGGGCGGAAGCGCTGGAACTCATCGAGGATGACCAGATCGGGTTGCAGCGCATCCACCCCTGCACGTGCCAGATGACGACGCAGCTTCGCGACAAGCTCCATCACTTCGTGCCACAGTCGACCGCGGGTCGGGCGATCGCCCAGGACACGGACCTCCTCGCGGAGCTCGAGGAACCGCGCCCACAGGTCGTCCCCGACGATCGCCTCCTGGTACCGCCTGGCGATCTCGGGATCGGCGCCGTCCTCACCCAGGCGGTCCCGCGTCCACTGCACCCGCCCCGCGAAGTTTCTCGCCGACTGCACAGCCCCTTGGAAGAGCCAGCGCGTCGGCTCGTCCTCGTCCACGCCGAGTGCATCCTCCGCCAGGACACACAGCAGCGCCCGCTCGTCGCCGTTGCCCGAGCGCCAGCCGCCCTCCTTGAACGACGTGCCTGGGGTGAAAGAGACGAGGTTCACCTTCTTGCGGCTCGTGTCGTCGGGGGCAGCGAGCTTGCGGCTCTCCCGCGCCAACAGCGTGAGCCTCGTTGCCATCGCGAGGTGCTTGTCGCCGGTGACGTTCAGACGCTGCAGGTTCTGGTTGGCGAGGTCGGCGTTGCTGCAGATGTACACGATGTCGATGCGCTTCACCGCGTCGACGTCGTTCAACTCCTGGATGGCCCTGGCGATTATCCCCCGCGCGATCACGCTCTTGCCCAACCCGGTCTCGTCGGCGACGAGGAACCGCCCGCTGCCGTTCGCGCGCCCTGACCCGTAGAAACGGTCGATCACATGCTCTACCGCGTCCTGCTGGAAGCCCTTGAGCCCGCGCATCACCGCGTCGACGTCGAGACCCGTCATCGTTCCACACCCGCCGCTTCCGTGACTGCCGCCCACACCTCGGCGAAGCCCGGCGGCAGAGCGTTGCCGCGCGCATCCTCCGGCACGTGCCGAAGCACCCGCTCCACGTCCACGAGCCCCGACCGGTTCGTGGCCGACGCCCGCACGAGAAGCTCCAACAGTCCGGCGCCGTTCTCCGCGACCCCCGCACCGAACACCGAGGAGAACGCGCCCCCGCCCCCGCCGGTGCCGATCGACGTGAGGATCCCGTCTTGCAGCATGAGCCGTATGAAACGCGCCACCGCCCCGGGCTCAGTGAGGTGAGCGGCGACGATCGCGTCGCCCCGGCCCGGCACGTCGTCGAGCAGGTCCGCGACCACCAGGGTTTCGCGTCGGCGGCCGTCGCCGTCCGTCAGTGCGATCACCACGAACGGAGTGATCTGCTCCAGGCGCAGGGCCGTGGACTCGTAGGGGGCGTCTGCGTTCGGCAGAGGCCCGGGGATCGGATCCGGCTGAGACAGCATCCGCCAGCTCAGCGTGAACCGGTCGTCCACCACCTGCGCGCCCTCCGCCCACACCGTGACCGTGTACTCGCCCCCCGCGTTCACCCGAAGCACGACGCGGGCGCGGGCGGCCTCCCGCAGTGCGCTCTCCAGCCGATGGTCGGCCTCGTCCTCCTGGCTGCTCTTGGCGCCGCCCGCGGTCGTGTACTCCTCGATCAGCGGAGCAAGCGACCCGAGCACTGCTTCGACCCCGAGGTGCGACTTCGGCCCCTCGGCCTCGACCATCACCTCGACGTTGTTCGACCAGGCTGGCCCAGTGGCGTTCGCCGACCCCACGAGCAGTGTCGACTGCTTGTGCGCGTGGTCGTGCACCACGATCTTCGCGTGCAGCCCCCGCAGCTCTCCGGCAGCGACCGCCGAGGTCTCGGCGTCGGCGAGCGCCTGATCCACCATCTCGTCGAGCACGCGCAGCGAGAGTCCCTGCAGCGTCTCGGGCTGCAACCGATCCAGCGCCTCCGGGCGGCTGAGCAGCGTCGTCTCGCCGCCCGGCCGGGACCGCAGAAGCCGGACGCCCTCATCGGTGACGAAGGGGGAGATGACGGCGGTGCGGATGCCGCCGAGACGGGGTGCCGCGTCGCTCGACGGCAGCCCGATCCCGAGGGCGTGCATCCGGACCGCGCGCACGTGGTCCGGATGCTCCCAGCGGATGCCGGCCCACGCCTCCGCCAGCCGCGCGATCCGGTCGGCGCGATCGGGGGCGAGCGCTGGGGCTGTCCGACCGTCGTCCACCAGCCAGCCCAGCAGGCCGGCCATCACGTGGTTCGAGCGCACCGTCTCCTCATCGAGATCCTCGTCGGGCCCGCCGTCGAGGGAGATCACCGCATCCCACGTGCGGTCGTTCGTGAGGTTCCGGCTGCTGCAGACGAATCGGTAGCGGCGCTCCTCGTTCCGCTCGAACTCCAGGAACCACACCTTCGGGTGGAACAGGCGGCTCCCCGGCATCCGCACCGGGTGCACCATCGGCTCGAGCACCGTGACGAGCTCGCTCGCCGTGCCGAGACCCAGGCACCCGGCCTGGGCGAACAGGTCGATGCGCTGCGTCGCCCGGCGCACGGCCCCGAGGATGCCGACCTCGTCGTCGACCTCCACCGCGCCAGCGAAAGCGAGGGGAATCGACAGGGCGGCTTCGAGGGTCATCGTGAAGCTCGTACCCACCGCGTGCGACAGGTGGAATCCAGCCGGAGGCCGGAGCAGCTCGGACAGCAGCGAGCGCGAATCGGGTTCAAGCACGAGCCAGCCCCTCGTGGATGTCGCGGGCGAACTGCCGGACGGTCGCCCAGCGGAACGTCAGCAGAGCGCTCCCCGACGCCCCCTTCCACGTCTCGAGCCGCTGCGGGTTGCCCAGACGCGTCTTCGCACCCTTGATCTTCTCCCGCTCTCGGATCATCGATCGAGCTTCCGGGAGATCGGCGATCGAGCCCGGATCGCTGCGCTGCACGAGAGTCGTCCAGCTCTGGACGAACCGCTGCGCGGCGGGTGCGACCGGGAGCCTACTGCCCCGTTCCTCCCGGAGGACGGCGAGCAGATCATCGAGACGCCACTCGTCGTAGCCCGCCGCGAGCTCCGCGGGCCACCGGGCGAGGCGATCACGGTAGTCGCCGCGGAGCTCTGCACGGTCCGCTTCCTCGGCGAGGAGCAGGTTGTAGAGCAGTTGCGCGCCGTGGAGGATCGTCGCGAAATGCTGCGCATGGCGCAGGACCCTTGCAGCCCGTTGCGGTGCTCGGGTCGCGACCGCGTCCTCCCACGGAGCCCGGCGGTCGTCCTCCGGCCGATGCTGCACGAGATGCGCCAGAAGAGTGCCGGGTGCGTGCTCGAGCACGCGATCCCGCAGCCAGCTCGCCTCATCGGCGGTCAGCGCGAACCCGTCAGCCACCCCGTCGGGGAACCCTTTCGGGATCGGTGGGGCCGACCAGAGGGAGGTGGACGTCGTCAGGCCGTCGTCGTCGACGTGCACGTGGGGGTTCGACGCCTCGAACGCCTCCGCACGGCTCGCCGGCCGGGTGAGGATGCCGTACCGCTGCAGCATCGACCAATACACCGAGGACGGCAGGGTCTGCAGGTCCCGGCCGGCACGCTCGCCGAGCAGACCGTCCGCATCCGGCGAGAACCGCAGGGTCTCGATCAGCTCCAGCTCGGTCGCATCGGGCTGGGGCGTGCCACCCTTCCCTCGTGACCTCGACTGTGCGGCGTACTGGAAGCACCACGGCACGAACAGCAGATAGCGGGCGCGGGTGTGCAGGGTTGACGTGCCAGGGGACAGGGCGTCGCTGATGCCGTCGCGGAGCTGCCCGATGCCCAGCTCATCTCGGCTGTCTCGTTGCGTGAACATGGCCGCGAGTTCCCGCATCCGTCGCTGCTCGTCTGCCGACACGTCGAGCCAGGTGATCACGGACGCCATTAGGTCGCCGCCTGTCTCTTGGCCTCATGGGCTTCCCGCACGCGGGTTCTGATTTCCTGCGCGTCCTGATCGGCCAGGCGCATCAGCTCCAGCAGGTGCTTGTGGTGCGCCCAGTGCCGCTGCCACAGGTCGGGGCCGACCGCCGCTTCGAAGTCGACACGAGTCGGGGATGCCTGGCGCTCGTACTCCTGTAGGCGAGCGATGCGATCTTCGATGTCAGCAACACCCCGAGATCTCGGAGAGAGTGGGGCCGTGCTGCGCATCCAGGTCAGCCAATCCTTATTGCCCTTGCTCTGGTTGCACTTGCCGCAGGCGGGTACGAGATTGTGGATCTCGGAAATGTATCCCGTCGGCCGCTGGTTGCTCACCAGAGGACGAAGATGGTCCCATTCCGTGCTGGTGTCGCCGCAGTAGCTGCAGCTCACGCGATCGAGCATGCCGAGGGTCTCGAGGGCTGCGCGAACCTCTGCCTCGGTTGGCGGGACAACAGGGATGATGCCGTTCACGAATGAGTTTGTAATGCTCGAACTCCGACCCGTAATCCGCACGGGTTTCGGCATCGCGAACGTGCTGAGGAAGGTCTTAGCGGTCAATTCGCCAGTCCTGTGCCCCGCCTCGTCACTCACTCGCCCGCCGTGTCTTTCGGTGGACGCCGACGAAAGGTGCGTCCAGCGAGGTCTGCGAAGGATCCAGCGATCTCCTTTGCCTTGTCCACGCTTTCGGCGCCGACCCGCCCGGCAACCTGGATGCCCTCCGCGCCGATGCGCCACGCGGCGTCCAATCCGTCCGCACCGGCCTTGAGTAGATCGTCGCGGGTATCCGTGGCCGCCGTCGACCAGCGTCTCGACTCCCGCACCTCCGCTGCCCCCTCGATCCCGAGTCGCTCGTGGAAGGTGCCGACAGAGTCGCTCACCTTGTTTCTGGAGCGCACGATGGCCGGAGACTCGATCGGGTTGAACAGGACTTTCGAGTTCGCCAGAGTTGCGGCCTCGTCGACCTGGTCGAGGAGCTGTCGCGTGGTCCGAGTGATCAGTTCCGCGCGCTTTGCGCGAGCTGTTTGCAGGCCGACTCGATGTTGCTCCAGTTCCTCGGGGGAGGTCTGCAGGACACGGTCGAGTTCGATCACGCCCGTCGCCTCCTGCAAATAGAAGCACTGTGCGAGGACGGCGAGCCATTCCTGTACCTCGCCATCGATCTTCTTGGACGAGTCAGCGAGTTCGTTGACAGACTTGCTTTGGAGCTTCCCCGCCAATGCCTCGATCTGCCTCAAGGCGTATGCCTGCGTGCGGGCGATCGTCATCGAGGACGCTTGCACTTTCGACCAGGTCACCTCGGAGACGCCGCCGACCTCCTTGCGGATCGTGAGTGCCTCTTCGAGCATCATGTCTACGCCAATGATGTCCGCGAGCACGGCGTCCTTCTGCGCGCGCAGTACGTCATCGATCTTCTGATCGATTGCGGCGAGGTAGTCAGTGATCTCGTCCATGGTCTGTTGCATCGCAACCTGTGCCATGATTCCGGCCACACCAGCGAGCATCGCAGGGTTTGTGAGGATCGACCCTGGTGTCTTGAGGAACTGCAGGTTCTTCGCGAACTGACCATTAGGTGCCCGAAGAGTTGCATGGAGGTTTCCGCTCGACGAGTTGGTTACCTTGGGTAGCTTTTGGGCGGCCGCCCACGACTCTTCGGTCAGCTTCATCCAGCGCCCCGAGTTCGCCGCTATCTCGGAGCCGGCCTTCGTGACAGCCGCCCCGGCTCCGAACGCGGTCTTGAGCTTGGACAGATCCAGCTCGCGAGACCGTAGTCCATTGGCCTCAAAAAACTCCTCGACTGGTTCGCGCCGGCCGATCAGGGAGATCCCATCCCCGTCGATGACCAACTCAATCTCGGACAGGTCCCCGTCGTCCATCCTCATGCCCCGTTCGTCGTCGGCCCGCTAGTGGGCCTCTCACGATGATGGCCTAAACCGGGGACGTACGTATGCAGCCACAGCTGCTTGGGGTTAGCAGCGCTCCGTCGCCCGGGGGGTCTACTCGAACCCGCCCGTCAACCGCCCGTGCATCGTCCCGCTCCAGTCATTCATCCCGACGATCTCCACCGTCTTCCCCGACGCCTGATACTTCGTCTCGATCGCATCCAACGCCGCAACCGTCGACGCATCCCACACGTGCGATCCCGACAGGTCGATCACCACGCGTGACGGATCCTCCGTATACGAGAACAACGTCGTCAGGTCATTGCTCGACGCGAAGAACAACTCCCCCTCGACGACGTACGTCACCACATCGCCCGCCGGCCCCAGCACTCGGCGAACCGAAACGAAGTGCGCCACCCGCCGCACGAACAGCACCGACGCGACGAGCACCCCACCAACAACCCCGACCGCCAGGTTGTGCGTGATCAGCACTAGCACCACCGTCGCGATCATCACGAACGTCTCGCTCTTCGGCATCCGCCTCAACGTCGACGGCCGCACACTGTGCCAGTCGAACGCCCCGATCGCGACCATGATCATCACGGCCACGAGCGCCGCCATCGGGATCGTCCCGACGAAGTCACCGAACACCACGACCAACACGAACAAAAACAGACCGGCGCAGAACGTCGAGATGCGGGTCCGCGCGCCTGACGCCTTCACGTTGATCATCGTCTGACCGATCACCGCGCAGCCACCCATGCCGCCGAACATCCCGGACAGCACGTTGGCGACGCCCTGCCCCCATGACTCGCGCGTCTTGTTCGAGTGGGTGGCGGTGATCTCGTCGACGAGCTTCGCGGTGAGTAGCGATTCCATGAGCCCGACGAGCGCGACGCCGAGCGCGAACGGCGCGATGATCGTGAACGTCTCCCACGTCAGCGGAACGTTCGGGATGAACAGCGACGGCAGACTCCGCGGCAGCTCACCCTGATCGCCGACCGTCGGCACCGTGATCCCGAAGGCGAGCACGACGCCGGTCACGATGATCACCGACACGAGCGGCGCCGGCACGACCTTGGTGAGCTTCGGCATCACGAGCATCACGACGATGCCCAGCGCCACCAGCGGATACACCAACCACGGCACGTCGATGAGTTGCGGGAACTGGGAACTGAACACGAAGATCGCGAGCGCGTTCACGAACCCGACCATGACGCTGCGGGGGATGAACCGCATGAGCTTCGCGACGCCGAGCACCCCGAGGACCACCTGGAAGATCCCGGCGAGGATGACCGTCGCGATGAAGTAGTCGAGCCCGTACGTCGGCGCTACGGGAGCGATCACGAGCGCCACGGCTCCGGTCGCCGCGGTCACCATCGCCGGCCGCCCGCCGAGGAACGCGATAGACACCGCCATGATGAACGACGAGAACAGCCCCACCTTCGGGTCCACCCCCGCGATCACCGAGAACGCGATCGCTTCCGGGATGAGCGCGAGTCCGACGACGAGCCCGGCCAGCACCTCGCGGGTCAGCAGGCGCGGGTTCTTCAGGGCATCGAGCACCGAGGGGTGGGCGCGATAGCGGGCGCGGTCGTCGACCGTCGTTGCAGACATGGAGCTCCAGGGGAAGGCGCCTCAGAGAGGAGGCGGACGTTCCAGCCTACGTCTGACGTGCCGCGTGCCGCGTGCCGCCTCCGCAAGCTCGTCTTGAGTAGTCGAGCCGATCGACTCGCGGATTGTCGGGCATCTCGTCTCGGGGTGTGGCGTCTCTACTCATGTGCGCGTCGACGACGCTGAGATATCGCTCCGATGCAAGCCCTCCGCGCCACCGTCGCTAGCCTCGAAACGGGCGGCAAGGAAATCGGAGGAGCGTTCAGCATGCAGTGGGGTTGGAATCCGGACTCGTTCGCGGCGATGATGACGGTGCTCGCGGCAGTGGCCGCATTCTTCGCGGGCTGGGCCGCTTGGCGCGCGTACAGGCTCGAGCGTGCCCGCGAGGATCGCGCGTCAGCGGCGATGAAACGTCAGCAGGCCGAGATGGTCTCCGCGTGGACCGTGATCCGGCAGGGGGAGGACGGCGAGAGCTACGTCGAGCTCCGGGTCCAGAATCTCGGTTCCGCGCCGGTGTACGAGGTGACGCTCGGCATACAGCTCGGCAGCGTCTGCTCCTATGCGGCGAAGACGCGAGTGGTTCCGCCGAGTGGGCGGAACCCGATGGAGGTCCGGCTCACCGAGCGGGGGCTCGAGCGCTGGCTCACCTGGGCCAAGGGTCCCTCGCGGAAGCTCGCGCCGTACGTGGAGCTCACCTTCTGCGACTCGGCGGGAGCGTGGTGGTTCCGCGATACGCGCGGCGCCCTGGTCGAGATCGATTCCGAGCGCAAGTACCTCTACGACGAGTCCAAGACGAGAGTGCTCACGCCCTAGGCGCTGTTACCCGCCCCCTTCCGCCCACACCTCACATCCGCCAGGATGAACACGACCGCCCCGAAGGAGCCCCGCATGTCGCTCGCCCCCTCCACCGCCCCGGACACGGCATCCGCCGCGCTCCCCGGCGCCGTGGTCATCGCCGCGATCCGCCGCGCCCTCCTCTGGTCGCTGATCACCGCATTCCTCTACCCCGTGTTCATGACCGCCAGCAAGGGCATCTGCCCCGGCGGCGTCGACGCGAACGGCGGGTTCATCGACTCCGCGGGTCAGCCCGTGGACGAGGCTCCGCAGTGCATCCAGCTCACGCTCGCGCCGAGCCCCCTCGTCTACATCGCCATCGCCGTCATGGTGCTGCTCGCGCTGGGTCGCGTGATGAAGGCGACTGACGAGCGCGCGGCGCTTCGCACCCTGGAGTGGGCCCTGCGCGGAGTCGGGCTGTTGGTCGTGGTCGCGATCGTCGTCTCGCACGTGTGGTTCGCGCTGATCCCGATCGAGCAGTTCACCGGCGACTCCTGGAGCGTCGTCAGCCCGTTCCCGTTCGGCTCGATCGACGTCGAGGTGACGCCGATGACGACCTCGTGACGGCCTAGTCCCGCCAGTCGATCCCGACGCCGGCGATCCGTCGCCCGGCCTCGTCGGCGGCGACCGGCTCGCCGACGTCCGCCCCACGTTCGAGCGAGACGGCGGAATGCACGATGGTGTCGGCGTACACGTGCACGAGGTTGTAGCCCTGCGCGGCGTCCTGTCCGCGGGTGGCACCCACGGGCTGCGCGAGGTCCTGCCCGTACGCGCTCGACGAGGCCACGGCGACGGGGATCCCGGCAAAGGTGCCGAACGACGGATGGTGCACGTGCCCCGAGAGGATGCCCCGCACGTCCGACCCCCGCAGCACCGCGGCCAGCGCGTCCTGATCCCGCAGCTCGACCGTCACGGCGAGGTCGAGCACCGTCGGCAGGGGCGGATGGTGGATGAGCAGCAGCGTGCCCTGCGGTGCCGCCGTCGACAGCTCTCCCTCCAGCCGATCCAGCTGCGACGACGGCACCTCCCCCCAATGCGCGCCGGGCACCGTCGAATCGACGACGATGACGCGCATCCCCCCGAACCACCGCACCTCGACGATCGGCTCGTCACCCGCCCCCGCGAGTCCGAGCTCCGATCGCATGGCACGGCGGTCGTCATGGTTGCCGGCCGCCCACACGACCTCGCAGCCGAGCGCCGCGGCGGCAGGCGCCACGAGCTCGCGCAGGCGCTGGTAGGCGGCGGCATCGCCCCGGTCCGTCAGGTCTCCCGTGAACAGCAGCGCGTCGGGACGGAGCCCCGAGGCGACGAGCCGGTCGAGCATCTCCGCGAGGTTCGCGTCGGCGTCGGCCCCGCTCCCGTACAGCGGCGACCGTTCACCCGGCAGGTGCGTGTCGGAGATGTGCACGAAGGTGTGCGACGGGCGAGGGTGTTCGGTGAGGATCATGTCTCTTCCTGGTCGGCGGACGGAGGCAGGTCGGGGCAGATGTCAGACGGCGGCGGCCGTGGATCCGGGGACGAGCGTTCCCGTGAACGAGCGGCGCACGAGCGTCTCCGGCTCGTCCGCGGTGAGCAGCTGCTGCATGGTCTCGACGGCGGCCGCGGCCACCGCCTCCACGGGAATCCGCAGCGTGGTGAGCCCGAGCAGATCGGCGCCGGGCAGGATGCCGTCGCACCCGGTCACGCTCACGTCCTCCGGCACGCGGAGCCCGGCCGCGCGGGCGGCGCGCATGACGGCGAGCTGCCGGTAGTCCGAGGCGCACATCACCGCGGTCGCCCCAGCGTGCACGGCTGCCAAGGCTTCGTCGACGCCGTCGTCGGGACGCGCGCCGGCCGAGATCATCGTCACGGCGACGCCCGCCGCGGTCAGCACTTCCTGCATCGCGAGCGCGCGGAGGTGCTCGGGGTACGAGGCCTCGGGACTTCCGGCGAGCACGACGACCGTCCGGTGGCCGAGCGCCACGATGTACTCCGCGAGCAGGCGTCCGTGCCCCTCGTCGTCGTAGTGGGCGGTGTGGATGCGGCCCGCCGACTCCACGCGCCCGGCACGGAGGATCGGCACCTGGTCGGCGAACGGCTCGAGCTGCGCCGCGGAGATGCCGCCGGTGGCGACGATGAGTCCCGCGACGCGCATGCCGAGCAGCCGGTGCAACGCATTCACCTGCTTGGCGCCCTGTTCGTCGGCGCCGATCGTGACGGTCACGAGGTCGAGGCCGCGCTGATGCGCCTCCTCCTGCAACCGGGAGAAGAGGAGACCGTACGCGGGGTTGCTCGCGTCGCGCAGCATGAGGCCGACGGTGCCGGTGCGTCCGGCGGCGAGTTCCGCGGCCATCGTGTTTCGCACGTACCCGAGTCGCTCGGCCGCCTCCAGGATGCGCTCCTGCGTCTCCGGTGCGAAACGGCCCTCGCCCTTCAGTGCCCTGGTCGCCGTCGCGCGGGACACCCCGGCCGCGGCGGCGACGTCGCTGATCGTGACCCGCAGGGCGGGCGTCCCGGCCTCCGCCCCGCTCATGCGCGCTGCTTCCGTCGGCGGGGCGCTCCGGCGCGCGAACCTCGTCCATACACGAGATACATGGTGACACCCATGATGATCATGAGCAGCACGGTGTAGACGAACGTGATGGGCATCGCGTCGAGGTTGTTCTCCCCGCGCGTGCTCTCCTGGATCGCGACGCCGAGCGGTTTGTACAGCGGGTGGTAGAGGAAGATCGCGGCGTCGTAGTCGTCGAGCAGGCTGTTGAAGTTCAGCGCCGTGATCGCGGCCGCGGTCGGCAGCACGAGCGGGATGAGCACGCGCCGGAACGTGGTCAGCGAGCGGGCGCCGAGGATGCGCGAGGCGTCTTCCAGGGAGTCCGGCACGGACGCGAACCCGGCCTTGAGCAGCCGCAGCGTGAAGGGGATCTTCACGCAGATGTACGCGACGAGCAGCAGGACCGGCGTCCCCGTGAGCACGATGTTGCCCACGAGGGGCTGCGGCGCGTCGAACGCCATCACGAAGGCCAGCGCGATCAGCACGATCGGCAGGATCCACGGGATGTGCAGCACGTACTCGATGGCCGTGGTGAGCAGGTTGCGGTGCTTCTGCATCATCCGCGCGACGAACAGCAGGCCGCCCACCACGATGACCGCGGCGAGGGCGCTGTAGACGACGCTCACGATGAACGGGCGGAGGGCCGCCGCGCTGGAGAACACGGTGATGTAGTTGTCGAGCGTGAAGCTGTCGAGCGTGATGGACCCGGCGAGGATGCTCCGCGCGTCCACGAACGAGAAGATCACGATGAGCACGACCGGGATGAGGTAGATCACCCAGAGCAGGTAGGCGACCACGTGCACGACCGCGTTCGCGAACGGGTTGCGGATGCGCTGCTTCTGGATCGGCGTCGCCACCTTCGCCACCGAGAAGTACACGCCGGACTTCTCGGCGCGGTTCATGATCGCGAGCAGGATGATGGTCGCGACGCCGAGGACGATCGCCAGCAGCGCCGCGATGTCGCGCGTGATCGGGCTGCGCGACAGGTCGATGATGAGGGGGGCGACGGTCTGGAAGTCCGGGCCGCCGAGCACGAGCGGCGCGGTCAGGGCCCCGAGACCGATGAGGAACGTCAGCACCGTGACGGCGAAGAGCATCGGCTTCATGACCGGCAGTACGATGCGGCGCAGGATCGTCCAGGTCGACGCGCCCATGAGCTTCGCCGCCTCGATCGACGCGTAGTCGACCTTGCCGAGCGACGAGGACAGGAACAGCATGTGGTTCGTCGTCGTCGCGAACGTCATCACGAACACGACCGCGAAGTAGCCGGAGAACCAGTCCCGGTTCATGTCCGGCCAGATGTTCACCATCAGGTTCGTGATGAAGCCGAATTTCCCGTAGATGAAGTTGTAGCCGGCGGCGAGCACGATGCCGCCGTAGATCAGGGTCGTGGCGTAGCCGAGCCAGAGGAGCTTGGCGCCGCGCACCTGGAAGTACTGCGTCACCAGCACGATGAACACCCCGACGACGTTGACCGTGACGGACAGCGTGATCGCGAGGAGGAAGCTGTTGCCGAGCGTCTTCAGTGCGCGCTCGCTGCCGAGGAGCTTCTCGACGGCGCGGATGCTGAACTGGCCGTCCGGGAAGAAGGTCGCGGCGAGCAGCTCGGCGTTCGGCAGCACGAGGAAGGCCGCGGCGAACCAGATCACGACGATGCCGGTCACCCAGGCCAGCGGTGAGCGGAGCATCGCGCGCACGCTGCCGGGCCGTCCGCGGCGGAGGCGGGGCTTCGTCGCGGTGCCCGCCTCGGCGGCCTCGGTCGTCAGGGCGCCGGGCGCGTCGGTCATGGCCGCGGACGGCGGCGGCACCGGGCGGGAGTCGTTCTGCGGAGCGCTCATGTCACGCCGCCGGGTACTGCAGGATCCACCGCGGGTCGACGTCGATGCGCACGGCGTCGCCGACGTCCCAGCGGTGCGCGCTCGCCGCGGCCGGCACGCTCACCCGGAGCGTCCCATCGGCCGCCGACACCGTGTAGACGCTGTGGCTGCCGTGGTACGTGCGTTCCGCGACGGTACCGTCGAGCGACGCCGTGCCGCTGGCGGCCGCGGACGGCGACGCCAGGTGCAGCTTCTCCGGCCGCACGTAGCTCTCGGCCGTGGCGTCGAGGCCTGCGCCGATCGCGACGAGCTGCGCGGGGCTGAGGCGGTTGTTCTCGCCGATGAACCGGCAGACGAAGGGCGTCGCGCTGCGGTCGTAGATCTCCTCCGGGGTGCCCACCTGCTGCAGCGTCCCGGCGTCGAGCACGGCGATCCGGTCGCTGAGGGTGAGCGCCTCCTCCTGGTCGTGGGTGACGTACACGGTGGTCACGCCGACCTCGTGCTGCAGCTCCTTGAGCTGTTCGCGCAGCTGCACGCGGAGCTTGGCGTCGAGGTTCGACAGCGGCTCGTCGAGCAGCAGGATGCTGGGGGTGAGGGCGAGCGCCCGGGCGATGGCGACGCGCTGCTGCTGGCCGCCGGACAGCTCCGCCACGTTCTTCTCGAGCTGCGACGCGGCGAGCCCGGTGCGGTCGGCGACCTCGTCCACGCGCCGCCGCTGCTCGGCCTTCGACACCTTCTGCACCGAGAGGCCGAACGCGATGTTCTCCCGCACGTTCATGCTCGGGAACAGCGCGTAGTTCTGGAACACCATGCCCACGCCGCGCTTCTCGCTCGGCACGCGGGTCACGTCGCGACCCGCGATGTGGATGCGGCCGCCGGTCGGCTCGATGAACCCCGCGAGCGTGCGCAGGGCGGTGGTCTTGCCGCATCCGGACGGACCCAGGAGGGTGAAGAACTCACCCTCCTGGATCTCCAGATCGAGGTGCGAGACCGCACGGTGGTCGCCGAACACGACCTCGACGTCGTCGAAACGGATCATCGTCTTCTCTCTCTGCCGGTGCGGGACTGCGCGGGTCAGCCGATGTACTCGAGCGTGACCTTCTCGACCCAGGCGCCGAGGTTCTCGCTCACGAAACCGAAGTCGATGTCCTGACGGTCGAGCGTGCCCATGAGCTCGACGACCTCGGGGTTGGCCTTCTCGACCGCGCCCTCGTTCACCGGCATGGCGTTGAACTCCGCGGCGAACTCGCCCTGCACTTCGGCGCTGCCGAACCAGTCGATGAACTCCTGTGCCTTGTCCTCGTTGTCTGTGCCGTTGATCTGTGCGATCTGCTCGGTCACGTAGGGGACGCCGTACTCGGGCACGATCATCCCGGTGCTGGTGCCGTACTCCTCGTCGCGGGCGGAGATGCCGCTCGACGGCAGCACGCCGTAGTCCACCTCGTCGCGGGTGATGCGGGCGTAGAGGTCGGTGCCCTCCACGGCGGGGGAGCCGTTGGCGTAGTACGACTTCACCAGGTCCCAGCCCTCGTCGCTCACGCCGAGGTCGCCGTCCTCGTCGAGGTGACGGGTGAGCATGCTGGCGAGCACGAGCTGCGGGGTCGCCTGGCCGAGCGCGGGGTTGACCTCGTAGCGGCCGGCGAACGCCTCGTCGGTGTACAGGTCGTCGGGGTCGGTGGGCGCGTCGCTGATGCGGTTCTCGTCGTAGACCGTGACGATCGCCTGCTCCACGAGCGGCCAGAACGCGCCGTCCTTCGGGTCGCCGGCGTCCGCGGGCACCTCACCGCTCCAGCTCGGCTCGTAGGCCGTGATGGCCTCTTCGGTCTTGAGCTGCTCGAAGAACATGTTGTTCAGGCCGAAGACCACGTCGCCGACGGGGTTGTTCTTCTCCGCGATGATGCGGTTCGTCAGGTCGGCGCCGCCGAGACCCACGATCTCGATGTCGATGCCCGCGTCCGCCGCCTTCTCGGTGATCCACTCACCGCGGCCGTCGCTGTTGGAGTTCGTGTAGACGATGAGGGTGTCCCCGGAGCCGCCGTCGCTGCCGCCCGCGTCTCCGTCGCCGCCCGCCGTGCATCCGGTGAGCGCGATCGCCGCCGCGGCCGTCGATCCGATGAGCGCCCAGCGCCTCTGCTGCCTGTCGGCCATGTTCGTCCCTTTCTCGCCTTCGAGGTGTGTCGATGCGACACTACCGGTTCTTGTGCTGAAGGCACAAAGATTGTCTGGTTTCGTGAGCGCGGTCGCGCGTCCGCACTCAAGATAGGCGCGCGGCGTGAACGCGAGGATGCGATGAGGTGAACGGGCGGGGGTCTGCGCCGGATCCGGACGCGAGATCCCTGTCGGTCGGGCGGAATGCCGGCATCCGTTAGAACAAATCTTCGAAAGTCGGGCCACTGGAAGATAAAATGAAGCATGTCGAAAATGTCCGGGTTGCGCGAGGCGATGGAGCGTCTCGACGAGGCGTGGGGCGCCGCGGGCGATGCGCCGGAGCTCTCCCGCGCGCAGCTCGTCGACGTCGCCGACGCGATCGGACTCCTGCGGCGCCGGCTCGATGCACTGCACGTCGACGTGGCGGCCGGCATCGCCCGGGAGTCGCGCGCCGAGCTCGGTGCCGACAGCCTGGCGAAGCAACGCGGGTACCGTACGGCGGCGAAGCTCATCGCCGCGATGACAGGCATCTCGACGGGCGAGGCGCAGCGTCTGGTGAAGGTGGGAGAGGCGACCGCCCCGCGAAGCGATCTGCTCGGCGCGCCGCTGCCCGCGCGGTACCCGCTCCTCCGAGAAGCGCTCGCGTCGGGTGCCCTCGGAGCGCCGGCGGCTGGTCTCCTCGTCGCTTTGCTGGACCGCTGCCGCGTGGCCGCGGGAGCGGAACGCATCGCCGAGGCGGAGCGGGTGCTGGCCGCCACAGCCGAGGGGCTCGAGCTCGATGCGGTGCGCAAACTCGTCCTCCGCGCCGAAGCGTGGCTCGACCCCGACGGCGTGGCGCCGCGGGCGGAGGCGCAGCGCGCTCGGCGCGGACTGCGCCTCTTCGAGCGTGACGGCATGGTGCACCTGCACGCGCAGCTCGATGCCGAGACCGCGGCGCCGGTCGTCACTGCGATCCGCGGGCACGTGTCCGCCGTGTTCGCCGCCCGCCTCGATGCGCCTGACGCCGGGTCGCCGGACGCCGACCGGCGCTCGGTCGCGATGATCCAGGCCGATGCGCTGGCCCTCTTCTGCGGGCATGTGCTCGGGTGCGAGGGTGATCGGGTGCCGCTCGCGGGGGCGACGGTGGTCGTGCGCGTGTCCCTCGACGATCTCCAGGTCGGCACCGGGTCGGCGACGATCGACGGGCTCGACCAGGTGATCGACATCGGTGCCGCGCGGCGGATGGCTGCCGGTGGCGGCGTCATCCCCTGCGTGCTCGGCGGGGCGAGCGAGGTCCTGGACTGGGGTCGCGAGAAGCGCCTCTTCACCCGAGCCCAACGCCTGGCGCTGGTCGAGCGGGACGGCGGGTGCGCGATGTGCGGGCTTCCCCCGGGGATGACGAAGGCTCACCACCTCCGCTGGTGGCAACGCGACCGAGGTCCGACCGATCTCTCGAACGGGATCCTGCTCTGCGAGACCTGTCACCACCGCATCCATGACAACGGGTGGGAGATCGTCATCGAGGGTTCCGGTGTGGCCGGCCGGCCATGGTTCCTCCCGCCGGCGTGGGTCGACCCGCGGCGGACGCCCCGGCTGGGCGGACGGGCGCGCTTCGATGTCGCGGCCTGAGTGCGGTGCGCGGGTGCGGGAGTTCGGGCGCGGGGCGTTGTGGGGCTGTCAGCGGCGGAGGCGGGAGCGCACGCGTCGCGCGGTGCGTGCCAGGGCGTCACGCCAGGCGCCTCCGGGCCATTCCCGGTGCAGGCGCAGGCTGCCGTCGTCGTTCCGCACGAGTTCGACCCGCCGGCCCGCGAGAAGGGGCGAGCGGCCGAGGTGTGCGACCACGTCCGGGGCGGCCGTCAGCGGCGCCGTGAACACCCAGCCGGCCACGCGGACCGCGACCGACAGATCGGCGTCGCGCGCACCGTCCTCGCGGAACACCTTCATGGGGTCCACGGCGATGGGAACCGCGTCGAGGCGCTTCGGTCGGCGCCCGCCGACCTTGCGCTCCGAACCCGCGGTGGACTCCGCGGCCTGGCCCGGCTCCGGGGTGTCCTGCGCGACCACGTCGACCCGGTCGGCACGGCGCTCCTTGCGGGCGTTCAGCAGGCCCGAGGGAAGATCCTCCGTCGTCGACAGCGGGAGGGACAGCAGATGATCCGCCGAGCCGACCGTCTCGAACACGAAGGCCTCTTCGCCGTTCCGGCGCACGCGGACGCGCACGGTCAGCTGCAGCCCTCCCCGCGACCAGCGCGCCGAGGTCACGGCGGCGGTGCAGGTCGTCTCGGCCTCGAAGGCGGCGAAGGCGAGCAGGTCGTCGCGGCGGTCGGCGCGCAGCAGAGCGGCGCGGATGCGCTGCGGGAACGACAGCCCCGCGTCCACGCCGGGTCCGAAACGACGCTGCGTGAGCGGCACGACCACGTCCAGCAGACGGTCGCGGTACTCCGCCGGGTACTTCACCATCCGTCGCCCGGCGATCCTGTTGAGGATCTTGCCGCGGAACCAGTGCCGCAGCAGCCGATCCCGCACCTTCCCCGGTTCGGTGTTCGCCTCGACCACGTCGAGCACGGTCTCCAGATGCGGGAAGTACGACTCCGGCTCGATGCGGGCCGAGCTCGCGCTCCCCGGCTCCTTCACCCACGCATAGCAGGGCTCGCTCGCGAGCACCGAGATCGTATCGGCGGCGAAGTACGCCTGCATCACGAAGAGATGGTCTTCGAGCCGCACCTTCCCGTCAGGGAAGCGGATGCCGTTCTCCCGCAGGAAGGCGGCCCGGAACATCTTGTGCGGCGTCAGCATCTCCAGGATCGGGTCTTCCCCGAGCACCGCGTGCGGGATGTCGCGCTGGAAGATCTTGGCGGGCAGCTTGCGTCCGATGCCCACCTCCTTGCCGACCACGACATCGGAGCCGTTCTCGTCCGCGTAGTCGCACAGCCGCTCCAGCGCCCGCGGGTAGAGGCGGTCGTCCTGATCGACGAACTGCACGTACGTCCCTCTGGCCTCTTCGACACCCCGGTTGCGCGGAGTGCCGGGCCACCCGGAGTGCGGCAGCGACAGCACGCGCACATGCGGACGGTCCTTCGCGATGCTCTCGAGCCGCGCGGCCGTCTCCTCCCCGGAGCCGTCGTCGCAGAGCAGGACCTCGAAGGACCCCGCGGGCAGCGTCTGCGCGTCGAGCGAGGCGATGAGGTCGTCGAACGACGCCTTCGGCCGGAACACCGGCACCACCACGCTCACCCGCACGCGGCCCCCGGCCGCCTCGTCCCCGGTCGCACTGCTCATGGACGTCATCCCCCTGTGATCGTGACCGGCCCGAATCTCCCCCGCCGGAGATTCCAGCCAACCATCCCTTCCTGTGGAGCGCGCCAGGCTCGCGGCGGTCCCGGGTGTATGCCGCCGCCGTGGAGGATCAGTGCAGGGTGAGACCGATCTCGAACGAGCGCCGCCAGGGGAGGGTCAGCTCCGCGATCCGCACGTCCTCGGCGGGCAGCATCGACTCCAGGAGGGCCGTCAGCTCCGCACGGATGACGCGCTCGGCCGTCGCGACCTGCGCATCCTCGGCCATCGGGTAGATGTCGGGGAAGAGGGAGGGGCCCGCATCGGTGCGCACCACGGCCTGGTAGGCGAAATCGTCGAGCAGCCGCGTGAGCAGGGCGATCCGCGCGGCGCGCTCGTCGAAGGAGCCGGTGGCCCGGCCCACCACTCCGGCGGCGGCCACCGCGACGACGCTGCCGAGCGTGTTCCCGGCGGTGTTCCACCCGCCGAAGGCCTCCAGGCGCCCGAGCAGTCCGGCCTCCGCCAGCGCGCGTACGAGCGCCTCGTCCGCGCCGTTCGGGTAGCGCACGTCGGCCAGGGCCACATGCTCCCCCGCCTCCAGACGCTCCCGCACGAGTGCGACCGTCCCCGCGACGGCCTCGACGTCGACGACCTCCGGCCGCCCGCGGAACATGTCGTGCCGGTCGGGGTCCGGGGCGTGCAGCACGAGGGTGACGTCGCCTCCCGCGGCGACCTCCTCGGCACCGGCTGCGCGGATCTGCCGGCTCGCCGAGGCCGCGAGCGACATGTTCTCGTACGGCGGGACGCGCTCCATGCCGGCGGCGTCCGCGCAGGCCACCGAGAACGAGGCGGTCACCCCGGCGTTCGCCGCGAGGGCCCGGGCGACGAGCGCGGCCCCGACCTCGTCGGCCCCCGGGTACATCAGCACGCGCCGGCCCGACGGCAGCATCCGCATCCAGTGCCGGAGCCAGACCTGCTCCGCGCTTCCCGCCGCGAAGGGGGCGGTGTCGTCGGCGGTGATCGCCAGGAAGTCGAGGGTCTCGTCCTCCACGAGGCCGAGCGTGGAGAGGTTCACGATGTGATTGCGCAGCCGCCGAGACGAGTAATCGGAGACGACCGCGGCGGGCACCGGAGTCAGCTCGTCGAGCGGCAGCACCTCGGTCTCGCCGAGCAGCCGGTGCGCGTCGCCGCCGAGCGCGTGGATCTCCTTGCCGTGCTCCGTCCAGTAGGTCGGCTCCTCGGCCGCGGAGTAGGAGTTGCTCGCCCTGGTCACCAGCGACACCGCCGAGATCGGCAGGTCGGGCCGCATCCGCCGCACCTCGCGCAGCACGTCCAGGCGCGCCAGCACGTCGCGAGTGGTGTCATGACTCGTGCGACTCGCGATGAGGCCCCCGTAGAGCAGCATGTCCACCGACACCACCAGGTGCACGGTGGCCGGATCCGCGGCACGCTCGCGCAGCCAGGCACCCAGCCCGTCGGCGTCGCCCGCGGTCCGGTAGGAGGGGAGGATCTCGGCGGGCGGAACGTCGAGGGTCACGCCCGCGACGGCCGCGACGTCTCCCGGGAGCTTGACGTTCACCGGGCGGTCGTCGAGGGGCAGCAGCGCGATGCGCGGGCGGAGGATCGGGTCGGACACGAGGAGCCTTTCGTCGGTGAAGGGGGTCGCAGATCGGGGATCAGGGGCGGGCGATGGAGACGAGATACGAGTAGCGGTCGCCGCGATACACCGATTCGGCGTACTCGATCGGGCGGCTGCGGGCGTCGTAGGTCGTGCGCTTCACGAGGAAGGCGGGCGAGAACGGCGGCGTCTGCAGCGCGGCCGCCTGCTCCTCGTCGAGGACGACCGCGTGGATCTCCTGGTCGGCGCGCACGGCGGTGATGCCGAAACGGGTGCGCAGGTCGTCGTAGAGCGAGTCGCCCTCGATGCCGTCCTCCAGGCCCGGCACCGCGTCGGCCGCGATCGAGCACACCTCCAGGCAGATCGGGATGTCGTCGGCGGTGCGCACCCGGCGGATCCGGACGACGGGCGACTGCGGGCTGAGGTTCAAGGCGTACCCTGCGGTCTGCCCGGCTGCCGCGGTGCCCACGTCGACGGAGAGGGAGCCGGGTCGCATGTTGCGGGCGAGCATGTCCTCCGAGAACGAGGTCAGCTCGAACGCCTTGCTGATCCGCGAGGCGCTCACGAAGGTGCCCGCTCCCTGCAGCCGGTACACGAGGCCGTCCCGTTCGAGCTCGTCGAGGGCGCGACGCACCGTCTGCCGGTTCACCTCGAGCGACTCCGCGAGTTCGCGCTCCGTCGGCAGCTTCTCGTGGGGTGCGAGCCCCTGGTCGATGACCTTCTCCAGATGCCGCCGCACGCGTTCGTGCTTCGTGACGCCCTCGATCGCCGCCATGGTTCCCCCTCGTTTGGACTAACCCAATCTTGACGATCACCCGGGATTGTGTCAATGTCTCCTCTCAGCGGTTCTTAATTGGTCTATTCCAATCCTTTGCACGGTCAACGATGAGCGGAGAATCCCCATGCACGTGAAGCACAACATGCGCCGACGCGTCCTGGTCGCCGGGGCGGTGGGCACGGCGACGATCGTCGCCCTGAGCGGCTGCGCCGGCGGCGGCGGTGACGCGGACGGCCCCACCGAGATCACGTTCTCGTACCTGTGGGGAGGCGAGGAGGCGAAGGCGCTGGAGGCGATCATCGCCGACTTCAACGCCAGTCAGGACGACATCGTCGTCACGGGCGTCTCCAGCCCCGACACCCAGAAGCAGCTCACGTCGATGTCGTCGTCGAACGGCTCCTTCGACATCTCCGACAACTTCGGCAACACCGTCGGCGCCTGGGCCTCGAAGGGCATCCTCGCGCCGCTCGACGAGGCGATCGCCGCCGAGGACATCGATGTCGACGACTTCGTCCCCAGCGCCATGGAGCAGATGACCTACGACGGCAAGATCTACTCGCTGCCGATCGCCATCCACAGCTTCCAGCTGCTCTACAACCCGCAGCTTCTGGAGGAGGCCGGGGTCACCCCGCCGACCACGATGGACGAGCTCGCCGCCGCCATCCCGAAGCTCACCAAGAAGGACGCGTCGGGCAAGATCACGCAGCTCGGACTCGGCTCGGCGAACGACAGCACCACCCTCACGACCCTCGGCTACGCCTTCGGCGGGAGCTGGGACGGCGAGGACGGCCCGACCCCCGCGGAAGACGGCAACCTCGAGGCCCTGCAGTGGTATCAGGACAACGTGATCGAGCCGGTCGGCGCCGACGCCATGGCCACGTTCGTGTCCGGACAGGGCGAGTACCTCTCCGCGCAGGACCCGTTCTTCAGCGGCCAGGTCGCCATGATCATCGACGGCGAGTGGCGGTCGGCCAGCGCCGCCAAGATCGCCCCCGACTTCGAGTGGGGCGTGACCGCGATCCCCGCCGCCTCGCCGGACCTGGAGAACAGCACGCAGGTCACCGCGAGCACCCTCTTCATCCCCGCGAACTCGAAGCACAAGGAGGAGGCGGCCACGTTCCTCGCCTACCTCGTGAGCGACGAGCCCATGGAGAAGTTCGCCGTCGCGCTCGGCAACCTCCCCGGCCGCTCCTCCCTCGCCGGCAGCGCTGCGTTCGACGAGCTGCAGGACTTCGGCGTCTGGGCGGAGGCCGCGTCGTCCCCGAACGCGAAGTCCCTGGCGAGCCGTCCGTGCAGCGCCGAGTACGCGACCGACCTCGCGACCGCGTTCGACGAGGTCGTGCGACTGACCGCCACCCCGGAGGAGGCGATCGCGACCGTCGAGGAGCGCATGGCCTCCTACGCCTCGAAGTGAGCCGGTCCTCGTGACCACGGCAACAGCACCCCGGGTCCGGCAGGAGAACGCTCCTGCCGGACCCGGCGCTCCCGTCCGGCGGCGCCGCAGCCGCCGGACCACGCTGATCGGCCTGGCTTTCGCGTCGCCGTTCATCGTCGGCTTCCTGTTCCTGTTCGCCTATCCGATCGCGGCGTCGGCGTACTACAGCTTCACCGACTTCAACCTGTTCCAGTCGCCGGAGTGGGTGGGGCTGGACAACTACACCCAGATGTTCGCCGACGGGGTGTTCTGGAAGTCGCTCGCCAACACGGCCGTGCTCACCGTGTTCGGCGTGCCGCTCGCGGTCGGCATCGCGCTCGCCGGCGCGCACCTGCTGAACACACCCGTGCGGGGCCAGCCGCTCTACCGCGCGCTCGTCTACCTGCCCTCGATCGTGCCGGTCGTCGTCGGCGGCTACCTGTGGCGCTGGCTGCTGAACGCCCAGTACGGCTTCATCAACCACTTCCTGTCGTGGTTCGGCATCGAGGGGCCGGCCTGGCTGCAGCAGCCGGAGTGGACGAAGCCCGCCATCATCCTCATGTCGCTGTGGACCGTCGGCGGCACCATGACCATCTACCTCGCCGCCCTGCAGGAGGTGCCGAAGGAGTTGTACGAGGCGGCCGAGCTCGACGGCGCGGGGGCGTGGCGCCGCTTCACGAACGTCACCTGGCCCACGGTCTCCCCTGTGACCCTGTTCCAGGTGATCGTGAGCATCATCGGGTTCCTGCAGATCTTCACGCAGCCCTACATCCTGTCGCAGGAGCGCCTCAACCAGGCGGGCTCGGGGCCGGGGCAGTCGATGCTGTCCTACGCGATGTACCTGTACCAGAACGCCTTCGTGTTCCTGAAGATGGGCTACGCCTCCGCCATGGCGTGGACGCTGTTCATCATCACGCTCGTCGTGAGCCTCATCGTGCTCGCGACCTCGAGGAAGTGGGTCCACGATGGCGCACGCTGACATCTCCGCTCCGGTGCGCCCCCGTCGCACCCGGCGCACGCTCCGCCGCGTCCGGCAGCAGATCGCGGTGACGCTGCTTGCGCTGCTGTTCCTGTTCCCACTGCTGGTGATGCTGTCGACCGCGTTCAAGACGCCCGGCGACGTGTTCTCCTCGCCGCCCACCTTGCTGCCCGCCGAGTGGACGACGGCCAACTTCGCCGAGGCGTTCGCGCAGATCCCGGTGTGGCGCTACCTCGCCAACACGCTCTTCGTCTCCGGCATGAGCATCCTCGGCACGGTCATCTCGTGTCCGCTCGTCGCCTACGCGCTGGCGAAGGTGAAGTGGCGCGGCGCCCGACCGCTCCTGATCCTCGTGCTCGCCACGATGATGCTGCCGCCGCAGGTCACGCTGATCCCGCTGTTCCTCGTGTGGAACGGGCTGGAGGCGACGAACACCTATCTCCCGCTCATCGTCCCCGCGTTCCTGGGCACGCCGTTCTTCATCTTCATGATCCGGCAGTTCCTCCTCGCGGTGCCGGACGAGCTCATCGAGGCCGCCCGTCTGGACGGTGCCTCCGAGTTCCGCACCTACGCGACGATCGTCCTGCCCCTGGCGCGCCCGGCCATCGTGACCGCCGCGATCTTCCAGTTCGTCTGGGCGTGGACCGACTTCCTCAATCCCCTCATCTACCTCAACGACCAGTCGACGTACACGCTGTCCATCGGTCTGTACGCCTTCTTCGGGGAGAACGACGTGGCCTGGGGGCCGCTCATGGCCGCGTGCGTGATGTTCACCCTCCCGGCCGTGGCGATCTTCCTCCTCGGACAGAAGTTCTTCATCGGCGGTGCCAGTGCAGGAGCCCTCAAGTGACCCATGAATCCCTCGCCCTCCTCCGCGGCCGGCTCGTCGCCTCGGTTCAGGCCTCCGCGGGAGCCCCCGCGAGAGACACCCACGTCATCGGCGCGCTCGCCGAGTCGGCACTGCTCGGCGGCGCGAGCGGCCTGCGGCTCAACGGGCCGGAGGACATCCGTCGGGTGCGACCGGTGACCGATGCGCCGATCATCGGGCTCCACAAGGTCTGGAACGGCGTCCGCAACGTCATCACCCCGAAACGCGCGCTCGCCGCGGGGCTGGCGGAGGCCGGTGCCGACATCATCGCGGTGGACGCCACGACGGAGCAGCTCGGCACGGACTTCCGGCTCATCGGGGAGATCGCCGCGGCGACGGGGCGGCCCGTGATGGCCGACGTGTCGACGGTCGCGGAGGGCGAGCGCGCGTGGGCGGCGGGGGCGGCGGTCGTCGGCACGACCCTGTCCGGCTACACCCCGCACTCTCCGCGACAGGACGACCCGGACCTCGACCTCGTGGCCGCGCTCGTCGCTGCGGGGATCCCGACCATCGCCGAGGGGCGCTACCAGACCCCTGCGCAGGTGCGCGCGGCCTTCGACGCCGGGGCCTTCGCGGTCGTCGTCGGCGGAGCGATCACCGATCCCATCGCCCTCACGCGTCGATTCGTCGCGGCGACGCCGGCCGCCCGGGAGCGGGTGTGATCGTCGGGGTCGACATCGGCGGCACGAAGATCGCCGTCGCGGGGTTCCGTGCGGAGCCGGGCGGGGCGCGCCGTCGCGCCACGGCCGTGCACACCCTGTCGACGCCGGCCCGGGAGGGCGGCGAGGCCATCGTGCGGGCGGTCGTCGATGCGATCGATGTGATCCGCGGCGGGGAGCCGCTCGCGGCGGTCGGCGTGGGCACCGCGGGCGTGGTCGATCAGGACGGCGGCATCACCTCCGCGACCGATGCGATCAGCGGCTGGGCGGGCTTCCCGCTGCGTGCGGCGCTCGTCCGAGCCCTCGATGCCCCGGTGGCCGTCGTCAACGACGTGCACGCGGCGGCGGTCGCGGAGGCCACGGCAGGGGCGGGTCGGGGAGCGCGTGGTCTGCTGATGGTCACGGTCGGCACCGGCATCGGGGGAGCCGTCGTCCTCCCGGACGGTCTCCGCGCGGGCGCGACAGGCACGGCGGGATCGGTCGGACACACCGAGCTCGCCCTCCCGCCAGGACTGGCCGGTCGTCGATGCGACTGCGGAGGGGTCGGGCACGTCGAGGCCGTGGCCTCCGGTCCGGCGCTGGAGCAGACGTACCGCGAGCGCACCGGCATGGCGCGCACGCTGCGGGAGGTGGACGCGGCCGCTCGTGCCGGGGATGCGGTCGCCGAGGAGGTGATCGCGGAGGGGGCGGCGTTCCTCGGTCGCGCGCTCGCCGGGGCGCAGGCGCTCCTGGACGTCGAGGTCGTCGCGGTGGGCGGCGGCGTGGCGGCCATCGGGGAGCGGTATCTCGCCGAGGTCGCCCGCGCCTACCGCGCGGCGGCGATGCCGGGGCCGTCGACAGCCCGGGTGCGATCGGCGGAGCTCGGGGTCGATGCGACCGTCACCGGGGCCGCGGTGCTGGCGCCGGCCTGAGTCCGGATTCCCACCCCGCATTCAGCGTTAACGATATATCGTTGAGTATCGTTCACGACTGGGAGGTCATCATGAACAACGCATTCCCCTCCACCCCGTTCGGCGGCAGCGGCAACGGCAGTAACGGCGGCGACTTCGCCGGCGGCCTCGGCAACCTCTTCGGGGGCTCGCAGGGTCCGGCCGGAGCGCTGTTCGAGGCGATGGACCAGCTCCGCAAGTCGTTCGAGTCGCGTCCCTCCGGCGGGTCGCGCATGGCCCGCGGCGATGTGCGCGCCGCCGTCCTCTCGCTCCTCACCGAGCGACCGATGCACGGCTACCAGATCATCAACGAGATCGCCGAGCGCAGCGGCGGCACCTGGAAGCCGAGCGCAGGTTCGGTCTACCCGACGCTCCAGCTCCTCGCCGACGAGGGTCTGATCGAGGCCGAGGAGCAGAACGGTCGCAAGACCTACGCCCTCACGGAGGCCGGCCGGGCCGTCGCCGCGGAGAGCACCGAGACCCCGCCGTGGGTGCCGTCCTCCGACAAGGACCGCAGCCGCGACGCCCGGTACAGCGCTCTGCCCAAGGCCGGGGTCGACCTCGCCGCCGCGGCCGCACAGGTCGGGCGCAGCGGCTCCGCGGAGCAGGTGCAGCAGGCCATCGAGGTGCTCGACGAGGCCCGCCGTAGGCTGTACACGATCCTCGCCCAGGACTGACCGCGTCGTGCGGCGTCCGGCGCGGAACGGCGGAAGGATGACGCGATGACGGCAGCGGCGGCACAGGGTCCTCACCGAGCCCGGTACCGCCGCATCCTGTCGTTCGCGAGCCGTGAGTTCCTGAAGATCTGGTGGTTCGAGCTCGTCCTTCCGCGGTTCGGGCTGTCTTCCATCGCGGAGCGCACGCGCGCCCGCCGCATGCAGCGGTTCGCGCGGCGGTTCCATACGCTCGCGGTCGAACTCGGCGGGCTCATGATCAAGGTCGGGCAGTTCATGTCCTCGCGCCTCGATGTGCTCCCGCCCGAGATCACGGCCGAGCTGGAGGGGCTGCAGGACGAGGTCCCCGCCGTGCCCACCCCGCAGATCCGGGCGCTCGCGGAGGCCGAGCTGGGCATGCCGCTCGAGCGGGTGTACGCCTGGTTCGACGACACCCCCGTCGCGGCCGCGTCCCTCGGCCAGGTGCACCGTGCCCGGCTGTCGGCGCTCGACGCGGAGGACACCGGGCTGGACGAGGTCGTGGTCAAGGTGCAGCGCCCGGGCATCGACGAGATCATCGCGGTCGACCTCGCCGCCCTCCGCCGGGTCGCGCGGTGGCTCACCCGGGTCCGGATCGTGGCCGACCGCGTGGACGCCCCCGCCCTCGTGGAGGAGTTCGCCGTCACGAGCATGGAGGAGATCGACTACCTCCACGAGGCCCGCAGCGCCGAGCGGTTCCGCGAGAACTTCGCCGACGACCCGCGCGTCGCCGCCCCCGAGATCGTCTGGGAGCGCACGACCCGCCGGGTGCTCACGCTGTCCGACGTGACGGCGATCAAGATCAACGACACCGCGGCGCTCCGGGCGGCCGGCATCGACCCCTCCGCGGTCGCCGACGCCTTCGCCGAGGTCATGTTCGACCAGGTCTTCACGCACCGGTTCGTGCACGCCGACCCGCACCCCGGCAACATCTTCGTCACGCCGGTCCCTTCGACGAGCTCAGGGACCCAGGGCGGCTCAGGGACCCCGGGCGGCTTCCGGCTGACGTTCATCGACTTCGGCATGATGGCCGAGGTCTCCGACAACCTCCGGCAGGGACTTCGGACCCTCCTCATCGCGGTGACCGCGCGGGACAGTCGCGGCCTCGTCCGTGCGGCGAAGGAGATCGGCGTACTCCTCCCCACGGCCGACACCGGCGAGCTGGAGCGGGCGCTGACCACCCTCTTCGCGCGCTTCGGCGGCATGGGGTTCGCGGAGCTGAGCCGGGTCGACCCGCGGGAGTTCACCGACTTCGCCGAGGAGTTCGGCGACATGGTGCGGCGCCTTCCGCTGCAGCTCCCCGAGGACATGCTGCTCCTCATCCGGGCCGTGTCCCTCACCTCCGGCATGTGCAGCGGCCTCGATCCCGCGTTCAACGTGTGGGACGCGGCCGAGCCGTACGCCGCGCGGCTGCTCCGCGACGAATCCGGCACCCTCATGCAGGACATGGCGCAGCAGGCGATGGCGAACGCGGCCACGACCTGGCGGCTCCCGAAGCGCATCGACGACATCATCACCCGCGTCGACGACGGCAACGTTTCCTTCGACACCTCGCGTCTGGAGCGCCGCCTCGACCGTCTGGAGGGTATCGCGCGGCGGATCGCCTCCGGGGTCCTGTTCGCGGCGATGCTCATCGGCGGGGCGCTGCTCGTCGGTCCGCTCCCGCCGCTGGGCATCACCCTCCTGTGGGTCTCGGTGCTCCCGCTGCTCGGCGCCCTCTTCCTGGGTCGCCGCCGCCCCCGCTGACCCGCCAGGCCCCGCCCAGACCCCGCCGGGCGGCCCCGCCAGAACAGGCGATCGCGCGGAATCAGGCGCTCCCGCGCCGGGGGTGCCTGATGTCCCGCGTACGCCTGAGCCCGCACAGGTGGAAAGATGGTCTCTCATGGACACGCCTGACGAGAAGCCCACCGAACGCTCCGCAGGATCCCCGACCCGTCCGCGCACCGACGCCGTCGTGACCGGGACGCACCGCCAAGCCGCGAAGGCCTCCGAGACGGCGCGCAAGATCGTCCGCGACATCACGACGGTCCCGCCGCGCAGCGTGCACCCGGCGCTGGTTCCCGGGGTGTCGGTGGAGGAGACGGGGCGCACCTACCGCACCGACCCGCTCGTGTTCGGCGTCGCCGCCGCGTTCGCCCTCGCCTTCATCGCGTGGGGCGTGTTCGCGGGGGACAACCTCGCCGGCACCACGAGCACGGTACTCGCCTGGGTCGTCGAGTACTTCGGCTTCTTCTTCACGACCATCGCCACGATCATCCTCGTGTTCATGCTGTTCGTCGGCTTCAGCAAGTACGGGCGCATCCCGCTCGGCCGCGACGACGAGGAGCCCGAGTTCTCGATGTTCTCGTGGATCTCCATGCTCTTCGCGGCGGGCATGGGCATCGGCCTCGTGTTCTGGGGTGCGGCGGAACCGCTGACGTTCTTCGAGAACCCGCCGCCGGGCACCGTCGAGGCGAACACCCTCGAGGCCATGCACACCGCGCAGGCCCAGGTGCTCTACCACTGGGGTCCCCAGGCCTGGGCGTTCTACGCGCTCGTCGGTGGTGCCATCGCATACGGCGCCTACCGCCGCGGCCGCACGCCGCTGATCTCGTCGATCTTCGCCCCGCTGCTCGGCGAGAACCGCACGACGGGCCCGGTCGGCCGCACGATCGACATCTTCTCCATCATCGTGACGCTGTTCGGCACGGCCGCCTCCCTCGGTCTCGGGGCGCTGCAGATCGGCCACGGCGTCGAGCTCGTCAGCGGCATCGGCCCGCTCGGCAACGGCATCCTCATCGCGGTGATCGCGGTGCTCACGGCGTGCTTCATCGCCTCCGCTGTCTCCGGCGTCTCCAAGGGCATCCGGGCGCTGTCGAACATCAACGCCGTCGTCGCGATCCTGCTCGCGTTCTTCGTGTTCTTCGTCGGTCCGACGCTGCTGATCCTCAACGTGATCCCGTCGGTCGCCGTGCAGTTCCTCGGCGATCTGCCGACCATGATCGGCCGCTCCGCATCGCAGGGAGAGGCCGCGCAGGCCTTCCTGTCGAGCTGGACGATCTTCTACTGGGCGTGGTGGATCTCCTGGTCGCCGTTCGTCGGCATGTTCATCGCGAAGATCTCCCGCGGACGCTCGCTCCGTCAGTTCGTGTCGGTCGTCATCGTGGTGCCGTCCGCCATCTCGCTCGTGTGGTTCGCGATCTTCGGAACCACGGCGATCCAGCAGCAGATGGACGGCGCAGGGCTCACCGTCGACCCGCCGGAGGAGGTGCTGTTCGGGGTGCTGGAGAACCTGCCGTTCCCGCTCATCACCAGCATCGTGCTCATCCTCCTCATCGCGATCTTCTTCATCACGGGCGCCGATTCCGCGTCACTCGTCATGGGCACGCTGTCCCAGCAGGGCCGCCCGGAGCCGTCGCGCTGGGTCGCCGTCGTCTGGGGTGTGTTGGTCGGTGTGATCGCCGCGGTGCTGCTCGTCAGCGGCGCCGAGGGGAGCGGCCTGCAGTCGCTGCAGAACGCGACGATCATCGCGGCGCTGCCGTTCGCGATCATCATGGCGTTCATGATGATCGCGTTCATGAAGGATCTGCGGCGCGATCCCCTGATCCTGCGCGACCGCTACGCCAGGGCCGCCGTCCGCCACAGCGTCATGGCCGGACTCGAGGAGTACGGCGACGACTTCGCGCTCGTGCCGGTCGAGTACGACCACTCGGAGGACGACCTCGCCTGGATCGACGAGGACACCGTCGACGACACCCTCGCCGAGGTGTACGAGGCCGCGACCGAGGCGATCGACATCATCCCGCCGGCCGAGGTGGACGCCGCCGCCGATGCGGCGATGGACGCCCCTGCCGACAAGGACTGAACGCGAGAGCTCAGGCGCTCACGCCGGATCAGACACGTCCTCTCGCAGGACGCCTGAACCGGCGTGGTCGCCTGTCTCGGCGGCTGCGGTGATCCGGGCGGCCATGCCGGAGAAGATGAGCCCGTGGAAGGGCAGCACGGCGAGCCAGTACAGCCGGCCGAGGAGCCCGCGGGGGAAGAACACGGCACGCTGCTCGTAGCGGGCGCCGTCGCCGTCGGGCACCGCGCGCAGTTCGAGCCAGGCCTCGCCCGGAACCTTCATCTCGGCGCGGAGTCGCAGCAGATGCCCCTCCTCGGTCTGCTCGACCGCCTCGACGCGCCAGAAGTCGATCGCATCCCCGACGCGGGCGGCGGTGCGGCTGCGGCGTCCGCGTCGGAGCCCCACGCCGCCGACCACGCGGTCCATGAGCCCCCGCACCGCCCAGAGCAGCGGCGACGAGTACCACCCGTTCTCCCCGCCGATCCCGAGGATGACGCGCCACAGCTCCGCGACGGACGCGCGGGTAGCGACGGAGCGCTTGTCCGTGAACACGGTGCGTCCGGCCCAGTCGGGGTCGCTCGGCAGCGGGTCGCTCGGGGCTCCGGTCACCTCGGCGTCCTGCCAGCTCGTCTCCACGGCGTCCGCGTCCACCCGGCCGAGGGCCAGCGCCACGGAGCGGCGATACGGCGTGAGCCCGCCCTCGGGCCGCGGGATGAGCGCGTCGACGGCGTGGTCCTTCATGATGCACTCGTTCTGCAGCGAGGCGACGAGGGGCCGGGCGATGGAACGCGGCACCGGGGTGACGAGGTTCACCCAGTGCGAGGCGAGCTTCGGGGTCAGCACCGGAAGGGCCGCGATGGCGCGCTGCCGCAGTCCGGCCTCCACCGCGTACCCGTTCATCATCTGGCCGTAGCGCAGCACATCCGGTCCGCCGATGTCGACCGCGCGGTTCACCTGGTCATCGACCCGTGCCGCCCCGAGCAGGTAGTGCAGCACGTCGCGCACGGCGATGGGCTGGATGCGGTTGCGCACCCACTTCGGCGCCGGCATGTACGGCAGCACGTCGGTGAGGTGCCGGATCATCTCGAAGGACGCCGAGCCGGAGCCGATCACCACGCCCGCCTGCAGCACGAGGGTGGGAACGCCGGACTCCAGGAAGATCTCGCCGACGTGGACCCGGGAGCGCAGGTGCGGGGAGAGCTTCGCGTCGTCCGGGTGCAGGCCGCCGAGGTAGACGATCCGTCGCACCCCGGCCCGGGCGGCCGCCGTGGCGACGGTGGTCGCCGCGCGCTCGTCGCTCTCCTCGAACCCCTTCCCAGCCGACATGGAGTGGATGAGGTAGTACACGACGTCGACGTCGTCCATCGCGGAGGCGACGGCGTGCTCGTCGTCGGCGGACCCCTCGAAGATCTCGCACTCCTCGCCCCAGCCGAAGGAGGCGGCGCGGACGGCGTCGCGGGCGAGGACCCGGACCCGGTAGCCGGCGTTCAGCAGGCGCGGGGTCAGGCGGCCGCCGATGTAGCCGGTGGCGCCGAGCACGAGGGCGCGGGGCGCGGAGCCGTCGTCGCGGGGGACCGCCCGCAGGGCGTCTTCGCGACCGGTGGGCTGGGTGAGCTCGCTCATGCTCCGAGCGTAGATCCCGGGGCCGACACGGGGAACGGGCTTGCGCCCGCCGCATCGCGCCGTCGCGATACGCTCGCGAGCACCCCCGGCGACAGGGTACGGTCGTATCCGTGACATCCATCGAATCGATTCGACGAGCGCCGGCGGACCGTGCCACCCGGCGCGCGCGCCTCGCCGTGTCGGCGCTGTTCCTCACGAACGGCGCGCTGTTCGCGAACATCCTCCCGCGGTACCCCGAGATCAAGGCCGCGCTCGGCCTGGACAACCTCGGCTACGGTCTCGCGCTCGCCGCCTTCCCCGCCGGGGCGATCGCGGCCGGACTCCTGGCGGCCACGCTGATCCGTCGCTTCGGGTCGGCGCGCGTCGCCGTCATCGGCACCGTCCTCACGAGCCTCGGCCTGCTGTCGGCGGCGCTCTCCCCGACCGGCGTCCTCTTCGCGATCGCGCTCTTCGTCGGCGGCGCCTCGGACGCCATCACCGATGTCGCGCAGAACGCCCACGGCCTGCGCGTGCAGCGGCGGTACGGGCGCTCCATCATCAACTCCTTCCACGCCATCTGGTCCATCGGTGCGGTGCTCGGCGGAGTGATGGCCGCGGGCGCGATCGCGCTGCAGCTCCCGCTCGCCGTCCACCTGGGGATCTCGACCGCGGTGTTCGCGACGGTCGCCCTCGTCGCCCTCCGCTTCTGCCTGCCCGGCCGCGACGACGAGGCCGAGGAGGATGCGGTGGCGGAACCCGAGGAGATCGCCTCCGCGGTCCGTCGCGGCGTTCCGGCGCGGACGGTGCTGGCCGTGATCGCCCTGACCCTCATCGCGATGGCCGGAGCCATCGCCGAAGACGCGGGCAACTCGTGGGCCACCCTCTACCTCGGCGACTCCCTGGGAGCGGCGGGAGCGGTCGCACCGCTCGGATTCATCGCCCTCGTCGGCGCGCAGTTCGTCGGGCGTCTGCTCGGCGATCCGATGACCGATCGCTTCGGGCAGCGCTGGGTGGCGCGGGTCGGCGGCCTCATCGCCGCCGTTGGGATGACGCTCGCGCTGCTCTTCCCGAGCGTGCCCGGCACGATCCTCGGGTTCGCGGCCGTGGGCTTCGGCATCGCCACCCTCATCCCCGCCGCGATGCACGCCGCCGACGAGCTCCCTGGACTGCGGCCCGGTGTCGGGCTCACCGTGGTGTCCTGGCTGCTGCGACTCGGCTTCCTGCTGTCGCCGCCGTTCGTCGGGTGGCTGGCGGAGACGCAGAGCCTGCGCGTGGGGCTCGTGGTGGCACCGGTCGCGGCGCTCGTGGCCGTGCTGCTCGCGGGCTTCCTGGACGCCCGGCGTCCGCGGAACGGGTCGGACTAGGCCGGCTCCTCCACAAGATCGGCGCCGCCGTGCGCGGCGTCGGCGTCCGCGGCCTCCTGGATCGCGGCGGTCATCCCGACGAGGAACCGCATGACGACCACGCGCTCCTCGTCGGAGAGGTCGTCCACGAGGGACAGCATCCGGCGGTGCATGGCACCGAGTGTCGCGCGCACCTCGTCGTCGCTGCTCACGGTGGGCACGACGATGCCGGCGCGGCGGTCGGTCGGGTGCGGTTCGCGGCGCGCGTGCCCGCCCTTCTCCAGCCGGTCGATGAGCGTCGTCGTCGACGCGGTGGAGATGTCGAGCATGCGCGCCAGATCGATCGGCCGCACGATGCGACCGGCCTTCTGCTCGCGCAGCAGGAACCGGAGGGCGACGAGGTCGGTCTCGTTCATGCCCATCGACGCGCGCGTCCGGGCGCGCATCGCCGTCTCGGCACTGCGGTAGCGCCGCAGCATGTTGAGCACGTCGACCGTGGTGGCGCGCTCGCTGTCGGGGTACCAGTACCCGGAGGCGTGGAACTCGCCGGTGCTGTCGGTCACGCGACCTCTCCTTCGTCGCTGGAACCGGCCTCCCGCTCGAGCATCTCCATCGCGCCGGTCTCGACCTCGGCCGGGACGATGCGCAGAAGACCGCCCGTGATCGCATCGGTCTCGGCGGCGATGATCTGCTCGATCCGGCGTCGCGAGACGGAGGGGAAGAGTTCCTCCAGGCGTGCGAGCAGATCGGCGTAGCGGATGTACGACGCCTCCTCGAGGCTCAGTGGCTCGGACATGGCATCCTTTCGGGGGCAGGGTTCCATCATCGCACCTCCGGAAGTCCCTGGTCGCACCCGATATCGCTAGACAGCCTTACTGTCAGGTTGCCGAGGTACCATGGAGTTCGGGGAAGGAGGATCTCTGCATGGGAAACACGAGTACCGACGTCACGACCTCAGCGCTCGCTCGCGATGTCGACGACTTCCGTCGCGCCGACGCGCAGTTGAACCGCCGTCTCGCCGCCCGGCGCGAACCCAACGATACCGACCGTGCGGCGATGCACTTCATCAGCACCGCGCCCGTCGAGAAGCCCGTCACTCCCCGCGACCTCGCCACCTACCTCGGCATCAGTACGGCCGCCGTCACGAGCGTCGTGCGACGGATGTCGGAGCGGGGGCAGATCGTCGTCGCGCCGCACCCCCTGGATGCGCGGTCCAAGGTCCTCCGGCCGTCGCTCCGCGATCTGCACGGACAGGGTGACGAGCTGGCGCAGCGCGTGGCCGCCATCGAGGGTGAGTTCACTGCGGAAGAGGCGACCGTGATCTCCCGCTTCTTGCGCCGCCTGACCGACGAGCTCGGCGATCTCCCCTGATCGATTTGATTTAACTAGTTAAACTAGTAAACTATCCTCGTCCAGGTTTTCTGCCACGAGGAGAAGAACATGGGAACCCTCACCTACGCGAACCTCGCCGAGCCGATCGAGATCGACGACGAGCTGCTCGCCCACCTTCGCGCCGCCACCGTCACCAAGCTGCGGCGCAACGAGCCGTTCGCGCTCACGGTGCAGACCGGCGCCGACTGCACCGAGACGCTGTGGATCCACGCGTCCATCCCGATCCGCTTCGTCGTCGAGACGTCGGTCACCCTGCAGCGACCGCTGCTGGCCCGTCTCATGCAGGCCGCGGGTTCGACCGGCGGACTCGACCTCACCGACCCCGAGCTCGCGCTCGATGCGGTATCGCGCGAATTGCACGCGATGTCCGCCTGATAACGGAGGGGTGCAGACCTGCCTCATCGCCTCGGGATCCTCTTCAAGGGCTCTCGGATCCCGGGCGGTGACGGCTACGGCGAGAACGGAGCGGGGGCTCTCGATCGCCGACCGCGGCATCCGGCCGCCGGGATTCGGGTTCCCGGCAGCCGGATGCCGTTTCTTCGTCAGAGGGCGGTGTAGCCGCCGTCGACCAGGTGGTAGCTACCGGTGATGAAGCTCGCGGCGTCGCTCGCGAGGAACACCACGAGGTTCGCGACCTCCTCCGCCTGGCCGAGACGCCCGATCGGGTGCTTCGACACGAGGAAGTCCTTCGCCTCGTCGCCCATGTTCGCCAGGAGCGGGGTGTCGATGAAGCCGGGGCCGACCGAGTTCACCCGGACCCCCTGCGCGGAGTACTCGAGGGCGGCGGTCTTCGTCATGCCGACGACGCCGTGCTTGGCGGTGACGTAGGCGGGGGAGCCGGCGAAGCCGACACTGCCGAGGATCGAGGCGATGTTCACGACCGATCCGCCGCCGTTGGCGAGGATCGACGGGATCTGCGCCTTCATGTTGCGGAACACGGCGTTGAGGTTGATGGCGATCACCTTGTCCCACGCGTCTTCCTCGTAGTCCGCGGTGGGTGCCGTCGCGCCGCCGATGCCGGCGTTGTTGACGCCGATGCGGAGCGGGGCGAGCGAGTTGGCGAGCTCGACCGACGAGGCGATCCAGGCCGGGTCCGTCGCGTCGCCGACCGACGCCTCCGCGGTGCCGCCAGCGGCGCGGATCTCCTCGACGACCGCGTTCGCGTGCTCCGCGTTCAGGTCGTTGACCACCACCGCCGCGCCGTTCTGCGCCAGCAGCAGGGCGACCGCGCGGCCGATGCCGCTGCCCGCTCCTGTCACGATCGCCGAGCGGTTCGAGACGTCGTACTGAGCCACTTTCGGGCTCCTTCCCGGGCGGGCGCGGTGCCGGGAGATCTTCTCGGACGGTCCGTCCTTCCCTCCAGCCTACGCCCGGAATACCGGTGTGGATTCATGTGAATGGAAATGCTCGGCGGGCTGGCTACGCTGTGGGGACCGTCTGCTCCGGTGTCGTCTCATCCGACTCATCGGCCTCGTCGCGGGGCTGAAGGCCGCGCATGAGCGTGGCGCCCAGGCACAGCAGGACGAGAGCGACCACCCCGGCGCCGACGAGGGCGAGCCGGGGGCCGGCCACCGTCACGATGATGCCGGCGGAGAGGAAGACGAGGATCTGGATGACGTTCTCGGCCATCTCGTCGAGCCCGCCGATGCGCCCCAGGTGTTCGTCCTCGACGCTCGTCTGGAAGAGCGAGGTGACGGCGACGTTGTAGGGCGCGTTGACGAGCGCGCTGATACCCACGCCGACGAGGAGGACTCCGATGTTGGGTGCCATGCCCATCACGAACTGCGCGACCACGAAGAAGGCGAGGCAGACAAGGAATAACGGTTTGACCTTCACCCACTTCACGAAGATCCCCACGAGCAAAGCAGCGACGACCGCGATCAGTCCGTTCCACGACAGCACGATTCCGAGGGTCTCGACCGGGAGGCCGAGTTCATCGTCGAGCAGGAAGAGGAGACCGAAGGAGTTGACGCCCGCAGTGAACGTCACGCCGTAGGAAGCGACCAGCACGCCGAGCGCGAGTCGATTGCGCGCCAAGAGGCCGACAGCTTCGGGAATGCCGCGGATCGAGTCGGCGGCCTCCACCAGGCCGGTGCGGATGCTGACGCGGAGTGGCGTCTTCTCTCCACTCGTGGGCTCCGGGCGGATCAGGACCCGCAGGAGCGCGGCAGAGATGAGGAAAGACACCGCGTCCAGGAGGAAGGCGACCGACGGGCCGTAGGCGGCGAAGGCAAGTGCCGCCAACGCCGGACCGACGGAGGCGAGGGCCCAGCTCACCGCCTGGATGATGCTGTTCGCGCGGGGGATCATCCCGCGCCGAACCAGGCGGGGCACGAAGACGAACGCCGACGAGGCGAAGAAGACGCTCGCCGTCGCTGCGCTGAAGACGAGCACATAGGCGAGCGCGCCGGGAGCAACCACCCATGCGACGACAGCGAGCGCCACGCTGAGAGCGCCGCGGATGAGCATGGTGGCGATGAACGTCTTCCGAAGGTCGAAGCGATCGGCGATCGCTCCGGCGATCGGAGCGAAGAGCATTCCGGGGACGACTCCTGCCAACAGGAGAAGAACGCGAGTGAGCTCCTTGTCCGGCGTCTCCTCGTAGAACCAGAGATTCAACGACATGACCCGGAAGGCGTCGCCGAGGTTCGATACGGCGATCGTGCTCAGGAACACGAAGAAGGTCCCGGGGAGGCCGAAGAACGACCTTCCGGCGTGCCGCACTCTGTTCATGCTCTGCCTTCTCGAGTCGGTGCAAGAGGATCCGCCCACCGTAGCCGAGCGGGAATCGTCCACAGGAAAGTTGTCGGAAACGCTTTGAGCTTGCATCAAGTGCAAGCTATAGACGACTCCTACCGTCTGGGTTAAGCGACGGCGCTGGTGCGCTCTTCTTCGATTCCGTCGACCAGGCTGCGCAAGGTACGGGTGTTGAGCTGGGGGTCGTTATCGGCGCGGTAGCTCGAGTTCACTAGTTCGCGAAGTTCGATGGCTCGGGTGAGTCGGTCGGTCTCTCGCTTCGCGCGCCAGGGTTCGGGCGTCGCGAGCAGGTTAGCCACCTCGGCGGCGCGTGCGTGCATGTAGTGACTGCGGTAGTCGTCGAGCGGGCCGAGGAGCGACTGGCCACACGCGTCAATGCGGCATCCGAGACGGGTGCGAACATCGCTGTGTTCGAGGAGTGCGCGCGCTCGCTTCATGCTGAGGGTCGCTGCGATGCCAGGGAGGTAGACCCCCTGCCACGCGCCGCCCTTCCGCTTGCCGTCCTCGTCAAGTTTCGGCGGCCTGTTCTGGCGGGAGATGTCGCCGGCGTGGTTGACGTGCTCCATCTGGCCGAGGCCGACCGAGAATCCGTCGACGTGGCCGAGCGCGAAACCGGCCTGCCCGACATTGCCCGAGCGGCCGAGCACGACGCGCATCCCCTGCTCTCGGAAGACGTCCGCTGCCGCGAATGCGGATCGAACTTTCTGGATCCCATCGTTCTCTCCGCCCAGCGGGGTGAAGCGGAGTTCGATCGAGCTGATGCCCGCGGAAGCGTAGTCGCGGGCGAGGCGGTTGATCAGCTCCTGGTTCACGCGCGCGCGTAGCGTCAGGACGGGCCGAACGGGCAGATCGGTATGGAGGGCTGTCGCTTCCGCGAGAGCGAGGTTGAGCATTCCCTCTCGCTCGTCTCTGACCATGAAGTGTGGCGGTGTCACCATCGTCACCGAATCGGGGTGTGCGTCCAGAACGGCATCAACGAGCTTCTGGCGTGCGCCGAGGTTGGAGGCCAGGACCGCGAGGTCGTAGGGCTCCCCGGTGTAACCGGGGATGCCGTCCAAGGTCAGGCCCGGCGCGTCGAGGCGTTCGGTGCGCGGGTCGTAGAGGACGTCGATGCCCTTGTCGACCGCCGCGTCCGCTGCGCCTTGCTGGTGCTTGGCGCTTTTCGTGTGCAGCACGATGGCGGAAACCCCGGAGTGTTCGCGAGAGAGGAAGTCCTCGACCTTGAGGTGGTCTTGCGCATTCAGGTGAAACTCGAGGCTCATCGTGTCCTACCTTCCCAGTGGCTGTTCATGTCATACTATAGGACATAACACCCGACAGAGTAAGGACACGCCATGAGCGCAACCGCAGAACGTGGAGCGTTGGCCCTCAAAGTGACCACGATCATCGATCACCTCGGTCTCACCCAAGAAGAGGTCGGTGGCATCGTCGACGCGTCAGCGAGATCAGTGGCTCGTTGGTCGAGCGGTGACGTCGTTCCTCAGAAACTGAACAAGCAACGGCTGCTGGAGCTCGCATATGTTGCGCAGGCGGTAACGGAAATCTTGCCTACCGCTCATGCGAATGTATGGATGTTCGAGCCGAACAAGCTGCTCGATCACGACACGCCAGCCGAGCGGATCCATGCTGGCGGATACCGGGACGTTCTTAATCTGATCGAAGCGATCGCAGAAGGCGTCGTAGTGTGACGGGTCTTGACGACGATCTCGTGCAGCGAGTAGATCAGCTGCCGCGCACAGTCTGGTCTGCAGACACCTTCAGGTACACGGGATCTTCCCGCGATCCCCTTTCCGGTGCGGGCGCACGACTGTTCGGCGGCCGGTGGAACCCGAAGGACATCTTCGCCACGATCTACCTCGCCACACCCGTGTCTGCATGCATGGGAGAGCTTGCGAGGGCCGCGACCAGCCAGAGCGCACCGGTCGAGGTCTTCCTCCAAGCTGACTACTCGCTCCATACCATCGCTGTTTCCGAGATCACGGTTCTCGACCTTCGCGCCCCAGCCGCGCTCGCTCACGTCGGGCTTTCGGATGGCGACATCCGAGATCCCGATTGGACGGCGTGTCAGAACATCGGAAACGCCGCGTGGTTTCTGGGATTCGGCGGCATTCTGGCTCCCTCCGCGACAGGAGATGGCATCGTGCTCGCCGCGTTCGAAGCGCGGGCAAGCCCGCACCTGTCGATTCGCGACACGGAGAGGCTTACTCACGACCTCTACACTCGCCTAGTTAGGTCAGACGAAGCCCTTTCTAAGCGGCGCGGATGACCGTGACTGCGGGGCAGGTCGCGGTCTCGTAGGGATCGCATGCGGTTCATTAGTTCTGTGACTTCGCGAGCTACTCCGACCATGAGCGCGTTTTTGTGCTCCCACGACATCCGCGCGACGACTCGACGCTCATCGACGCTTGACGACGACCGCACCCTGGCCTCGCGCTTGACGCGCAAGTTCGAGAGGATGCACGCGCTGAGCGCCTCGTTCTCGACTGGTCAGGCACAGCGAGCTGCCACCGAGCTGAAGTCATGGCGCGAGACAGCCACCGCGATCGCGGCAGCACGGCTTCCGGTCGACTTCGAGGGCTGCCGTATGCGTGGGCCGGAATCAGCACTCGGTATGCCCGTCTGCTGGAGCCGATCATCTTCCGGTTTGACCGGAATGGGGCTATGGTGAGGGCCAAAGCCGGCCCACAACCCGGGCCGGCTTTTCTTAGGCCCGCAGGAGCGCGAGTTCTGACTCGTGGGTCGTCGCTCGCGGCGTCAGCATCCCGCGCTTCATCCGGCAGGACGGTCCTGAAGTGAAACCGCTTAGACGGGTTTGAGTGGGGCGCGTCGCCCGTCACACAAGCGCGTCGGGTTTGTCTTCGTATGTTGTGGTCGCGACCCCAGACCTCTGCAACCGTCGTACGAGCAGGTTGAGACATGGCTTCACGGCGGAGGCGAATATCCTCGTCGAGCCGAGGACGTTCACCAGGTGGGGGCTGAGGGCATAGTACATTCGCACGAACCTCTTCCCGCCGGGTTTTCGAAGAAGCACGTCGTCCCGCCACCGACGTAGAACCCTAACTTCTGGACAGTCGTAAGAGCCGTACACGGCTGTCGCGATATAGCACCCTGATGATCGCTGCGGCCGCATGATGTGCTCGTAAACGCGGGCATCGATCTCGGCAACCTGACTCATAAAGCCAGCGATTCGCTCATAGATGACACTGAACCCCCGTGTACGCACCTCCTGCATTGAAACCTCGGGGGAGATTGCGGAACGGTCGAGTCGGCACCGTAAGCTGAAACCAGACCCGCCGGACTGAAGCCTCGTCTCCACCAGTCTCCAGCCATTCTGCTCGGCAAGGCGTCGAAACTCGACCCAGCTGGACGACGTGTCGTTCTCTCTGAAAGCGCGTCGGTCCTCTTCAGTCATCTCCAGAAGTGAGAATGCTTCAAGTTCGACGAATTCCTCGTCCAGGAGTGGGTGGATCCCCACCGTGGGGTACATAACTCGCAAAGGTGCAGCTCCCTGAGGGAGAAAGTCCTCGATCTGAACGAGCATTGCGACAGGGTCAGAGCGCCGCGACTCGAGTTCCATCCACGTGGCGAATCCCGCGACAGCTCCTAACGTGTCGTCCATGGCCACGATGTCACCGCGCACGTAGTCCTCGCGATTCATCTCCCATACTTCGATGCCCTTGTTCGAGCACTGCATCATGAGTTGAGCTTCCCACACGCAAACAGAACGCTTGAACGGTGGCTGAAATCGACTAGACATCATGAACCCGATCAGTCAAAGAAAAGTGCCGTCGGCAAGACGAGTGCCGCAGGCGCTGTGTACGAGCACCCTAGCGGTCGCCGATCGTTGGCGGTGCGGACTGGCACCGGGATGAGCACGCCTCAAGCTCCCGCGCTATACGCTGAGACCATGCTGCAGGCTCGTCAGGATGTTCTCGGCTTCGAGCAAGGAGAGTTGTGACCCGCATCTTCGACAACATCGAGTTGAACCTCGGTAGCCAACTCGTCGAAACCTTCAGAGGATCCAACCGTATCGACGCGGCCGTGGGCTACTTTAACCTTCGCGGCTGGAAGCTGTTTAGCGATGTCGTGCAGGACCGGGAGGTTGGCAAGGGTCCAGTAGCACGTGTCTTGATTGGGATGGTGCATGGCGACCCTGAGGACCAAGTACTCGATTATCTTCAGCGCACTCTGGAGGGCGCTCCGCTCGACGACCTGATGGATCGCAAGACTGCGCAAGCTAGGCAACAGCAGGCGAGACTCAAGTTTCGGCAGCAGCTGATGCGTGGTGCACCTACAGCCTCGGATGAGGCCACGATCCGAGCGCTTCGGGCGCAGCTCTCCGACGGACGGGTAGAGATCAAGCTGTTCACCCGCCGGCCTCTCCACGGCAAGACCTATATTTGCCACCGCAACGACAAGATCGCTCCGATCGTTGCTTACGTCGGATCCTCTAATCTGACGACGTCCGGACTCGCGAATAACTTCGAGCTCAATGTGGATGTCGTTGATTCAGATGGTGCTGCGAAACTCGATGGTTGGTTCGAAGACCGCTGGACCGACAAGTTCTCGATCGATGTCACCGAGGATCTGATTGAGGTCATCGATGAGTCCTGGGCGAGCGAGGTCCCGCTCACACCATACGAGGTGTACTTAAAGGTGTGCTGGCATCTTTCTCGGGACGTACGTGAGGGCCTTATCGAGTACACGTTGCCGCCGGTGATGCGTAACCAGTTGCTCGAGTATCAAGAGAGCGCCGTCAAGACCCTTTCTCGCCGCATCATGACTAAGGGTGGCGCGATGCTTGGCGACGTTGTCGGCCTCGGCAAGACTCTTACGGCTACGGCAACTGCCATGCTGCTCAACGAGGCCGAGGGGTACCGAACCCTGATCGTATGCCCGGTCAACCTGGTCAAGATGTGGGAGGAGCATCGGGAGAAGTACGAGCTGAACGCCACGGTTGTTCCGTACAGCATGGCCGCCAAGCGGCTCCCCGAGCTGGGGCGCTATCAGTTCGTCATCGTGGATGAATCGCACACGTTGCGCAACGACACCCGCCAGGACTACCAGGCGCTGGCGGAGTACATCCGCAACTACGACTGCCGCGTATTGCTACTGACCGCAACGCCGTACAACATCCGATTCAAGGATGTGGGAAATCAGCTTGGTCTCTACATCGATCCGGACGAGGATCTCGGCTTGCAGCCAGTTGTGGCGATGTCCAAAGACGACCGGTTCGCGGAGCGTCTAGACGGAAAAACCAGCACCCTCGAGGCCTTCAAACGCAGCGAGGAGCCAGATGACTGGAAACGATTGATGAGCGAGCATCTCATCCGTCGCACCCGCTCATTCATTCGCAAAAACTACGCACTCGTCGACGAGCACGGCAAGGAGTACCTTACTTTCTCCAATGGAGACCGATTCTCTTTCCCTGCTCGCATCCCCAAGCCACTCGTGCACTCGTTCGGCGCCAACGACCCGGCGGCCAAGATGGAATCGGTCGAGACGCTCGACACGATCGACCATCTGTTGCTCCCGCGGTACAACCTGGCCGCGTACCTCAAGAAGGCCCCGAACCTTTCTCCCGAGGAGAAGCGGACGGTGGAGCGTTTTGAGCGCGGCAGCGGCCACCTCATCGGATTCGTACGTAGCGGACTCTACAAGCGCCTCTCTAGCTGCGGGTATTCGTTCGTGTTGTCGCTGAAGCGACACATCGCGCGCAACAACCTCTACATCTATGCCGTCGAGAACGACCTCCCCCTGCCTCTTGGCACACTCCTCGACATCATGCTTACCTCAAGCGAGAGCGACGACGACGCCGAGGGAGATTACGAGGGCACCGAGCCCCCGCTCGACCGTGACGGCAAGAGCGAGTACGAGGCGTTGCTCGCCTCCGCCCCTAGATCGGTGAGATGGATCCGCCCATCGATTTTTACCCCGCAGCTGCTCGACGACCTCCGATCCGACACCGAAGCTCTCATGGCCTTGATGCACGAGTTTGGGGCCTGGACCGCCGACGTGGACTCGAAGCTCGCCGAGCTCATCAGATTGCTCACTGAGACACATCCTGATGAGAAGGTGCTGATCTTCACCGAGTACAAGGACACCGCCAAGTATGTCGCCGAGGCACTGCAAGAGGCTGGTATCGACCGCGTTGGCATCGCCAGCGGCGAAACTAACAATCCGACCGAGGTCGCGCGCCGCTTCTCGCCGCTCTCGAACACGCTCGGCTCGGCGGCGCTCAACGGTACCGATACGGCGACCGACCCTGACCCCACAACAGAGTACCGAGTACTGGTTGCAACAGATGTGCTGTCAGAAGGACAAAATCTGCAGGACGCTCATATCGTGGTCAACTACGACCTACCCTGGGCAATCATCCGGCTCATTCAGCGCGCTGGCCGAGTCGACCGCATCGGCCAGAAAGCCGATGAGGTCCTGATCTACTCGCTTTGGCACGATGGTGTGGAACAGGTTCTCAACCTGCGCCAGCGGATCTCGGAACGCTTGCATGCCAACGCCGAAGTGTTCGGGTCGGACGAGCAGTTCTTCGGTTCCGAGGATGAGGTCCGCATCATTGAAGACCTCTACAAGGGCAAGCTCGATGAGAACGAGCTTGACAATGAAGTCGATGCGTCCAGCCTGGCGTACGAGGTGTGGAGCACTGCCGAACAGGACACGCCGGAGATCACCCATCGCGTCCAGGAGCTGCCTGACCTCGTCTACTCCACCCGCCCTGCTCTGACGGACCGGGATACAGACGGCGTCGTCTGCTACATCCGCACCGAGAACGAGAACGATGGTTTCGGATTCGGTACCGCCGATGGGGTACGCCTGCTCACCGGGCAGGAGGCACTTGCGCGCTTCCGATGCGAGCCTGCGACTCCTGCGATTCCCGCGCGCGCCGACCACTTCCCGCTGCTGATCCAAATGGCCCAGGGCAATCTCATCCAGAGTGGCAACATCGAGGGTCGCCTCAGCGGCGTCCGCAAGCGTCTGTGGAACAAGCTCAACGGGGCGCTTGTAGCCAGTAAGGGCGAAGTAGCAGCCGCGCTCGAGGCGATCTTCACACGACCTCTCACGAAAGAAGCCGAAAAGCGATTCACCACCGCGCTCGCCACGAGAAGCGATGTCGACGAGCTCGCCGAGCTGCTCGTGCTCTTGCACCGAGATAAGCGTCTAGTGATCGATGTCGCCGCGGTCGACCCCATCCATATCGTTTGCTCAATGGGAGTAGTGGCATGAGCGCTTCGGAGCGCATGAAGCTCGTCAACGCCGGTGACTTTCAGTCCCTGTTCCTTGAGGAACTCGGCTGGGACCGACCCGACCAGCCTCCACTCAAAATCAACATCGACGAGCAGACCTACACCCTGGATCAGGTCGCTGGATACTCTGGTCTACGTGTTTGGCTCTGCCGGGAAGTCCCAGATGCTCGCACCCAACGCCTGATCGACCAGCAAGTCCGCAAAATCTCCGATGCCCGCCTGCTGATCTTCGCCGACGATGACCACCAGGAGTGGCGGTGGCTCCAGGCTGCCGACGCAGATGGAGTAGGACAGCCCCGCCTCGCATTGCACCGACATTTCATCGGTACAAGTAACGAGGCGCTCAACCAACGCCTGGGCACCATCGAGATACCGCTCAACGAGCACTGGACGCTCATCGACGTGCTTCGGCGGATGCGCGCAGCCTTCGACGCCGACCTGGTCACCCGACGCTTCTACGACCAGTTCGTTCGACGCCAGCGTGCACTCACGAGCGTCATCGAGGGCATCGCCGATGACGGTGAGCGGGAGTGGTACTCCGCGCTGCTGATGAACCGCCTGATGTTTATCTATTTCATGCAGAAGAAGTCCTTCATGGACGATGACACCGACTATCTTCGTAATCGTTTAAACCGACTTCGTGACATGGTCGGCGGAGGCCAGTTCTATGGCTTTTACCGCGACTTCCTCCTGCCGATGTTTCACAAGGGCCTCGGCGGCAGGAATCATGACTATCCCACGGACGTCATTCGGGAGCTCGTGGGCGATGTCCCGTACATCAATGGAGGCATCTTCACCGAGCATGAGCTCGAGCGGGACAACACGATCGACGTCCCCGATGAGATCTTCACCTCGATCTTTGATCTCTTCGACAAGTTCCAGTGGCACCTCGACGACCGCCCCACCGCCGCGCAGAACGAGATCAACCCCGACGTGCTCGGCTACATCTTCGAGCAGTTCGTCAACGAGAAGGAAAGTCAGGACAATCGCGGGTCTGACAAAGGGGCTTACTACACCAAGGAGGACGTCACTCACTTCATGGCAAGTAACGCCATGGTGCCGGTCTTCCTCGAGCGCCTCATCGAGCGCACCGGTATCAACCCTTGGCGCTACGTGCGGGAGACCCCGGAAGCATATATCTGGACAAGCCTCGCCTGGGGCACGGATCGTCCACTGCCGCCCGAAATCGAAGCCCAGCGCACCGAACAGCACAGGCCGCTCTGGGGCGTCCTCGCAGACAGCACTCTGGGGTTGCCCGGCGAAACGTGGTGGGAGGTCGATCGACGTCGACAGGAGCACGCCCAGGTACTCGCCGCAGCACGCCGCGGCGAGATCGACTCCGTCAACCGTGCCGTCACCGAGAACATCGACCTTGAACAGCTCGCGATCGACACGATCGATCAGCTGAACGCCCCCGAGCAGGCTCTAGCGGCTTGGCAGATTCTCACCCAACTCAGGGTGATCGACCCAACCTGCGGTTCGGGAGCGTTCCTCTTCGCCGGCCTGCGCATCCTGCAGCCGTTGTACGAGGCCACCCTCGATGCGCTCGATCGTCACACTCGCTCGACCGAGTTCCCTGAGGGAGCAGCACTCCTGGCGAAAGTGGACGATCACGCGAATCGAGAGTATTTCATCCTCAAGCACGCCACACTGTCGAACCTCTACGGCGTGGATATCATGCGGGAAGCCGTCGAAATCGCCCGTCTGCGTCTGTTTCTCAAGCTCGTCGCCACAATCGACGACCGAGGCGACCTAGAGCCGCTGCCCGACCTTGACTTCAACATCAAAGCAGGCAACACGCTGGTCGGCGCCCTCAACGAAGACTCACTTGATAAGGACGTCACCGACTGGTTCTTGAAGCCTCGCGTATCGGAGGTCAAAAAATCTGCGGCTCGCATCGCTCAGGCTTACAGCGTCTTCCGCGAGGGGCAGGAGACCGGCGACGCTGATCCGGTGCACCGCAGTGCGCTCATCAAGCTACTCGACGAGGTGCGGACGCACGTCAACGAGCTCTATCACTCGGCTATCCAGTTCACTCAGAGTGAGCCATTACCGCTCGGCGCGTGGGTGGACACCCATCATCCGTTCCATTGGTTCGTCGAGTTCCCGGAGGTTTTTCACCAGGGCGGGTTTGATGTCGTCATCGGCAATCCTCCTTACGTCAACCGACGGGAACTCAGCTACCGCATCACCGGTTTCGAAACTGACGACATCGACGACATCTACGCCTCCTGCTGTGAACGTTCGGCGCAGATCACCCGCCCAGATGGCCGGCTCAGCCTGATTGTCCCGATCCGGAGTCAATTCAGCGATCGCGACGAATCGCTCCGCAGGTTTTACGAGCGCCGGTTTGGCTCGCTGTGGGTAAGCACGTTCCAGGAACGACCGGCCGCCCTTTTCCAGGTCAAGGTGCGCAGCACCATCATCACCGCTGCTGGCGAGGGCAGCGCAGCAGAGCTGCGCACGACACTCACGCACAGCTGGATCGAGGCATTCCGCCCCCATCTACTGGCGACGTTGCGATACTCGCTTCGGCCGCCCGGGGCGAGAACGCCGAACTGGATGCGGGCCAGTAGCGACGAGATGTTCGAACTGATCGACACGTTGATAGCGAAGGGCGCACTCAGCTCGTCGCTGGTCCGCGTGAGCGACTTCTCGGTCGGTTTCAAGAAAACCGCGACCTACTTCCTCAGTACATACACCCAGTCGCCGATCACCTATGACAAGAGAACCCATATGACTGTCCCTCTCAACGAGGGAAAGCTGTTCGTGCAGAACCGCGCAGACCAGCTCGCAGCAAGCGCGGTCGCTGCGTCGCGGCTCGCCTTCTTGTGGTGGACGTTCACGGGTGACTGCTTCAACGTCACCAAGAGCACGATGTCGCAGATCCCGTTCCCGTTGCACGGCTTTGGACAAGATACCTTCGACGCCCTCGTTGAGCTCGGGGAGCGAATGGAGGCTTCGTTGCCGGAGGTGCGCTCATGGGACCTCAACTCCGGTAAGTATGTGGGCGGATACGCGATCCCGGAACTGGGCTACCTCGCCCGCCAGGCCGATGAGGTCATGCTCAACGCCATCGGGCGGATCGACCTGCTCCCAGAGATCCAGTATGCGCACGCCCGCATGTACAAGAGCACCGGAGTGTCGGGAACGACGTTGCGTCAGCTGCCGTTCGAAATCGAAGCGAGAGGCGCTGACTAGCCAGGGCGCTGATCGGGGCTGCGAATCTGCGTCGAATGCCGCTAGTAGCATTGGCCTCATGGTGGATTCTGGGGAAGTCGAGAACTCGGGAACGAAGTTCTCGCAGGTGTTGGATGCAGCCGCAAAGTTACCCGGCGTAAGAATCAATCGTGCTGCGTACCTCCGAAAAGCGCTGAAGCGCTACTGCACCGATGAGCAGATCGAGCGAGCGATCGCTCAGAACCCTGCTGCAGCCGGGATATCGTCTGAAATCATCAAGGAGGTAGCGAACACCTCCATTGGATACGAGACGAGCAAGGTAACTGGCTTGTCGGCGCTTGCCGGCATCCCCGGTGGTCTCGCGATGATCGGCACCGTTCCCGCCGATCTCGCCCAGTACATGAGTCACATGCTTCGGATCTCGCAGAAGCTTGCCTACATCTACGGCTGGCCGGACCTCTTCGCTGACGGCGAGGAGTTGGATGAAGCAACAGAGAGCCTCCTGATCCTCTTTGTTGGTGTCATGTTCGGCGTGCAGCTCGCCCAGGGCGGAGTGTCAAAGGTCGCTGCCATGATTGCCGCGAATGTGGCGAAGAAGCTCCCACAACAGGCGCTAACTAAGGGCGTGCTTTACCCCATCGTCAAGAAGGTCGCGGGATACCTCGGGGTAAGCATGACTAAAAAGCTCTTCGCGGGCGGAATTGCGAAGGCAATTCCTGTGCTCGGGGCGGTGTTCTCTGGCGGGTTGACGCTCAGTACCTTCCTCCCGATGTCCAAGCGCCTGCAGAGACATCTGGCAACCCTTGAACTCACCAAGCCCGACCACCGCTCAGCGGCCAGCGACGCTGATGTGATCGACCTCGAGGTGATCTACCAGGAGGGGTCAGCCGACGCCTGAGGAGAATGCCGACGCCAAGAAGCCGTGAGCGAGCCTCATCGAACTATTGATTCGTGAGGGAGGGTTGGAGCAGGCCGAGGCCGCCGCTCACGCTCTCCTGGACGACTCTGTCAGCGGCTGGCTGGCAATCGGTCGGTGTCCAAAATCGCGCGCAGGTCTTCCGTCATCTCCGCACGCGCGTCCGGGCGAAGGTCGCCGATGAGGATGCGCCTGGCGCGATCGATCGACCGCGGAGCGAGCTGCTGTCTCTCGAGCGCATGCCCCTCCTCGATCGCGGCGAGGGCCTGCCGTTGCTGTGCGGATACGGGCTGTTCAGCGCTCACGAGCTGCTTCGCGTTGCTCGAATTCTGCGACGATGACCGCCGGATCGAGTCCGAGGAGGAGCCACTCGCATGGCGTGACTGGCTCGCCATGGATCGCAAGCTTCGTGTCGAAAGACTCCATGACGGACCGGGTCGTTTCCGGGCGCCAGCCGCTGGGGATCGTCGCGGCGATCTGCTGGAGCCCGGGCAACAATCCGGCTCGATTGTCGAACTGCCAGGCAGGGTACCGGCGACGCTTCCCTACGGTGAAGTAGTACATGCCGCCGCCTTGCGCGCGTCTGCGCAGTTGCCGGGTTCCTACGCCGAGGAGGGCGGCAGCTTCGTCATCGCTGAACGAATCGATCACGGCGTTGATGTGCTCTGCAACATCGGGATGCAGCCTCCGCTTCGCGCCTTCCTCATCGACGGTGACCAGTGCGGCTTCGCCCCGCTCGAGAATCACGCGTGTTACGGTGCGCAGAAGCGCGTCCACGAGTTTCCAGTCACGACCTGTGGACGCGGCGGCACCCACGAGCTTGCCGACGGACTGGACCACCGTGGCGTATCTCTCATTATCCGTTTCGAGGATGGTCTCGGCGGTGTGCTCGCTTGCGCTCATGAGTGCTGATATCTCTCGGCTTACCGTCTAAGCCGCCCGACCCCGACCCGAGGGTTCGCGTTCGGTAATGCAGAGCGGGCAGTGCGCGCCGGTTCTCCGTGTGCGGCTCTGGATGATCGTCGTCCACACGTGGCCGCTAGGACCGCAGCGCCATGTCGCTTTGCGACCTGAACCGATGGTGACGTCGGCCGGCGAGAACTCGTTGGAATCATCCCACTCGGCGGCGAGGTCGGGCCGCAACGTCGCCAGGTCGTTGACCCCGGTCTCAGGCCTCTTCCCGGTGCAAACGGGACAACCGCTTCCGGCAGATCTGTTCTTCACAGTTGAACTCCAAACATGAGAGTGAGATGCGCGGCAGGTCCAGGTTGCCATGTAGTGCGACGACACGGTGACTTGGTCGGCAGTTCGATCATTGCCTTCACCCCATTCGAGGGCAAGGTCTGGCCGTCGAGTCGCGAGATCAGTGTGTCCACGCACGGCCGTATGGCCCGAGCAGGACGGGCAACCGGAGCCGGTATATCGGTTGGCAACGGTGGCTCTCCAGGTATGGCCGCGTGGGCAGCGCCAGCCAGCCAGATACGAGCTTTTCACGGTGACCTCCGACGGGCCTCGGTCGTTGGCTGCTGGCCTCGCATCCCATTCGGAGGCGAGCCGATGGTGCTTCGACGCGAGGTCATTGAATCCGGGCGTCACTCGTCTGCTTGTACACGTGGGGCACCCTGTCTCATCCACAGCGCGGCTACGGACGGTCGCGACCCAGCCGTGACCGTCCGGGCAGGTCCATGCCGCGGTGTAGTCGGATCCGGCGACAACCTGTTCGGGGGTCCGTGCGTTTGTCGGAGACCACGATGCGACGAGATGCGGGTGTGTTGTCGAGAGATCGTTCATACCGATCTGAACGGATTGGTTAGAGCACACTCGGCACCGGACGCGGTTCTTTGTTCGCTGAGCGACGGATGTGCGCCACGCGTGTCCGTCGGGGCATAGCCACGTGATGACGCGTCCAGCGGTCGCGCTGACTGTGTCGGGTGTGCCGGCGTTGACGCCCGGATCGGTGGCCCATTCGGCGGCAATGTCGGGAAAGAGGGTACGGAGGTCGGTTTGTCCCGGCCAGACGTCCATGCCTGCGCAGTAGGGGCAGCCGCTGAGCGCCGCGCCTCGGACAAACGGGCTCGTTTCCCACGAGTGGCCGTCATCGCACACCCACCATGCTTTCCGGGACACGGCGGCCGCGGACCACGGGTCCCGGGCGTCGTCGTTACGCGTCCAATCCCATTCGGCTACCGCTTGGGGGTGCTGTTGGATCCACCGGGGGTAGATCGCATGAGTGTCGATGACAGCCGGTGCGTCGACGGTGTCGAGGGCGACGTCGAGAGGCTGAAGTCTCGTAGCGACAATCTGGCGACGCATGGGACGCAGCCACAGGATGATCCGCGTGATGAGTACGTCGATGTTGCCCGGTATGTGTGTCAGCGACCGGGCGATCTCGGCTCTGAGGTGCTCGGGCGGGCACGATTTCCAGCGGGCGACGTGCCGTGGTGACGTGAGTTCCTCAAGCACGGCGACAAGGTGCGGGTAGAGCCGTGCCCGGGTGGCCGTTTCGTCGTCTGCCGTGTCGCGCGACGGTGGCTGCGCGTCGGAAAGATTGGCGTTGTCGCGCACCATCTCCCACGCGCGGGTGTGCAGGCGAGGGGTGATCCGACCTGCTGCGACCATTCTCCGGAATCGGCGTTCCGCCCGAGCCTGCGCGGGGTCGAAGCGCGTGACCAGTTGCGTTTCCGGGGTTGTCCCGGGGCCAGTCCACACCATCTGCCCGGGGTGCTTCAGGCACCAGTTTTCGCGATCATGTGGGATCTGTTCGACGATCTCGCCTGCAGCGCATAGTCGGCACAGATACCGGGCGGCGTAATCGCCCTCGGCCGGTTGGGCACGGCGTGTGAGGCGGTCGACGTGACCGGCAGGGCGTCCCGCGGCTGCCTCGATGACGGCCGGTGTCAGAGGGTCCGACCACACACGCTTGTAGTTGGGCTGCCGGCGGGAGGTCAGCCCCCGCTCCACTACGTCGACCGGGACTTGTGCTGCGGCGCACTGGCGTCGAGCGTACGACCGGGGGGACTCGTACCGGTGCCATTTCGGTCGGATCGCCCATGCCTGATCGGTGGTCATGCGACGTCCACCTCGTTACTGGTGACTGCGAGGTCAGCTTTGACGACGGTGGCGTCGACGAGGTCCTCAAGTTTGAGGCGATGTCCTTTCGGGCCGAACCGTTTGAGGCTGCTGAGTACGGCATGGAGTCTTACGCGATCGATCTGTTCGCCGGTGCGACCGGCGTCGTCGAGGATGGATGTGACGAGTCGTTCGACGATGAGGGCGAGCACCGCGAGCTGACCGCCGCTTGCTTTGTGGAGTGAGATCGCGTTCTTGTAGAGCACGCCCTTGGTGTGTTCGATGAGCGGCAGGTTGCGATCGAACTGGATGACCCAATCCAGCCATTGGCTCATCCCGTCGCTGTGGGTCAGACTCACTTTCCGCAGCTCGACGAGGTCGCATCGCATGGTGACCTGCTGGCCGTCTCCGCTGCCGAATGCTCGCCCGGCGAGCAGGTTGATTCCCACCAGCAGGACGGTCGCGGATGATTCGTTTTGGAGCGCCTTGATGATGCTGGAGGGCTCGGCGCCGCCGAGTTTGTGTGCTTCGTCGATGACCAGAAGCTTCGTCTGATGCGTGTGGAGGAGCTCGACGGCCATTTTCTTGAGCCGGTCGGTCGTGATGCTGCGGTTGAGCGTGATCGTCGGGCACAGGAACTCGACGATCTGCGCGAGGAGGGCCTTGCCTGTCGAATGCTCTGTCATCTCGACCCATACCACGGGGACTTCTCCTGTGCGCATGTAGTCGGGATTGCGTGCTGCATGCTTGCGTTCGACGAACTGGGCGAGCAGGAGCGCGAGTTCAGTTTTCCCATAGAACATCGGGGCGGAGATCATGAGCCCGCGGCGGGAGTTTTTCCGCCGCGGGTTCGATGCGATGAGACGAGTGAGGATCCGCGCGCATTGTTTCTGCTCCGGTGTTTCCACGCGTACTTTCAGGCGCAGGAAGTCCTCGCGGACCTGGTCGAACAGTTCCCGGTCGTGGTTGTTCAGAGCGCGGTATTCGGCGAACGTGATAGAGGGTGGGCGCGGCGGGTCGGCGTAGATCGCTTCACGGAAGCCGGCCAGCGTTGTCTTGCGGTCGTGCTCGAAAACGAGCGGTGTGAGGTTCATCAGCCGAGTTCCTTATAGGTGACGACGTCGAAGTCCGGGGAGTCCCAGTCGATGTCTGCGGGGTCGAGGATGGTCGACGGTTGTCGTGGTGGGATCATTACCGGTTCGATCGGGAGCGATTCGGTAGCGTCGGGGTCCTGCGGGCGTGCTTGTGCAGCAAGTTGTTTCCTACGTGCTCTGCCGTCGCTCTTCGCCCGCCGTTCCATCTCATCGAGGAACTCGGCTTGCTTGGGCTTCTCGAGAGGTTCACCGCTGCCGAATCGTTCGACCAGCTTCACCGCTGCCTCTGCCGCCATCCATGCGGTGTTCTCCTCGAGCGCGACGTCCCAGCATTCGATCCATTCACCGTTCTCGGGGTGACGCACCCAGACACAGTTGAGGTTGTACGGGTCGTAACTGATGTCGAACTTTCTTGCTGCGCGGGACCCGGGGCGTGCTGACGTTCCGGTTAGGGATCGGTTTCGCAGGTCCTCCAGATGTGCGCTGTCATACCTCCGGTTCTTGAATTCGATGCCACTATCGCTGATGATGCGCTTCGCCGTGGGTAGCAAGGCAAAGTAGTCCTCCTGACCGAATGGGAGTTGCACCCCTGGACCGAATTCGAACAAGACGGAGTACATCTGGTTCGGAGTCCATTCGCGGCCCGGGAACATGGGAAGTTTGAGCCCGCCGTGCGGTTTATTGAGGTAGACCGTGGTGACCCAGGTGTCGAAGGCAGCGCGCACGGAGTCGAGGGTCAGAGTGGCCTTCGCCTTCCTGACGCGATTGGCGACCGAGTTGCCCACTGAACCGGCGAGCCAACTGGTGAAGTCGGTGGCGACGGTGCCGAAGTTGCGTTCGACGTGAGGTTTCACCGTCGCAGCTCCCGGCGGCGCGAGCACTTGGGTGATGCCGTATCGGCGACAGGCGGAGGCGAAGACGCTCGATCGGAAGTCTGCGCCGCCGTCGACGGTGATCGCCTGTGGGAAGATCCAGGGCACGGCGAGGGAATCGTCGTCCAGGAAACTGTTTACTTTCTTCATCAGTTCGGCGGGGAGTGTTGCGGAGGCTGGCAGTCGGGTGGCGCTCGAACCAGGGATGGCCTTTCGGCCGACGATGGCGCGAGCGATCAGGAGTGCGTGGTCGAACCCCGTCGCGGAGTTGGCGTGGATCGCCCAGGACATCGGTACGCGGCTGGCGACGTCAAAGAGCACGGTGAGCTTGGGGCGGAATTCGTTTCCTTGGTCGTCCCACACCAGCACGTCCATTTCGGTGGAGTCGATCTCGCAGATCTCCCCGAGCTGGGTGGCTTCGCCGAGATTGTATTGGCGGTCGGGTTTGTTGGAGGCTGTGCTTCGTGTTGTTGCTTTGTCGAAGGTGTAGAGGCCGGCGTCCCGCTCGTTGATGTATCCCTGCAGGGTCGTTGGTTTGACGTTCGTGATCGGGTCTCCGGGGTAGCGGAGGTCGAGGATGCGTCGGACCTGCGCCTCGCAGTGGCGGCGGCTGGCTGTCGATTTCCCTTGCCCCGCGGTGAGGACTTCGTCGATGACGGCGATCAAGCGAGGGTCGACTTTGGAGACCAGTAGCCGCCTCTGCCCTGTGCGTCAGGATGGGGTGAGACACCAGCACTGCTGACCTTCGCACTGCACGGGGCGAGAACGGACCAATACTGAGATGACGATGACGGTTG
>NZ_JBFBLT010000010.1:0-81418 GCF_040702645.1 Microbacterium sp. NPDC078814
CACATTCCGAACCCGGAAGCTAAGCCTCACAGCGCCGATGGTACTGCAGGGGGGACCCTGTGGGAGAGTAGGACACCGCCGGACTCCTTTTAGTCGAAATGGCCACCCATCGTTGGGTGGCCATTTTGCGTTTACAGCACGAAGAGAACAGGGAGCACCATGCCGGAAGAGGAAGAGCGCCGTCCACGTCGCAACGACGACAGGAACCAGCGCAACGATCGTCCTTCCGGAGGTCGCCCCGTCTACCGCGACGGCGCATCTCGCTCCGGCGACCGCGGCCCGCGTCGTGAGGGCAGCTACAACCGTGACAGCGGTGCCCCGCGTCGCGAGGGTGGTTACAACCGCGACAGCGCTCCGCGTCGCGAGGGCGGCTACGACCGTAATGGTGGTGCGCCTCGTCGCGAGGGCGGCTACAACAACCGTGACGGTGCTGCCCCCCGCCGTGAAGGCGGCTACAACCGTGATGGTGCTCCGCGTCGTGAGGGCGGTTACAACAACCGTGACGGTGCTCCGCGTCGTGAGGGTGGCTACAACAACCGTGACGGTGCTCCGCGTCGTGAGGGTGGCTACAACAACCGTGACGGTGCTCCGCGTCGTGAGGGTGGTTACAACCGCGATGGTGCTCCGCGTCGTGAGGGTGGCTACAACAACCGTGACAGCGCTCCGCGTCGCGAGGGTGGTTACAACCGCGATGGTGCGCCCCGTCGTGAGGGTGGCTACAACAACCGTGACGGTGCTCCGCGTCGTGAGGGTGGTTACAACCGCGATGGTGCTCCGCGTCGTGAGGGTGGCTACAACAACCGTGACAGCGCTCCGCGTCGCGAGGGTGGTTACAACCGCGATGGTGCGCCCCGTCGTGAGGGTGGCTATAACCGTGACGGTGGTGCGCCTCGTCGTGAGGGTGGTTACAACCGTGACGGTGGTGCGCCTCGTCGCGAGGGTGGTTACAACCGCGACGGTGGTGCGCCCCGTCGCGAGAGCGGCTACAACCGGGACAGCGCTCCGCGTCGCGAAGGCGGCTACAACCGTGACTCCGGTCCTCGTCGCGAGGGCGGCTACAACCGTGACTCCGCTCCGCGTCGCGAGGGCGGGTTCGAGCGTGAGCGGGGGAGTGACCGGTCGCGGCCCTTCCCGCAGCGCGGCGGGGCTGGGCGGGAGCGTCCGGCCAACGCGGCGAACGAGCGTCCGCGCTTCGACGAGCCCCGCGTCCCGGACGAGGTCACCGCGCGCGACCTGCACCCGTCCGCGCGCAACGAGCTGAAGACGCTGAGCAAAGAGAACGCCGAGTTCGTCGCTCGTCACCTGGCGATGGCCTCCCGGCTGATCGACGAGGACCCCGCTCTGGCGCACGAGCATGCGCTGGCGGCGTCGCGTCGTGCCGGCCGGATCGCGATCGTCCGCGAGACCCTCGGCATCACCGCCTATGCGACCGGCGACTTCGCCTTGGCGCTGCGCGAGCTGCGTACCTACCGCCGGATCTCCGGTAAGGATGACCAGATCGCCCTCATGGTCGACAGCGAGCGCGGTATCGGGCGCCCCGACCGCGCCCTCGAGACCGGTCGGGCGGTGGACCGATCAGCTCTGACCACGCCCGTGCGAGTCGCCCTGGCTATCGCGATGTCGGGTGCCCGGCTCGACCAGGGAGACCTCGAGCTGGCGCTCGGAGAGCTCGAGATCCCGGAGCTGGACCCGGACCGCGCATTCGAGTGGAGCCCCGCGCTGTTCGCCGCGCGCGCCGCCGTCCTGGAGGACCTCGGGCGTACGGACGAAGCCGAGTTCTGGGCGCGCCGTGCCGAGGTCGCCGCCGAGGCTCTCGGTGTCGACGAGGCCGGCGATGAGGAGCTCTACGTGGAGGACGGCCTCATCGAGGACGGGTTCTCTGACGACGAGTTCTCCGACGCTGACGTCGCTTCTGTCGAGGACGAGGACGCGACCGAAGCCGACGACGCGACCGAAGCCGACGACGCGACCGAAGCCGACGACGCGACCGAAGCCGACGACGCGACCGAAGCTCCCGACACGACCGAGGCCCCTGAGCCCGCGGAGCCGTCCATCGAGGACGAGGTGCGCGAGCTGCTCGGCGAGGACGACGAGACGGATGACGACGAGGCGGAGGACGACTCGCCCTCCGCGTCCGAGAAGCCGGAGGCGTAGTGGGGCTCTTCACTGCGAAGGCGCGGAAGCGCTCGGCGGGTCGCACGCCGCTCGAAGGCGTGGACACCGTCCTCGCCGACCTCGACGGCGTGGTCTATGCCGGTCCCGGCGCTCTGCCGCATGCGGTGGAGAGCCTGAACGCGGCGGCGCACGCGGTGCGCCTCGGCTACATCACGAACAACGCCTCGCGCACCGACGCCTCGGTGGCCGCGCACCTCACGAGTCTCGGGCTCGACGTGGCTCCGCAGGACGTCGTCACGAGCCCGCAGGCGGCGATGCGTCTGCTGTCCGGGATCGTGCCGGCGCCGGCGACGATCCTCGTGGTGGGCGGCGACGGCCTCGTCGACGAGGTGCAGAAGGCCGGGTACACGGTCACGCGCAGCGCCGAGGACGCGCCGCAGGCCGTGGTCCAGGGCTTCGCGCCCGAGGTCGCCTGGACCGACCTCGCCGAGGCGGCGTTCGCCCTCAAGGTCCCCGAGGACGAGGGCGGCATCCCGTGGATCGCCACGAACACCGACTGGACGATCCCGCGCGAGCGGGGCGTCGCCCCGGGGAACGGCACTCTCGTGTCCGCCGTGCACACCGCGATCGGTCGCCTGGCGACGGTGGCGGGCAAGCCGGAGACCCCGATCTTCGAGGAGGCGCTCGCCCGTTTCGGCGCGGCGAAAGCGCTCTTCATCGGTGACCGCCTCGACACCGACATCATGGGTGCCAGCCGTGCGGGCATCGAGTCCGCCCTGGTGCTGACCGGTATCGACCGTCCCAAGCACGTCCTCGCCGCGCCCGAAGGATCGCGCCCGACCTATATCCTCGGCGACCTGCGCGGTCTGCACGAGCCGTACCCCGAGCCCACCGTGACCGACGGCGTGTTCGACGTGAACGGCGCCGCCGTCCGCGTCCGGGGCGCAGACGTCGAGATCGTCGCCGAGTCCGGCGACCAGCTCGACCTGCTCCGTGCGGGCGCCGCCGCGATCTGGGCGTCCGGGACGCCGGTGTTCGTCCTCCGGGTTCCGGAACGGCTGTACGCGGACCCGTTCCACCGCCCCTGAGCCACGCGTGGCGCCGCCGCCCGTCGGCGGTGCCGCGTACAGTGGAAGCGTGAGCGATGAGATGACGACCAGCGCGCCGACGGACGGCCTGTGGAGTCGTCTGCGCCTGATCGAAGGGCAGCCGCTCGCCGCACGCGCGGACGCGTACTCGGCCCTGCACGACGACCTCTCGCGACGACTCGAGAGCGGATCCCGGCACGACCTGCGGGAGACCCCGGGACCACGATGACGCGACTCGACGCCGCCCTCGCCGCCCGAGGACTCGCCCGTTCGCGCACGCATGCCGCCACCCTCATCGCCGACGGCCTCGTGAGCGTCGACGGCCGTCCGGTCGTGAAGGCCTCGACCGCGGTCAGCGACGACAACACCATCACGGTCGCCGGCGCCGACCACTACGTCAGCCGCGCGGCGCACAAGCTCGTCGCCGGGCTCGACGGCTTCGGCATCCCGGTGCAGGGACGCCTCGCGCTCGACATGGGGGCCTCGACCGGCGGTTTCACGCAGGTGCTGCGGGAACGCGGCGCGCGCCGTGTCCTCGCCGTGGATGTCGGCCACGGTCAGCTCGCCCCCGCGGTCGCCGCCGACCCCGGCGTCATCGCCGTCGAGGGCTTCAACGTGCGGCACATGACGCGTGACAGCCTCACCGCAGCGACGGGGGAGTCCACGTCGCCCGACCTGGTGGTGGGCGACCTCTCCTTCATCTCGCTCGAGCTCGTGCTGCCCGCGGTGGTCGCCGTGGCCGCGCCGGGCGCCGACGTGCTGCTGCTGGTCAAGCCGCAGTTCGAGGTCGGGAGGACCGCGGTGCGCGGCGGCCTCGTCACCGACCCCGCCACCCGGGCCGATGCCGTCGCCCGCGTGGTGTGGAGCGCGTGGGATGCCGGGATGGGGATGGCGGGGATCGTCTCCTCCCCGATCCTCGGGACACACGGCAATGCGGAGTATCTCGTGCACCTCGTGCCGGGCGGCGGCAGCAATCCGACAGAATGGATGGACACCATCAACCGGCTGGCAGGGGGACGATGAACGAGCGCAGGATCCTGGTCGTCGCCCACGCGGGTCGCGTCGACACCGTCGCGGCCGCCCGTCGGGTGATCGACGCCCTCCGCGGTGCGGGGGTCCGTCCCGTCCTGGCAGCCGACGACCATGCCGAGCTCGCCGCAGTCGATGCGTTCTTCGCGGACGTCGAGGTGCTGGACGCCTCCGGACCGGCGACGCTCGAGCTCGCGATCGTCCTCGGGGGCGATGGCACGATCCTCCGCGCGGCAGAGCTCGTCCGTGACAGCGGCGCTCCGGTGCTCGGCATCAACATGGGTCACGTCGGCTTCCTCGCGGAGATCGACCGGGACGACATGGACGACGCGATGCGCCGCGTCATCGCCCGCGACTACGAGGTCGAGGAGCGCCTGGCACTGTCGGTGCGCGTGAAGGACGCCTCGGGCGACGTCGTCTTCGAGACCTGGGCCCTGAACGAGGCGACCGTCGAGAAGGCGAGCCGCGAGCGCATGATCGAGGTGGTGCTCGAGATCGACGGGCGGCCGCTGTCGAGCTTCGGCTGCGACGGCATGGTCATCTCCACGCCGACCGGCTCGACCGCCTACAACTTCTCCGCCGGCGGCCCGGTGATCTGGCCGACGGTCGAGGCCATCGCGGTGGTCCCGCTGTCGGCGCACGCGCTCTTCGCGAAGCCGCTCGTGGTGAGCCCCGAGGCGGCCGTGGCCATCGAGATGCTGGAGCGGACGGATGGCTCCGGCATCCTCTGGTGCGACGGCCGTCGTTCCCACGACCTTCCGCCGGGAGCCCGCGTCGTGGTGCGCCGCTCGTCGCGCCCGGTCCGCCTCGCGCGTCTGCACCCCACGGCGTTCACGAACCGTCTCGTGCGGAAGTTCCAGCTGCCCGTCGAAGGATGGCGCGGACAGGAGCGGAGGAGCGACGCATGATCGAGGAGATGCGCATGCAGGGGCTCGGCGTGATCGCCGACGCCGTCCTGCCGCTCGGGCCCGGCTTCACGGCCATCACCGGAGAGACGGGCGCGGGGAAGACCATGGTCGTCACCGGGCTCGGGCTGCTCCTCGGCCAGCGCGCCGACTCGGGCGCCGTGCGCAAGGGAGCCGCGCAGGCCTCGGTGGCCGGGGTGTGGATCGTGCCCGAGAAGGGCGAGGTCGCCGACATCGTGGCCGAGGCCGGGGGAGAGCTGGAGCCGGCCGGTGCCGGCACCGCTGAGCTCTATGTCTCGCGCACCCTCAGCGCCGAGGGCCGCAGCCGCGCGAGCGTCGGCGGGCGGGCCGCGCCGGCAGGTGTGCTGTCCTCCCTCGCCGACGAGCTCATCGTCGTGCACGGACAGTCCGAGCAGCTGCGACTGCGCTCGGCCGCCGCGCAGCGCGACGCCCTCGACCGCTTCGGCGGCGAACCGATCGCCCGGGCGCTGGAGGAGTACCAGGCCGCGTTCGAGCGCTGGCGAACGCTCGACGCCCAGATCATCGACATCACCGCGAACCGTGACCGGCGTGCCGAGGAGGCCGCCCGGCTGCGGGAGGACCTCGCCCTGATCGAGGCGACCGCCCCCGAGGAGGGCGAGGACGAGGAGCTGACGGCTCGTGCCGAGCGCCTCGCGAACGCGGAGGAACTCCGCGTCGCCGCCGCCCTGGCCCACGGAGCCCTCTCGAACGAGGAGGGCGAGCCCGATGCCTCGGCGCTGGTCGCGGAAGCGCGCCGAGCGATCGAGCGCGTGTCCGACCCGAAGCTCGCGGAGGTCGCGGAGACCCTGGCCGACATCGGCTACCGCATTGCCGACGCCGCCGGTGTGCTCTCCGGCTTCCTCGCCGACCTCGATGAGTCCGGTCCGCACGAGCTGGCCGCCGTCGAGGAGCGCCGGGCCGCGCTCGGCGTCCTCATCCGTCAGCACGGCTCGCTGGCGGAGGCCCTGGCGCTGTGGCAGACCGGATCCGCGCGACTGGCCGAACTCGACGACGACGGAGAGCGCCTGGAACGCCTCACCGCCGAGCGCGACGCGGCCAGGACAGAGCTCGACGCCCGGGCCGACGCTCTCACCGCGGCCCGGAGCGAGGCGGCCGGCCGACTCGGCGAGGCCGTGACCGCCGAGCTGCACGCGCTGGCGATGCCGGACGCGCGCCTGGAGGTCTCTGTGGCCCCGGGGGCCGAGAGCACCCACGGCCGCGACGACGTCGCCATCCTGCTCGCCCCGCATCCCGGCGCCGAACCCCGCTCGGTCGCCAAGGGCGCCTCCGGCGGCGAGCTGTCGCGGGTGATGCTCGCGATCGAGGTCGTCATCGCGGCGACCGATCCCGTGCCCACCTTCGTGTTCGACGAGGTCGACGCGGGCATCGGCGGCGCGGCGGCGATCGAGGTGGGTCGGCGACTCGCCCGACTCGCCGAAAAGTCTCAGGTGATCGCCGTCACCCATCTCGCGCAGGTCGCCGCCTTCGCGAACAACCATCTCACCGTCGTGAAATCGCACGACGGCGCCGTCACCGCGTCCAGCGTGCGGCGGCTCGACGGGGAGGAGCGCGAGGCCGAGATGGCCCGTCTGCTCTCCGGACTCGCGGATTCCGATGCCGCACTCACCCACGCCCGCGAGCTTCTCAGCCTCGGCGTCTGAATGAACTGTTAGGATAGAAGCCCGTGATGAACTCTTCTTCTGCGGGGCCCAAGAACGACACGACCAAGCACATCTTCGTGACTGGTGGTGTCGTTTCGTCTTTGGGCAAGGGGCTCACCGCGGCCAGCCTGGGCAACCTCCTGACCGCTCGCGGACTCCGCGTGGTCATGCAGAAGCTCGACCCGTATCTGAACGTCGATCCGGGCACCATGAACCCGTTCCAGCACGGCGAGGTGTTCGTCACCGACGACGGTGCGGAGACCGACCTCGACATCGGGCACTACGAGCGCTTCCTCGACATCAACCTGTCCGAGGCGGCCAACGTCACGACCGGTCAGATCTACTCGCAGGTGATCGCCCGTGAGCGTCGCGGCGAGTACCTCGGCGACACCGTGCAGGTCATCCCGCACATCACCGACGAGATCAAGCGCCGCATGCGGCTGCAGGCCACCGAGGACCCGCGTCCCGACGTGATCATCACCGAGGTCGGCGGCACCGTCGGCGACATCGAGTCGCAGCCGTTCCTCGAGTCGGCCCGCCAGCTGCGTCACGAGCTCGGCCGCGACAGCGTGTTCTTCGTGCACGTCTCGCTCGTGCCGTTCATGGGAGCGTCCGGCGAGCAGAAGACCAAGCCGACCCAGCACTCGGTTGCCGCGCTCCGCCAGGTCGGCATCCAGCCCGACGCCCTCGTGCTCCGCAGCGATCGCCCGGTGAGCGCGAGCAACCGCAACAAGATCGCCCTGATGTGCGACGTCGACGTCGAAGGCGTCATCAACACCGTCGACCTGCCGAGCATCTACGACATCCCGTCGACCCTCAACGAGCAGGGCCTCGACTCCTACATCGTGCGCCGCCTCGGGCTCGACCAGAAGGCGGACGACGTCGACTGGACGCGCTGGAACAAGGTTCTGCACGCGGTGCACAACCCGAAGCACGAGGTCACGATCGGTCTCGTCGGCAAGTACATCGACCTTCCGGACGCCTACCTCTCCGTGACGGAGGCCCTCAAGGCGGGCGGCTTCGCGCAGGAGACCAAGGTCAACATCCGCTGGATCCCGTCCGACCTCTGCGAGACCCCCGAGGGCGCGCAGGAGCAGCTGGCCGAGCTGGACGGCATCTGCGTCCCCGGAGGCTTCGGCATCCGCGGCATCGAGGGCAAGCTGGGTGCGCTGAAGTTCGCCCGCGAGCAGGGCATCCCGACCCTCGGCCTCTGCCTGGGTCTGCAGTGCATGGTCATCGAGTACGCCCGCGACGTGGCCGGGATCGCCGGAGCCTCGTCCAGCGAGTTCGACCCGGACACCGCGGAGCCCGTCATCGCGACCATGGCCGAGCAGATCGAGATCCTCGACGGCGGCGACCTGGGCGGCACCATGCGCCTCGGCCTCTACCAGGCGGCTCTCGCGGAGGGCTCGCTGGCGCGCGAGGTCTACGGCGCCGCCGAGGTGTCCGAGCGTCACCGCCACCGCTACGAGGTGAACAACGCGTACCGCGATCGCCTGTCCGAGGCCGGCCTGGTGTTCTCGGGCCTCAACCCGGAACTCGACCTCGTCGAGTACGTCGAGCTGCCGCGTGACGTGCACCCGTACTACATCGCCACCCAGGCGCACCCGGAGCTGCGCTCGCGTCCGACCGACCCGCACCCGCTGTTCCGCGGGCTCGTCGGCGCGGCCATCGCCCGCCACCGCGCGAGCGAGCTGTTCGACGTGCCCGTCGATGAGTGAGTCGGAGGCGCCGGCCGTCGCGGAGCCGCTGCGCGACGAGCCCTTCGAGCCGGAGGTCGTGAGCAGCGACCTCGTCTACGAGGGGCGCGTCTGGGACGTGCGCTCCGACCGGGTCCACTACGGCGAGGGCGAGATCGTGCGACAGTACGTCGCCCACCCCGGCGCCGTCGCGATCCTCGCGCTGGACGACGAGGGACGGGTGCTGCTCATCCAGCAGTACCGTCACCCGATCCGCCACCGCGACTGGGAGCTGCCGGCCGGCCTCCTCGACATCGCGGGGGAGGAGCCCTTGGCGGCCGCCCGTCGCGAGCTCGCGGAGGAGGCCGACCTCGTCGCCGCGCACTGGGAGCCCCTGGTCTCGTCGTGGACGACGCCGGGAGGCAACGACGAGCTCATCCAGGTGTTCCTCGCGACGGGGCTCACCGCCGCCGCGGCCGCGCACGCCCGCGAAGACGAGGAGGCGGACATCCGCCTCGCCTGGCTTCCCCTCGAGGCGGCGGTCGCCGGAGTCCTGGCGGGACGCCTGCGCAACGGCATCCTCGCGCTCGGCGTGCTGGCGACCGCGCAGAGGCTGCGCGACCGGAGCTGAGCATGCAGCTCGATCGCGCCCTCGACGCGTATCTGCGTCACGTCACGATCGAGCGCGGCCTGAGCGCGCACACGGTCGGCGCCTACCGGCGGGACCTCGAGGGCTACCGGGACTGGCTCACGGCGGAGGGGATCGACGACACGGCGGACATCACGCCCGCCGTCGTCGACCGCTTCATCGCCGACCGCGCCTCGGCGGAGCCGCTGCCGGCCGCGACGAGTCTGGCGCGCCTGCAGTCCTCGGTGCGCGGCTGGCACCGGTTCCTCGCCCGTGAGGGCATCGAGGCGGACGATCCGACCGGACGGCTCCGCCCGCCGAAGACCCCGCGCCGGCTGCCGAAAGCGCTCACGATCGACCAGGTGGAGCGGCTGCTCGCCGCGCCGTCGGCCGAGGAGCCGCTCGGCATCCGCGACCGGGCGCTCCTGGAGCTCCTCTACGCCACGGGCGCCCGGGTGTCGGAGGCGGTCGGGCTCGACGTCGACGACATGGCGCACGGCGAGGTGCTGCGCCTGCGGGGCAAGGGCTCGAAGGAGCGCATCGTCCCGGTGGGGTCGTACGCCCGTGCCGCCGTCGACGCCTACCTCACCCGGGTCCGCCCGGAGCTCGCCGCGAAGGGCCGCGCATCGGCTCGGCTCTTCCTCGGCGCGCGCGGTGCCCCGCTCTCGCGACAGAGCGCTTGGCTGGTGATCCGTTCCGCCGCGGAGCGCGCACAGCTCACGACCGAGATCTCCCCGCACACGCTGCGCCATTCGTTCGCGACGCACCTCCTGCAGGGCGGCGCCGACGTGCGGGTGGTGCAGGAGCTGCTAGGGCACTCCTCGGTCGCGACGACGCAGATCTACACGCATGTGTCGGTGGATGCTCTCCGTGACATCTACGCGACCTCTCATCCCCGGGCGCGCTGACCGCGCAGGCCGGTACCGGGACCGCCGCGCGCCGAGCCGGCTGGGGAACGCTGGGCGGCTACAATCGAGCAAGCACGAAGGAGCAGGAGAACCGGTGGCTGAGAAAGTGGCGAAGTCCAGGGCGAAGGCGCAGAAGGCCGACGACACCCCCATGGGACCCACCGGCCGTCCGTACCAGGGCTTCCCGATCCCGGCGCCTCTGAAGTCGCACGGCCCGGCCCGCATCATCGCGCTCTGCAACCAGAAGGGCGGCGTCGGCAAGACGACGACCTCCATCAACCTCGCCGCCGCGCTCGCGGAGTACGGCCGCAAGGTGCTCGCCGTGGACTTCGACCCGCAGGGCGCGCTGTCCGCCGGTCTCGGCATCCAGACGCACGACGTCCCGACGGTCTACGACCTCCTGCTCGACACGAAGCGCGATGCGCACGACGCGATCGTGCACTCGAACGTGCCCGGTCTCGACGTCCTCCCCGCGAACATCGACCTCTCCGCCGCGGAGGTGCACCTCGTCAACGAGGTCGCCCGCGAGACGATCCTCGCCCGCGTGCTGCGCCAGGTGGCGGGGGAGTACGACGTCATCCTCATCGACTGCCAGCCGTCGCTCGGTCTGCTGACCGTGAACGCGCTGACGGCGGCGCACGGCGTCATCATCCCGCTCGAGTGCGAGTTCTTCGCGCTCCGCGGTGTCGCGCTCCTCATCGAGACCATCGACAAGGTCCGCGACCGGCTGAACCCCTCCATCGAGATGGACGGGCTGCTGGCGACGATGTACGACCCGCGCACGCTGCACTCGCGCGAGGTGCTGGAGCGCGTCGTGGAGGCGTTCGGCGACGACGTGCTGGAGACCGTGATCGGCCGCACCGTGAAGTTCCCGGACGCGTCGGTCTCGGGGGTCCCGATCACCGAGTTCGCTCCGGAGCACGCGGCCGCACAGGCATACCTGCGGCTGGCCAGGGAGCTGGTCGCCCGTGGCGCCGTCGCCTGACGAGCTCGGTACCGCTGAGGTCCCGGCACCCGCCGAGGCGATCGACACCGCGGAGCCGTCCTCCGCCGACGACGCCGCTGGGTTCCGCGTCTCGCTGTCGAACTTCGACGGCCCCTTCGACCTCCTGCTGAACCTCATCTCGAAGCACGAGATGGACATCACCGAGGTGTCGCTGAGCGCCGTCACCAACGAGTTCATCGCGTACCTCGCCGACCTGGAGGACGAGGAGGAGCTCGACCAGGCGTCGGAGTTCCTCGTCGTCGCCGCGACCCTGCTCGACATGAAGGTGGCGGGCCTGCTGCCGCAGGGCGAGCTCGTCGACGCCGAGGCCGTCGCCCTGCTCGAAGCGCGCGACCTGCTCTTCGCCCGTCTCCTGCAGTACCGCGCGTTCAAAGAGGTCTCCGCATGGTTCTCGCGGTGCCTGCAGCGGGAGGACCGCCGTCATGTGCGTGCGGTACCGCTGGAGGAGAAGCACCGGAAGCAGACGCCCGAGCTCGTCTGGTCGCTCACGCCCGACGACTTCGCGGCGCTGGCGCTGCTGGCCTTCGCGCCGAAGGAGATCCCGCACGTCGGACTCGACCACCTGCATGCGCCCCTGGTCAGCATCCGCGAGCAGGCCGCGATCGTCGTCACGCTGCTGCGCGGCACCGAGTCGCTGAGCTTCCGCGAGCTGGTCGCGGGCGTCTCGGAGCCGGGTATCGTCGTGGCCCGCTTCATCTCGGTGCTGGAGCTGTACCGCCACGCGGCGCTCTCCTTCGAACAACTGGAACCGCTCGGGGAGCTCACCCTCCGCTGGGCCGCCGACTCCTGGTCGGACGAGACACTCGCGACCCTGGGGGCCGACTATGACCGATGACGTGACCGCGGCAGAGACCGAGCTCCCCGAGGAGCCCGACGCCGTGACGGGTGCCGAGCTCCCGCTCAGCGAGCGTGTGGAGGCGATCCTCTTCATCGTCGACGAGCCGATCGGCCTGGTGGCCCTCGCCGCCGCGGTCGGCGCGCCGGTGCCCGCCGTCCGGCAGACGGTCGAGTCGCTGGTCGAGGACTACGACGGTCGAGGCGCGGGTCCGCGGCGCGGCTTCGAGCTGCGGGAGGTCGGCGGTGGATGGCGGCTCTACGTCCGCGAGGACCTCGATCCGGTCGTGGCGGAGTTCGTCGGCGGTCAGGCGCCGGCCCGGCTCTCCCAGGCGGCGCTGGAGACGCTCGCGGTGATCGCGTATAAGCAGCCGGTGACCCGGAGTCAGGTGGCCTCGATCCGCGCGGTCAACGTCGACTCCGTGGTCCGCACCCTCCTCGCGCGGGGGCTGATCACCGAACTGTTCGCCGACTCCGAGACCGGCGCGATCAACTACGGCACCACCGATGCGCTCCTCCAGCATCTCGGCATCAACTCTCTGGATGAGCTTCCGCCGATCTCGCCGCTCCTCGACGACGGCGCCGACGGCTTCGACGAAGGGACGGTCCGATGACCACCGACGCCCACGATTCCAGCGCCCCCGAGGGCGTGCGACTGCAGAAGGTGCTCGCCGCGGCCGGCGTCGCCTCCCGTCGGGTCGTCGAGCAGTACATCGTCGAGGGACGCATCCGCGTGAACGGCCAGGTGGTCACCGAGCTCGGCCGCCGCATCGATCCGGAGCGGGACCTCGTGGACGTGGACGGCACCGCGGTGCAGCTCGACGTGTCCATGCGCTACGTGATGCTGAACAAGCCGACGGGTGTGGTCAGCAGCATGCGCGACGAGAGCGGACGCCCCGATCTCCGACGCTTCACGAAGGACTACGAGGAGCGGCTGTACAACGTCGGGCGTCTGGACGCCGAGACCAGCGGACTGCTGCTGCTCACCAACGACGGCGAGCTCGCGCACGTGCTCGCGCATCCCTCCTTCGGTGTCACCAAGGTCTACATCGCGAAGGTCGAGGGCAGCGTGACGGCGCAGACCATCTCGAAGCTCACGAAGGGCATCGAGCTGGAGGACGGCCCCATCGCCGCGGACAAGGCCCGGCTGCTGGACACGTCGCGCGGCTCGAGCCTCGTGGAACTCACGCTGCACTCCGGCCGCAACCGGATCGTGCGCCGGATGATGGCCGCGGTCGGCCATCCGGTCACGGAACTCGTGCGGCGGCAGTTCGGTCCGTTGCACCTGGGAACCCTCCCGGCGGGCCGGACGCGGGAACTGAGTAAAATCGAACTCGGCGCGCTGCTGACTCTCGCGCGCCGGGAATCCGGTGTCGCCGAGGCGCCAGGCGAGCAGGAGAGCGAATGACCCAGACGACGAGTGCGCCCGCGGCGCGGAAGACCGGGGCCGTGGCGCCGCGTCTGTCCGGCACCGTGCGCATCGTCGGCGCCGGGCTGCTCGGTGCCAGCGTCGGCCACGCCCTCCGTGCGAAGGGCATCGACGTCGTCCTCACCGACGCGTCCCCTGCGCAGCTGCGCCTCGCCGTCGACTACGGCGCCGGACGCCTTCCGCAGGATGACGACGCCCCGGTGCTCGTCGTCGTGGCCGTGCCGCCGGACGTGACCGCCGACGTGATCCAGGCCGAGCTCGAGCGGTACCCCGACGCCGTCGTGACCGATGTCGCGAGCGTGAAGCTCGAGCCGTTCCGCACGCTCCGGGAGCGCGGCGTGAACCTCACCCGATACATCGGCTCCCACCCGCTCGCCGGTCGCGAGCGCGGCGGGGCGATCTCGGCCAGGGCCGATCTCTTCATCGGTCGGCCGTGGGTCGTGTGCCGCGACGAGGACACCACCGCGCGCGACCTCGCGCTGGTCGAGGCACTGGCCCTCGACGTCGGCGCGATGCCGCTGGAGATGACCCCCGAGGAGCACGACCGCTCCGTCGCCCTCACCTCGCATGTGCCGCAGGTCGTCGCGAGCCTCCTCGCCGGTCGTCTGGCCGGGGCCGAGGAGGGCGCCCTCCGCCTGGCCGGGCAGGGCGTGCGGGACACCACGCGCATCGCCGCGTCCGCTCCGGAACTGTGGGTGCAGATCCTCGGGGCCAACGCCGGTCCCGTCGTCGAGATCCTCGACGCGCTCGCGACCGACCTGAGCGAGGTCGCCGACGCGCTGCGCGCTCCCGGGGCCCCGGGCGCCCGACGCGTGCTCGCGGAGACCATCCGCCAGGGCAACGACGGCGTCGAGCGCCTGCCCGGCAAGCACGGGCAGAACCGACGCTTCGAGACACTGGTCGTCATGGTCGACGACACCGCCGGTCAGCTGGGTCGCCTGTTCGGCGAGCTCGGCGAGCTCGGCGTCAACGTCGAGGATCTGCGACTGGAGCACTCTCCGGGCGCGCAGTTCGGCCTCGCCGAGATCAGTGTCGACCCCGCGGCGCTGCACGGCGCGATCACCGGGCTCCAGGAACGCGGCTGGCGCATCGCAGGGAACACCAATGACTGACACCTCCACCATCTCCGCCACGAAGTTCATCGCGATCGACGGGCCCGCCGGGTCCGGGAAGTCGAGCGTCTCCAAGGCGATCGCGCGTCGCGAGGGCTTCGGCTACCTCGACACCGGGTCGGCCTACCGGGCACTCGCCTGGCATGTGCTCGATCGCGGCGCAGACACCGACGACGCTGAGGCGGTGCGCGCCGCGGCCGCCGACTTCCCCGTCCGTCTCGGGCTCGACCCCGACGACCGCACGGTACGCGTCGGCGACGTCGACGTGACGGACGCGATCCGCGAACCGCGTGTCTCCGGTGCCGTGAGCGGCGTGGCCCGCGTGCCGGAGGTGCGCGCCCAGGTCAACGAGCTCTTCCGAGCGCTGGTCGCCGAGGCGCCGTACCCGGCCGTCGTCGTCGAAGGACGCGACATCACGACCGTCGTGGCACCGGATGCCCCCGTGCGCATCCTGCTGACCGCGGCACCGGAGGTGCGGGCCGCACGTCGCGCGGGCGAGCTCGCCGGCGAGAACGCCGCCGCCGTGGCGGACGCCCTGCACAAGCGCGACGCCTCCGACAGTGCCGTCGTCGACTTCCTCAACGCCGCGGAGGGCGTGGAGGTCGTCGACTCGACCGCACTCGATTTCCCCCAGACCATCGACGCCGTCCTCTCGGTGATCGAACGACTCCGAGGAGCAGACCGTGGCTGACGACGAATACGAAGGCGGTCCCGACCAGCTCGCCGAGAAGCTCGAGCAGATCGATGACCAGCTGGCGGAGCAGCGCGCGGAGACCCTGCGTGCCGGGCTCGCCGACTACGAGCTCGACGACGAGGACGCCGCGCTCCTCGCCGGCGTGGCGCTGGGCGAGGACGGTATCGAGTTCCTGCCTGCGCTCCCCGTGGTGGCGATCGTCGGGCGGCCGAACGTGGGCAAGTCCGCGCTCGTGAACCGGATCCTCGGCCGTCGCGAGGCGGTCGTGGAGGACACCCCCGGCGTCACCCGCGACCGCGTCACGTACAAGGCCGAGTGGAACGACCGCCGCTTCACGGTCGTCGATACCGGCGGCTGGGAGCCCGACGCCCGCGGCATCGACCGTTCGGTCGCGGCTCAGGCCGAGGTCGCGATCGACCTCTCCGATGTCGTGCTGTTCGTCGTGGACGCCATGGTGGGCGCCACCTCGACGGACGAGCACGTCGTGAAGCTGCTGCGCAAGAGCGGCAAGCCGGTCTTCCTCGTCGCCAACAAGATCGACGACGCGCGTCAGGAGCCGGAGGCGGCCGCCCTGTGGAACCTGGGTCTCGGCGAGCCGCACCCGGTCTCCGCGATCCACGGTCGTGGTGTCGCCGACCTCCTCGACGCCGTGCTGACGAAGCTGCCGGAGATCTCCGCGGTGGCGAAGCAGGAGATCGGCGGTCCGCGCCGCGTCGCGATCCTCGGACGCCCGAACGTCGGCAAGTCCTCGCTGCTGAACAAGGCCGCGGGGGAGGAGCGCGTTGTCGTCAACGACCTCGCCGGCACGACCCGCGACCCCGTGGACGAGGTCGTCGAACTCGGCGGCAAGATGTGGCGCCTCGTCGACACGGCCGGTATCCGTCGCCGCGTGCACATGGCGCAGGGCGCCGACTTCTATGCGTCGCTGCGCACGTCGGCCGCGCTGGAGAAGGCCGAGGTCGCCATCGTCGTCCTCGACGTGTCGGAGTCGATCAGCGAGCAGGACGTGCGGATCATCGACCTCGTGCTCGAGTCCGGTCGCGCGCTCGTCCTGGCGTTCAACAAGTGGGATCGCCTCAACGACGACGACCTGGAGAACGCCGACCGCCGCCGCTACCTGGAGCGCGAGATCGAGCAGGACCTCGCCCACGTGGCCTGGGCCCCGCGGGTCAACATCTCGGCGAAGACGGGTCGTCACCTCGACAAGCTCGTCCCTGCGCTCGAGATGGCGCTGGAGAACTGGGACCGCCGCATCCCGACCGGCAAGTTCAACGCGTTCCTCGCCGAACTCGTCGCCGAGCACCCGCACCCGGTGCGCGGCGGGAAGCAGCCGCGCATCCTCTTCGGGACGCAGGCCTCGACCCGTCCGCCGACGTTCGTGCTGTTCACGACCGGTTTCCTCGACCCGGGCTACCGCCGGTTCATCCAGCGCCGCCTGCGCGAGCTCTACCCCTTCGAGGGCACGCCGATCGTCATCAACATGCGTGTGCGGGAGCGTCGCCAGCGCTGACTCGTTGCCGCGCATGTCGCGGCGGTGGCGCCGGAGCCCCGATGCTGTGAAAAGCTGAGGGGGTGACTGTCGTACCTCCCGCCGCCGGTGAACCGCGTCGCCCCGAGGGGCCTCGCGATCCGGGCGATGCCTGGGTGGTCGCGGACACCGGTGAGCGGTACTGGGGGCGCTTCGGTGCCGCCGGTCTCCTCGCCGTCGACCCGGAGCGCGGCATCCTGCTGCAGCATCGCGTGGCGTGGAGTCACTTCGGCGGCACCTGGGGCCTGCCCGGCGGCGCGCTGCACGAGGGCGAGGCGGCCATCGTGGGCGCCGTGCGGGAGGCGCAGGAGGAGGCGGGAGTGCCGGATGGCGCGGTGCGGCCGCGCTTCACGAGCGTGCTCGACCTCGGCATCTGGTCCTACACCACCGTCGTCGCCGATGTGCGGACGCCGTTCGATCCCGTGATCAGCGACCCCGAGAGCGTCGCGCTGTCGTGGGTGCCCGTCGAGGACGTGGACGGACTGCCCCTGCACCCCGGCTTCGGTGCGGCGTGGCCGATGCTGCGGGCTCAGCTCTCGGCGCACCCGGCGGTCGTGGTCGACGCCGCCAATGTCGTGGGCTCGGTGCCGGACGGCTGGTGGAAGGATCGCGCCGGAGCTGCGGCACGACTGCGCGATCGTCTGACCGGGCTGTCGGTGCCCGCGGACGACCTCCGGCTCGCGGGGGACGCCTGGTTCCCGGAGGTCTCGCTCGTCGTGGAAGGTCGTGCGCGGGACATCGCGCAGGCCGCTGCGGGGGGATCGCCGGCAGATGCGGCGGCCGCAGAAGCGGGAGTCGCGGGCTCGGCCCTGGACGTCGTGCGTGCGGAGGGCGCCGGTGACGACGCGATCGTGGCCGAGGTCGAACGCCGGGTCGCGAGCGCGTCGCCGGTTCTCGCGGTGACCAGTGACCGCGAGCTGCAGTCCCGCGTCGAGGCCGCCGGGGCACAGGTGCGCTCGAGCGGCTGGCTCCTTCGTCTTCTCGACGCCTAGAGCGAGACGCGGGCGCCACGCTCCGCGGATCCCGGTACTCGTACGGTGGCGTGGTCTGACTTCGCGCGGTACGGCGTGGTCTGACGTGGCGCGGCACGACGTGGTCTGGCCTGGCGCGGATCGACGTGGCCTGCGCCACTGCGCTCGAAGGACCCGTCGTCGTGATGGCGGCGCGTTTCAGACGAAGGCGACCCGACGCGGGCCGTGATCGGTGTGGACCGCGCCGAGGGGACTTCGCCATTCCAGGACCCCGCCGGGGTGCTGCCGTACCGTCCAGCGGTGAGCCTCCGGGATATCGGGGTGTTTCAGCACGTGATGCCCGCGGCAGAGATGCGCGAGGTTGTCGACGCGGGTCGGGCCGCCTTTCGCGTGATCCCAGGTGTGGTCGATGTCGCAGCGGTGTACCGGCTGGCGGCATCCGGGGAACCGGCAGTGCTGATCGCGAGCCCGGAGCAACCGGCGCATGTTCTCGGTCGGGCTGTAGGCGTCCGTTTCGATGACCTGCCCGTGCGGATCGAGGAACAACCGCGTCCAGCCCCCGTCGCGACCGGCCAGAGCTCGCGCGATGTCCGGGTGCAGAGCGCCGTGTCCGTCCAGTTCGGCTGGACGGTTGTCGAGCCCTGCGAGGGTCGTCGCCGCCACGGTCACCTGCAGGCGGCCGCGCACCCCGATGAGACCGTCGCCCTCGACGGCGCTCGGATCGGCGGTGAGGAGCAGATCGGTCAGAAGGTCGGCCTGCACCTGGCTCCAGGTGCGGGTGTCTGCGGGGAGCGATTCCGCCTCGGGATCGAGGGCGAAGGTGTCGCCGTCGACGCTGGAGATCTTTGTGTCCGACCGAGTCTCGCCGCACGGGCGATCCGTCGCGAAGCGGTCGGCGGTCAGCACTTCGTGGTGCGCAGGTGCCAGACGCGGCGTCGCTTCATCCGACCCCGATGCCGCATCGCGCGCAGTTTCCGCATCACGCGCAGTCCCCGCATCACGCGCGGGACCCGCATCGCGGGCCTGGATCACCGTGCGGGTGAGCTGGCTCAACCGGTCGGCGATCGCCACCGCCGCCCATTCCGGGAGTATGGCCGTCAGGACCGCGAGGCCGTCGTCGACCGATCGCACCGTGACGCAGCGCTCGTCTGCGGCGCGGCGGTGTCGCTCCGTGATCGTCTCGCCGACGAGCGCGGAGGCGACGCGGCGGGCATGCCCCCGCGTGCGCGCCGCGGTCTCGGCTTCGGCGACGACGAGCACCGCCGTCTCGAACAGTGCCATCGTCTCTGGCGCGACGACACGGTTGCGGATGGCCTCGGCCACCACGGCGCTCGCTCGTGCGACCTCCCGGACGTGTGCGGAGCTCAGAGCCCCCGTGTGGAAGGCCTCTCGCACGCGGGGGAGTGCCGTGCTCAGGGCGAGAGCATCAGCGAACGCGAACTCCATGGTGCCGGTGGAAAGACGCGCCGCCGTGGCGTACTCGGCGACCATCGAGCGGTGGATGGCATCGCGGTGGTGCGGGGCCGCGGCCACGTCTTCGTCATGGAAAGCGATCTGCGCCACCAGCAGCTCGGCAGCCTCTGCCTCCAGCGCCGCGATGCGTCGACGAGTCTCAGCCCAGGCGTCTCGCACGCGCCGCCGCTCCTCCAGGCTGAGGGGATCGGTCGGCTGGTTCGTCATACCTCGATTTTAGAACGTATGTTCGAATCGCGGAAGGGTTCAGACGTGTTGTATATCGCCTCGTCCGCGGAGGCGATCGATGTCCCGACGCTCCCGCTTCGTCGGTCGTCCGGCGCCCCGGTCCCGGACGCCGAGGGCTGCCTGCGGCTCGCGTTCCGGCGTCCGGTCCTCGTAGGCGAGGGCGGCGAGCGGCGCGCCGACGCGCTTGACGAGGATCTGGCGCACGATCAGGATCCGGTCAAAACCCGCGATGCGGATGCGGAGCTCGTCGCCCACGCGAACCGCCTGTGCAGCCTTCGCCTTGTCGCCGTTGACGCGCACATGCCCCGCACGGCATGCGGTGGTCGCCGCTGACCGGGTCTTGTAGACGCGCACCGCCCAGAGCCAGCTGTCCACCCGCGCGCTGTCGACCATCAGGCGGCCCTCCGCTGCAGGGAGACGAGGGCGCCGGCGACGATCAGGCCCTGGCCGAGCGTATAGGTGAGCATCACGGCGGGGCTGCTCCAGGCCGGGAGCGCGTCGGGCAGGAAGAGTCGGAAAGCGAGGATCGTGTCGCTTGCCAGGAAGAACGCCCCGCCCGTCGCGACGAGCGGATGGCATCGCGCAGCGAACGCCGCGGTGCCCGCGAGGAGCAGGCCATACAGCGCGACGCCGACGAGGAGCGGGCCCGTGTGCGGGCCGAGGACGAGGATCATCGCGAGCCACCAGACGGCGTAGATCGCGGTCCACCACGGCAGGCGACGGCGCGCGAGGTGGCGGGCGAAGAGGACGATGTAGGCGATGTGCGCGAGGCCGAAGAAGGCGAGCATGAGCGGAAGCTCGGGTGCCGCGGGGAACAGCGCGCCCGCGCCGTCGCCCAGCCAGGAGAAGAGCACGGCGACGAGGAGCAGGGCCACCGTCACGGGTGGGTGGATTCGCCGCGCCGCCACCAGGACCGGTACCGCGAGCAGTGGCATCAGCAGCAGCTTCGTCGGAGCCGCGAGATCGTGGTCCAGTGCGAGAAGCGCGACGTGCAAGGCGGAGAGTACGGCGTAGGGGACGAACGCCCACACGATCGCGGGCGGGAGGGTGCGGCGCTGCATCCCTCCATCGTATGACCGGAGGGGCATGTCGTCCCGAAGGCGGTCGATCGGACCGGCCCGCGTCAGGACTCGACGGTGACCGTCGCGACGGCACCCTCGGCATCGAGGTGCACGGCGGGCCAGTAGCCCTCCGGGAAGTGCTCGCCGCAGGAGTCTGTGAAGTGGAGGACGACGGTGCCGTCGCCGGAGGCCTCGATGGTCTCGAGGTCCAGGTCGTCCGCCGCCTCGTCCAGGTCGCTGGGGTCTGGGTCTCCGGTGCTGAACGTTGTCACCACGGCATCCGAGGCGACGCGGCGGAGGCCCGGGAGGCCGGCGATGACCGTGCGCAGCCGGGGGAGCAGCGGCGCGACCTCGTCTGGCGACGCGCCCTCGACCATCAGCTCGTAGGTGCTGCCGTCGACCTCGACGCTGCCGACGAACCAGTCGTGGGTGAGGACGGAGCCGTCGTCGAGCTCGGAGGTCGCCCGGTGGAGCGGTCCGAGGTCGGGATCGTCGAGGGAGGAGTTCGCGGCGCTCATGCCTTCACGCTATCGCTCCCGTTCGGTGCGATTTCCAGGGCGACCAGCACGCGCCCCGGCTTCATCACCGCCTTCTCCGTGAAACCCGCGCGGAGGAACGTCCTGATCGTGCCGTGGTACAGATCGTTCGCGCGCTGCTTCTCGCCGCGGGTGTCGACGGGATACCCCTCGATGAGACGGGCACCCGACTCCCGCGCGAAGGCGATCGCGGCGTCGAGCAGTTCGGTGTTGAGCCCGGTTCCCCGATGCTCCCTGCGGACGACGAAGCAGGTGACGGCCCACACGGACTCGTCGTCGAACGGCTCGGTGCTCGAGGCGGCGATCATGCGGGTGCGGGGGATCCGGGCTTGCCGGGTGCGCGGTCCGATACGGATCCAGCCCGCGGCCTCGCCGTCGACGTACGCGACCAGTCCCGGAGGGGGACCCTCGTCGATCTCGGCGCGGAACATATCGGTGCGCTGAGGCGTGGTGGTCTGATTCCAGTCCTTGTTCGGCAGCACCGGCCAGATGCACTGGCAGCTCGCCCCATCGCCCCCGCCGGTGAGCGCGTGCTGCACGTCATCCCAGCGGGCGGTCGTCGCCAGCGCGGTCGTGATCGTCGACATGCAGGCGACGGTACAAGCAGCTTCCGACACCCCGCAACGGCTCGGTTCGCGAGAGGGCCTCTGGTGCGGCTAAGATAGGGGAGTTGCCTGCGCGAGAGTGCAGAACAACGGGCTGTGGCGCAGCTTGGTAGCGCACTTGACTGGGGGTCAAGTGGGTTAGTGGGCTGTTTCGGTCTGAAAAGTGAACAACGGGATGTGGCGCAGCTTGGTAGCGCACCTGACTGGGGGTCAGGGGGTCGCAGGTTCAAATCCTGTCATCCCGACAGAAAAGCCCTGGTGAGATGGTAAATCTCACCAGGGCTTCGTCGTCTCGCTGGAGGGGTTTATGTAGACCTCTGCTCGCTCCGTGACGGTCGTCCAGCGGCCGGCCCGAGAACGCCGTCTACGACGAGCCGGGACCAAACCGGGACCAGAGGGCATGATCCCGTCCCCTTCTTCAGCTGATCGAGGGCGCACGGGAGTCCCGCACCGGATGTTGAACACCCGTGGAACCTTGGCTGCTGAGGAAGGCGTTGGCCTGTGCGGCGGCGTCCGCCAGGTGCCGGGTGTCGGGGTGCAGATACCCTCGCGTGGTTTCCAAAGACTTGTGCCCGAGGATCCCCTGCAGCACATGCAGAGGGATGCCCGCATCGGCGAGCCAGGTTGCTCCGGTGTGCCGCAGGCCGTGCCGAGTGAGGTTCGGCAAACCGAGTTCCGTGACCACCGCATCCCACTTCGTGGCGTCGCGAACGGTAGCGGTCGTGAGGACGCCTCCGCGCGGCCCGGTGAGGAGTCGCTCATCCGGCGCGCGACCAGCGGTAAGACGTCGGAGGACAGGCTCGAGGGGCTGCAGGATCGGGACGTGTCGAATCTCGCGCCCTTTGGTCTGCTTCGTGACCAGCCCACCGGAGCCGGGGAAAGTCTGGCGCCGGATCGTCACGATCCGCTGATCCCAGTCCACGTCGCCGACCTGTAGCCCTGCAACTTCGGATCCTCGGGAAGCAAGGAGAGCGCAGAGCATGACGAAGTCTGAGTAGCTTTGGTGAACCTTGCCGCAGGCATTCGCCAAGGTAGTGAGCGTCGCAAGATCTTTGAGGGCATGTACTCGCGGTGACGTGTCGTTCTCGACGACGGTGAGGGCGGTCTTGCCTAGGCTGCGACGCGAACGCTGGCGGGCGGGGTTGCTCTGGATGACATCGTCGCGGACTGCTTCATCGAGCACGCGCACGAGCGGTGCGATTGTGTTCTTGATCGTCGACGCGGAGCAGCGCGTTTCCCAGTCATCGATCGTGCGATCGATCATGCCTGCCGTAATCTGCGAGATCGGGAGATGGCCCAGGGACGGCAGGACGCGCAAGCGAAGGCCGACTTTGTATCCGTCCACGGTGGAGGTGGGATCCAAGCCCCGCATCCAACGGTCGCCGATAAAGGTGACGTACTCCGACAGCGAGATACGCCGGTCGATTCCGGTCTCTGCCGAGGCCTGCAAGCCTCGGAAGAACTCCTCGGCCGCTTCTTCGTCCGGAACGACGAGTGCACGAACCATCCGCTTCTTCGTCTCGGGGTCTGTCCATCTCGCCCGAGCGCGGATGCCTGATCGTCGGTACTCCAGGTCGGTGGCGACCTTCACCCCGATCGGTGGAATGGGCGGCAGGCCGTTATCAGGGCCGCTCATGGCTCAGCGACTCCAACCAGGCTTCGACTGCGTCGAGCCGATACCGGGTGATGCCTCCCAACTTGAGGAACGGCGGCCCCTTCTCATCTGCCCGCCACCGCGACAGCGTTGACTCCGATACCTTGAGGAGCACGGCCACCTCGTGACTATCGAGGAGCGGCGAGGTCAGGGCTGGCTCGTCGCTCATGGCTGCTCCCGCCACTCGAGGTTCGTGATCTCTCGGATCGTGGCGTTCTGCTCCGCCCGACGTGCAAGTACTTGCTCTTCCACGAACGCGAGGAAGTCCTCGGTGCGGTTCGTGACCGTGCGCTCGGTCGTGTCGGGAGCCTCCCAGTCTTCGGCTTCACCGCCGGGCCACTCGGTGATGCGGGTGGCGCGGTCGCGGTCGAGGCGGGTGCCGGAGATCGTGACCCAGTCGCGGAGGCGCTCGCGCGCGATCGCGAAGTCGTGGTGCCAGGCGAGGGCCTGGTTGCCTTTGGCCTGCGGGTCGAAGCAGAACAGCCAGTGCTGCCTGAGCGCCGACAGCTCCCACAGGAGTTCGGGGTGCCGGTGCCACATCGGCGGCACGACCTGGGCGGGCAGCCCGTAGGTGTGGCGGAGCCAGTCGACCCAGGCGTTCAGCTCGAGGAGCTCATGCTCGACATCGCCGGGCGGCAGCGTGCGCCAGTTGATCGGCCTGGGGACAGCGCCGAGAGTCTTCGCGATGTCGTTCGCGTACGCCTGCCTCGCGACCTCTCGGGCTGTCGCCGCGACATCCGGCGGCAGCCCCTCGTCGGCACCATCAGCCGGGGCGTCGCCCCCAGCAGGCGGGGCGTCGCCCCCGGCAGGCGGGGTGGGGTCGGTATTCATCAGAGGTACTCCAAACGCGTGAACGAGAAAGAAGGGCAGCGCGTGGCGCTGCAATGAGGGGCGGGTGCGGCAGCCGGCCGAGTCGCGGGGCGGGCTGCCGCACCCGGGTCAGCGGGCGACCGCTTCCCGCTGCACGGCCGGGGTCGTGGCGGCCTGGGGCGTGTCGGGGTCGAGCTGCGCTTCGCGTTCGGCGAGCGCCTGCTGCATCTCCCGGGCGGGGGTGTCGTGCTGCGGGCTGTCGCGGTCGGGGCGGCGACGATCGACGGTGTAGTTCGTGGTGTTGTTGTCGTGCCCGATCCGGGACGCGACGTACTGCTCGCGCTCCTGGCCCTCACTGTTGGTGTACTCGCGCTTCTCGGCCACGGCGATGAAGTTGTCGCCCTTGCGGAACTTCTCGTACGCGCGTTCGGCGGACTTGCGGTACATCACCAGATCACCGAAGTCGGGCTCGAGCTCGGTGAACGAGCCGTCCTCCTCGCGTCGGGACTGCGGCTCACCGATCCGGGCATAGAACCGCGCATCGCCTTTGCTCGTGAACGTCAGCTCCGGGTCGGAAGCGATGAACCCCCACAGCGGCTTCTTCTGCCGCTGCTGCTCCTCGGCTTGATCCTGCGGTTCGTCGGCCATCAGCTTCACTCCTTGCCTCGCGCCCCGCAGCCGTGGTGCGGGGTCACCAGGCAGGTACGACCCCCACCAGAGACTTACGCCTCCTCGTCACCGTCAGCACCGTCCGTGGCCTCCGGGCTGGGGGTGGAACCGTGCTGGAGGGTCTGCTCGATCTCGGCGCGGTCGGTGCGGAGCTGTTTCGCACCGGGGCGGGCCGTCCAGGGGCGCAGCCGGGTGATGATCGGGCGTGCGGTGCGGAGCATCACGACCCCGGTGCCGAACGGCAGGGTTCGCAGGATGTCGGGCGGGAGGATCGGCACCCTGCGGATGGATCGCTGGTTGGAGTGCGCGCCGTAGGCGTCGGTCGTGATCGCGTCGGTGGTCTCGTCCCGTTCCCCGATCAACGTGGAGAGGTCTTGCAGGTCGCGGGAGTTGGAGGCGCCGCCGAGGATGATCTTCACGATCGCCGCATCCCAGATCGCCGACGCCTGGTTCTCACCCCACTTCTCCCGCGCCTGCGCGAGCGACTGCAGCACCGGCACCGGAGTGATCCCGGTACCCCCGCCTTCGGCCATCAGCGTCGGCAGCGACGGCAAGGGGCTCAAGTTTCCGATCTCGTCCAGCATGAGCAGCAGGGGCGGGTCGAGGCGCGCCCCGGGTGAGCGGGCCGCGATCTTCCTCGCAGTCTCGACGAGGTCTTCGATGAACGCGGCCACGAGCGCCGCCGACGCCCCCGCCCCCGCCCCGGTCGCAAGCAAGTAGAGGGTGCCGTTGCCGGTGAGGAACTCTTCGGGGTCGAACTCCTCCCCACCCGCCGGGGTGACCGCGTCCAGTACGCGCGGGTCGGCGAGCGCGGCGAACGCGAGGGACACGCCCTGCCAAATCGAGTCGCGGGTGCGGGGGTCGGCTTGCACCATCGCGTCCAGCGAGTCGGCCCACCCGTCGGCCGCTGCGGGGTGGGAGGAGAGGATCCTGACCGCGTCGGCGGCGAGCGTGGGGTTCAGCGCCCACTGGTACAGGGTGCGCGCGTCCCGGCCGTCGAGGGCGGCGGCGTGGAGGAGGCACTGGATCGCGGCGGTCGTTTTCCCTTCCCAGAAGCCCGCGTCCTGCACGCCGCCGAACCCGGTCGCTGTGGCGAGGCCTTTCGCGCGGATCATCGCCGTGAGCGGATCCTGACAGCCGCGCACCGGCGACCACCGCATCCCCGCCGGAAGCCCCGGCGCGAGCTGTTGCGGATCGAACACCGCGACCTTCCCTTTCCGGGCACGGGCCTGCATCGTCGCGGTGAGATTGTCCGGCCGCGTCGACGTCGTGATCACCGCGCCCGGGGCGTCGAGGATCGCGTTCACGGCAACGAAGAACCCTTTACCCGCACGCGGCGGCCCGATGAGGAGGATCGAGTCCTCCACGGTCGCCCACACCTGCCCGCCCTTGCCGTGCCCGAGGAAATACCCGACCTGCTCCGGCGTCACCGTCCCGTTCAGTGACGGGCGCAGCGTCGACGCCTTCCGCAGCAGCGCTTTCCGGGAGGCGACCTTCACGACCTCGGCCGCGGTCGCCGTTCCCGCGAGCCGGTGCGGATCTACCGTCGACCTTGCGCGGAGGATCGCCCGCACCACGAGCAGGATCGCCCCGGCCAGGGTGAGGAGGAAGGCGGCGACGACCGCCCAGTACAGGATCGGGTTCAGCCCGTCCGCGCCGAGCGCCGCACCCGGGTCGAGCGGGGTGGCGAGCACGCCGAGTCCGGAGGTGAACCCGCCCGACGGCTCGGGGAGGCCGGTGAGGAACGCGGCCACGGTGCCTGCGAGGCGGAGCAGCCCGGTGAACGCGGCGGCAGCGACGAGGGCGCCGAGTGCGAGATTGATGAAGACGTCGTTGGCAGGCCTCGCCTGCACCGGCCCAGACATACGGCACCTGCCTCCCGACCCCAGGGGTTGAACGGTGGGTGGGGTCAGGAGGCAGGTGCGGCGGCAGACAGCGGGGTCTGGTCGAAGCGGGTTGCTGGGTTAGTCGATGCGTTGCACGGAGGCGGTGCCGGAGATCCGGCCGAACAGCAGCACCTCCCCGGCAGGCTTCGGCGCCTCGCCCCGATCCAGGAGCGCCCGCACACCTCCGGTGTGGTCGGCGGAGGCGTGCCGCAGGATCACCGCGACCGCGACATCCTCCCCGGCGATGAACCCGTCCGCAGTGAACTCCACCAAGCTCGACAGTGGCATCCCCTGCGACGGACTCTCGGGTGGGGCGAACGGGGAAGGCGGTGCGGGCGGGGTGAGGACATCGGCCTGGATGCTGCCATCGAGCTCTCGCACCTCCACCCGCGTCGGGGACGCGAGCCTGGCGACGAGCTCGGTGACGGTCTGCGCGATCGCGTCCCGGCGGATCGGGGTCGCGGCGAGCTTGTCGCCGTTGACCGTCACGATCAGCGTGTCCGCGCTCACCGCCTCGAGCAGAATCTGCGGCAACACCGCAGGCACCACCACTGTCCGTGGCGTGTCGGCTGGGGTGGTCGGCTGGGGCTGCGTACGGCGGCGACGTGGAAGGCTCATGCCATGAAGGTGCGACCCGCGCCCGGCCGTCCCGGCTCTGGCCGCTCGGTCACTTCGACGATGAGGGTCGCTTCGCGTTCGGCGAGCTCGGAGATCGCGCCGGCCCAGCCTTCCGCGATCACGATCAGGCGCTCGTAGCCGGCCGACGCGATCTCGCCCTCGGCGAACGTCACCCACGGATACCGGCCGCGAGGCTCGGCAAGGCAGGCTTCGGACTCCCACGTCCAGGAGGTGGGGACGCGCTCATCATCAGACCAGTCGGTGCCGGTGTACTGCTCGGTGATCGCCAGCCGGGGCGAGGAGCCGGCCATCGGGGTGAACACGTAGTGCCCGGCCCCGAACGTGACCGGATCCGCATCCGCCAAGAACACGTGCTTCCCGAACCTGCGGCCAATCTCCCGCAGCCCGTCATCGAGAGCCATCATGTTCCGCACCAGCTCCTCCCGAGAGAGACTCATGACGCCCCTCCCGCCTCGCTGGGATTGGCGTGTTTCCGCGGATTTTTGGCTGTCTCTATAGCCGCATCTTCTTGACCGAGGTTCATGTCTCTCAGGTGCGCTCCGCCCGCCCGCTGTAACGGACTTACCGCTTGTCGAGAATCCTGACGGGCTGTGGACGGGCACCCCGACCACGATCCGGCTGGACGATCTCGACGTCATCTGCCATGTCCTCGGTTGCGAGCCGACTGATCTTCTCGTGCCCGAGCCCGAGAAGGTCCGACCCCGCAAGCCCGGCGCCCGTCGGCGGGTAGAAGCGAGTGGGAGCACGAATATGGTCGCGCCCCGGTTCGGCCCGAAGAACGATCGGCCGGCGCCACCGCTATGAGTCCGGCACGCGGCCCGAACGGACCCTTGAGTCCGCCGCTGCCCTGGACTGCGTGCGGGGTGAAGCCGGCCGCGTGGCTCACGCCCCGAATCGACTTCTGCTACGACTGCATCCCCGGCGGCCCGTTCGCACCGCCGGCGTGCAGCAAGTGCGGATCGGCCGAGTATTACAGCCAAGGGCTCTGCGCCCACTGTCACCCCGGCAGCCCCGGCTTCATCGGCTCCTGCCGCGACTGCCTCGCCTGGGGCGTCTACCGGCAACGCAACTGGCGGTGCTGGAAGTGCCGCTGGTGGTTCACGCACTACCCGCAGGGCGAGTGTGTCTCCTGCCACCGCGAGGTCACCATCGGTGAGCAGGGCTACTGCCGCCTCTGCCTGGAAACCGCCCGCTACCACCAGACGCCCGGCGAACCGCTCGACCTCGACGCGGCCCGCAAGTACGGCCAGCAGCTCTTCCTCGCCTCGATGAACGACTCCCGCCGGCCCGCAGAACTCCGCCTGCCGATGGCGATGAGCATCCGCGAAGCGCTCAAAGTCATCAACACGCCGCCGCCGGTTCCCGCCAGCTACCAGCCGGTGCTGTTTCCTATCGACCCCGACCCCGAACGCCTCCGTCAGCGCTCCAATGAGATCAGGCTGCGCGACATCACCAGCCGCACCGACCACTTCCTCTACGCCCGCGCCCGCGAGTACGCATGGAGCAAGCGACAGACCAACCAGGTCAGGCGCACCCTGAAGGTCCTGCAGTTGGTGTTCCCCGGCGCGAATCTGCGCTTTCGCGCCTCTGACATCCTCGCGATGCGCAGCTACGACGGCGGAAGCAACATGCGCTCCACCATCGAAGTCCTCGAAGACGCGGGGCTGCTCATCGACGATCGGGGGCCCTCGTTCACCACGCTCTTCGAACGCAAGACTCACGCCCTTCCTGAGCCGATGCGATCCCAGCTCGAGCTCTGGCGCGACATCATGGTCGACGGTTCCAAGACCCCGCCGCGCCGTCAGCCCCGCGACACGATGACCGTCAAAGGCCAGATGTATGGCATTCTTCCCGCGATCACTCGCTGGGTCGAAGACGAGCGCACCAGCCTCGCAGGGATCAGCACCGAAGACATCGTCGCCGCCCTCCCTGACGACCCCTCGCGCCGTCACACGTGGGCATGGTGGGCATGGTGGGCATGGTGGGCATGGTGGGCATGGTGGGCATGGCGACCATGTCGGGCAGTTCCGCCGCCTGTTCTGGATCAACCTCCTGATCGCTGTCCCCGTGGTGGCGTTCTCTCCCATGTTCGCAATGCTGCTCGGCTACGAAGTGCCCGAGTGGGCAATGTGGATCGCGCCAGTGCTCGGCACTGTCATGTACGGCTGGGGTGGCTGGCCGTTCCTCACGGGGGCGTGGAGTGAACTGAGGTCCCGCAAGCCTGGGATGATGCTGCTGATCGCCCTGGCGATCACCGTAGCGTTCTTCGCATCCTGGGGAGCGACCCTGGGCCTCGTGCACCACGAGCTCGAGTTCTGGTGGGAACTCGCGCTGCTGGTTGTTATCATGCTGCTTGGCCATTGGATCGAGATGCGATCTCTCGCGCAGACCACATCCGCGCTTGATTCGCTGGCCGCGCTGCTGCCCGATGAAGCGGAGCGCGTGGACGGCGATCAGGTCTTCACCGTCGATCCAACTGACCTGCGCGTGGGCGACATCGTCATCGTCCGTCCCGGCGGGAGCGTTCCGGCGGATGGTCGCATCGTCGACGGTCGGGCGGCAATGGACGAATCCATGATCACAGGAGAATCGCGCACCGTGACGCGAGGCGTAGGTGAGGCGGTGATCGCCGGCACGGTCGCTACGGACTCCGGTGTGCGTGTGGAGATAACGGCCACCGGCGACGACACCGCTCTCGCCGGGATCAATCGTCTGGTCGCCGAGGCGCAGAACTCGTCCTCGCGCGCTCAGCGCGTCGCCGACCGCGCCGCCGCACTGCTGTTCTGGTTCGCGCTCGGCGCCGCAGTGGTAACCGCGATCGCATGGACGCTCACGGGCGACCCGGACTCCGCAGTGGTGCGCAGCATCACGGTGCTCGTGATCGCCTGCCCGCATGCGCTCGGCCTCGCGATCCCGCTCGTCGTGTCGATCGCAACCGAGCGCGCCGCGCGCGGCGGGGTGCTTATCAAGGATCGCCTGGCGCTGGAATCCATGCGCCAGGTCGACGCGGTACTCTTCGACAAGACCGGCACCCTCACCAAGGGGGAGCCCACGGTCACCGCGGTCGCGCCGGCAGGGGATCTCGACGCCGACCAGGTGCTTGCGCTTGCCGCCGCGGCCGAGGCCGATAGCGAGCATCCGCTCGCGAGAGCGATCGTCGCCTCGGCGAAAGATCGCGGACTCACCCTCGAGTCCGCGAGCGGGTTCTCGTCGTCGCCGGCGGTCGGTGTCACCGCCACCGTCGGCGGACGCGTGATCCGGGTCGGCGGACCGCGACTGCTCGAGGAGACCGGCCAGCCGGAAGTCGGCGATGCTGACGCATGGCGGGAAGAGGGCGCGATCATCCTGCACGTGATCCGCGACGGTCAGGTGGTCGGCGGGCTCCGACTCGCAGACGAGATCCGGCCGGAATCCCGCGACGCCGTCGACGCGCTGCACAGGCTCGGTGTCGAGGTCGTCATGATCACCGGCGACGCCGAAGCAGTGGCAGGTGAAGTCGGCCGCGAGCTCGGCATCGACCGCGTGATCGCCGGCGTGCGCCCCGAGGACAAGGCTGGCAAGGTTGCCGCTCTGCAGCACGAGGGCAAGAAGGTCGCGATGGTCGGCGACGGCGTCAACGATGCCCCTGCGCTCGCGCAGGCCGACGTCGGCATCGCGATCGGAGCTGGCACGGACGTGGCGATCGCCTCAGCCGGCGTCATCCTCGCTAGCTGTACTGCCCAGCCAGGTTGTTTGAGATCCGGCTGATGGGCGGGAGCTTCCCGATCGCGGTGTGGGGCCTGTGGTGATTGTAGAAGTGCAGCCAGGCCGGCAGGGCTGCTCGGCGGGCTGATTCGCTGTTGTAGTGCTTCACGTAGGCCCAACCGTCGGCCATGGTGCGATGGAATCGCTCGATCTTCCCGTTCGTCTGGGGGCGGTAAGGACGGGTCCGCTTGGGCGTGATGCCGAGCTCGGCGCAGGCGTGCCGCCAGGCGTGGGAGCGGTAGGCGGAGCCGTTGTCGGAAAGGACTCGCTCGACGCGGACTCCGCGGTCGGCGAACCAGGACACTGCCCGCTGCAGGACGCCAATCGCGGTCTCGGCGCGTTCATCGTCGTGGATCTCGGCGTAAGCGACGCGGGAGTGGTCGTCGATGACGGTGTGGACGTAGGCGGTGCCGGTGACCATGTCGCCGGCGATGCCGCGCTTCCCGGTGCGCTTGGCTGTGACGGCTCGGTTGCGGTCGCCCTGGAACCGTCCGACGTAGCGCCAGCCGCCGCCGTCGGGGATGTTGCCGAGCTTCTTCACGTCGACATGGATCAGAGCCCCCGGAGCCTCGTGCTCGTAGCGACGAGCGGGCTCACCGGTCTTCACGTCGATATGCGAGAGCCGGTTCAACCGGCAACGTTTCAGTACGGCATGAACGGTCGAGGACGCCATCTCCAACCGACCCGCGAGCTCAACTGGGCCGAGGCGCTTGCGGATCCGCAGATGCACGATCTTCTTCACCAGCCGCTGCGGAGTCCGGTTCGGATGAGTGTGCGGCCGGGACGATCGGTCGGCCATGCCCTCCTCGCCGAGCTCAAGGTAGCGCAGCGCCCACTTCTTCGCGGTTGGCCAGGACACCCGGAAGTAGTCCGCTGCTGCCGCGATCGTCCAGTCCTCGTCGATGACCTTCTGGGCGAGACGGAGCCTTTGGCGCGGGGTCAGCGCCGCGTTAGCGTGAGACACGAGAACCTCCCTGGTTCAGAGCGGATGCGGTAGCAGCTTCACTCTGCCGGGAGGTTCTCGTCACATCAGGGAAGCCAGATCAAACAACGTCCCTGGGCAGTACAGCTAGCTCCGATCCCCGCTCCGTGCTCTCCGTGATCGAGCTCTCCCGCGCTGCGTACCGCAAGATGAAGCAGAACCTCTGGTGGGCAGCCGGCTATAACCTCATCTCGGTGCCGCTAGCGGCCGGTATCCTGGCACCGGTCGGCTTCGTACTCCCGATGTCCGTCGGCGCGATCCTAATGTCGCTGTCGACCGTCGTGGTCGCGCTGAACGCGCAGTTGCTGCGCAGCATCGACCTCACACCCTCAGCCAGTACCCGTTCTGTTCTGGAACGCCAACAGTAAGGATTCCCATGACATCGGAGAATGACGTCGCCGCCGGTCATCACGGCTACATCGACGACAAGACTCAGTACTTGCAGCGCATGAAGCGCATCGAAGGGCAAGCACGCGGGATAGCGAAGATGATCGACGAGGAGAAGTACTGCATCGACATCCTCACCCAAGTGAGTGCGCTCACTCGCGCCCTCCAAGGCGTCGCCACCGGGCTGCTCGACGATCACCTCAAACACTGCGTGCTCGACGCCGCGAAGCTCAGCGACGATGCAGGCAAAGCGAAGATCCAGGAAGCCACGGACGCGATCAACCGCCTGGTGCGCTCCTGAGACGCAATCCTCCTCCTGCTGCCGTCGCTCGCAACGTTCCACCCGCCTCGATCCGATGAAGGAGAGCATCATGCCGCGATTCTCCCAACTCACCCCGGCCTCTGCTGTGGGGGCCTCCCGTGATCTCCTGGGCGAGCTCGTCGAGCGACATGGCACCGTCGGTGACATGGTGGCGACCATGGCTCACTCGCCCGCCGTGCTCGGCGGCTACCTGCAGTTGAGCAAGGCGATGCGCAGGGCGAAGCTCGACCGCAAGGTCAGCGAGCTCGTCTCGATCGCCGTGCAGACCCAACAGGGCTGCGGTATGTGCCTGCGTTCTCATATCGACGCCGCCCGCTCCCTGGGGCTTTCGGAGAACGAGATCTCCCGGGCGCAGCAAAGCACCTCGCACGATCCCTCCATCGCAGCCATGATCCAATTGGGCACACGGGTTTACCGGGAGCCCGCGTCCATCACCGACGCGCAGGTGGAGGAACTGCGCGGCTTCGGGTACAGCGACCGAGAGATCGCCGACGTCGTCGGCGTGGTGGCACTGAACGTCCTCACCGGAGCCTTCAACCTTGTCGCCGGACTCACCCCCGGCGACTGAACTCCTGGTGCCTTGGCCGAGAGGATAGGCAGCGGCCTGCAAAGCCGTTCACACGGGTTCGAATCCCGTAGGCACCTCCACTAGGCCCAAAGCCTCGGTCGGTACCTGCGCGTATCACAGTCGCTTGTCCGCACGGGGGTCGACTAATGAGGTAGTCGGCACGCACCAAGCATGCCGGATCGATAACACCGAGCGGGAACCCGACGGGGCACTTGGTTCGTGAACGGGACCGGCCGAGGGCAAAGGCAGTTTTAGCAGTTGCAAAAATCGGCTCAATCCGCGACCGACAGCGATCGTTCAGGGCGCCGACCATCGCCGGCGCTCTGTTGGCGGGGGCTAGGTGGAGGCGCGAAGTCGCGCTCTCCGGTTGATGAGCGGTGGATTCTTCACGCGGCCGGGATGGCGTCCGGGATTGCTGCCGCGCTCGGGTCGGTGCGTGGCCGGAGCCCAACAATGATCAGGTGGAACGCGAACCAGAGCTCGAAGGCGAAGACGGGTACGGCGCACGCGCCCGCGACCGCGCCGTTCAGGGGCACGAGCCCGAACAGCTGCGCCGCGTTGCTGCCCAGTACCAAGACGCCGCCCATCAGGCCCAGGACGGCGAGAGCACGGGGAACGAGGCCCGACTCCAGGAGCAACCACCCCAGGACGATCGTGTTGACGCTGATCACCAGACCCTGGCCGACGAGGAACGCGGCGGTGTGCAGCGCCTCAAGCGATTCACCCGCCACCGTACCCGCGGCATCGGTCCACAGGAGCGCGAGCATCGGGAGTGTTCCGGCGGCGATAACGGCAGCCTCGAGCGTACGTAGGAACGCGAACGTGAGTGCTCGCACCTCGCCGGCCGGGCGCAGCAGGGGGAGGAGCAGCAGGCCCGTGAGCAGGCAGCCGAGCGCGAGGATGAACTCGAGCGCCACCCCCAACGGCACGGCCGAAGCTGCGTACGCGGCCACGGCAGTCACAGAGGTCACGTGCGTGACGAGGTAGACGATGCCTGCGCTGCGCGCGTAGATGCGGTTCTGCTGACTCATGCAAGACCTCTCGTGGTGTACGGCGTATACCCGTAGTGGCCAGTTTAGGTATACGCTGTATATATGTCAAGCGTCAGACCTCCTCTCGACCGCGACTCCGTGCTGAATGCCGCCATCGCGCTGGCAGATGAGGTCGGCGTGGACGGTCTGAGCATGCGGCGTCTGGGGCAAGCCCTCGGCGTGACGCCGATGGCGCTTTATAAGCACGTGGCGAATCGCGAGGAACTGATCGACGCGATGGTCGAGCGGGTCGTCGCGGGGTTCGACGTCCCGATCCAGGATGACGACTGGCGGCACGAGCTCCGAGCACGCATCCTCGCGGCGCGAGCAGCGACGACGCGCCACGGGTGGGTGCGCCCGGCGATTGAGACTCGGAGGATGGCGGGCGATGCCGTGCTCTCTCATATGGATGCGCTGATGGACGCCATGTTTCGCGGGGGCCTCTCCGCGGACCTCGTGCACCACGCTATGCATGCGCTCAGCACGCGTATGTGGGGCTTCACTCGGGATGTCATGCCCACGCCCTCACTGCCCGCCGATGCCTCGACGCGGTCAGCGGCCCTCGTGGCGTACGCCGATGCGTACCCGGCCATCGTCCGCATGGCCTCCACAGCGTCACATGCGGGGGCAGACTGCGACGAGGAGGCCGAGTTCATATTTGCGCTCGACATCCTTCTCGAAGGATTTGAACGGCTTCACCACGCAGGATGGCGTTCAGAATCCAACGCGTGACATGCAACGGGTGGGCCGTTGACTGAGGCGGCGAGGGCAGCCGAGACTAGCCGTCGAATGCGAACCGTGGCGGACGGCTGCGAGCGCATGACCGCCGCGACCTCCCCGGCGCGACGCATCGCGTCAATCAAGTTGCCTCACTAACCTTGTTTGCCGCCCCAGCAACGTCGCTGCAAGCTGTCGCTCCGCGGCGTGGGCAGGCCGCGCCTGTATCGCCGCCGCTCATGACGGAGAACTGAGCGCTGCAAACGTGCGGGGGACCGGTCGGACTCGGGTAATCCCGGGGAGTGGACCTCGCGCAGGTTCGGGCAACTGAGCGCACCGGCATCGCCGTGTTGTTACCGTACCCCCCTAGGGTATATATTTGAAGGCGTCATACGACCTTTTGCCGCCCAACTCGAATGGAGCCCAAATATGTCCTCGTCCCCTCCAACAAGCAGCGCCCGGTGGTGGGGCCTCTTCCTCATCGCGCTGGCCCAGTTCATGGTCATCATGGACGCCTCGATCATCGGAGTCGCCCTGCCCCGTATGCAAGTCGATCTCGGCTTCACCCCGCACGATCTCTCCTGGGTGTTCAACGCCTACGTGATCGCGCTCGGCGGACTCCTGCTCCTCGGCGGGCGCCTCTCCGATCTGTTCGGGCCGCGCAGGATGTTCGCGACCGGCTGGGTGATCCTCGCGATCGGGTCTCTCGTTGCAGGTCTCGCGGGTAACGTGCCGGTCGAGCTGCTCGGCCGGGTGCTCCAAGGGGCGGGGTCTGCGCTCATCGCGCCGGCCGCGCTGACGCTGTTGATGATGCTGTTCGGTGCAAACCCAAAGGAGCTCACGAAGGCGATGGCATTCTACGGGGCGGCCGCTCCTGCCGGCGGCACCGCCGGTGTCTTCCTCGGCGGTGTGATCACAGAGTTCGCCTCCTGGCCGTGGGTGTTCCTCATTAATGTGCCTATCGCGGTGCTCGTGCTGCTGGTCATGTGGAAGGCGCTGCCTGGCGGTAAGCTCGGCGCGCGCGGGTCGGTTGACGTAATCGGTGCGCTCACGGTAACTGTGGGCCTCGCGGCGCTGGTCTACGGAATCGTGCGCGCTGAAGTCGCCGGGTGGGCATCGCCAGAGACGTGGATCGCGATCGGACTCGGCGTCATCCTCCTCGTGTTGTTCGTCATCATCCAGCGCGTCAAGCGCGAGCCTCTGATGCGGCTGTCGATCTTCCGTTCTCCCAATCTGGGCGCCGCAAACCTTGCGCAGGTGCTGCTCGGCGGGGCGTGGGTGCCCATGTGGTTCTTCTTGAACCTGTACCTGCAGCAGGTTCTCGGCTTCTCCGCGTTCCCGGCAGGAGCAGCTCTTCTTCCGATGACGATTTTGATCATGCTCGGCATGATCGTGCTCGCTCCTCGGATCATCGCGGCAGTCGGACCGAAGGTCCCCATCGTGCTCGGCCTCGTCATCCTCGCGGTGGGCCTCGGGTGGATGGCTTTCATTCGACCCGACGGCAATTACTGGGTCGACGCATTCGGACCCTCGCTCATCGTGGCCTTCGGGCAAGCACTTGCCTTCATCCCCTCGCTGCAAGTTGCCATCTCTGCAGCCCCGCCCGAGGAAGGCGGTCTCGCCTCGGGCATCGTGAATACCAGCTACCAGGTCGGGTCCGCGATCGGTCTCGCCGTCGTGTCTGCCGTCGCTGCAGGCTTCGGCGCGGGACAGCTCGGTGACACCGAAGCGCTCACTCAGGGGTACTCGGCGGCGTTCATTGCGGCCGGGATCATTGCCCTCGCCGGTGCGATCCTCGTCCCGATGTTCTTCCGCACCAAGCGACCTACTCGCGCACTGCCAGTCTCATAACTCTGCATCGCGTCACATCTAACTACTGAACGAAAGAAGAGCACCATGTCTGTACCGAGATTGCTGATCGCCTACGATGGCTCACCCAACGCGAAGTACGCCATCGAATCCGCCTCCTCTCTTTTCCCGGGCACGGAAGCCGTCGTGTTCTACGCACGGCAGCCCATGGAAGGATTCGCCGCGCACCTCCAGGGCCACCCGGCACTGGAGAAGCTCGACGCACTCGACAGGGCCGCACTCGACGCCTCCGAAAAGATCGCCGCCGAAGGGGCGGAACTGGCTCAGTCGAAGGGGCTCAAGGCCGAGTCGCTCGTATCCTCAACGGTTGCTACCGCCTCCGAAGCGATCCTCGATGCCGCCGATCGGCTGAACGTCGAGCTCATCGTGATCGGCTCTCGAGGGCTACGCGGTCTCAAGGCCACTGTGCTTGGGAGCACCTCAGCGAACGTGCTCCATCACGCCACGCTTCCGACTCTCGTAATTCCGTCGGATTCTGTGGCCCAGGCACGCTACGCACAACGGGCTGCAGCCCGTCCAAGCTGAGCTCGTCAGCGGTTGCCGGGCACGATACTCAACGTCAACCGATTCGATGCCACCGCCTCGGTCGGCCTTCCCTGTCGCTCGCGGCATGGAATGGTCGACCGAGGCATCGTTTTATGCGTGCGAAATAGCAGCATTGATGCTGTGCGATCAGGTCAGTTGCACCGCGGTGATACAGGTCGGGTCGTCTTCGTTCATCGTAGAGATGGTCGTGGTTCCCACCTGCCCTTCGTGTTCGATACTGAGAGTTGCTTTGATGCCGCGAGGCACCCAGATGCCGATGAAGCCGTTGTCGTAGGTCTGCCGTACCTCGTCGAGGAGCACGTCGCCCCCATCGCCGGTGAGGGTGACCTGGACCTCGGTGTTGGCGAGTTCGCCGAGGCAGGTGGTCAGGCTGTGGAAGTAGCAGTCATGGGTCTGTTCCCGGTAGGGAGCGACCGAGATGTACACCTCGTCTTCGGGCATCGGCAGCTGTGTCTCGCGCTCCTGGTCGTCGGTGAGCACGAGCGCATACGGCTGTACAGATGCGATCAGATCGGCGGGTCGGTCAGCGACGGGCATCGTGTCGAGCCGTTCGATGACCTGCGCGGCGTCGAGGCCCTCCAGGTCGTGGTCCGCCAGGAAGTCGGTGTCGACGGCCCGACTGTTGGTCGAGGGCGACGCGGGTTCGGGCGAGGACGCGGTGGCACATCCGGCGAGCACAAGGGTGGCGGCAAGCATCGCGGTGGTGACAACGATCAGTTTCCGCCACCGGGGCGTGGTGGGATGGGGCATGGTGTGATCCTTCAAGAGTGTCGGATGGGTCGGTGCCGGGCGATCTCGCCGCGGCACCGACCCTGATGGTCGATCAGAGGGTGGCCAGGAGGTCCTGCATCTGCTGGATCTCGGTGGTCTGCGCGTCGATGATGGTCTGCGCGAGCTCGACGGCATCGGGGTTACTGCCGTCATCGACCTGCGTCTGGGCCATCTCGACCGCTCCCTCGTGATGGACGATCATCTGCTCCAGGAACAGTCGCGAGGCCTCGGGTCCGTCGGCCGATTCGAGGGCGGCCATGTCGTCCTCAGTCATCATGCCGTCGCTGTGGTCCATCCCGTCCATCTGCTGTTCCTCGGGGTCGACGCCCCAGTCGTCCAGCCACCCCTGGAGCTGTTCGATCTCGGGCCCCTGGGCGGCCTTGATCGCTTCGGCCAGTTCGACCACCTCGGGGTTGACATCCTGCTTGGCGAGGACGATGTCGCTCATCTCGATGGCCTGCTCGTGGTGGACGATCATCATCGAGGCGAACATCACGTCCGCGTCGTTGGCGTCGGCTGCCTGCTCGGACGAGCCGTGGTCCATGCCCGGCATCGAGTCCTCGTCGTCGCTTCCGGCCGAGCATCCGGCCAGGACCAGCGCGGCGGTGAGGGCGAGTGCGGCGGTCGCCGCGGTGCGAAACTTCATGAGTGTTATCCAATATCAACAGTCGCTTCAGTGGCGCGGCACCCGGGCGGGCACCGCGTGAATGAGAGAGGGGAACCGTCGGCGCTGGTGTGCGCCGGGTTCACCGCTCCATCACGTGCGACTGATACAGAGAACGTGCAGCGACGGCGCCCGAGGCAACAGCCGGTCGATGAAACGCGCCACGAGGGGCGGCCGGGGTGCGGTGTGCATCCATCCAGGCAGAAGCCGAGGCGGCACCAGGATGAGAAGGACGAGCAGTAATGCGAGCACGCATGCCATCGCCATGCCCAGATGGTCGCCACCCCCGCAGTCCGCACACGTACCACCGACATCACTGGCAGTGCCGCTGGACTCATGGGCGCCCGCCGTGCCGTGATGAGCGCCCACGGCGTCGCTGGCGGAGACCGAGATCGCCGCGGGCGCGTGGGCGACCGCGGTGCCGTGCAGGTTCAGCGTGTGCATGGCCAGCAGGCCGAGGACAACCGCTGCCACCAGCAGCCCTCCGAGCACGACGCGCCGGAGGAGGCCCTGAAGGCCCTTCCTGGATCGCGTTGCCGCCGTCACCGCCATACTCCGGAGTTTACCGGCCCCCGATGTGCATCCGCCGACGGCGGGAGTGATCGGCACGGCCGAGGCCGACTGGCTCCGTATCCCGCCGAGCAGCTCCGTGCTCCGCCATGCGCAGACTGACGGGAATACCCCTAGGGGGTATATGGTTGATGGTGGAGAGTTTCCACGAAGGTCAGGAGAACCCCATGCGTTTGTTCGAGATCCGCGACTTCCGTCACTTGTTCAGCGCGCAGATCATCGCCCTGTTCGGGACGGGGTTGGCGACCGTCGCCCTCGGTCTGCTCGCTTACGAGCTCGCCGGCCCGAGCGCGGGGGCGGTGCTTGCGACGGCGCTGACGATCAAGATGGTCATGTACGTCTTGATCGCGCCTCTGGCGGCGGCCTATGCCGACCGGCTCCCGAGGCGGATGTTCCTGACCCTGCTCGACGTGGTGCGCGCAGCCGTGGTGCTCGCTCTGCCGTTCGTCACGGAGATCTGGCAGATCTACGTTCTCATCGGGGTGCTGCAGGCGGCTTCTGCGGCGTTCACGCCGACGTTCCAGGCGGTCATCCCCGATATCGTGGCCGAGGAGTCCGATTACACGCGGGCGCTGTCCGCGTCGCAGGTGGCCTACACGATGGAGAGCCTGCTCAGTCCGGTGCTCGCGGCGGTCGCTCTGACGTTCATGACGTTCAACTGGTTGTTCGTCGGCACCTCGGTGGGTTTCGTAATTTCGGCCGTCCTGGTGCTCTCGACTCGCATCCCCAATGCGGCGCCGAGTGGGCACGCGGGTGCGTGGAACCGGGTCACCTCGGGCGTGAAGGTCTTCTTCAGCACTCCGCGTCTGCGCGGCGTCATGGCACTGAATCTGGTGGTTGCCGCAGCCGGATCGATCGTGGTGGTCAATACGGTCAACTACGTCCGCGATCAACTGGGCGGCACGCAGGCCGACGTGGCATGGATGCTCGCAGCCTCCGGCGGTGGCACACTGCTGGTCGCTCTGTTCCTGCCACGCGTGCTCGATCGGGTCGCCGAGCGGGTCGTGATGATGACGGGTGCCGCGGTCCTGCTTGTCGGCGTGCTGGCGGCCGTCGCGATGACCGCCAGCCAGGCGGTTTCCTGGATGATCACGGCACCGATCTGGGTGGTCATCGGCGGCGGGATGGCCTTGATCGTCACGCCCACCGGACGTGTCATTCGAGGTTCGGTCGCGAAGCGCGAGCTCCCGGCGGCTTTCGCGGCGCAGTTCTCGCTGTCTCACTTGGCCTGGCTCGTCACCTACCCGATCGCGGGATGGGTCGGCACCGCGTCCGGATTCACCCTCGCCTGGTCGATCCTCGCAGCGCTCGCCGTCGCTGGGGCCATCGCGGCGCCGATCCTGTGGCACCGCGAGAAGAAGACCGAGGCCATTGATGTTGCTAGCGACGCGGAACGGGAGACTGGTGACCACGTGCCTCGTGAGCTAGGTGAGGAGACAGAAGCCGCCGAGGGCACGCTTGCGGCCTCCCAGTGCGCCTGCGTGCGCCTGGCATGAACACAAAGATGGGGCGGGTGCATTGTTCCGTACGTCGCATGGTGAGCGCACCCCAAAACCGCGCTCAGAATCGTTCGGCAGTCGCGGTGGCGGATAGCGAGGTAGGTGCTGCACCGAGAATTGTCGTGTGGCGTGTGCGGCACGGAGACCGTTACCGAACACGATGACTTCGGTAATCTCGCGGACGAAGACGACGGCGGCACGCCCAGTATGCCGGTGATCTCAAACGGGAGCAGCGCGAGAATGATCGCGAACGAGAGGACGATGTTCTGGTTGATGATCGCCGTCCGCGCTTGGCATGTTGCAGGGCTTGCGAGATGAGGCGCAGGTCATGGCCGGTGAAGGCGACATTAGCGGACGCAGCCTGTGCGCTCACGAGGTACCACCTTGAATTGGCAACGCGGCCCGGCTTCTGGCTGGGGCCGACATACCCGGCCTCACGGGTGACATCCCTTCAGAGCTTCGGTGAGTGGGGAGCAGCGGAGCCGGCCACGAGGCGTTCGGAGACCCGACGGGGCGGCTCGCTGGGTGCGACTGGTCTACGTGGTGGCTCTGCCGGAGCAGACGAAGCTGTGCAGATCCACCTGCGGGGACGGGGAATCGAGAAGGATCCGTGACCTGCAGCTGTCGCGGCGCAGCAGGACTTTCAGATGATAGAGGTGCTGGACACGCGCCGCGTGGTTGAGCATGCGCGCACCTTCCGGATGAGGCGGCCGTTCCGTTGGCCCCGCTTCGGGAAGGAGCCGGTGATGTCCACATCAACTGAGCTTGCCGACATTGCGCGCGCGATTGCTGAACAGGCTGAAAAGCTCGATCGTGCGAGGGGCGTGTTGCGTGAGCATCCCGAGCAGGTTGCCGATGTCGTGGATCTCCTCATCAACATGTTGGTGCCGCTAGCTCGGGTGATGGATGCTGCTGGCGCCGCGTTCCAAGAGCACGGCGGGACCGCGGTCACAACCTTCGGCGATCAGGCGCGCGGCTCGGCGCGAGCGAGGTTCGCTGGCGGTCTGTTGGCCGCGGCTTCGACTCAGATGCTGACTTTACGGAGCACGCTGATGGCGGTCGACGCCGAGTCGTCGTCTTTGGTGTGGCCAGTGCATGATCCGCTCGCCGAGGAAGAACTCCGCAACTTTCGACGCTTCCTCGAACGGAGGGAACGCCAACTTGATCCAGATGCAAAGTCGCGGCCGATCGTCACCGAATCACCGAAGCACAGCCCCGTCGAGCGATCCTGACCTCGCCTACAAGGGCTGACATGCGGGGCGGTTAGCGTGACGGTTTCGATCAGGGTGATGACGGCCGGCGACGGGTACCGGTACCTGCTGAACTCTGTCGTGATCGGTGACGGCGACCGGGATGCGGCGTCGGCGTTGACGAGGTACTACCTCCAGGCGGGCACCCCGCCGGGTTCCTGGCTCGGGGCCGGCCTGCCCAGTCTCACCGGGAACATCGCCGCGGGCGCTCAAGTGAGCGAGAAGCAGCTGCGACGGCTCATGGGACACGGGCAGGATCCCAACACGGGTGAGCCGTTGGGTCGCCCGTATCGGAAGTTCGCCACCGCTACCGAACGTGCAGAACGCCGCATCGCGCTGCTCCCGGACTCACTGCCGCCGGGTGAACGTGCGGTGCAGCGAGCGCTGATCGAGGCAGAGGAGGCGCAGAAGCCGACGAACGCTCCGGTGGCGGGGTTCGATCTGACGTTCTCGGTGCCGAAATCGGTCTCGACGCTGTGGGCCGTCGCCGACGGTGGCACGCAGGCACTGATCGCGCAGGCCCATCACGCCGCGATCGAGGACGTGATCATGGTGCTCGAGCGGGATGTCGCGATGACGCGGGCGGGTGCGAAAGGGCCGCGCGGCGCGGTCGCGCAGGTCAAGGTGCGGGGTGTGATCGCGACCGCCTACGATCACTACGATTCACGGGCGTCCGACCCGCAGCTCCACACCCACGTCGTGGTCGCGAATCGTGTCCAGGCCGTCCAGGATGGGAAGTGGCGCACCCTCGATTCCCGTGCTCTGCATGCCGCGGTGACCGGGCTCTCGGAGCACTACAACGCTGTGCTCTCTGACCATCTCACCCGGATCCTCGGCGTCGGCTGGGAGGCCCGCGACCGCGGCGCGGGCCGGTCGACGGCGTGGGAGATCGCTGGGGTGCCGCAGGCGCTCATGGATGAGTTCTCATCCCGGACAAGGGATATCGAGCGGGTCAAGGATCGCCTCGTCGCCGAGTACGTCGAGAAGCACGGCAGGCAGCCGTCGGGGAAGCTGCTGTGGCAGTTCCGGCAGCAGGCCACCCTCGAGACCCGGCCCCCGAAACAGCACTACTCGCTGAGCGGCCTCACGACCGGGTGGCGGGAGCGGGCCACCCGACTGCTGGGCGAGGACGCTCCGACTTGGGCGACCGCGCTCCTTGCTGAGGCGGTTGGGGAGCCGTTGCTGCGCGCCGACGATATCCCGCTCGACGTGCTCGATCAGGTCGCCGCGGTGGTGGTGGAGCAGGTGGGTGATCGGTCGGCGACGTGGAAGCGGTGGAACCTGCACGCAGAAGCGGTACGGCAGACGATGGGACTCCGTTTCGCCCACACCGCCGACCGCGACCAGATCCTCCAGCGCATCGTCGACGCCGCCGAGCACGCCTCGCTCCGCCTCACCCCGCCCGAGCTCGCCTCAAGCCCGCCGGTGTTCCGTCGCCTGGATGGGACGAGTGTGTTTCGTCCGAAGGGTGGGATCGTGTTCTCCTCGGAGCAGGTGCTCGCCGCCGAAGACCGCCTCCTCACCGCCTCCCGCGCGAGGACGGCGCCGACCGTGCCGCTGGCGTGGGTGGAGGACGCGGCGCGGGAGCGGAACCGGGACGGGCACACCCTGTCTGCGGATCAGGAGCAGGCGATCGCGAAGATCGGGGTCTCCGGCCGCGCCCTCGACGTGCTCGTCGGGCCTGCGGGAACGGGGAAGACGACGACGATGCGAGCGCTCCGGCGCGCATGGGAGCGCCGGTACGGGGCAGGATCGGTGATCGGCCTCGCACCGTCGGCGGGTGCCGCGGACGTCCTCGCCGACGACTTGGAGATCGGTACGGAGAACACGGCGAAATGGTTGCACGAGCACCGCCGCGGAACCTGGAACCTCACGGCCGGGCAGCTCGTGATCATCGACGAGGCGTCGCTCGCGGGCACGTTCGCGCTCGACGCGATCACCACCCACGCCCAGAGCGTCGGGGCGAAGGTGCTGCTCGTAGGAGATTGGGCGCAACTGGCCGCGGTGGACGCGGGCGGGGCGTTTGGGATGCTCGTCCGCGACCGCGGCGACGCCCCCGAGCTGGTGGATGTGCGCCGCTTCCGCAACGACTGGGAGAAGCACGCCTCCCTGCAGCTGCGGGTTGGGGACACCGACGTCATCGACACCTACCTCGGGCACGGCCGGGTGGTGCCGGGTGGGCATGACGAGATCCTCGAAGCCGCCTACCAAGCGTGGCGGGCAGATCAAGAGGCCGGGAAGACGACGGTGCTGATCGCTGAAACCCTCGACACGGTCTCCGAGCTCAACACCCGCGCCCGCACCGACCGCATCCTCGCCGGCCATGTTGCGCTCGACGGGGTGCGCCTCCACGACGGCAACGAAGCCTCCCGCGGCGACCTCATCATCACGCGCCGGAACGATCGCCGCCTCACCTTGGGGCGGGGGTGGGTGAAGAACGGTGACCGGTGGGAAGTCGCCCGCGCGAACGAAGACGGATCCTTGACGGTGCGGAGGGCGAAATCTCGGTGGCGCACCACGATCACGCTGCCCGCCGCCTACGTCGCCGAGCACGTCGAGCTCGGGTACGCCGTCACCGCGCACCGCGCCCAGGGCTCCACCGTCGACACCGCGCACGCGATCGTCCACTCACCCGAGGTCACGAGGGAGTCGCTGTATGTCGCGATGACGCGGGGTCGCGAATCCAACAGTGTCTATGTCGCGACCGATCAGCATCACCTCGAAGAGCACCAGCACCGCCAGGATCTGCAGCACACCGCCCGCAGTATCCTCTACGGCATCCTCCAGCACCCCGGCGCCGAGCTCTCCGCCCACGACACCATCACCGTCGAACAAGACATGTGGGGGTCGCTCGAGCAGCTCGCCGCCGAATACGACACCATCGCCCAGGCCGCCGGGCAACAACGGTGGATCCGGCTCCTCGAAACCGGCGGCCTCAGCCCGGAGGCGATCGATGAGCTCGTGGAGACGGACGCGTTCGGGATCCTCACGACCGAGCTGCGCAGGCTCGAAGCCGACGGCCATCACATCGACGACCTCCTGCCGCGCATCATCCACGCCGGGGGCCTCGAAGATGTGCAGGATCTCGGATCGCTGCTGCGCTACCGACTTCACCGCATCACCACCACCTACCCGCCCTCAACCCGCCGCGCGACCGGACGCATCGCCGGCCTCGTGCCCCGCGCCACCGGAATCACCGGCCCCGACATGCGCCAGGCGCTTCAGGAGCGGGAGGAGCTCATGGAGCAGCGCCTCGACGCCCTCACACAGCAGTACCTCACCCTGCCGCCCTCCTGGGCGGCAGGGCTGGACGGGCTCACGCCGGAGGCCCGGGCGGTGGTGGTGCGGGCGGTCGCCGCGTACCGGGATCGGTGGGGCATCACCGCGTCGAGCCCGCTCGGAACGATCCCGCTCGACGACGCGCAACGCCTCGATTACGAACGCACCCGCGCCACCCTCACCCACGCCACCGAGACGATCGAGCCCGCGGCCCCGGGCGAGCAGCCCCGACGCGACGGCCGCACACTCGCATAGCCCAGGCGCCCGGCGCCGCGCTGCCGCAGGATGAGGCTCTTCCGCCCGGCGTGCGACGAGCGTAGACTGAGAAGTGGCAGGACAAACCACGCGCCGAGCCCATCCGCTGGATGGGTGAAGCAGACCGCCCCCTCTGCGGGGCACTCACCACACAGGGCCAGCCGCACCGAAGCGCATACCCTCCGTGTGATTGTGAGGCCATCATGAACCTGATCCAGTACCTCTGGAACGCCAGCATCCGCACCCGCATCTTCCTGCGCCGCCGGATGCCGACGAACATCCTCCTCGACAAGATCCGCACCCGCAAGGGCCTCAAATGGGGCGTCCCCGCAATGCTCCTCGGCGGCGTCTACCTCTTCGCCGCCGCGATGTGCATCACGCTCATCGACCGCGGCTGGCACCCGGCGCTCTACCTGCTGTTCTTCCTGCTGGTCTGGAACGGACTGAAGTTCTTCGGGATCGGCCCCGTCAGCCTCTACCTCCTCGCACGGGCACGCCTACGGGAACGCCGCACGCCGGTATTCTCGGGCTGATCGGAGACGCGGCGATGGGCCGGCCTTCGTCAGACTTGAAGGATGCAGCCTTCGCAAATTGATAACACCAACAGCACCACTTCGCCGCTCCAGGAAGCTCTGAGCGTGGAGGTAGCGATTCGTGGCTAGACCTCGCACCCCGATCGGCACCTTCGGGGTCATCGCAACCTCCCGCACCGCTCAAAGCGGTACGTCGCCCGCACGAGATACCGCGACTGGGACGGCAAGAGCCGCCACGTCCAAGTCACCGCGGACACCCGCGCGGCAGCCGAACGCGCCCTGAAGAAAAAGCTCGCCGAGCGAGACCTCTTCCAACCAGGCTTCTCCGGCATGACCGCAGACAGCCCGTTCCCCGCGCTCGTCTCCTATTGGCTGGAAGACATGGAACTCGAAGATCGACTCTCCCGAACAACGAGGCTCCTGTATGAGCGGAACATGCAGACCCTCGTCCTCCCGTTCTTCAAAGACGTCACGCTCCGGGAAATCGGTGTCGCACGCTGTGACTACTTCCTCAAGCAGCTCGCGAAGCAGAGCTATAACCGTGCCCGACAAGCGCGTGTCGTCCTGCGCCTCGCCCTCGCTCTCGCGGTCAGGCATGAGATCCTGCCGCGCAATCCGATGGATCACGTCTCGCGCCTCCGCCGTCCAGCGCGAACCCCGGACGTTTACTCGTGGGAAGAGATCGCAGCAATCCGATCCGGTATCAGGACGTGGGAGCAGCGGGAGGTCACGGCCGGCCCTCGTCCCGATGGGCAACTCGGTCAGATCGTGGAGGTGCTCCTCGGCACTTCCGCCCGTATCGGCGAGGTACTCGCGATCCGTCTCGGGGATCTCGATCTCGGCGCGCCGATCCCTGCAGCGCGGATCTGCGGCACGATCATCAGCAGGAAGGGGGAGTCCACTCATCGGCAGGACCACCCGAAGACAGCCCGCTCGGTGCGTCGAGTCGCCCTTCCGAGCTTCGCGCTCCGCGCAGTCCAGGCAAGGCTGGAACGGATCCGGTTCACCCACCCGGACGCACTCCTGTTCTCAACCCGCATCGGTACCCCGCACACGACGAACAACGTCCGAAGACAGCTTCGCGATGTCATGGAACGCGCGGGCATCCCCGACGTTACGCCACACCGGTTCCGCCGCACCGCAGCCACTGCCATCAACGAGATCGGGGGTCTCCAACTCGCGTCCGAACTGCTCGGTCACAGCGATCCCGCGATCACTCGAGAGCACTACATCCGCCGCAACGAGACCGTGAACCCAGAGACGGCCTCGCTCTTGGACCAGGCATTCGGTACGGAACCAGTACCTCCAGCGTCGATCACCGATAAGCAAGAGGGCTCAGAATCGCCCGCGGCGTAAGGATCTCATCAGAGGCTTCTCCCGCAGTGAGCGCTTATCGGCCATGGGTCACCGCATGTCTTCGAAAGGGTCGACTATTGACTGCACTCCATGCTCGGGGCAAACGAATGCGATCCGCGTCCCCAGGCTTTCGGTGCCAGCATGCGGGTCAGGGGCGCAGTCAGCTCCGCACTCTCCGCAGGTCCGGTACCCCTCGTCGCGAGGTACTCGAATCTCCAGGCCGTTGGGTCCCGGTATCCGGTCAAACTCCATGCGCCGACCATACCCCGGGACGTCCGGCGCTTCTCAAGTATGAGGGGTATCGAACCGAGCTGGTGTTGGAGAGAATCCGGGTGGTCTCCGCTTGTTCGAGCTGGGAATAGACAAACTGAGGATCATGGATAGAAACGATGAGGCTGCCCAACTGCCTTGGCCGTCGGGCCACGGTCTGGAGGTAGACCCCTTCGGAGTTCCGCTCAGTACCTTCGGTCGCACTCCACCCCCTGAGTTCTTCGAGATCCTCGGTCGCGTTGTCAGCGTGCATGCACGAATCGAGTACCTAAGAGATCGCATCGAACATCTTCCGCTTTCTGAAACAAACGGTGTGAGAAAGGTGGAGCAGTTCATCGCGAGGTGCTCATCCGGGCGCACAGAACGGAACGCCGTTGTCCATTCTCTCTGGGTCTTCGGAGCCAACACGACTGACCCGAACGCCATTCTTGGGATCCGCTACAAGTCACGGAAGCTGACTTCAGGCACGGTTGCGAACGTGGCAATCGCCGATGTGCCCGGCAGCGAGCGAGAACAAGACGTTGTCGAGTACACACTCGACTCGCTCAGAGCGCTGTTAAAACAGAGCATCACGACGATGCGGATTGGCGAACAGGCGTACTCCGGGATCATGCTGACTCGGGCAGCGCAGCAAACAACGCACCGCGATGCAATTATCGGCTTCTCGAATCTTTCTGAAATGAAGCGGTTTGACGGGCAGAGATGCCCAGAAAATCAACGAATCGGGGCGAACGGGATACCTGGGGGTCAGGGGGTCGCAGGTTCAAATCCTGTCATCCCGACAGTAAAGCCCAGGTGAGAGCGTATTTCTCACCTGGGCTTCGTCGTTCTCGTCCGAGGGTTTATGGGGACCTTCGTGGACTGGATCCCGTTGCGTCACGATGTCGAGGAGTGGGTGGTTGCCGAGCGCCGGGACACAGCCGGGACACCGGCGCCCCGTTCGACGCTCGCGACAGAGATCAGCGGTGCGGTGAGGTCCGCGTTGCGGCGGAGGTCCGGGAGGGTGCCTGCCGCTGTTCTTGGGCGTCGAGGAATGCGTTGGCCTGCTCGGCGGCGGAAGCGAGGTGGCGGGTGTCGGGGTGTAGGTAGCCGCGGGTGGTCTCGATGGACTTGTGGCCGAGGATGCGTTGCAGCACGTGCAGCGGGATGCCCGCGTCGGCCATCCAGGTCGCGCCGGTGTGCCGGAGCCCGTGTCGGGTGAGCGAGGGCAGTCCGAGCTCGGTGACGAGGTCGTCCCATTTGGTGGCGTCGCGCACGCTCGCTGTGGTGAGGACGCCGCCACGGGGGCCGCGCAGCAGCCGCTCGTCGGGCTCGCGGTCCGCCGCTAGACGCTCCAGCACCGGCTTGAGCGCGTTCAGGATCGGGACCGGGCGCGCGGCCCGTCCTTTGGTCTGCTTGGTGACGAGGCCGCCGGACCCGGGGTAGGTCTGCCGTTCGATGGTCACGATGTTCGTCTCCGCGTTGACGTCGCCCACGCGGAGCCCGGCGACCTCGGAACCTCGGGAGGCGAGGAGCGCGCTGAGCATGACGAAGTCGGAGTAGCTCTGGTGGACCTGCCCACACGCTTCGGCGAGCCGGTTCAGCGTCGCCAGGTCCGGCAGGGCGTGAGCGCGCGGCGAGGTGTGTTCGACGGGGATGATGAGAGCGGATTTGCCGAGGCTGCGCCGGGACCTGTTGCGGGCCGGGTTGCTGGTGAGCACGTCGTCGCGTACGGCCTCGTCGAGCACGCGCACGAGCGGTGCGATGCTGTTCTTGATCGTCGAGGCGGAGTGCACGTTCTCCCAGTCGTCGATGGTGCGGTCGATCATCCCGGCGGTGATTTGCGAGAGCGGCAGGTGCCCGAGGGCGGGGAGTACGCGCAGACGTAGGCCGACCTTGTAGCCGTCGGCGGTCGATGTCGGGTCCAGGCCGCGCGTCCACCGATCTCCGATGGTCGCCAGGTAGTCCGCGAAGGTGATGCGGCGGTCGATGCCGATCTCCGAGGATTTCAGCAGATCGCGGAAGAACGCCTTCGCGGCCTCCTCGTCGGAGACGACGAGTGCGCGCACGACCCGCCGTCGGGTCTGTGGGTCGATCCAACGTGCTCGTGCCCGGATGCCGGAGGTGCGGTGTTCGAGGTCGGTGGTGACCTTCACCCCGAAGGGCGGGACCGCCGGTGCGCTTTCAGCTGTGCTCATCGGCGGAGAGCGACGCCAGCCACGCCTCGACAGCGTCGAGGCGGTATCGGGTGATCCCGCCCATCCGCAGGAAGGGCGGCCCCTTCTTGTCGGTGCGCCACCGCGACAACGTCGCCTCCGAGACTTTCAGGTAGGCGGCGACTTCCCGGCTGTCCAGTAGCGGCGACACCAGGTTCGGCTCGGTGATCGTCTCGCTCATGGCCGGTCGCTCCAGTCCGTGTTCACGATCTCCCGGATTGTCGCGTCCTGCTCCTGCTGCCGGTCGCGGATCTGCTCCTCCACGAAGGCGAGGAAGTCCTCGGTCCGCGCGGTCACGGGCCGCTCGGTGATGTCGGGCTCCGCCCAGCCCTCGGCTTCACCACCGGGCCACGGTGTAATGCGGGTGGGCCGGTCGCGGTCGAGGCGCGTGCCGGAGATGGTGACCCAGTCGCGGAGCCGTTCGCGGGCGAGGCCGAAGTCGTGGTGCCAGGCTAATGCCTGGTTTCCCTTGGCTTGTGGGTCGTAGCTGAACAGCCAGTGCTGGCGAAGGGCGGAGAGTTCCCAGAGCAGTTCGGGATGGCGGTGCCACATCGGCGGGATGATCTGAGCCGCGAGCCCGTACTCGTGTCGGAGCCAGTCGACCCAGGCGTTGAGCTCCAGCAGCTCGTGCTCCAGATCTTCGGGCGGCAGGCTCCGCCAGTTGATCGGCCGCGGCACCTCGCCGAGGACGTCGTTGATGTGCTGGGCGTACTGCTCCTCAACGATCCGGCGCACCTCGTCGCCGGGATCGTCCGGAGCCGGTACCTCTGGGTCAGTCATGTCAGGCATCGCGATCCTTCATTCACGGTGGGAACGGGGGAAGGGTGCCGCCGGCGGGTGGCTGCGGGGCCGCCGGCGGCACCCGGCCTATCGGGCGACCGCTGCGCGATCGGCCGGGACAGAGGCGTTCGGGGCGGCTGTCTCGGGCTGGAGGGCCTGCTCGCGCTGGGCGAGCGCGACGGCGGCCGGGTCGCGTTCCCCGACCGCCCGCTCCGGCGCCTCACGGTTCGTGCTCGAGCGTTCCTGGCGGGTCCGGTCGACGGTGTAGGTGGTGCGGTTGTTGTCGTGACCGATGCGGGAGGCGATGAACTGCTCGCGCTGATCGCCCTGGTACTCCTGGACGTTGCTACGGCCCTCGGCGATGAAGTTGTCGCCCTTCTGGAACTTCTCCGCAGCGCGCTCGGCGGCCTTGTCGAACATGACGAGGTTGGTGAACTCGCTCTCTAGCTGCGTGAATGAGCCGTCCTCGTTGCGCTGGAACTGCTCGATGCCGACGCGGGCGTAGAACCGGTGCCCGCCGCCTGTGGTCTCGGTCAGCTGCGGGTCGGTGGCGATGAACCCTGATAGGGCCTCGCGGGTGGGAATGGCCATTAACCCTCCTTCAGGGTCTGATCGGTTCGCCCGCTCATGCGGGGTCACAGGTCAGGTATGAACTCGGACCGTGTGTTCAGGCCCCTGCGCGGAGACGCTGCTCGATCTCGGTGCGGTCGCGGTGCAGCTGGTCAGCGTCACGGCGGCGCGGCCACGCACGCAGGTTGGTGATGATGGGCCGGGCGGTGCGGAGCATGACGACGCCGGTGCCGAAGGGCAGGGTGCGCAGGACATCGGGTGGCAGGATCGGGAGGCGCCGGACGGATCGTTGGGTCGAGTGGGAGCCGTAGGCGTCGGTGGTGACGCTGTCGGTGGTCTCGTCGCGGTCTCCGATGAGCGTGGAGAGGTCTTGCAGGTCCCGGGAGTTGGAGGCGCCGCCGAGGATGATCTTGACGATGGAGGCGTCCCAGATCGCGTTGGCGTTGTTCTCGCCCCACTTCTCCCGCGCCTGCGCCAGGGACTGCAACACCGGCAGAGTCGTGATCCCCGTGCCGCCGCCCTCGGCCATGAGCGTGGGCAGTGACGGCAACGGCGACAGGTTGCCGATCTCATCCAGCGCGAGCAGCAATGGCGGGTCCATCCGTGCGCCGGGCGACCGTGTGGCGATCTTGCGGGCGGCTTCGACGAGGTCTTCGATGAACGCCGCCACCAGCGCCGCCGACGCCCCTGCCCCCGCTCCGGTGGCGAGCAGGTACAGGGTGCCCCCGTCACGTAGGAACGACTCCGGGTCGAACTCCTCACCCGGCGCCGGGGAGACGGCATCGAGCACGCGCGGATCGGCCAGGGAAGCGAGGGCGAGGGAGACGCCCTGCCAGATCGAATCCCGCGTCCGGGGGTCGGCCTGCACCATCGCGTCGAGGGAATCTGCCCATCCGTCCGCGGCTCCCGGATGGGTGGACAGGACGCGCACGGCGTCCCCGGCCAGTGTCGGGTTGAGCGCCCACTGGTAGAGGGTTCGCGCGTCACGGCCGTCGAGCGCGGCCGCGTGCAACAAGGCTTGGATGGCGGCGGTGGTCTTGCCTTCCCAGAAGCCGGCATCTTGAACGCCGCCGAAGCCGGTGGCGGTGGCCAGGCCCTTGGCGCGGATCATCGCGGTCAGCGGGTCCTGGCAGCCGCAAACTGGTGACCACCGCATCCCGGCAGACAGGCCTGGGGCGAGCTGCTGCGGGTCGAAGACCGCGACAGGCCCCTTGCGCTCACGCGCACGCAGGGTTGCGGTGAGGTTGTCCGGTCGGGTGGACGTCGTGATCACCGCGCCGGGCGCGTCGAGGATGCTGTTGATCAGGACGAACAGCCCCTTCCCCGACCGTGGAGGCCCGACCAGCAGGATGCTGTCCTCCACGGTCGCCCAGACCTGCCCGCCCTTGCTCGTGCCGAGCAGGTAACCGACGTCCCCCGGCTCAGGCTTGCCGGTGACCGAGGGCCGCAGCGTGTTCGCACGCTTGACCAGCGCTCGCGGTGACGCGACGCGAGCGATCTCCGCGCCGCTCGCGGTCCCGGCCAGGTGATTCGGGTTGGTGGTGGATCGTGCGGCGCGGATCGCGCGGAACACGAACAGCGCCGCAGTCGCGAGGATTCCCAGGAGCAGGACGACCACGGCCCAGTAGGCGAAGGGATTCAGGTCCGGGGTGCCCAGGACTGTGCCTGGGTCTGCGGGGGCGGCGAGCACGCCGAGGCCGTCGGTGATGCCCGCGGTGGGCTGCGGGTGGCAGGTGAGGAACGCGGCGATGCTGCCGGCGAGACCGAGGACCCCGCCGAACGCGACGACGACCACGAGGCCACCGAGAGCAATGTTCATGAGCGCGTCGTTCGCGGGCCGTGGTCCGGCAGTGGGAGGCATGAGCGTGACGTCCTTCCTGAGCCCGCCGCCGCTCGGCGAGCTCAGGAACCAGGTGCGGACGTTCAGTCGACGCGGCGCACTGCGGTGGTGCCGGAGATTCGACCCAGCAGCACGACCTCCCCGGTCACGACGGCATGCTCGGCGCGGTCCAGGAGGGCGCGGGCGGTGCCGTTGCCTGCGGCGGAGGTATGGCGGAGCACGAGTGCGATCGCGACGTCCTCCCCGGGGACGAAACCCGCGGCGGTGAACTCGACCAGCACCGGCCGCGTCGGCGTCGGAGCGTCCTCGAGTGCGGCCGGCTCGTCAGGGTTCGGGGTGAGGATGTCGGCGTAGACGCTGCCGTCCAGTTCGCGCACCTCGACCCGCGTCGGGCTGGCGAACCGGGCTACCAGCTCGGCGATCGCCTGTCCGAGCTCGTCACGACGCGTCGGTGTCGCGGACAGGCGTTTGCCGTTGACGGTGAGCACGACGTGCTCGTCGGAGACGACCTCGGCGATGATCTGCGGCAGCACTGGCGGCACCGTCCCCGGCGGCCTACGCTGGCGTCCACGACCGATCACAGCCCGCTCCCTGCACGATCCCCGAGGGGTGCGCCGGAGGGACTGCGGACGGCGGGATCGAGCATCCGAGACCGAGTGTCGAAGGCCTGCAACTCCGCGGGATGTAGCTGGTGTTGCACGACGTATGAGGATTCCTTGATTCGCCAGAGGCCTTGTCCGGTACCCAGGGAGGGCAGCAGTTTCCGTTCGGTGCCGGTCAGGCCCAGTGCCTGCGCGGTGACGCCGAGCTGGTCGGATTCTTGGCGGTAGATGATCCGGGTCTCGGCGTTGGCGAGCAGCGAGGATGCGAGGGCTCGCATGGCGGAGCCTTGGTCGCCGACGTTCTCGAGGTCGGTGAGCTTGTGGAAGATGAGCAGGTTCGCGATGCCGTAGTGGCGGGCGAGCCGCCAGTGGGCGTCCATCCGGCGCAGCAGGGACGGGTGCGACATGAGCCGCCACGCTTCGTCGTAGACGACCCACCGCTGTCCGCCGTTTGGGTCGAGCAGCGCGGATTCCATCCACGCCGACGAGCAGGTCATGAGCACGCTGATCAACGTCGAGTTCTCCACCACGCGGGACAGATCCAGGGAGATCATCGGCAGGGTCGGGTCGAACCGGACCGTTGAGGGTCCATCGAACAGCCCTTGCAGGTCGCCGGCGACCAGGCGTCGCAGCGCGTGTCCGACCATGCGTCCGTCCTCGGCCAGACGTCCGTCGGCGTCTTCGGCTTTGTCGGGGGCGAGGATGCGGTCGACGACCATCGGCAGGATCGGTACCGAGCTCTGCGTGATGGTGGCGCGGAGGGCGACGTCGATCGCGGTGTGCTCTAGAGGCGTGAGCGCGCGTTCAAGGACGGTCTCCGCGAGGGCGCCGATGAGATCGCGGCGGCGGGCGGCGACGGTCGTTGACCATTCGTGGTCGGTGAGCCCGCCGGGACGGTATCCCTCGTCGAGCGGGTTGAGCCGGTTACCCATGCCGTGCCCGAGGATGATGGCTTTGCCGCCAACTGCTTCGGCGATCGCGGTGTGCTCGCCCTTGGGATCCCCAGGTACGTACACGCGGCGTCCGAACGGGATCGATCGGGTGTAGAGGCTCTTGGCCAGGCTGGATTTGCCCGATCCGACGATCCCGGCGAGCACGATGTTGGGGGCGGTGATGATGCCGCGCTGGTAGAGCACCCACGGGTCGTAGACGAATGAGCCGGAGCTGTAGAGGTCTTGCCCGACGAACACTCCGTCCGCGCCCAGGCCGCCTTCGGCGAGGAACGGGTACGCGCCCTGCAGCGTGGCCGAGGTGTCCTGGTGGGCGGGGACCCGGAATCGTCGCGGGGATCGCAGCGTGGCCGGTCCTGGTTCACCGCCGCGCGGCAGGTAGGTCGTGGCGCGGGCTTCGGCGCGTTCGGCCTCGTACCGGGCCCTGGTCTCCGCGCGGGTGGTCGCCTGGTCTTGCGTGAGCACTTGCCGGGCCGCTCGTTGCAGCTGACGCCGTGCTTTGCGGTCGCCTTTGCCGTTTTCGACCAGGACGGTCGAGTACAGCTTCCTGCGGGTGTCATCCGTGCCCATGCGCACACCGTTCCCTTCTGCTGCCTGTGCTTGCGGTGGTGAGGTGCGGGTCAGAGGCCGCGGCCTAGCGGCAGCGCGGCGGCGACGAACGCCTGGGCCTGCTGGCCGACCAGCAGCCGGGTTTCGCAGGAGGCTTGGATCGCGGCCTGCTCGATCGCGGCGACCGCGGCGTCGAGCTCGTCGACGCTCGGTGCGGAAATCGCGATCAATCCGGTGTAGCGCAGCACTCCATGCCCCGCCGTCAGGTCGGCTTCCTGCTGCAACACGTCCTGGTACTCCGCAGACTGGGAGGCGTCCTCAATCTGCCCGATCCGTTGCCGCTGCGCGGCGTCCGAGACGTACTCGGTCTTCTTCTTGCGGATGTCGCGGGCCGCCTGGTCGGAGCGCACCGGGTCGTACAGCAGCGTCACCGCCCGACGGATACCGCTGGAGAGCAGGATCGGGGCGAGGAATCCCGGGTAGACCTGAGACCGGGGCCACTGGGAGACCCACAGCACCGCGTGGTGGGCGGAGTCCGACCGGAGCCGGGTCCAGGTCTCCTCGACTGCGACCGGGCCGGCGGCGGCAAGGTCGCGGCCGATGTCCCCGGCCCGATCGAGCGTGGCGGCGACTTGGGGGTCGTAGGCGGTGCGGAGGATCACCGCGAGGTCGCCGGGGGTGTACCAGTCGGAGGGCTTCAGGTCGGCGGCGCGCAGCGCGGTGACGAGGGTGTGCATCTCCTGCCGCAGCACTTCGGCGGCGCCCTTGATGCCGCCGCCGGCGGAGCGGATCTGCCGGCCGGCGGCCTTCATGTCCAGCGCGAGCGACAGGGTGGTGATGTGGCGTTCGCCGGCGGGGCCGGCGCGTTCGATGAGCTCGGCGTAGGTCTGCGCCACCCAGGACCCGTCATCACGGCCGTGCTCGGTCCACCACTGCGACAGCCCCGATCCGGAGTCCGGGACGGTGCGCTCGAGCACCTGCACCCGGGCTATCCGACCGGAGCGGCACACGGTGGACAGCACTCGTCCCCACCCGTGCACGCGCCGCTCTTGCTCGCCGGGGTCCATCAGCACGAACGCGGAGTGGGTCACCTCGAGCACCGCGGTGAGGGTCTGTGCGTGCGGGTCGTGCACCATGACCGCCCCGGACTCCGGGTCTTCGTATTGACGGAGCGCCGCCGCGTCTCCGGGGAGGGCGAGGGTGCCGGCGGGGCGGGGCTTCACGATCCGGCGCCGGTAGGCGGTCTGCCGGGCGGCCTTGCGCCAGACCCAGTGCCCGGTGATCGGCACCCACTCGATCAGCTTCCGCCCGCCCACTCCGACCACCGCCAGAGCTGCCAGGGTCAGATATGCCGGGGCGGTGTAGAGGGCGGCGGGGCCGCCGGAGTAGAGGGCGGCGATGAAGATGACTGCGCCGGTGGCGAGGGCGATCACCTGCGGCAGGGACAGGCCCAGGATGATGCCGCGGGTGGTGAGCCGGGAGAACTTCACCGGGCTCAGCTCGAAGTCGGTGGTGGCCATGGCGCTCCTTCAGACGACGCATACGGGTGGTCGTCTGCCAGGTACGCGCTCGGTACCGGCCGGGGACGTGCAGAAGCGGCGACGCTCCGGGGCTTCGGTCGGGTCGCTACAGCTGACCGAGCCGTCCGTGCGCCGCCGCTCCTGGGGCGGGCGGGTTCACCTCCTCTCGACGCGTCCGATGAGAGCGGCTACCGCTCGCCCGGATCCGTCGGGGGCGGCGCCGCTGGTGGTGGTGAGGTGCGTCGCGGCGGCGGCGACGGCTGCTGCGGCTCGGTCGCCGGCGCCTGCGCCTGTCGCCCCTGAGCGGGTCGCTGCTGCGACTGCGCGTTCGCCGGGGGCTGCGGCGAACCGGCCCCGCCGTTGGCCGGTGGTGTCGCCTGCTGCGCGGGCGCGGCGGGCTGAGGCGGAGAGGCGGCTTGCTGCTGGTCGGGCCGTTGCTGGCCCGCCGGTGGCGGCGTCTGGCCCTCTTGCGCCGCACTGGCGTGGCCTTCGGCGCTGCGCCCCACCATGCTGCCGAGCTTGGGACCCGCCTCGGCGGATCCCTTGGCGACCTTCGCGCCAGCGACCGCGGCGATGCCGATGGGTCCCGCGGCAGCCCCCGCGCCAGCTCCAGCGCCCGCGGCTGCTCCGCCGCCGCCGGCTGCGGCTGCTCCTCCGGTCGAGGCCGCACCACCGCCCGCAGCGGCCGATCCTCCACCAGCTGCTGTGGCAGGCGCACTGCCGCCGGCCGCCTCGCCGCCGGGAGTCGGATTGCCGGTCGCGGGTGCGGTCGTCGGTCCGCCGCCGCCGCCTCCGCTCCCGGAGCCTTGGTCGCCGGCGCCGTCGAGGACTTGCTTCGGGGCCGGTCCGTCGGGCCTGCCGGGGAGCGGCACGGGCCGGTTCATGGACTGCTTGGACTCCTGCTCGGCCGACATGACCTGGTAGGCATCGAATCCGACGAACGCGATGAACTTGTAGACCATGTATGGCGCGAACGCGGCGACGAACATGAGCACGATCCCCGCGACCGGGTCGGCGATCGAGGCCAGGTCGAAGTCGATCGGCGCGTTGGTCTGGTTGATGGCGACGAGGAACACCACCGCGATGACGAGCTTGGAGAAGATCAGCGCGAGCACGAACCCGGCCCACTTCCCGAACCACCCCCGCGTGGCGTCCCATGACCCGCCCGAGAGGGCGATCGGGGCGAGTACGACACCGACGAGGATGAGCGCCTTGCGGATCAGCAGGCTGAACCACACGATCGCCGCCGCCGCCAGGGCGAGGAACGAGAGGAAGATCGTGATGATCGCACCGGCCCCGGGGGCGCTGAGGTTGATCGCGGTGAGCCCGGCGACGAGGAGCCCGATCTTCGCGCCCATCTCCTCCAACGTCGTGCCGGTGGCCTGGATGACGCCGATGGTGAGCTGGTCGACGATCTCCAGCAGCGTGGTGGTGAGGGTGAGCACCAGGAACGAGCCGAGCACGCTGCGCGCCAAACCCAGGGCGGCGCGGGACAGGGCGGACGGGTCGCGGCGGATGAGGCCGGTGATCAGCTGCAGGCAGAAGAAGATCAGCATGATGAACACCGCGATCCCGAAGATCACGTTGTACACGCCGATGTAGCCCGGGTCGGTGAGGTCGACCATTGTGGTGGTGTCGAACAGCCACCACACGCCCTGGAACATCCAGGACGCGGCCTGCCCGATGGCCCCCGCGAGCCAGTCGAACGGGGCGCTGATCAGTGTCGCGGCGGTCTCGCCGGCGACGTCACACACGTTGCTGATGATGGGGACGTCACAGATCCCGTCCATACCGTTCCCCTCCTCTCGTCAGTCGAAGGGGACAGGTCAGGAGACGGTCTGGCCGACGTTCCAGAAGAAGTTGATCAGCGTGACCGCAGCACCGGTGATGATCGCGGCGCCGCAGGAGATCAGCACGCCGAGCTTGCCCCTAGAGGCGAGGTGGGGGTTGGAGCTGTTGGCGCCGAAGCCCCAGACCACGGCGGAGATGATCAGGGCGAGCACGGACAGGATGAGTCCGACGGTCATCACGGCGCCGACGATGGTGCGGAGAGCTGCGATGCCGGGAAGGCCAGAGTCGTTCGGGTCGATGTCGACCTGTGCCGGCAGCACGGTCGCGGCCTGGGCGAGGGTGTCGAGGATGAGGGTCATGCGGGGCTCCTTCACGGACGGCGAGCCCGGCCCGGTGCGGGGCTCACTGCGACAGGTGCGGACCCGCCTCTGCGGCTAGAGGCCGAGCCGTCTCGCGGCGGGGGCACTGCGCTGCGTGCCCGGCCGTGAGCGGTCCGTGCTGCCTGTTGACGGGTCGAGGTCTTCGGCGCGTGCGGCGAGCTGCTCGGTGAGCCGTGTCGCCAGGTGCGAGGCGTTCACCGCGTCGCGGGCGAGCCCGCCCACCGACGGCGCGGGGCCGTTCGTGGTGGCTGCGCGTTCGTAGGCGAGGTCGCGTTCGGTCTCGGCGTGGAACGTGCTGATGGCGGCGCGCAGCTCCGTGATCGAGAGGACTTCGCTGAACGGTTCGACCTCGACCCAGCTCTGTTGGCGGGCCGACCAGACCTCCATCACCCAGGTGTAGCCGTCGATGGATCCCATGAAGTTCGCTTCGTCCCAGAACGTCAGCCGTCGCCGTTCGGGATACTCGAGCACGTTCCCGTAGGCGCTGTTGACGTAGGACCGCCAGTGCGCGTCCGGGTAGCCGGCGGTGATGCGCTCGGCCAGCTCTTCGGCCAGCGGGTAGGCGGTCACCGGCAGCGGTTCACCGATGTTCTCCTCGTCGATGAACGATGACGCGATGCCGATCATCTCCGCCGGCGTCGCTGCCGACCCGGTGCCGTCGCGGACGGGCCGGTAGGTCTGGTCGCGCCCGTCCCATTCCTCCACGCCCCAGACGTATCCGGTATCGCCTGCGGCGGGGGTGATCCGCAGCAGGATGCGTTCGGGGAACACGATCGCGGCGCTGGGTGACCAGTCCGGGTCGGCGTGGTAGGTCCACGCACCGCCGGGGCGGTGCTCCTCCTCGACGAGCTGGACGAGCTGGTGACTGGTGGGCTGGGTCTCGTTGTCGGCCATGGCCGCCTCAGAGGGTGGTTCCCACGCGCAGCAGGAAGTTCAACCACGCCACCCCAGCGCCGGCGAGCGCGGCGGCTCCGATGGAGACGAACACGCCGACCCGGCCGCGGGTGGCGGTGGTGATGTTGCCGGTGGAGGACGAGACGGCCCACACGATGGCGCAGATGATCAGCATCAGCACCGCGACGATGAGGGTGATCGTCAGGAGGGCGCCGACGATGCCGATCAGGGTCGAGCGGCCGCCGACGGCGTCGAAGTCCGGGTACACATCCACAGCGGTTTCCTCTCCGTCACAGCAGGCTTCTCACCGCACAGGTGCGCACCCGGCCCGGGCGGTGCGGTCTTAGAAGGCGCAGCCCGGTCCGCCGCTGGTTGGAGCGTCGAGCCCTTCGACGCCGTGGTCGGCCAGCCACGGGATCGCATCGATCGGGGAGGCGCCGGCGCCTCCGGGGTGCAGCTGGAAGTGCAGGTGCGGGCCGGTGGACCGGCCGCTGGAGCCCACGTCGCCGATGTGCTGGCCGGCGACGACCCGGTCGCCGGCCTGGACGTGGATGCCGTGAGCCCACATGTGGATGTAGACGCTTGCGATGCGTTCGCCGTCGATGGTGTGCTCGATGGTGATCTGCCCGGACGTGCCCCCGGCCATCCCGGCGTAGCTGACCACGCCGTCGGAGAGGGCGAAGATCGGTGTGCCGTCGATGGCGGCCCAGTCGGTGCCGGCGTGGAAGCTCCGCTCGCCGGTGAACGGGTCGCTGCGCCATCCGAAGTCCGAGGTATGCGTGTAGGTGCCGTTGGGCAGCGGGAACACCAGCGCCGTGGTCTCCGGGATGCTCGCATCGCCCGGCACACCGGACCCGCCGCTGCCGCCTCCCGCGGTGAGGACTTGCAGGATGGCGCGGGCGACGGGCTCGTAGTTCTGGTACCGGTCCGGGTAGGCGGAGACCTCGACCGCTTGCGCGGCCTCGCCCTTGTCCATCTGCTGCCAGCCGGGGATGTCCAGCAGCCCTCGCGGCGACGGGTAGTTCGGGCCATCCGCCCCGCCGTAGAACGCGCGCGCCTGGTAGCCGGTGTCCATGAGCTCGGCGACCGTGCCCCACCCGGCGGCCGGCCGCATCTGGAACAGCCCGAGCGAGTCGTGATCTGACCCGTTGCCGTCGTTGGGGTACTCGCCCGACTCGGGGTAGGCGCCGGTGTTCGCCAGCTGCCGGAGGGTGGACTCGGTCAGGCCGGCCATCAGCGCGATGAGGATCCCGTCGCGTCCGACCCCGGGGGTGCGGGCGCCGGTCTCGATGATCGTGGCCGCGTGGGTGAGCTGCTGACGGTTCAAGGTGAACGTCGTCCCGTCGCGCGTGGTGACCTCGAGCTCGTCGGGGACCGGGCCGAGGACGACGCCGCTGGCGATGCACATCGCCTGGTTCGTCACCGCCGGGTTCACCAGCACCCCGACGCCGATCAGCGACAACATCGGCGCGAACAGCACCCCGACCAGCAGAAGCAGCAAGGCCTTCTTCATGACAACACCGCCTCAGCGCAGCGGGTTGTCCAGCTGCGACAGGCGCAGCAGCACGCACCGGTCGGTGGCCGGCGGGCAGGAGACGAACATCGTGAACGCCACCGGATGCTGGGAGGTGACCGCCTCGTCGAACCAGACCCCGGTGCGGTGCCGGGTGCCCTCGACCGTGTAGGCGATGAGTCCCTCGGCGAGCTGCCCGTCGGCGGCGGCGACCGCTTCGTGCCACTGGCCGGGGACGTAGAGGCGGTCGATGTCGATCCACTGCGCCGTGCGGTACTCCTGCAGGTCTCTCCACGTCGCCGCGGACGGCAGGTAGTTCGACAGGTCGCTGATCAGCCCGGGCGTCTCGGCCCCGGACGGGTCCGCGGCCGCCAGCAGCACCGCCCGATGATCATCCGGGGCGAACGTGGTGAAGGTGTCCCAGACGAACAACGCCTCCGTGACCGCCTCGGCGAACCGTTCCGGGTTCCTCGTCTCGGGCAAGGGCGGGAGCTCCGTCGCCCCGGGCGTCGGCGCCGCCGGCGCCACCCTGCCCGGCGTCGAGGGTCCCGTGGGGTCGGCAGGTCCCGGGCGCGGCGTGGGCGGGCCAGTGACGAGCCCATAGATGCCGACGCCGGTCAGGACGGCGAGGATGACGCCGGCGACGGTGAGGGAGATGATCAGCCGGAGCTTGCGGCCTCGGTCCGGGCCGGTGGTGGCGGGGTCGGTCATGACGGGGGTGCCTCCTGTCCGAGTCGTCTGGCTCTTCTCAGGTGCGCACCCCGCGCAGGTCACTCCAACCGGCGCCTCGAGTCCTCCCGCGCGTCGCCGGTCACAGGGGTCTCCGCATCCAGGGAGGCTGAGCGATCCGCCAATGCCTGATCAAGTCGGCTGGGCACGGGGTGCCAGGCGATCCGGCCGTTCTCACTCTGTGCGGCCATGACGAGCTGGACGACCTGGTCCATCGATGCGGCGGCGATGGTCAGCCAGCCCGACGCCTTGGCCGCCTGCTCCTGGCCCGCGGCTCGGTCTCCGTCATCGGTCGCCGCGAACGGGCTGTGCCGGTCGTGCCAGTCCGCCAGCTGCCGAAGCGACTGCTGCACGCTCGTCAGCGCGTAGTGCATCGAGCCCAGCACCCGGTACGTGTCCTCCGGCCCAGGGATGCGCCGGGTGGCATACGCCAGCCCGCGAGCGGCCTCACCGAGCTCGTCGGCGTCCTTCGCCGGGTCCTCAAACGTCGGCATGCGCTGTGTCCTCCCGTGCCGTGCGCGCCGCGTCCAGGAATGCCGCGGCCGCCGTGATGTAGGTGTCCACGAGCTCCCACTGGTCCGGTTCGGCGTGGCGGCCGAAGTCGGTCGGGTCGAACCTGTCCCACCAGCCGTGCTCGCGGCGCAGCAGGTCGACGAGCTTGCGGATCTGGTGCTTCTCCCGCAGCAGCGGGTCGGCGTCCTTCCACCCGACCCGCTCCACGCCAGCGGCGCTCTCGCGCAACTGGGTGAGGCGGGCCAGAGCCAGCCCGGATTCTTTAGCGACCTCGGCAGGCCGCTCCAGCTTCTCCAGGGTCTGCAACTCTTGCCGCGCCGACGCACGCACCGTGTCCGGTACGTCCGGGTCCTCGGCAGCACGGCGAATCCCGGCGAGGTTCTGCGCGGTCTTGACGGCCAGGTAGCGGCCGTTGACCTTTCCGTCGGTGTTCAGCTCGATCAGCGCCTCTGCCGCTTCCTGCCGCACGTACGGGCCCTCCGCATCGTCAGCGGCGATGCGGCGCAGCTCGTTGATCTGCTCGAGCATGGTCCGCGAGTCCCGCCCGGTGACCGCTCGGGCTGCCTGCACGCGTGCTTTGCCGCCGCCTGACGGGGGTGCCGATTCGGCACCCCCGTCCCCTGCCTCGGCGACGCGGGCGTCACGAACCGGGGACCCGAACCGGGTGGCGGCGTCGCGACGCTGCGCGTCCTCCGCGTACAGGGCCTTCAGCTCCTCGTACAGCTCCGCCTGCTCCAACGGCTTCAGGGCCTTCTGCAAGGTCTGCTCGTCACGGATAGCCAGGACATAGGACAGCTTGTCGGACACGTCCGGGACCACCCACACCGGGGTGACCCGCCAACCCAGGCGCTCCATCGCCGCCAGACGACGGTTCCCGGTGATCAGCACTGCGTCCTCGGTGATCGCCGGCGGGTTGAGGATCCCCACCCGCTCCAACGAACCGCACAGCTCGTCGAGGTCCTCGTCCGGGTCGCGCCGGTACTGCGAGCCGCGACGAATCTGACCGATCGCCTGCTCCAGGACCAGGTGCCCCCGCGCCATACCCGCTCACCGTCCTTCCCGCACATCAGGTACGGGCGCCATCCGGCGGGCTACGTCGACCAGGGCGGTGTCGGAAAGCAGGTCCGCGACATCGTCGCCGAGCAGCACGCGCGCCAGCAGCCCGTACCTGCCGGCCCGGCGGCGCCCGGCAGGGAGCCCCACGAGCAGGCGCACCAGCTCTGCCCACTCCTCGCGCCGGTAGCCGAAGCGCACGGCGATGCTGAGGTCCTTGGAGACGATCTCCACCGCGGACCCGCCGGAGGACAGCGACGCGACGCGGTGGGCGATGTAGTCCACGGCCTGCTCGACCTGCCTGGCGGGCCACCCGGCGACGACGAGGAACACGCACACGGTGCGGATCACCGGGTCCGCGGACCCGTCGTCGTCCCGGCCGGCGCCGCCCACAAGCTCGGTGGCGTGCGGGTGGACGTCGTAGAAGAACTCCTCGTAGTGCCCCGCACGTACCGGTTCTTCGCTGGGGCGCTTGGAGGGGCGGCGGGCCTTGTCCTGGCTGGTCATGTCTCGGTCGGCGTGCGCCTCGGCGGCGATGCCGAGCGCCACTGCGCGGGTCACGACCGCCCACGGGTCGTCGGCCTTCACGGTCGTGGACTGGCGCATGGCGATGAAGGCTTCGTAGGCGGCGTCGGCCGGGTCGCGGTGCCAGGCGCGGGCGACCGGGGTGTACTTCGCGGTGGCGTAGACCATGAGTTCGGCGGCCACCGAGCTGGTCGCCCACGCGTTGTGCGTGTTCAGGTCGATGAGGACCTGGCGCAGGCCCTCCGGGGTAGTGAAGTCCGGACTCGTCCGGTCCGGGACGGTTGGATCGTGCATAGCGACTCCCTCAACGGATCTGGGTGTAAGCGAGGTATGAACCCGCATCCGCGAAAGACCCGCCGCGCCCTCACCGGTGGCGTGTGCCTCCAGGCGGGGCGCTCGTTTCGGGCGTCACTGAGCGGCGCCGCGACGCACCAGGTGCTGTCGCGGTGCACGGGGCCGCCGCGCAGTCGCGGCGGTGGGGTGGTCGGTCAGATAGTGGATGCGGGGCCGGGTGTCGGGTGGCTGCCCGGGCAGGCAGAGGTCACCGGCTCACCCCCTGCCTGCCCAGCACGGGCTGTGCGGGGCTGGTCGATACATCAGGGACGAGATCCGCTTCGCGGTGAGAGAGCGCGCGGCGGATGCGGGCGGCGCCGTCGCGGGAGGCTTGGCGGACGAGCTCGTGGACGTCCTGGTTCACGTCCGCGGTCTTCTCCATCACGCGGGCGCCGGCACGGGCGGCCATGTCGGTGGGACGCACCCACTCCACATGGGTGTCTGGGTGTCCGGCCGGTGCGGGCGTGCGGCCCACGCTCGGGTCGCCGTGGCGGGCGATCACGTGCGCGCTCTCCATATCAGGGCGCTCCGTATCGGGACGCTTGGTGTCGGCACGCTCCGTACCTGCGCGCTCGGTGTCGGGCGGGGTCCCGCTGCCTACGGGAACAGAGGGTGTGGGGTCGGTCATGACGGGTCTCCTTCCGTGTCCTCGTCAGGTACGGCCAGCCACCGGCCGATCGTGGTCGGATGCTTGCCCAGCCGTGCCGCGATCTGCCGTTGCGAGATCCCGTCGGCTGCGAGCCGCGCTGCCTGTTCTCGTGTCTCGCGATCGCCGCGCGCTCGCTCCCGCTGCGCGGACACTGGCCGCGTCCGTTCGGCGCGCGGCTTGGCGCGCTCATCCTCACGAGCCGGCGGTGTCGCGTCGCTGCGTGTGGGGGCGGCGTTGCGGGTGAGCTCGACGGTCAGGTGGGTCATCGCCAGCAGCACCAGGGGCGGGACCGAGGCGACCAGTGCCGCGACTACTGCTGGCACGCGGGCGTCGGCGGCGACGATCGCGTGGGTGATGTTCGCCGCGACGGACACGCCGGCGCCGGAGGCCAGCAGCAGCCAGGCGTAGCGGCGCGCGGCCGGTGCCTGGTTGCGTAGCGCGACGACAGAGATGGTGGCCTCGAGGATCACCCCGTCGACGATCAGCGGCCACACCCACGCCTGCCCGGCGGGAATGCCGGCCATGATCGCCAGGTCCTGCAGCGTGGTGAAGGACAGCCAGAACGCGCCGAGCGCAAGCACCAGGGTGCCGGTGACGCTGCTGGCGATCACCAGGCGCGGCACGCCGTTTCCGGGCCCGGCCACGCCTGCATCCGCCGGACGGGCGGTGCGGGACGCGGCGGGCGTTCTCATCGCCGCACGGCTCCCCGGATCGCACTGGACGACCGGCCCCCGTCATCGGTGGCGGGTGTGAGCTGGATGGTGCGCCAGGCGGATCGGATGGTCGCCTCGATCTCCCGGGCGCCGAGCCCGATGGCGAGCGCGGGCCGGTCGAGAAGATCGTGGATGCCCTGCTCGTCGAAGCCCTGCTCGGTCAGGCGGCATGATGCCCAGAACAGGCTGGCGTTCCGGTTGCCGTCGACCGCGCCGAAGAGCCAGCGGGTCAGTTCTTCGCCGCCCCGTGACGTTGCGTCGCTTCGTGGTGTGGCGACGCGGGGGCGGATCGGGGTGAGCAGCTCGCGGATCCGGTCGCCGTCGACCGGGCGCGGTTCCGCGTTGAGCGTGAGGATCGTGTATACCGTTCGTTGTCCCTGGTCGATCACTGTCGAGGGTGGGGCGAGGACGTAGCCGCCGGTGCCGCGGAAGTCGACGTGCCGTGTGCCGCGTGACCACGTCTGTTGCGGCCGGTCAGGATCGGAAGGGAAGTACAGATGCGTGCCGCCGGACGGTGTGCGCACCGCGGCGAGCGCTCCGGGGACCATGCCCGCGCGGTGTAGGCGTTCGAGAGTGCGGTAGCCGTCGCCGCCGGCATGCACGTCGATGTCGAGCACGTCCAGCCCCTGTCCCGTGGCGATGCCGATGTTCGCCTGCGGCTTCCATGCCCACCATCCACGGATGCGGCGTGCACCGGTGGTCGCGTCTCGGTATCCGCGCGTGGTCAGCGGCTGCTTGCCGCCCGGGACGCAGGGGAACACGTCCAGGCCGGCGGCCGCATATATCAGGGCGGCTTCGCGCATGGTGCCGTCGTGCGCACGCACGGCGCTCAGGGTCTCGTGCAGCGTCTCGATCATGTTCGCCTCCTCCCGCAGCTCAGACGACGAGCGCCGAACTGCAAGAGTCAGGTGCGCGTCATCAGTCGGTAACCGGAGCCGCTAACCTGGCCTCGACGCAGGGCCTTGGTTGCTTCGAGCACGCAGGTGCGGCGTCTACCGATCCGAACGCGACGGTCAAGTTCCGTCCAGCGATTCGATGCAACATGCGCGTTTGAGCAAAGAAGATGCGCGATTCGAGCACCACTCGCGTCCGATGCGCCGGGGGAGCAGGCGATCGCAGCGCTGCCGATGGTGCTGAGCGCAGGCGGGAGGCTCTAGACCTCAAGCCAGATAGATTATGCCGGATATTTCTGGCTGACGATAGAGGTGGATCTCGTCAGCGTAGAGGGATGCCTTCCTCTCCCGCGCCTTCGTCCTGGGAGGAGTACGCCAAGGACCTCGGAATCGAACTGCAACGTCGCCGGATCGCGCTGAATATCACGCAGGAGAACCTTGCCCACCGGGCCGGTCTCACGCGCACGCACTACCAGCAACTCGAGCGCGGGTTCTGGAAACCGGGGTCACCGGCCAACCCCTCGCTGAAGATGCTCGTGCGCCTGGCGCAGGCACTCCAGCTTGAGGTTGCCGAACTTCTCCCGTCTGGACGCGACGTCGAGTGGCCGGACACGTAACCGGGTCACCGGCCAGGCAGATCCGGGTGCAGTCCGCGGCCGTCTGCCTCCGGGTCACCGGTGGCCTCGTGCCCGGTGAGCCGGTGACTGCGATCGCGCAGCAGGTCTGACAGCAGTGCTCCCCGCTCGAGGCGTGAGGAGGGCGCCGGGGGTGTGTCGTGGTTTCCGAGGTGGCGCCAGCCGAGCACTCCGTGCACGTCGCCATCCGCCAGTACACGTTGCCGCCGCTGGACGGCCGCGGGTGTTCCCGCGGGAGCGTCGCCGGTCAGGCCGTCGTCGACCAGGATGCGGGCCTCGTCTGCGGTGTGCGCGGAGACCTCGAACTCAACCGGAACGCGGTAGGTCCACAGCTCTTCCGTTGCGGATGGGCGGGCAGGCGCAAGCGAGGCGTCGACGGCCGGTGTGGTCGATCGAGCAGACCGCCTCGTCGCGTTCGTCTCTGGCTCGGCTCCCTCACCCTGCTGAGCTGGCGCCACGCGACGGTTGGGCGGTGAGGAGGTCGCGTTCACGGTGTCGGTGTTGAGGAGGAGGCGCAGCCGCTGCTCGCGGGCCGCAGCGATCCGGTTGAAGTCTGCCTGCCACTGCGTGTGGTCCCAGGCGTAACGGGCTCCTTCGATCTCACCCTCGTAGCCGGGTGCGATCGTGACCAGGTAGTCCTGGCGGCGCGGCTCCGCCGGCAACGGGTGTTCCTGGAGCAGGGCCGCGATGCCCTCGCGTAGCCGTTGGACCTCCTCGACGCGCTCGAGGAGGTAGGTGGGACGCCGCAGGTACATGGCGATATTCAGTGCCTGCTCGGTGAACTCGTCGAACGCCGCCCCGTACGCGTTCTCATCCACAACACCGTGCTTATCACGGAACGCATCCGGGTCCGGCTCCTCGGGGAAGAGCTCGGCGAGCATGTCGAACACCGGAGTCTCCGCATAAGTGTCGGCGAACGCGTGCGGTTCTCGAAGCCGCAGGTCGGCGTGACTGTTCCCGTCGATGTGCTTCAGCCCGGCCTCGGGGAACCATCGATCCTCCAGCGGGGAGAAGACGTCGCCGAGCTCGCGCAGTGGTGCAGCATCGGTCAACAAGCGGTCCGCTCGGGACAGCAGCGTGTGCAGCACCTGTGCCGCCTGCTCCCGCGTCGTGCCGGCGACCTCGAAGACGACCGGGATGGTGAACTTCTGCGCTGCGTCGGTCATGGTGTGCTCCTCGTCCTGCCGTGCGTGCTGAGGGTCAGGTAGGTCACAGCTCGGGAGTCGGCCCGGCGTGCGAGCGGGACGGCGCTGCGTCTTCCGCGGCGAGCTGCGAGGCACGGCGGGCGAGCGCGTAGGACAGGTCCCGCTCGTACTGCGCAGCGGGACCTGTCAGATCGGCGACGGGCAGTTGGGTGATGGTCGCCCGCGGCATCGGGGTCTCGTCGGCGAGAGCCTCGAGCCACTGATCGACATCCGCGGGTGTGTTCCACTGCTGGATCGGTGTGTGCTTGTCGATGAACTCGCGGCCGCCGGCGAAGGCTTCGGACTCTGCGAGTTCCTCGTACAGCTGGGTCGCGACGCGTCGGGCGAGATCGGTGCTGCGAGAGCCGATGAGGATCGAGGGCTCGACGTCGGGGTCGTCGGACCACGTGATCACCCCGACCGTGACGAACTGTGGCCGTGTCCTCGCCGTGCGGTTGGCGAGGAGCTCCCGGGAGTCCAGGCCGTCGTGACCTGCGGCCCGCACCAGGTGAGAGATCTGCTCCAGTGCGGCGGACGAGTGCTGGGTGCGGTCGTAGTCCTGCAGCGCCTCGGCGACCTGGGCCAAGGCACGGGAGTCCACGTTGCCCACTGGCAGGTGGCTCTGTCAGTCTGTTTTGGCCCCGGAGTGACGGCTAGGAGTGGCCCCACTTTCTGACTTGCCGGGGCGGTTCTGACGGTTTGATCTGGCCCCACCTGAGCGTGTGTTTCGTGTTGCTTCAGGATGAGCGGGCCCGGCAGGGGTCGAAAGTGGAATTGTTCGCGGATATCCGCCGTGCCTCGCGCGTCGACGGGCTATCGGTGCGCGCGTTGGCAGACAGGTTCGGGGTCCACCGTCGCACGGTGCGGCAGGCCTTGGCGTCGCCAATTCCGCCGCCGCGGAAGATACCGTCACGGATGTCTCCACGGCTGGGGCCGTACAAGGCGGTGATCGACGCGATGCTCACTCAGGATCTGGACGCGCCTCGTAAGCAGCGGCACACGGCGACAAGGGTTCTCGCGCGGCTGGTCGACGAGCACGAAGCGGCGGGACTGTCGTACTCGACGGTCCGCGACTACGTGCGCGTACGTCGTGCCCAGATCGATGCCGCAGCCGGGCGCCGCGTCGAGGTGTTCGTCCCACAGGAACACGCACCTGGTGAGGAAGCCGAAGTCGATTTCGGCGAGGTCTGGGTGATCCTTGGCGGGGTGAAAACGAAGTGCCACATGTTCACGTTCCGGCTCTCGCACTCGGGGAAGGCGGTGCACCGGGTGTACTCGACGCAATCGCAGGAAGCGTTCCTGGAAGGACATATCGACGCGTTCGACGAGATAGGTGGGATCCCGACCCGGCACATCCGGTACGACAATCTCACTGCCGCGGTACAGACGGTGCTGTATGGGAAGGGCCGTAGCCGAGTAGAGAACGACCGATGGGTACTGTTCCGCTCGCACTACGGGTTCGACTCGTTCTATTGCCAGCCCGGAATCGACGGCGCCCACGAGAAGGGTGGCGTCGAAGGCGAAGTTGGTCGGTTTCGCCGCACCTGGCTGTCGCCGATGCCGGTCATCGACTCGCTCGCCGAGTTGAACGAGCAGATCCGCCGGTGGGACGCCCGCGACAACGAGCGACGCATCAACACCCGGATCCGCACTGTCGGGCAAGACTTCATCGACGAACAAGCCCGCCTTACGCCATTGCCAGGCGAGCGGTTCGATCCTGGCCTGGTGCTCTACCCGCGGGTAGACCGCTCGAGCCTGATCACCGTGCGGATGGCGAGGTACTCCGTGCCCGCCCGTCTGATCGGGCGGAAGGTGCGGGTCTCGTTGCGGGCGTCTGAACTCGTGGTGTTCGACGGCCACGCCGAGGTCGCTCGGCACGAGCGGGTCGTGGCCCGCGGCGGGGAGTCGATCAACCTTGACCACTACCTCGAGGTCCTCAGGCGCAAGCCCGGCGCGTTGCCCGGGTCCACCGCGCTGGCCCGTGCACGCGAAGCCGGCGTGTTCACGACAGCGCATGACGCGTTCTGGCAGCAAGCGCGGAAGGTCGATGGCGACAGCGCCGGCACAAGGGCTCTGATCGATGTGCTCCTGCTCCACAGGACCATGCGAACCGTCGACGTGATCGCGGGGATCCGTGCCGCCCTCACGGTCGGGGCGGTGTCCGCCGACGTCGTCGCGGTCGAAGCCCGACTGCACGCCGCCGGGCCCGAGTCAGACCGTCATCGCGTTGAACAACCACGACGTGACGTGCAGCGAGTTGTCAGCCTGACCCAGCGTCGCCTCATGGATCCGGCCGCGGTGATCGCCGGACTCCCAGCCGACCGGCGGCCACTGCCATCCGTCGCGCACTACGACGATCTCCTTAACCGACGTTCCGAACCAGAACCGCCGGTCACCGATGAGAGAGAAGGAATCGCCGGATCATGAGCAACCCCACGAATGTCACCACGACCCTGCGTCGGCAGCGCGGGCTGACCGAAGAAGCCGCCGCGGCCGCAGTTGACCAAGCCTGCCGCAGGCTCCGTTTACCCACCATGCGGGCGGTGATGCACGAAGCGATCACGGCCGCGGAACGTGAGCAGCTGACCTACCAAGGGTTCCTTGCCGAGCTCCTCCTCGCCGAGTGCGACGACCGGGACCGCCGGTCCGTTGTCCGCCGCGTGTCGGCAGCCGGGTTCCCGAGGAACAAGTGGCTCGGGGACTTCGATTTCGACGCGAATCCGAACGTCAACCCTGCAACGATCCATACGCTCGCGAACGGGGACTGGATCCGCCGCGGCGATCCGCTGTGTCTGATCGGGGACTCCGGCACCGGGAAGTCGCATCTCCTCATCGGCCTCGGCACCGCCGCTGCAGAGAAGGGCTTCCGCGTCCGGTACACCCTGGCGACGAAGCTCGTGAACGAGCTCGTTGAAGCCGCCGACGAGAAACAACTCACCCGCACCATCAACCGGTACGGACGCGTTGACCTGCTCCTGATCGACGAGCTCGGCTACATGGAACTCGACCGACGCGGCGCCGAACTCCTGTTCCAGGTCCTCACAGAGCGGGAAGAGAAGAACTCCGTCGCGATCGCATCCAACGAGTCGTTCAGCGGGTGGACGAAGACCTTCACTGACCCGCGCCTGTGTGCGGCAATCGTCGACCGGCTCACGTTCAACGGCACCATCATCGAAACCGGCACCACCTCGTACCGCCTCAACCACACCCGTCAGCGGCAGTAGCGATCCGAAAGTCATCAGAGGTAGCGGCAGATGGACTCCGGCGTGCAGGCTTCGGACGCCGTTGCCGTCGCGTGCGCCCGAAGCTCGACGATGCTCCCTCGTAGGGCGCGCAGCTGCTCGAGCTGCTCATCAATCTCCACGAGCCGGCGGTCAAGGAGATCCAGCACGTGAGCGCACGGCGAACCACCCGTGTCGCGAACATCGAGGATCCCCGCGGTCTGCGCAAGGGTGAGCCCCGCCGCGCGAGCCCGATCGATGAACTCGAGCCGCTGCACCGTCTCGTCACCATAGCTGCGGTACCCGGCCGGGGTGCGCTCCGGCGGTTGCAGCAGCCCGCGCTCCTCGTAGTACCGCAGCGTCGACGGTCTCGTCCTCGCCTTCTCCGCGAGTTCTCCGATCCGCATCGTGACACCTCCACCGTCAGTTTGACCTTCAAGCATGCTTGAAGGTCCATTCTGTCGCATAGGGCCGCACGTGCGGCCCGGTCCACCCGAGGAGGCATCATGACTCAGCACAACGAGTTCGATCTTGCGGTGGTCGGGACGGGCGGCGCGGCGATGTCCGCGGCGATCCACGCCCGACTCGAGGGGGCGAGCGTGGTCGCCATCGAATCGGGCACGCTCGGTGGCACCTGCGTGAACGTGGGTTGCGTGCCCTCCAAGACACTCCTCGCGGCCGCGCACACCCGCCACGCCGCGCTCACGAACCCGTTCCCCGGCGCCGCCACCTCCGCTGGGGCCGTCGACCTCGGCGCGCTCGTGCAGCAGAAGGATGAGCTGGTCGGCATGCTCCGCCAGACCAAGTACGCCGACATCGCCGCCGCCTACGGGTTCGACATCCTCCCCGGCACCGCAACATTCACCGATCCCTCAACACTGCTCGTCGATGGACGACCGGTTCGCGCCAAGTCGTATCTCATCGCCACCGGCGCCGAACCGACCATCCCAACGATCCCCGGCCTCGAGCAGATCGATTACCTCACGTCGACCACGGCGATGGAACTCACCGAGCTGCCCGCTTCGCTCGTGGTGATCGGCGGCGGATTCGTCGGCCTCGAACAGGCCCAGCTGTTCGCCCGGCTCGGGGTCGAGGTCACCATCATCGGCCGGCTCGCCCCGCACGCCGAACCAGAACTCTCCTCCGAGCTCCGCAAAGCCTTCCTGACCGACGGAATCACCGTCATAGGCGACCGCGCCGCAACGATCACCCCACACGACGACCTGGTCCGAGTCCTCACCCGCACCGGGAAAGTAGCTACCGGTGAACGCGTCCTCGTCGCCACCGGCCGCACCCCCCGCACCGACGGGCTCGGCCTCGCCACTGCGGGCATCGCGACCGACACCCGCGGCTTCATCATTGTCGACGAACAACAGCGGACCACGAACCCGGCGGTGTTCGCCGCCGGCGACGTCACCGACGTGCCCCAGTACGTGTACGTCGCCGCGAGGACCGGGAAGATCGCCGCACACAACGCCCTCGGTCACTCTGAGCAGGTCGACTACACCGGGTTGCCCTCCGTCCTGTTCACCTCACCCCAACTCGCCTCGGCCGGGATCACCGAAGCCGAAGCCATCGCCGCCGGATACAGATGCGCCTGCCGATACCTGCGACTGGCCGACGTGCCCAGAGCCATCGCCAACCACAACACCCGCGGCGGCATCAAGATCGTCGCCGACGCCGACACCGGCAAAGTCCTCGGAGTCCACGCCCTCGCCGACACCGCCGGCGAGATGATGCTCGCCGCGACCTACGCCATCAAAGCCGGATTCACCGTCACCCAACTCGCCGACACCTGGGCCCCGTACCTCACCATGGCCGAAGGCATCCGCCTCACTGCGAACCTCTTCCGCAACGAACTCCCCACTTCCTGCTGCGCCTGACAACAGACAGCCACCCACATCGACCCGCCGCCACGACGGGGCCACTTCAAACCGTCACCCCGGGGCCAAATCAGGTTGACAAAGTCAGGCAGGGTTGCAGCTGTGCGCCCGAGCGGGCTCAGGCGGGACGGGCCCACGGCGAGTCGGACCGGCCGCCCGCTGAAGTCCGTGCCCTCGTACAACCCTTCGGGCAACTCGGGTGCCGCCTCGCTGGCGTGGCCGGCGAACAGCGGACCGGACTCGGGGTACTTCGGGTTCGGGATCTCCACGTACCGGTCCGCCGCCGCCAAAGTGATGCGCAGCTGCTGCAGCTCCGCGTCGGTCAGAACGCGCAGTGTGCCCGGCTCCTGCGGCTCGGTGTCCACGAGCGTGCGGAGCACCTCGATCGTTGTCAGGTCTGCGAGGAACGTCTGCTGCGTGGACGCCGACGTGTTGAGGCCCGGGTAGGAGTCCTCCTGATGCGACCAGCCGCGGATGCCTTCGCGTCCCTCGGGCGCGGAGAGGGCTCCGACAGACCGTGAGGTGAGCGCCTGATCGACGATCCCGCGAGCCTGCGCCCATGAGCGTGCGGCGATCTCGAACACGACCGGTACACGCACGTGCCACAGCTCGCCGTGGTCGCCGTCGTCGGGAAGCTCCGCCATGATGATCCCTCCTGCCTCTCGGGTGCGCACGCCTCGCGCACATCACAGAGGTAGGCGGCGCTCACGAGCGTTCGATGGTTGCTTCCTTCCGCGGTCTTCTCAACCCGCTCCGGGTGAACGCCCGGCCGGCGGGTCAGGGGTCGGCGTGCCGCATCGCGACGCGGTCGATGCGTGAGGCGATCAGCGGGACGAAGCTGGGGTCCTTCTCCATCGCGACCACCCGCATCCCTTCCTCCAGCGCCGCCTCCACCGTCGCACCCGAGCCGGCGAACGGCTCCAACACGAGCCCGCCCCGCGGGGTGAGCAGGCGCACCAGCCACCGCATCAACGACAGCGGCTTCACCGTCGAGTGCGAGACCCCGAACGCGCGCGGCCGCTCCGTTCCCGGGGCCTTGTGCTCGTACCGGAAGATCGGGAACCGGCTCGAGGCCGGAGTTCCTCGCCAAGAGCCGGTCAGCAGATCCAGAGTCTCGGCCTGCGCGCCATCCAACGCCACATTGGCCGGCCACCGGCCCTCACCGAACCGTGCCGCGTCGATGTGCAACGCCCCGGTGCCATGCGTCAGCACGCTATCGACCACCGTGCCCGGGACGGGCTTGCGGGCGATGATGATCGGTTCGAACGACGGCCGCATCCCGGTGCCCCACCCCGCCCACTGCTTCGCATCCTCGCTGACCGGTGCGCCCTGCTGCACGACACGACGTGTCGCCCCGAGCACTCCCTCCCGCTCCGACTCCTGCACCACCCGGTCGGGGCGCAGCACCCCGTTGCGCTTGTCCAGTGCATACGCGAGATCCATACTCTTAGGCATCCCCGAGGAGTACAGCCACGCAATCTGATCGCGCACCTCAAACCCCGCGTCTTCGATCCCGCGCACCATCCGGTGCCACGTGCGGGTGCCACCGAACGCCGCAAGATGCGCGCCAGGCTTCAACGCATGCAACGCCCCACGCGCCCACGCCGCGCACCACGCCTCGAACACCTCCGGCCCCGTCATGGTCGAGAGGTCGACGTGCGGCAGCGACTCCGCGAACCCCGCGGCGCCGTCCCACGCGTGACCGTTGAACTCCAGGCCATAGGGCGGATCGGTCACCAGCGCGTCCGCCACTCCGGCGGCCAGCCGGGGGAGGACGGCGACGGAGTCCCCGCCCAGGATGACCGCTCCGTCCCGGTCGATCTCGACAGGAAGATCGCCGGCCCCGTAGGCATGCGGAACCTCGTGCGGCATGGAGTACCTGCTCTCAGAGCATGTTCGCCGCCGTTGCCCGACGAAACCCGTGCCAGCCAGGTACGCCCACCCGGACGCCCGCCGAGCACCCATGCCGCCGCTTCCCGATCACCCCTTCGATCGTCGACCCAGCGGACGCCCGGGCCCCACTCCAAGTGCTCCACACGATCGGCAATCAACGACGGACGATGACGGATCGCATCTGATGCGATCTCGTCACCGGTGTTGGCCGCGCCACGGCGGGCCGTTTGGCCCTGGAACTTCAACGATCTGACGAGCTCGGATCGTTGCTCTCACGGCCGAGAGTCGAGCGCCACTTCAAGCCTTCTGCTCGTGACCGGGGCTTTCCTTTGTTTCTCGCACCCAATGCGAGAATCATCGCATCTGATGCGATCCATGCCAGAGGGGTGACATGGACGATGACGAGGGCGCTCTGGCGGGCTCTGCCCGGCTCGTTCTGCTGGGCGGGGTCGCGTTGCTGCGCGAGGACGAGCAGATCTTCGAGGCGATGCTAGAGGGCTGGCGCAACCAAGGTCTCGCCCGGAATCTCGCGCGCTTCACCGTGCAAGCACGGGAGCGGCAGGTGCGCCCGTTCCAGGCGCACGCAGCTACGTTTCCCGGGGGCGTTGCGCGCGGACGAGTGGTTCGCGGATATGCGCGCGGTGCACCATTGCACGCGCTCGACGGTGCGGGGCTCCCGGGTCGCGGTGCGCGGGTTCTGCTCGTTCGCACTCGATCCGGCGTATGGCTGGGCCGAGGACTGCATGCACCGGTTCGGCACTCACCCTGCGCAGATCATCACCTACCCAATCGCCGGATGGATCGGCGCCGCCAGCCTCGCCCTCGCCGCGCTCGTCCTCACCGTCATCGCGATGTTCGCAGGCGGCGCGGCCATCACCTTCGCTGCAGCCCGACGTCTCCGCACAAGCAGCGACGCTCCCGCGCCCGCTCTCATCCGCGAGTAGCGCCCCCAAGCTCCAGAGCATGCCGCGCGCGACCGCCGCGTCGGCGCTTCTCGCGACCGAGAACTCGTCACTCGAGTTCACGTCAGAGCGCCAGTTATCGAACAATTTCGATCTCGAGAGCTGCCTGGATGAGCGCACCCGGCACACGGTGGCGAAGCTGGACTTTTTCGGACGCTGACTGAACAGCACGAGTATCAATACGACCGCCGCATCGACTACATCCCCAAGACCGTGCAAGTCGCGATGAGTGACGCCGATCACTGGGAACACGTTCACACCCTCCTGCACGACGACAGCATCCGCCGTTACGTCCGTATTGCCGGCCTGTTGATGCTGCTGTTCGAGGACGAGATCGCTCATGGTCTCGGCGAGCCGACCGTTCGGTCAGACCGCCACCGGGATCAGCCGGATGCGCGCCAACCAGATAGACGTCATTGACGCCCGCGTCTTCGTCACCTTCAAGGGTGCCGCCGGTCGAGATACCCGAACCCCTCGGCCAGCTTTTGCGCGAGCGAGTCGCCGATCGCGGCCAATCCTCCTACGCCGCCCGCGATAATCAGTGACTGGTTCCCGGCGGCATCCCGGCCGACACCTCGTCACCGAGAACATCTGCTGCCAGCTCGTCGACCTTGGTATCCGACGCCACACCGCCCGGCACGCCGCGATATCCGCCCTCGCCGCGCAAGTCCCGCACATGAACTTCGCCGAACCTTCGGGACCTCATTCACTGCGGCCACCACCTGCGCCACCCTCGCCGCCCGAGACTGGTCCAGCTACAACGCGAGGCGATGAGACCGGCGAACTACCGTAGACCCGTGGACAGTTGGGGCTCAGACGCAGGGGCGGTCCGGATCCCGGACGGCCGTCTCGTCCGCGGCGCCGGAAACCGGCGACACCGCGGTCAAGTCCCGGCGCCCGAGTTCACCGTCTACGTGCTCGTTCGTGACCCGCATCTTACCGGCTGGCCCAACCGGTGGGTCCGATGGCCGGACTCCGGCCTACCCGACTCCGCCGAAGACACCCTCGATGCGCTACGAGAAGCACGCACCCGAGCTGCGTCCGAACGAGTTGAGATCGCCTGCGGCGGCGGTATAGGCAGAATCGGTACCGCGATCGCCGTCCTCGCCGTCATGAGCAGAACCCCCGCCGACGCCCGCCGTCGACTGGGTCCGCGCGAACCACCATCCACGCGCCGTCGAGGCCCCGACGCCAACGAGCATAGATCACCGTGGTCGCGTCCTCGCTGACCCGACAGCTCCGTGTGCTGGTCACGTCCACGCCGGGAAAACAGTACCCGTCCTCAATAGCTCACGTCCGCCGACCGCGAGCTTGGCATCAGCCCCACGACAACTACAAGACCGGGCTGTTCCAGATCGCAGCGACGATCCCCGCGCCCGCGCTCGTCGGCATCGCCCCGAACACGCAGCGCGCTAGGCCGCACAGACTTCACGCCGCTGGTCCGCATACATCGCCCCGTGCTGACCAGCGTCGGTCCATCCCGGCGCCCATAGGCGATAAGGGTTCTACAGCTGGCACTATCTATGCGTCAGTAATCGCTGTATAGTCATTGCATGCTGACTATTGCGTCCCGTGTTGATGTCATGAACCGGCTCGGCCGGGCGATGGCGGACCCGACCCGCTCCCGGATCCTGCTGACTCTGCTCGACGGGCCCGGCTATCCGGCCGAGCTGGCTCGGGGTCTTGACTTGACGCGCACGAACGTCTCCAATCACCTCACATGTCTGCGCGGTTGCGGGCTGATTGTCGCGACGCCGGAGGGGCGTCGCACTCGGTACGAGATCGCCGACCCGCACCTGACGCAGGGCCTCCAGCAGCTGCTCGAGGCGGTCGTCGCAGTCGATGAGGGCGCGCCGTGCATGGACGAGACATGCGAGTGCTGCGCATGAGCATCACCGACCGTGCCCTGCTGCCGGTGGCCCGCACTCTGACGCCAGGCACGGGTGCCCAGCAGTTGGCCGCGTGGCGTGAGTTCAATGACGACTATCTCCTAGACGTCGACCGCCGCCCTGGTGAGATGACCAATCACCACGCCCGAGTCGAAGACGCTTTTGCATGGTTGACGGAGCTGGTGCGCACCGAGCAGTCCTGCTGCGCGTTCGTGGCCTGGTCGATCGACACGACCCACGCGGACCTTCGCCTGACTGTCGTCGGCTCCGACGATGCCCTGGATGTGCTGTCATTCCTCGAGCACACGCCCACCACTGCGCGGGAGGAGGCACGGTGAGCGAAGAGTGCTGCGGCCCCGATGAGCCCCGCAAGACATCGACCGTCCGACGCATCGAGCTGGCCCGACCATTGGCGGGCGGAGACGCCTGCTGCGCCGCCGAGCCCACCTCCGCCGCGATGAAACAAGACGGGATCCGTGACGAGGGCGACGCCTGCTGCGGCCCTAACCCAGCCGTGACCGGCGCCGAGGCGGAAGAGGAAGCGGAGGTCCGTCCGCCCTGGTGGCGTGACCTGGCACTGCTCCCGTCGGCATTGTCCGGGGTGTTCCTGCTGGTCGGCTACGTGTTCGAATGGTCAGGCCTGCACATTCCCGCGCTGGTGCTGCAGTGGGTGGCGCTGCTCGCCGGCGCCTACACGTTCGTCCCCGGTGCGATCCGCCGCCTGATCCGCGGCCGGCTCGGCGTGGGGCTGCTGATGACGATCGCCGCGATCGGCGCGGTCCTGCTCGGCCATGTCGGTGAGGCGGCGACGTTGGCGTTCCTGTTCTCCCTCGCCGAAGCGCTTGAGGATCGAGCGATGGACCGCGCGAAGGAGGGCCTGCGTGCCCTGCTGTCCCTAATCCCCGACACCGTCCGCATCTCCCGCCTCGCCGGCGACGTTACGATCCCCGCGGCGGACGTGCGGGAGCTGGACATCCTCGTCATCGGCGCCGGAGACCGCATCGCCACGGATGGGGTGGTCGTCGAGGGGCGATCCAGCCTGGACACGTCGGCGATCACCGGTGAGTCGATCCCGGTCGAGGTCGTCCCCGGCGACTCGGTCGCTGCCGGTTCGGTGAACGGGCCGGCGACGTTGCGGATCGAGGCGACCGCGGATGGTCGCGATAACTCCCTCACCCAGATCGTCGCTCTGGTGGAGCAGGCTCACGCTCGCAAGGGCGACCGGGCACGCCTCGCCGACCGGATCGCCCGTCCCCTCGTCCCCGCTGTGCTCATCGCTGCCGCCCTTGTCGCCCTGTTCGGGCTGCTGGTCGGTGACCCGTGGACGTGGGTCGAACGCGCCCTCGTCGTACTGGTCGCGGCATCCCCGTGTGCGCTGGCGATCGCCGTGCCGGTGACGGTGATCAGCGCGATCGGTGCGGCGTCGAAGTTCGGCGTGGTCATCAAGTCGGGTGAAGCGTTCGAGCAGCTCGGCACGATCCGCGCGGTCGCGCTCGACAAGACCGGCACCCTCACCCGCAACGAACCCACCGTCGTCGACGTCCAGCCCGCACCCGGCATCACCCGCGACGACCTGCTCACCTGGGCCGCCGCAGTGGAGGCCTCCAGCACCCACCCCCTCGCCGCGGCGATCACCGCGGCTGCACCTGATACGAGCACGGCACTCGACGTTGTCGAGGAGGCCGGCCACGGCATCACCGGGACGGTCGACGGTCGGGCGATCCGGGTCGGTAACGTCCGCTGGCTCGATGCCGCCGGCCAGCAGGCGAAGGCGGAGTCGATGGCCGCGCAGGGCATGACCGTGGTCGTGGTCGAGGTGGATGGGCAGATGGCCGGGCTGATCGGGGTGCGGGACGAACTGCGCCCGGAGTCGGCCGAGACGGTCCGGATGCTGCAGGCGCAGGGCATCGAGACGATCATGCTCACGGGAGACAACGCCCGCACCGCCCACGCGATCGCAGACCAGGCCGGCATCGCCGATGTCCGTGCAGAGCAGCTCCCCGCCGACAAGGCTGCCGCCATCGAAGCGCTCGTCACGCAGCGGCCGACCGCTATGGTGGGCGACGGTATCAACGACGCCCCCGCACTGGCGACGGCGACGGTCGGGATTGCGATGGGTGTGAAAGGATCCGCGGCGGCGATCGAGTCTGCCGACGTCGCCTTCACCGGCCAGGACCTGCGCCTCATCCCCGGGGCCCTCGCCCACGCCCGTCGTGGCCGGCGCATCATGACCGCGAACATCGGTCTGGCGTTGGCGATCATCGTGGTACTGTTCCCGCTTGCCCTGTTCGGCGTGCTCGGTCTTGCCGGCGTGGTGCTGGTGCACGAGATCGCCGAGGTCGTCGTTATCCTCAACGGCGTCCGCGCGGCCCGACGACCGGGCGCGCTCCGACAGCTCGCTGCCGCGCCGGTTCGGGAGGCTGAGCCTGCTCACGCCTGACCGCCCCCACTTCCGGCGACGATTCATCGCCCGATCTGGAGCCAGCCTTGGTGAAGACCCCCGTCAAAGTTGCCTTCGTCTCCGGCGCCGTCGTCGTCATCGTCATCGATATCGCGGCCCCATGGTCGTCATGGTGAGTCGGGCCGCCGCGCCGGACCCGTCCGATGCCGATGGTGCTGTATCGGGAACTCGCGCGAGCCCCCGCGCCCTCAATGACGCGGTGCCGGACGCGCCGATCCTGGTGGAGTGTCTGAATTTCGACTGCGAGGTCTGCGGAGCGTTCTATACGGTCATCGAGCAGTTCCGCGCCGACTATGCCGGAGAGATCAACTACGTCGTCCGCTCCTTTCTGCTGCCGGGCCACTTTAACTCGATGAACGCGGCTCTCGCATTCAAAGCCGCCGCCCAGAGGGGCGAGTTCGAGGAGATGTATCACCGACTGCCTGGAGTCCCGCGGGGTGGTGGTCTTTCGGGCCCGCGGCGTCGTGACCGCGACGGGGTGAGCCATCGTGCGATGGTCAGTGAGAACGACCAAGA
>NZ_JBFBLT010000011.1:0-79270 GCF_040702645.1 Microbacterium sp. NPDC078814
GAGGCGGTGATACTCCCCGAGATCACCGCCGCCTAAACTAACGACAGCTGATCATCGCAACGAAGCGAAAGACCACCACTCAAACGGACGCGGCCACCGACTGTTCGAGACGCAGGCGCAATGGGGCGAGCAGCAGGTCCCGCACCCTGACCTGTTCCGCACCTTCGCCGAGCACGTCGGTCTGGGCATGGACGCCTACGACGCAGCGATCGCAGTCCCGGCGACGCAGGAGCGTGTCAAGCAGGATTTCGACGACGGCCGCTACCTGGGCATGTCCGGACTCCGACGTTCATCCTCGACGGCGAGAAGCTGGAACTCACACAGCTCACCGACGCGCTGGATGCGGCCACGGGGCGCTGACGAGTCAGCGCCAGTTCCGTGGGGCTATTCGCCCCACCCGATTAGGCGCCCTTCCCCAGTTGCCACTCGCCTCTGCGCGACGGATCTGCGTCCTTCGTGGTCGATAGCCGGCGGGTCGTGGCTGAGAATCGAGTGATCTGCGTTCCGCGATATCGGCTGGTGGCGCGAGCATGCCGAAGGGATGAGGCTGTCAGAGGGGTCCTCGCTCAAAGACGGCTTCGAGTTGGCCGCCGTGGCGCGACCTGGACTTCAGGGCAATCGGTCACTCGTGCGATGAGACCGATGCGCGGTATTCGCCCGGCGTCAGGCCGTAGTAGCTTCGAAAAAGCCTGTGTGCCTGGCTCGGATGCCGCAACCCCACCAGCGCGAAGGCCTGCTCCAAGCTCAGCTTGTCCATGCGTAAGAGATCTGCGATCTTCGCCGCCCGAGCCTCTCTGAGAAATCTCGCTGGTGCCACTCCGAGCTCCGCGTTGAACAGTCTGGTCAGCTGCGACGTCGACAGGGCTATCTCTCGCGCCAATTGCTCTACTGTCCAAGGTCTAGACAGGTTGCTCAAGAGGAGCCTCACAGCCGCTTCTACCTCACGTCTGCGGACGTGTTCCGTGACATCGGTGCGTGTGCTCCCCTCCAGTAAAGCGACGACGCCGTTCAGTCGGGAGAGTTGCATGAGTTCGTCAGCGGAGGACGCGATCGGTGCGTCAATCATCTTCGTCAGAGAACGTGCAAGGTGTTCGCGGATGAGAACGTTAATGCGACGTGACGAAGGCGCGTTCGCGTGGGCGAGCTCCCAGATCAGAGATTCTTCGTTATCCAGCCACTTGGCCTGCTGTATCAGGTAGGCGGTGTCGATGTACATCGTCATGGTGTGTGCACTCGGAGAGGGTGAGCCCGCGAACCAAGAACCATGGGGGAGCACCGCGATGTCTCCTGAGCTCACGGTGAATGACCCGCCCTCATGGGTGATCGTGCTTTCTCCTTCGAGTACCAGCATGAGCTTTGTGCACTCGTATGAGATCGCATCGGTAGGGCCTGTGAAAGACATCCGCTTGACGACGACTGGCAGGCGCGATTCTGCGAGTGCACGGTCGCGGGGAATCGAGTGCAGGGTCATGGTCTAGCCGCAGACCTTTCGTGCCTCATGAACGCCGAAGGTGGGCACGCCACGGTCTCGAGGGAACATCAGCTAGTCCAGTCGTTCGCGGATCTTTTCCATCTTCAGGATCTCCTCGCGCTGTGCGCCGATGATGTCCTGGCACAGGGCGATGAGCTCCGGGTCGGTCAGACTCGCCTCACGGCACATCAGAATCGCGCCGGAGTGGTGCGGGATCATCGAGTCCACAAACTGGCGGTCGTCGACGAGCAGCTGGGTGCGGGTCGCGGCGAACGAGCCGACGGTCACGAGAGCGAAGATCACCAGCAAGGCGATGTTGAGGATCTTCTTCTTGTACATGCCGCGCATGAATATCAGCATGAAGATGCCCATCGGCGCCCACATCGTCAGCGTCATGTAGAACATGTTGGCGTTGTTCCGAAAGTCGCCCCACCCGTCGATCATCGAAAACATCACGATGTACATGATCGCGAAGCTCAGCACCATGGTGACCCAGAACCAGAGGTAGGGCCGCGAGCGTCCGCCGTGTTCACGGGTGTCGGCGTGGTCGATCGAGTGTGCAGACATCGTTATCCCTTTCGATCCTCCGGGGCGTTGACCGCGCTTGCGGAATACCCAGGCGGGGTATACCGTTGGATCAAGTTACAGGTACCCGGTAGGGGTACAGATTATCGAAAGAGGAGCAGCGATGGCTACGAACGAGTACCAGGTGACGGGCATGACCTGCGGGCACTGCGAGATGTCGATCCGTGAAGAGGTCGGCCAGATCGCCGGTGTCCAGGACATTCAGGTGAGCGCGCAGACCGGCAAGCTCGTCGTCACGGGCGTTGACGCGATCGATGACGCCCAGGTGCTGGCCGCCGTGGAGGAGGCTGGCTACTCGGCGGTGCCTGCGGCATGAACGCCGGCGCACGTCTGGCCCTATATGGCGCTGGCCTGGTGGTGGCGTTCGGGGCTGCGTTCGCCGTTGCCGGCGTCGTCGTTCCCGCCAGCGCGGTCGATGCCTGGTCTGAGGGCAGCGAGACCGGCGGCCATGGCTCGATGACCGAGACGAGCACCGACAGTCTGAAGGGTCTCAGCCTGAGCAGCGACGGGTACGTCCTCGCTGCCCTTGAGGCGCCCACGGTGGTGGGGGAGGCGAGTGAGCTGAGCTTCCAGATCCAGGACGCCGCCGGCGACCCGGTGACCGACTACACGACCACGCACGAGAAGGATCTGCATCTGATCGTCGCCCGCTCCGACGGCAGCCAGTTCCGCCATGTCCACCCTGTGCTGGACGAGGCGACGGGTACCTGGTCGACGCCGTGGGAGTGGGCTGAAGCGGGAAGCTACCGCATGTTCGCGGACTTCGCGCCGGCCGGCGCGGACGCGGATGCGCCGTCGCTGACGTTGACGAGCAGCGTCGACGTGGCCGGAGATCTCACCCCGGTCATCCCGCAGCCGACCCGGGTGGCGGAGGTCGATGGGTTCACGGTGTCGATCGAGGGGGACATGGTCGCTGGTTCGTCCAGTGAGCTGTCGATCACCGTCGAGCGTGACGGCAACCCGGTCACCGCCCTGGAGCCGTACCTGGGGGCTTTCGGCCACCTGGTCGCTCTCCGTGAGGGGGATCTCGCTTACCTGCACGTGCACGCCGCGGGCGAGGACCCGAAGGAGGGCGAGACCGCAGGCCCGACGATCATGTTCGGCGCGGAAGTGCCCACCGCGGGCCGGTACCTGCTGTACCTGGACTTCCAGGTCGACGGGCAGGTCCACACCGCTGAGTTCGTGCTCGATGCCGCCCATAGCGACGGCAGCACGGACACCGACAGCGGATCGCATTCGGACGAGGGCCACTGACCGTCCGGTCAGCCTCCTCTCATCAGCTAACCGAAGGAACAGTACACATGAGCACATCAGCACCCCCGAATGTGGGCACTGAGGCGGGCGCCTCGACCGGTGTCGAGCTGGAGATCGGCGGGATGACCTGCGCCTCCTGCGCGATGCGGATCGAGAAGAAGCTGAACAAGCTCGACGGGGTCACCGCGACCGTGAACTACGCCACCGAGAAGGCGAAGGTCACCGTCCCGGCGGGGTATGACCCGGCCCTGCTGATCTCCGAGGTGGAGAAGACCGGTTACACGGCCGCGTTGCCCGCCCCCAAGCGGACCAGGAAGGACGCCGCGGGCTCCGGGGATGCGGATGACGCGGACCCGGAGCTGCGGTCGCTGCGGAACCGGCTGATCGGGTCGATCATCTTGACCGTCCCGGTGATCGCGATGGCGATGATCCCCGCGCTGCAGTTCACCTACTGGCAGTGGGCGTCGCTCGCGCTGGCCGCGCCGGTGATCGTGTGGGCGGCGTGGCCGTTCCACAAGGCGGCGTGGACGAACCTCAGGCACGGTGCCGCGACGATGGACACGCTCATCTCGATGGGCACGTCGGCGGCGTTCCTGTGGTCGCTGTATGCCCTGTTCTTCGGCACCGCCGGGGTGACCGGGATGACGCACCCGTTCGAGTTCGCGCTGGCCCCCTCCGATGGGGCGGCGAACATCTACCTTGAGGTGGGTGCCGGGGTGACGATGTTCATCCTCGCCGGCCGGTACTTCGAGAAGCGGTCCAAGAAGCAGGCCGGCGCCGCACTGCGCGCCCTGCTCGAGCTCGGCGCCAAAGAGGTCTCTGTTCTGCGTGCCGGGGTGGAGACGAAGATCCCCGTCGAGGACCTGCAGGTCGGGGATGAGTTCATCGTCCGGCCCGGGGAGAAGATCGCCACCGACGGTGTCGTGGTCTCCGGGACCTCCGCGGTGGACGCGTCCATGCTCACCGGAGAATCCGTGCCCGTCGAGGTCGCGGAGGGTGACGCGGTCACCGGCGCGACCACGAACGTCGGCGGCCGCCTGGTGATCCGTGCGACCCGGGTGGGGTCGGACACGCAGCTGGCGCAGATGGCGAAGCTGGTCGAGGACGCCCAGACCGGCAAGGCCGAGGTGCAGCGTCTTGCCGACCGGATCTCCGGGGTGTTCGTGCCGATCGTGATCGTGATCGCGTTCATCGCCCTCGGCGGCTGGCTCGGCGCCGGGTTCCCCGTCACCGCCGCCTTCACCGCCGCGGTCGCCGTCCTGGTCATCGCCTGCCCCTGCGCGCTGGGGCTTGCCACACCGACCGCGCTGCTGGTCGGCACCGGCCGGGGCGCGCAGATGGGTGTCCTGATCAAGGGTCCGGAGGTGCTGGAATCGACCCGCAAGGTCGACACCGTGGTGCTGGACAAGACCGGCACCGTCACCACCGGCAAGATGACCCTCGTCGACGTGATCGTCGAGCCCGGCACCGACCGTGCCGAACTGCTCCGCCTCGCCGGAGCGCTCGAGGACGCGTCGGAGCACCCGATCGCGCAGGCGATCGCCAAGGGCGCCACCCAGGAGATCGGTGCCCTGCCGGCACCGGAGGACTTCGTGAACGTCGAGGGCAAGGGTGTGCAGGGCATCGTCGACGGGCACGCGGTCCTGGTGGGCCGGGAGTCACTGCTCGCCGAATGGTCCCAGCGGCTGAGCGGCGACCTGGCGGCCATCAAGGCCCGCGCCGAAGGCGAAGGCAAGACCGTCGTCGCGGTCGGCTGGGACGGTCAGGCCCGCGGCATCCTCGTCGTGGCCGACACAGTCAAGCCGACCAGCGCGGAAGCGATCGCCCAGTTCAAGGCGCTCGGGCTGACCCCGGTGCTCCTGACCGGAGACAACGAGGCCGTGGCCCGCCGGATCGCCGCCGAGGTCGGCATCGACGAGGTCATCGCCGAAGTCCTCCCCAAGGACAAGGTCGCCGTCGTGACCCGTCTGCAGGGCGAAGGGAAAGTCGTCGCGATGATCGGTGACGGCGTCAACGACGCCCCCGCCCTCGCCCAGGCCGACCTGGGGCTCGCGATGGGGACCGGTGCGGACGTCGCGATCGAAGCATCCGACATCACCCTGGTCCGCGGTGACCTGCGCAGCGCGGTCGACGCGATCCGCCTGTCCCGCAAGACCCTGTCCACGATCAAAACCAACCTGTTCTGGGCGTTCGCCTACAACGTCGCGGCGATCCCCGTCGCGGCCCTGGGAATGCTCAACCCGATGCTCGCGGGCGCGGCGATGGCACTGTCCAGCGTCTTCGTCGTCGGCAACAGCCTGCGCCTGCGCGGGTTCAAGAGCGTCGCCGCCCGGTAACGCCACGAACCCACCCCCCACCACACACGAAGGGAAACACCATCATGACCAACGACCTCCGGGCCACCTCCAGCTGTTGCAGCACCACCGCCGCCGCCCCCAACCCTGCCGCGGCAGGAACCGGGCACGAGAACCTCCTCGCCGGCGCCGACGACATGACCACCTGCCCGGTGATGGTCGGCAGCCCGGTCAGCAAGAAGGCCGCCGAGGCCGCCGGGCTGTTCCGCGACTTCGAGGGCGAGCGGTACTACTTCTGCTGCGCCGGGTGCGGCCCCGCGTTCGACTCGGACCCCGCCAAGTACGCCGCCAACATGGCGTAACCCCCGGATGCGGGGTCCACGGCCCGTCACGGACTGTGGACCCCGCCCGCCCGAAACGGAACAAGCGACATGAACGCCCCCACCGCAGCGCCCCTCGCCGAGGTCTGCCCGACCACCCCGCACCACCCGACAGGCCACGGTTACATCACCGACAAGACCACCTACCGCAACCGGCTGCGCCGCCTCGAAGGCCAGGTGCGCGGGGTGGAGCGGATGATCGACGACGAGCGGTACTGCATCGACATCCTCACCCAGATCTCCGCCCTCACCAAGGCGCTGGAAGGCGTCGCGCTGGGCCTTCTGGACGACCATCTGCGGCACTGCGTCCTGGACGCCGCGGCCACCGGTGAGCCGGTCAGCGACCTCAAGATCGCCGAAGCATCCGAGGCGATCGCCCGACTGGTGCGCTCCTGACCCACCCTCACGGACCGGCGCCGGACACCGCCACCCTCACCCGAACACTGGAGAAGCCGCCAATGAGCGCACACCACACCGTGATCCTGGGCGCCGGGGCCGCCGGCACCGCCGCCGCCCGCACCCTCGCCGGGCACGAGAACATCACCACCACCCTGATCGGCCACACCGGCGAGACCCCGTACACACGGATGCTGATCAAAGGTGTCGCCTACGGGATGACCACCCCGGAGTTCGTCCGGCTGCCGATGCCGGATGTCCCTTTCCTCCCCGACACGGCAGAGCTGATCGACCCGGACACCCGGAAGGTGCACCTCGCCTCCGGCGCCACGGTCGGCTATGACTCGCTGATCATCGCCACCGGCAGCCGGCCGCGCACCCTGGACGCCCCGGGCGTGGCGCAGGCCACACGATCCGGCAGTGTGATCAACCTGCATGCGCTGGAGGACGCGGTCCGCATCCGTGCGGCCATCCTGGCGCGGGGAGAATCAGCACGGATCGCGATCTACGGTGCCGGTTTCACCGCGGCTGAGACCGCGTCCGCGTTACTGGCCCAAGGGCACCAGATCACCCTGATCGCCCGCAGCACGATCCCCGGGATCGCGGCGTTCGGGCGGCCCGTCGCCGAACACCTCGCCGCCGAGCACCACTCCCGGGTGTCCACCTTCTTCGGCCGCACCATCCGGGAGGTCCACTCCGACGCGGCCGCGACCGTCCTCACCCTCGATGACGGCACCACCGTCCGCGTGGACCTGCTGATCGTCGCCCTCGGCACCACACCCGCCGCCCCGTCGCCCTGGCCGGACGGGGTGGACGTGGACGACCGTCTGCGCGCCCAGGGCGTGCCGGACGTGTTCGCGGCCGGTGGGGTGGCGATCCACCATGACGAGGAGCTCGGCACCTGGCGGATCGACCACTGGGACGACGGGGCCGCGCAAGGAACCCACGCCGCACAGATGCTGCTGCACACCCTCGGGGTGGGGGAGGACCCGGGACCGTACCTGCCGCGCAGCCCCTACATGGGCATGATCTACGGGCAGATGATCGCCGGCGCCGGCTACACCGGGCACCCCGAAACCCGCCGCGCGGACTCCGACGAGTTCGTGGTCCTGCACGGCCCCGCCGACACGGTGGTCGGGGTGAGCGGTGTCGACGCGGTCGGGACCATCTACCAGTGGGGGCAGCAGCTGCATCAGGCCGTGTCCTGAATGCCGTCATGTCCCACCCCGTCCCGCCGCCACGGATTCGCGGTCGCGGTCGCGGCGACCGTGCTGCTGATGGTCGCTGCCAGCGCACCGTCCCCGTTCTACCCGCAGCTCGCCGAACAGCTGCGGCTGCTGCCGGTCGCCACGACAGGGATCTTCGCGGTGTACGCGTTCACGATGCTCACCGCCCTGCTGGTGGCCGGGTCCCTGTCCGACCGGGTCGGGCGGCGCCCCGTGGTGACGGTCGGTTCCCTGCTGCTTGCGGGCAGTCTGCTGCTGTTCTGGCAGTCCGGGAGCCTCGGCATGCTGTTGACAGCCCGGGCGGTGCAAGGCTTCGCCGCCGGCCTGCTGATCCCCGCCCTGTCGGCCATGGTGGTCGACTTCACCCCGACGCGAGCAACGGACACCGCCTCACTGTGGAACACGATGTCGGCGATGACCGGTCTCGGGGTCGGCGCGATCGTGGCGGCACTGGTCCTGGACACGGTGACCAACCCCACCGCCATCGTCTTCGGCGTCCTCGCCGCCCTGTTCATCCTGATCGCCGCGGGGGTATGGGCCGTTCCCGACTCGTCACCGACACCAGATTCGGGAGTCTCCCGCGGCTGGGGACGGGTGTCTGTTCCGAGCCATGTCCGGCACCGCCTGCTGATCGCGGTGCCCGCGATCATCGCCGGGTGGGCGACGAACGGACTGTTCCTCGCCCTGGGACCCGCTGTGATGAAATCCGAGTTCACCGCGGCAACGCACGTGCAGCAAGCGATCACCGTGCCCCTGTTCGCCGTGTCAGGCATCGTCGCCGCGATACTGCTGCATCGCCGTTCGCCGCGGGTGGTGAGTGTGTACGGGACGGCAGCACTCGGGATCGGGACCGCGCTGAGCATGGCCGCGCTGGCGGTGCACGCCCTCCCCGCCTACCTGGTCGCCGTTGCCGTGGTCGGATCCGGTTTCGGGACCGCGTTCATGGGGGTGCTGCAGACCCTGATGCCGCAGATCCGCGCGACCGAACGCGCCGCGGTGATGGCGATCATCTACACCGTCTCCTACCTCGCCTTCGGCGTGCCCACGATCATCGCCGGACTGCTGGTCCCGGTGATCTCCCTGCGCGGCGCGATGACCACGGTCGGCGGGGTGATCGTCGTGTTGTGCCTGATCGCCACGGTCACACGCATCCGCGTCCCCGACCGCCCACACCCGGTCCTTGCGGCGCCGGAGCCGGGGGCGGCGACCAATGACCGACGTGAAGGAGTGATGCGGTGACGTACGTGATTGCCCTGCCCTGCGTGGATGTGAAAGACCGCGCCTGCCTCGACGAGTGCCCGGTGGACTGCATCTACGAAGGCGACCGGATGCTGTACATCCACCCGGATGAGTGCGTGGACTGCGGCGCCTGCGAACCCGTCTGCCCCGTCGAGGCGATCTACTACGAAGACGACCTGCCGGATGAGTGGGCCGACTACTACACAGCCAACGTCGAGTTCTTCCACGACCTGGGATCCCCTGGCGGGGCGGCCAAGATCGGCCCCACCGGCGTCGACCACCCCCTCATCGCCGCACTACCCCCGCACCCACACCGCGGCTGACTATCCGGTGGCTGACTCCGTGTCCGGCAGCGGATCGCCTGGCCCCTCCCGGTTCGCTTCTTGGCCGGAAGCCATCGTCATCGGCACGCGCTGCCATCAGCCATTGGGCGGGTGGCGCCGGGTATTCTTGTGTGGTCGCTACGTGTGCGTCTGTCGACCGATGGTGACCTCGACTCGGCCATGACTGTGCCGTCTGAACTGCCGAACGCAAAGGAACCTGCGATGTCACTTCCTGGTGAGATTTCCCCGAAGCCGCACGGGTACATCAGCGAGAAGGACAAGTACCTCAAGCGGATGGGGCGGATCGAGGGACAAGCCCGCGGGATCTCGAAGATGATCGACGACGAGAAGTACTGCATCGACATCCTCACCCAGATCAGCGCGCTCACCAGCGCCCTGGAAGTGGTCGCGATCGGGCTGCTCGATGATCACCTCACACACTGTGTCGTCGAGGCGGCGAAGCTCGGCGACGCGGAAGCGGCCGTGAAGATCAAAGAAGCCACCGACGCGATCACCCGCCTCGTCCGCTCCTGACCAGCACGCGCCATCCCTTCAAGACACCACTACCCGGTAGGGGTACGCGGGCGGTATCGTTGGGGCATGCGTTCAGATGCTCATGGTGCCGTGGATTATGACACCCCGTACCTGCAGGCTGCCGTCGCGGTATTCGCTGAGCTGGCAGATCCGGTGCGGATGAAGATCATCCTCGCGCTCCGAGAAACCGAGATGTCCGTGAACCACCTCGCCGACGTCGTGGACGGATCCTCGGAATCGGTCCTGGACCAGCTCACCCGGCTGGGCGCGGCGGGGATCGTCCTCGCCCATGATCAAGGGTCGGGTGTCTTCTACCGCCTCGCGAACGAGCATGTCGCGGACCTCGCGATCAGCGGCGTCCTCCAGGCGCAGCACGCCGCGTCCTAACCCGCGTGCCACTCCGCCCCCTGCGTGCGGGCGGGGGACCTGAATGATCCGTGTTCCGGCGGGGATGGTCTTCGTTCAGGTCTGTGTGGTGACGGACGCGGCGGCGATCACTCCGATGGTGCGGTCCAGGCGGGTGTTGAACTGTTCCGGGCTCTGGTCGGCGTGCAGCCCATCGGTGAGGACGCGCGAGAAGCTTGCGATCACCCCGGGGTTCTCGCTCAGCCGTTGAACGGATTCCTCGAGTGAATAGCCGCCCGAGAGGGCGAGGACACGCACGACCTTCGGGTGGTCGATGAGCGACCGGTAGTAGCCGGCGGTCTCCGGGAGGGTGAGCTTGAGGATGACCGGGGAGCTCACGGTGTCAAGTCGGGTGAGCAACTGTTCCCGGAGCAGCGCTTCGGCATCAGATTTCGAGCTGCTGGCGATGGACACTTCGGGTTCGATGATGGGTACGAGCCCGCCGCGGAGGACCTGCTCGCCGACCTCGAACTGCTGCTCGACGAGCGTGCTGATGCCGTCCTTGTTGGCCTCATGGATCAGCGACCGGGCTTTCGTGCCGAACACAGAGTTCTGGCGGGCCTCGGTCAGCAGATCACCGAGGCCGGGGATGAGGGCCATCAGCTGCACGTCGTTTGTCGTGCCGGTGAGTCCCTTGTCGATCTTGACGAACGGGACCACCGACTTCCTTTCCCACAAGAATGTGGCCGCCGGCACACCGTCGATGTCACGCCGCATCGTGCCCTCGAAGAGGATCGCTCCCAGGATTCGTGAATCGAACGCCGGCGAGGTGGCGATCCTCACTCGCAGCGCGTGCACGAGATCGAACATCTCGTCGGGGGTCGAGTACGCGTCTTGGTCCACCCCATATGTCGCGAGAGCGCCGGGGGTGCTCCCGCCGCTCTGATCGAGCGCAGCGATGAAGCCCTGCCCGTTGCGGATGCGGTCCCACTGCCCGTCACTCACGATAATCTCCTCTGCTGTTCCTACGGGATTCCTAGAGCGTCCCGGTCACCCACTGGAGTGCAACGCTGGTGACGCTGACGGTAATCCACAGCAGCGCACCGAGCAGCAGCGGCCGGGCGCCGGCCCGACGGAGGGCACGGATATCGGTGGAGAGACCGATCGCGGACAGGGCGACAGCGATCAGGAATGTCGAGAGCGCGCTCAACGCGGGGTGGGCGGCGGTCGGGATGAGGCCGGTGGAGTTGATCAGCGCCATCGTGACGAACCCGACGAGGAACCACGGCACGAGCCGGAGGGCACGGCGTGGCGTCATCCGCGCCGGCGCGGGACCGGCCACGGACTGCTCGTCCGTGGCCGCGGGCTGGCGGGTTGGCCCGGTGCGTGCGACGAGCGCGGCCAGACCGATGCTGATCGGGATGATCATCAGTGTGCGCACCAGCTTGACGACAACCGCGTCGTTCGCCGCTTCCGAACCGTAGGTCGATGCCGCCGCGACGACGGAGGAGGTGTCGTTGACGGCGGTCCCGGCGAACAACCCGAACGCGTGCTGGCTCATCCCGAGCGCATGCCCGACGACCGGGAAGACGATCACCGCGGCCACGTTGAACAGGAAGATCGTCGAGACGGCGTAGGCGACGTCGGCGCTCACCGCGCCGATCACCGGGGCGACCGCGGCGACCGCGGAGGCCCCACAGATCCCGGTACCCACACCGATCAGGGTGCGCACGTCTCCGATGACCCCCAGCAGACGCCCGAACAGCCACGCCGCGCCCAGACACACCACCAGGGTGCCGAGCATCACCGGCAACGATTCCAGGCCCACCCGCGCCACCTCCCCGATGGACAGCTGCAACCCCAGGATCACCACGGACAGCTGCAGCACGAACTTGCTCGCGAAAGTGATCCCCGGTGTCAGCCGTGGTCCCGGCTTCCGCACGATTCCCAGCAGCACTCCCAGCACGATGCCCGGTACCGCGCTTCCCACCAACGGCACCACCCCGCCGATCACCGTCGAGATCACGGCGAGGCCGACGGAGACGCCCAGGCCGGGAAGGTTGCGGGCGCCGCGACCGTGAAGCGACGGCGAGGGAGCGGGGGAGTAGGGCATGATCGTCCACCCTGCCGGTCGCCGGTGGCGGGCAGAACCCGCCGGTGACCTGTGGGGACACAACGTAGACTTGTACCCCGAGGAGGAGACCGTGCCGCACCCGCATTCGCCGGACCTGGACGCGTTGCGGGTGCTGCGCGAAGTGGTCCGGCGCGGCAGCATCGCCGCCGCCGCGCACCAGCTCGGACGCACCCAGCAGGCGCTGTCCGCACGGATGAAAACCCTTGAAGCCTCGGTGGGTGCCCCTCTGCTGATCCGCAGCCCGGCCGGCTCCGTGCCGACACCCACAGGCACCCTGATCCTGAGCTGGGCAGAAGAGGTGCTGGACGCGGCCGACCGGCTCGAGGCCGGCATCCGCTCACTCGGAGCCTCCACCGTCACCCCATTGACCGTCGCGGCCAGCCAGACCATCGCGGAGAGCCTGCTCCCCGGGTGGCTCGTGCACCTGCGCCGCACCGAAGACTCTGCCGGGCTAACCCCCACCGCTGTCGACCTCACGGTGGCGAACAGCACTGGCGTCGCGGAGCTCGTGCGTTCGGGCGCGTGCGAGCTCGGGTTCGTAGAAACCCCGCGCCTGCCACACGACCTCACCGCACAGCCCATCCGCACGGATGAACTCGTCGTCATCGTCGCCCCAACTCACCCCTGGGCGCGCCGCACCAGGCCGCTGCGCCTTGACGAGCTCGCCGCGACACCGCTAGTGATGCGCGAGAGCGGCAGCGGTACCCGCGACGCGTTCACCGACATCCTCGCCGCCCAACACCCACCCCTGACCGCACGACCAGTCATCGAGTTAGGGACAGCGGCCGCGGTGCGGTCTGCGATCGCTGCCGGAATCGCCCCCGGCGTCCTCAGCCGCCTGACTGTACGCGACGACCTCGTGCTCGGCCGGCTGGTCACCGTCCTCGTCGACGGGCCACCCCTGTACCGGCAGCTCACCGCCCTTCACAAGCCACACCCGACCCGGACGTCCCAGACGGCACGGAGGCTGCTCGATATCGCGCGCGGAGACACGACGATCGCCTCTCCGCCGCACCTCAACTGAACGGGCGCACGTCAGAGCGGCCCGCCACCGAGGGAAAGCAGCCGACGCCCGTGCAGTGCTCGAACACCACCCCGCACCACAGAAAGAAGCAGATAGTGAAGCTACTCGTTCTCGGCTCAACAGGCGCCACCGGGCGACTTCTGACCGCTCTGGCCGTCGGGCGCGGCCACGACGTGCGAACGCTGGTTCGCGACGGCTCGCGCGCCGATCTGGTTCCCGGAACCGAGGTGGTCGAGGGCGACGCCCGCTCGCGCGAGGACGTCACGGCCGCGTTGGCGGGCGTGGACGCGACGGCGAGCACTCTCGGCATGGGGTTGAAAACCCGTCCCAACGGCCTGCTGATCGACGCCGTCGATGCCCTCATCGCCGGCGCGGCGATCACCGGTTCCGACCGGCTGATCATGCTGTCCTCCTGGGGAGTGGGTGACACCTTGAGACGGTCCTCCCTGCTGGTGCGCCTCACCTACATGCCCGGCAAGAAGGTGCACGACGAAAAAGCGGAAGCCGAAGCCGCGCTGCGAACCAGCGGGTTGAACTGGACGCTCGTGTATCCCGTCGCGCTCACCAACGGGGAGGCCACCGGCCGGGTGCGCGCCCGCGACCTCGACGACGTCGCGCGGATGCCCGGTTCACCCTCGATCAGCCGGGCCGACGTCGCGGCCTCCATGATCACGATCATCGAAGACGATCTATGGAGCCGCCGCACCGTCGTCCTGGACCAGCAGCCTAGACGACGCACCGACGGTGACGGGCCGGGCGATAGCCCGTCACCTTCTCGATGACGGCGCCGATTGTGCGGGATCAGCCGAGCGAGGAATTGCACGAGATCCTCCGGAACCTGGCCGGCGTCGGGATCATCCTCCTTCTGGAGCGACGCTTCCGGCTGCGGTGGGGCCGCACCTGGCTCGAGGCGATCAGGATCGACCCCACCAGCAACGCGTTGTTCGGGATCCCGACGAACATCTGGGGCTCTTTCGCGGCGACCCTGGCAATATCGCCGCCGCCGATCCGGAACGTGCCGAGGCCCCGTCTGCGCACGCATGGTCGCTCGGGACGGCGTGAGCGGGTAGAGCGGATCACACACGATCGCCGCGCGGCCCTCGGGTACGCCCGCGGGGCGTTGCCGACACGACGGGTTCGGGAGTGCTCCCACCCGTGATGTCTCCCGCTGCTGCGGCAGCGACCTACCGCACATACCCTAACGGGGTATACCCTAGTGGCATGGCGAATCCTCAGGACCACGACGCACACCCTGTCACCGACCTCCCTCGCGAAGGCCACGCGGGCCACGAGGGTCATGACATGCACGCGGGTCACGACATGTCGATGACCGGCTCCGGTCATGACATGCAGGCGGATCACTCCGCCCACCAGGCTGCCGGACACGGCGCGGGTCATGACGGGCACGGCGGCCATGGTGGTCACGCCGGCCACGGTGACCATGTGGGTCAGTTCCGCCGGCTGTTCTGGATCAATCTGATCATCGCGGTCCCGGTGGTGCTGTTCTCTCCGATGTTCGCGATGATCTTCGGGTACGAGGTGCCGGGGTGGGCGCGGTGGATCGCCCCGGTGCTGGGCACCGTCATGTACGTGTGGGGTGGGTGGCCGTTCCTGACCGGTGCGGTGAGTGAGCTCAGGTCCCGTAAGCCCGGGATGATGCTGCTGATCGGTCTGGCCATCACGGTGGCGTTCTTCGCCTCTTGGGGGGCGACGCTCGGGCTGCTGGATCACGAGCTGGAGTTCTGGTGGGAGCTGGCGCTGCTGATCGTGATCATGCTGCTGGGCCACTGGATCGAGATGCGGTCGCTGGCGCAGACCACGTCCGCGCTGGATTCGCTGGCCGCCCTGCTGCCGGATGAGGCCGAGCGGGTCGAGGGGGACCAGATCGTGAAGGTCGCCCCCGCCGATCTGCGTGTCGGGGATGTCGTCCTCGTCCGCCCGGGCGGCAGCGTCCCCGCGGACGGGAAGATCGTCGACGGCAGCGCCTCCATGGACGAGTCCATGGTGACGGGTGAGTCCCGCACTGTGGGACGCGGCGTCGGCGACACGGTGACCGCGGGAACGGTCGCGACGGATTCCAGCCTGCGGGTGAAGGTCACCGCGACCGGCGACGACACCGCCCTGGCAGGGATCCAGCGGCTGGTGACGGAGGCGCAGAACTCTTCCTCCCGCGCACAGCGGATCGCGGATCGCGCGGCGGCGCTGCTGTTCTGGTTCGCCCTGATCGCCGCTGCGATCACCGCGGTGGTGTGGACGCTGGTGGGTGACCCGGACGCGGCGGTGGTGCGCAGCATCACGGTGCTGGTGATCGCCTGCCCGCACGCGCTGGGCCTGGCCATCCCCCTGGTGGTCTCGATCGCGACTGAACGCGCCGCGCGAGGCGGTGTGCTGGTCAAGGACCGGCTCGCGTTGGAGAGCATGCGCACCGTCGACGCGGTGCTGTTCGACAAGACCGGCACCCTGACCAAGGGGGAACCGACGGTGTCGCTGGTGCAGCCGGTCGGTGATCTTGACGCCGATCAGGTCCTCGCGATCGCCGCGGCCGCGGAGGCGGACAGTGAGCACCCCCTGGCGAAGGCGATCGTGCGTGCCGCGCAGGAGAAGAGCCTCGCCCTGCCGAAGGCTTCCGGGTTCACCTCGTCTCCCGCCGTCGGGGTGACCGCGACCGTTGATGGACGCGAGGTGCGGGTGGGTGGTCCGAAGCTGCTGGAAGAAGTCGGCGGATCCGAGATCGACCACGCCGATCAGTGGCGCGAGGAGGGCGCGATCATCCTCCACGTTGTCCAGGACGGTTCTGTGATCGGGGGCCTCAAGCTCGCCGATGAGATCCGCCCGGAGTCCCGGGAAGCCGTCGAAGCCCTGCACAAGCTGGGTGTCGAGGTGGTGATGATCACCGGGGATGCGCAGGCGGTCGCCGACGCGGTCGGGGCGGAGCTGGGCATCGACCGGGTCTTCGCCGGGGTCCGGCCGGAGGACAAGTCCGCGAAGGTGGAAGAGCTGCAGAAGGAGGGCAAGAAGGTCGCGATGGTCGGCGACGGCGTCAACGATGCGCCCGCGCTGGCCCAAGCTGACGTGGGGATCGCGATCGGCGCCGGCACGGACGTCGCGATCGCCTCCGCCGGCGTCATCCTCGCCAGCTCCGACCCGCGCTCGGTGCTGTCGGTGATCGAGCTGTCGCGTGCCGCGTACCGGAAGATGAAGCAGAATCTGTGGTGGGCGGCCGGGTACAACCTGATCTCCGTACCGTTGGCGGCCGGGGTCCTCGCCCCGATCGGGTTCGTGCTGCCGATGTCGGTCGGTGCGATCCTGATGTCGCTATCCACGGTCGTGGTCGCGTTGAACGCGCAGCTGCTGCGCCGCATCGACCTCACCCCCGAAGCAAGTACCCGGGCCGTCCTGGACCGCTGAAACGAGAGACCACGATGACCGACACGACACTGGTGGCCGCGCACACGCACGGCTACATCACCGATAAGAGCAAGTACCTGCAGCGGCTGCGCCGGATCGAAGGGCAGGCGCGGGGGATCTCCCGGATGGTCGATGAGGAGCAGTACTGCATCGACATCCTCACCCAGATCAGCGCGCTCACCAACGCGCTACAAGCCGTGGCCGTGGGCCTGCTGGATGACCACCTCAAGCACTGTGTGCTGGACGCGGCCCGGATGGACGGCGCCGACGCGGAGATCAAGATCAAGGAAGCCAGCGACGCGATCGCCCGCCTCGTCCGGTCCTGACCGGGCGGACGGTCAGTCGTCCTGGTGCTTCGCGCGGTGCAGCAGGGCGTCCAGCCCGAACTCCAGCCGCGCTTCGAACGGGTCATCCAGCAGGAAGTCCCGGACGGCCGCGAGGGCGGGGTAGTCGGTGGGGGACACGTCGCTGTCGAAGCGGCGGCCGCCGGCGTCCTGGGAGACCTGCTCTTCGTGCACGAGACCGACGACGAAGTAGTTCAGTCCCCAGAAGGTGCGCACCGCGAGCTGGTCGTGCACGTGCGCGGCGATCAGACCGGAGATGACCGCCTCACCTAACGCCAGCGTGTTCAGTTCGAACACCCGCGTCCCGGACACCAGGTGCGCGCCGTCCCGGTGGGCGAGTAGCACGGTGCGGTAACGGCGGAAGATCTCTTTGACCCGCTCGATGGGGTCCGCGGGCAGATCCTCGAGGTTCAGTTCGCCGAGGATCGCGTCGGCCATCAGATCCAGCAGCCTCGCCTTGGTCCCCACCTGCAGCGACACCGAGTTCAGGTGCACCCCCAACGCGCGGGCCACACCCCGCAGCGTCACGGCATCCACCCCGCCCTCGTCTAGGGCGTGCAGCGCCGCGTGCACAACATCGCGTCGCGTCATCCGCTTCGTGCCCGCCATCTCCCGCTCTCCCTCGCCGTGTTGGTCACTGACCAAAAGTGTAGTACGTTGGTCGCTGACCAAGTTAGTTGGTCGTTGACCAAGATGAGGGGAGGCGCGGATGGGCGCGTCACACGGACACCAGCACGGGGCGCCGCACGGGGCGGCAGGACATGGCGGGCATGATCATTCTCATGCTGGGAGCGCGAACCGGACCCGCTTGGCGGTCGCGTTCGGGATCACGGCGACGATCCTGGTCGCGGAGATCGTCGGGGCGATCTTCACCGGGAGCCTGGCGCTGCTGGTCGATGCCGCCCACATGGCCACCGACACCGTCGGGCTGCTGATGGCTTTGGTCGCGTCGACGCTGATGGCGAAGTCGGCCACCAGCACGCGAACCTGGGGGTTCCGGCGCGCGGAGATCCTTTCCGCGGCCGCGCAGGCGCTGGTGCTGTTCAGTGTCGGCGTCTACGCGATCACCGAGGGCATCTCGCGGATCTTCGAACCGGCCGAGATCCCCTCGACCGGGCTGCTGGTGTTCGGCATCCTCGGGCTGGCCGGCAACGCGGTCGCCTTGCTGGTCCTGGCGGGAGGGCGAAACTCCAACCTGAATCTCCGGGCCGCGTTCCTCGAGGTGATCAACGACGCCCTCGGCTCGGTGGGTGTCATCGTCAGCGCGATCGTGATCGCCACCACCGGGTGGACGACGATCGACACCATCGTCGGCCTGGGGATCGCGGCGCTGATCCTCCCGCGTGCGGTCACCATCCTCCGCAGCGCCATCCGGGTGCTGATGGAGACCAGCCCGCGGGGACTGGACATGGATCAGCTGCGCACCCACATGAGGGAAAGCCCGCACGTGCGTGACGTGCATGATCTGCACGTCACCGAGGTCGGCACCGGACTTCCCGTCCTTACCGCCCATGTGGAGGTCGATCCGTCCTGCTTCGCCGACGGGCATGTGACCCAGCACCTGGACGAGCTGCGCGAATGCGTGGGCAGCCACTTCGCTGTCAGCGTCGAGCATTCCACCTTCCAGCTCGAACCCGCCGGCTACCCGGACCGGGAGCAGCTCCCGCACGCCTGAGCGGCCGCGGCGCCCGGGTCTCGAGAATCCCCTCGATACGGATACCCCCATAGGGTAGAGTCGTGGTGTCTTGCCGCCGTAGCCGCTCGAGGCTGCGGGTGGATCTCCCGGGATGAGGAGGACGGTGATGGGGGCAGTGCGGACGTTTCTGACGTCACGTCTCTCAGGGAGCCGTCGCCTGGTCGCCGACAGTCTGTCGGTGCTGCTGATCGTCGGGCTCCTCGCCATGCATGTCCTCAGCCTGAACGGCAGCATGGGCGGGGAGCACCCGGCGGACACCTCCCCGGTGACTTCCCGCCATGACGTCGTTGCGGCGGTGACCGGCGAGGCGATGGCCACCGTTACGGGTGAGGTAGGAGCCGGCAGCGATGCCGAGGTCATGCCCGTGGACGTCGAGGTCCCCTGTGACTGCTGCGCGGCGTTTCCCGAGCATTCGATGGCTTCGATGAGCTGCGTGCTCGCCCTGCCCAGCGGTATCCCCCTCCCCGTTGCCGTGACGCTAGTGGATCGGCCGTGGAGCACCGCCGGAGAGGTCGTCCGGTCGGTGCTTCCCGCCGACGGCATCCTGCCCGCCCCTCGACCCCCCTCGTTGACGTCGCTGTCTATCAGTCGAACCTGATTCGTGTGTGATCCCGGCCCCGCTCGGGATACCTTCTCGCCCTCCCTGGGCGAGCACCGAGTCCTACCTTCATTCGACCCATAGATAAGGACGCACCTATGCGTATCCGTACTCTCGCGTTGGCTTCGGCCGCGCTGATCGCCACCGCCCTGCTCGCCGGCTGCACCCCGAACCAGACCATGCCCGACACCATGCCGGGAATGGATCACGGGTCCAGCTCTTCCCCGTCGTCGACGTCGGCGCAGTTCAACGCGGCGGACGAGATGTTCGCCACCATGATGATCCCGCACCACCAGCAGGCTATCGAGATGGCTGACATGATCCTCGGCAAAGACGACATCGACCCGCAGGTCGTCACCCTTGCCGAGCAGATCAAAGCCGCCCAAGGCCCGGAGATCGAGACGATGAAGGGTTGGCTGGAGGAGTGGGGCGCCCCCTACGACGAGTCCGCCGTGGACGGTATGAGCGGGATGGACCACGGTGACGGGATGATGTCCGACGAAGACATGACCGCACTGGAATCCGCGACCGGGACCGAGGCGACCCGGCTGTTCCTCGACGGGATGATCATGCACCATCAGGGTGCGATCACGATGGCGCAGTCCCAGCTCGACAACGGGCAGAACGAGGACGCCCTGGAACTTGCCCAGCAGGTCATCGACGGGCAGAGCGCCGAGATCACGACCATGCAGGCGATCCTCGCCACCCTGTAGCAACACGGGGTGTGTGCTGCGACCGTGACGGGGCCGCAGCACGCACCCCCCGAGCTCGGCGCTCCCCGGGCTCGGGTCCAGGCTCTCTTCTCTTACCGCTGCTGACACCGGATCGGATACTCCCGTGGGCATGCTCTCTCGCACTTCTTTTCACCAGCCCGACCGGGTGAGGGCCCGGCACGCCTCCGGAGGGGAGGGGGCAGGCGGATGAGTTCATCGATCCCAGCCGCCACCGTGACCCGGCGCGGCTTCCTCGCCCTGGGCACCGGATTGTTCGCCGCGGCCGTGCTGGCCTCCTGCACCACCCCGCCACGCTTCCTCACCCCGACCAGCGCCCCGATCCGGGCCGCGGAACGCGCGCGCGGCGGGACTGGCCGGGTCACCACCGTCACCCTCCGGGCGGCGCCGACCCAGATCGACCTGGCCGGCACCACCGCCGACACGTGGAGTTTCGGCCCGGTGCCGGCCTCGACGATCCGGATGTCGGCGGGCGACACCCTGCACGCGACCGTGACCAACCGGTTGCCGACGGACACCAGCGTGCATTGGCACGGTCTCGCGTTGCGTAACGACATGGATGGTGTGCCCGGGGTGACCCAATCCCCGGTCGGGCCCGGCGAGGATTTCGTGTACGAGTTCATCGCCGAGCATCCCGGCACCTATTGGTTCCATCCGCACGTCGGCGCGCAGCTGGACCGCGGCCTGTACGGCGCGCTCATCGTCGAGGACCCGCACGAGCCCCTCGCCTACGACGACGAATGGGTGATCATCCTCGACGACTGGCTCGACGGGGTCAGCGGGACCCCCGACGAGGTGCTGGAGGAGCTGAGCGAGGGCATGGCCGGGATGATGAGCGGCTCGGGCGGGCACATGATGATGGGCGCCCGATCGGATCTGCTCGGCGGGGACGCCGGCGATGTGGCCTACCCGCTGTTCCTGATCAATGGGCGCCCGCCCGCCGACCCGGAGACGTTCACCAGCTCGCCCGGGCGGCGGGTGCGGCTTCGGATCATCAACGCGGGCGGTGACACCGCGTTCCGGGTCGCTCTCGGCGGGCACCGTCTCACCGTCACCCACACCGACGGGTTCCCGGTGGCACCGGTGGACTCCGACGCGATCCTGCTGGGCATGGGGGAACGCTACGACGCGGTGGTCACCCTTGGTGACGGGGTGTTCCCGCTGGTCGCGTCCGCAGAAGGCAAGGACGCCACCGCTTTCGCCCTGGTGCGCACCGGGTCGGGGGATGCCCCTGCCCCCACGGCGAGCGTTCCCGAGCTGGGCCGGGCGGTGCTGACAGCGGGTTCCCTGACCGCAGACCCCCGCGTGGCACTGGCCGCACGGTCGGTGGACCGGGAGCTCAGGGCGACGCTGTCGGGGTCGATGATGGCTTACGACTGGGCGATCAACGGGCACCGGTTCGACCCGGACAACCCGCTCACCGGGGCGTTGGGGGTGCAGCACGGCGAGCGGGTGCGGTTGCGGATCGAGAACACCAGCCAGATGTGGCACCCGTTCCATCTGCACGGCCATACCTACCAGCATTCCGGGTCGGGCCCCCGCAAGGACACCTCCATCGTCCTGCCCGGGGAGAGCGTGACGGTGGAGTTCGACGCGGACAATCCGGGGCTGTGGGCGGCGCACTGCCACAACATCTACCACGCCGAGACCGGGATGATGACCGTCCTCGGCTACCAGAACACGTAACGGATCGGGTACGGAGAGGACGCGCGCATGCCATCGCGAACAGTGGTGCTGGAGGTCGTCGGGGTCCAGTGGGCGTCCTCCAAATCGATCGTGGAGGCCACCTTGCGCCGCCATTTCGGGGTGGTGTCTGTGGAGGCCAACCCGGTGGCGCAGACCGCGACGGTCACGTACGACCCGGAGGTGACCTCGCAGGCGCACCTGCGGGAATGGATCATCGAGTGCGGGTATCACTGCGACGGCCAGTCGGTGCCGCAGCACATCTGCGATCCCGCGATCGACACCGCCGTGGTGCACGAGCCGCACGCAGACCCCGGTGCCGCCCCAGCACAGGCCGCGGCAGGGCCCGCACTGGCCCCCGCGCATGCCGGTCCTGCGGGTGAGCATCCGGCGCCGGCACGGACCAGCCGGGATGTCATGGGCCACGGCGGGGGTCATGCCGGGGCGTCGATGGCGTCGATGATCCGTGACATGCGCAACCGGTTCCTGGTGGCTGCGGTCCTTTCGGTGGCGATCACCCTGTGGTCACCGATCGGCCGCGAGGTGTTCGGGTTCGCGGTGCCGGCACCGTTCGGGTTGCGCGACGACGTGTTTGCGTTGATCCTGTCGCTGCCGGTCATCTTCTACTCCGCGTGGATCTTCTTCGACGGCGCCTTCCGCGCGTTGCGCGCCCGCACCCTGGACATGATGGTGCTGGTCGCGGTCGGTGTCGGGGCGGGGTGGCTGTACAGCCTCGTGGTCACCCTCACCGGCGGCGGTGAGGTGTTCTATGAAGCGGCCACCGTGCTGGCCACGTTCGTGCTGCTGGGCCACTGGGTGGAGATGCGTGCCCGCGGCGGCGCGAACGATGCGATCCGCCGTCTGCTGGAGCTCGCCCCGCCCCGCGCCGTCGTGATCCGCGACGGGGAGGAGCAGGAGGTTCCCACCTCCGCGGTGGTCCCCGGCGATCTGGTCCTGGTGCGCCCGGGCGCGAAGGTCCCCACCGACGGGCAGGTCGAGGACGGCGAGTCGGAGATCGATGAGTCGATGGTGACGGGGGAGAGCATGCCGGTGCAGAAGACCCCCGGGTCTGCGGTGATCGGCGCGACCGTGAACACGGTCGGCAGTCTGCGGGTGCGTGCGACCAAGGTCGGTGCCGACACCGCCTTGGCGCAGATCGTCCAGCTGGTGCAGGAGGCACAGAACTCCAAAGCACCCGGTCAGCGGCTCGCGGACCGGGCCGCGTTCTGGCTTGTCTTGGTCGCCCTGATCGGTGGGAGCCTGACCTTCCTGGTGTGGTCGCTGATCGGGGCACCGGTGCCGACCGCGATCCTGTTCGCGATCACCGTGGTGGTGATCACCTGCCCGGATGCGTTGGGCCTTGCCACCCCGACGGCGATCATGGTCGGCACCGGGCTGGGCGCGGCCCGGGGTGTGCTGTTCAAGAACGCCGCCGGGATCGAGAGCGCGGCCCGCATCGACACCGTCGTCCTGGACAAGACCGGCACCCTCACCAAGGGTGAGCCGGAGGTCACCGATTATCTGCCGGTCGGGGTGGGGGATCTGGAGCTGCTGTCCCTGGCGGCCGCGGCCGAGCGGGAGTCCGAGCATCCGCTGGCCAAGGCGATCGTCGCCTACGCCGACGCGCGGAGCATCCCCCGCCGCACCGCGTCCGCGTTCCGCAACGTCACCGGTCAGGGCGCGATCGCCACCGTCGACGGCCGTCAGGTGGTGCTCGGCAGCGCCCGCCTCCTGACCCGGCAGGGCATCGACATCACCCCCGTCGAGGCCCTCCGGGCATCTCTTGCCGAGAGCGGACGCACCGTGATCATGTTCGCCGTCGACGGGGACGTCTCCGGGGTGATCGCCCTCGCCGACGCCCCGCGTGACACCGCCCCGGCCGCGATCACCGCCCTGCACGAGGCGGGCATCGAAGTGGTCATGCTCACCGGCGACAACCAGCCGACTGCGCAGCGCATCGCGTCGCTGCTGGGTATCGACACGGTCATCGCCGACGTGCTGCCCGAGGACAAGAGCGCGAAGATCACCGACCTGCAGCGGGCGGGGAAGAAGGTCGCGATGGTCGGAGACGGGGTCAATGACGCGCCCGCACTGGCCCAAGCCGACCTCGGCATCGCGATCGGCGCCGGCACGGACGTTGCGATCGAAACCGCCGACGTCGTACTGATGCGCTCCGACCCGCTGGATGTACCCATCGCGTTGCGGATCGGGAAGGGCACGCTGCGGAAGATGCGGCAGAACCTGGGGTGGGCGATCGGCTACAACGCGCTCGCCCTGCCGATCGCCGCCGGCGTGTTCTACCCCGCGTTCGGGATCATGCTCAGCCCCGAGATCGCGGCGATCACGATGTCGGGCTCCTCCGTCATCGTCGCCGTCAACGCCCTCCTGCTCAAGCGACTGCACCTGCCCGCCCCCGCCGCACCACCGGCGGCGCCCGCCCCCGCGCCCGCCCCCGCGTCCGCTGCCCGCGCGCAGACGGCACGGGACTGACCGCCGATCACCCAGACCACCCCACCCGTCAAGAAGAAGGAGAAAGTCACCCATGGACACGCGCACCATCGTTCTGGAGGTCGCCGGCCCCCAGTGGGCATCCTCGAAGGCCCTCATCGAATCGACTCTTTCCCGTCATCCCGGGATCGTCGCCGTCGACGCTGACCCGGTGGCGCGATCCGCGACCGTCACCTACGACATCGAGCTGACCTCGCAAGCGCATCTTCGCGAGTGGATGCGTGACTGCGACGCGCATTGCGCCGGACAGCCGGTGCCCGCGCATGTGTGCGATCCGGCGATCGACGCGACCCGGGTGCCGACCCCCGCAACGGGTGGGGAATCGTGAACGAGCCGTCGGCGCCGGACCTGCTCACCCCGGCCGAACTGGAACGGATCAACGCCTGGTGGCGGGCCGCGAACTATCTGTCGATCGGGCAGATCTATCTGCTGGATAACCCGCTGCTGCGCGAGCCGCTGCAGCCTGAGCACATCAAACCGCGCCTGCTGGGGCACTGGGGCACCACCCCGGGGCTGAACTTCATCTACGCGCACCTGAACCGGGCGATCATGCAGCGCGACCTCGACATGATCTATGTCATGGGCCCCGGCCACGGTGGTCCCGGTCCGGTCGCCGCGTCCTGGCTGGAGGGCAGCTACACCGAGACCTACCCGGACATCACCCAGGATGAGGCGGGGATGCGTCGTCTGTTCCGGCAGTTCTCCTTCCCCGGCGGCATCCCCAGCCACGTCGCCCCGGAGACCCCCGGCTCCATCCACGAGGGAGGCGAGCTGGGCTACTCCCTCTCGCACGCGTATGGGGCGGCGTTCGATAACCCGGATCTGATCGTCGCCACTGTCGTGGGCGACGGGGAGGCGGAGACCGGCCCGCTGGCGGCGAGTTGGCAGTCCAACAAGTTCGTCGACCCGGCCCGGGACGGCACGGTGCTGCCGATCCTGCACCTGAACGGTTACAAGATCGCCAACCCCACGGTGCTGGCGCGGATCAGCCCGGAGGAACTCGACCATCTGCTGCGCGGGTACGGGCACACCCCCGTCTATGTCGAGGGCGATGACCCCGCCGTCATGCATCAGGAGTTCGCCCGCGCCCTCGACGGGTGCCTGGATGAGATCCGGCGGATCAAGGACCGGGCCCGCGAGGGTGACACGACGCGGCCGCTGTGGCCGATGATCGTGCTGCGTTCCCCGAAGGGATGGACCGGGCCGAAAGAGGTCGACGGGAAGAAGGTCGAGGGGAACTGGCGCTCTCACCAGGTGCCGTTCACCCAGGCCCGGGAGAACCCTGAGCACCGCCAGATCCTGGAGACGTGGCTGCGCAGCTACCGGCCCGAGGAACTCTTCGACACGACCGGTGCCCCCATCGAGCCGATCGCGACGCTGCACCCGGCCGGGGAGCGGCGGATGAGCACCAACCCGCACAGCAACGGCGGCAGCCTGCTGCAGGCGCTGCGGATGCCCGACTTCCGCGACCACGCCGTCCCGGTCCTCACCCCGGGGACCGCGACCGCCGAGTCCACCCGGGTGCTCGGCGGGCTGCTGCGCGACGTGATGCTCGCCAATATGGACAATTTCCGGGTCTTCGCCCCGGACGAGAACAACTCCAACCGGCTCGACGCCGTTCTGGAGGCCACCGACCGAGCCTGGAACGCGGCGACGATCGACGGGGATGATCATCTGGCCGTCGACGGGCGGGTGATGGAGATCCTCTCCGAACACACCCTGCAGGGCTGGCTCGAGGGCTACCTGCTCACCGGCCGGCACGGGTTCTTCTCCTGCTACGAGGCGTTCATCCACATCGTCGACTCGATGTTCAACCAGCACGCCAAATGGTTGACGACCACGAACGAGATCCCGTGGCGGCGCCCGGTCGCGTCGCTGAACTACCTGCTCACCTCGCACGTGTGGCGGCAGGACAACAACGGCTTCTCCCACCAGGACCCCGGCTTCATCGACCATGTCGTGAACAAGAAACCGGACGTGATCCGGGTGTATCTGCCCCCGGACGCGAACACCCTCCTCTCGGTCGCCGACCATTGCCTGCGCAGCCGCCAGTACGTGAACGTGATCGTCGCCGGCAAACAGCCCCAGCTGCAGTTTCTGACGATGGAGCAGGCGATCGAGCACTGCACCAAGGGCATCGGGATCTGGGAATGGGCCAGCAGCGATGACGGCGCCGAGCCGGACGTTGTGATGGCCTGCGCCGGCGACGTCCCCACCCAGGAGACCCTCGCCGCGGTGATGATCCTCAAATCCCACTTCCCGGACCTGCGCATCCGGGTCGTGAACGTCGTGGACCTGATGCGACTCAAGGACCAGCGGGCGCACCCGCACGGCCTGTCCGCGGAGGACTTCGACGCCCTGTTCACCACCCACGCCCCCGTGGTGTTCGCCTATCACGGCTACCCGACGCTGATCCACCGGCTCACCTACCGGCGCGCCAACCACGGCAACATGCACGTGCACGGGTACCAGGAGGAGGGCACCACAACCACCCCGTTCGACATGTGCGTGCTCAACGAGATCGACCGCTACCACCTGGCGATCGATGTCATCGACCAGGTGCCTCGACTGCGGGATGTCGCCGCGCATGTGCGGGAGGAGCTGCGCAACGCGCTGATCCGGCACCGCATCTACATCCGCGAGCACGGCGAGGACCTCCCCGAGATCCGCGACTGGACCTGGTCGGCAGACGCATCAGCCGTACCGCCGGTCGGGGAGCCTCGATGAGCACGACAACGACACGGCGCAGCGGTCACCGTGCGGGGCTGTGCGGCTTGTGGGTCGGAGGGGTGGACAGATGAGCGCGCATCGGGGCCGGTATCGGCGCATCGCTGCGATCCTCGAGCGGCACGGTCTGGGTGTGGGTCTGGGGCTGCTGGGGATGGGGGGCTGGGTTCCGTTCAACAAGGGTGTGCTCGGGCATGCGCGCCGAGACGAGCCGTACACGAACCCGGAGCATGTGCGGCTCGCGTTGGAGGAACTCGGGCCCACGTTCATCAAGCTCGGGCAGCTGCTGTCCACCCGGCGGGATCTGCTGCCCGCCCCCTACCTGGTCGAGCTCGCCACGTTGCAGGATGCCGCCCCCGCGGAACAGTGGGAGCCGATCAGGGCGGTGATCCGTGAGGAGCTCGGCGCCGACCCGGAAGAGGTGTTCGCCCAGTTCGACCCGCAGCCGCTGGCCGCCGCGTCGATCGGGCAGGCGTACGCCGCCACCCTCCACGACGGCACACCGGTGGTGGTGAAAGTCCGCCGTCCCGGCGCGGTCGCCCAGATCAACGAAGACCTGGAGATCCTGGAGAGCCTCGCCGCGCGTGCCGACACACGCTGGGAGACCGCCCACCAGTACAACCTGCCCGGTATCGTCGCGGAGTTCGCCCGCTCGTTGCGCGCGGAACTGGACTATCTCCACGAGGGCCGCAACGCGGAACGATTCGCTGCGAACTTCGCCGATTCCCCGGATGTTGCGGTGCCGCGGGTGTTCTGGGACACCACCACGTCCCGGGTGCTGACCGTGGAGCGGGTGAGCGGGGTGAGGGTGGATGATCTGGCCGCCCTCGACGCGGCCGGCATCGACCGGCCCGCGCTGGCGCAGCGTGGCGCGAACACGGTGTTGACCATGGTGTTCGAGCACCGGTTCTTCCACGCCGACCCGCACCCGGGGAACATGTTCATTCACCCGGATGGGGCGATCGCGCTGATCGACTTCGGTATGGTCGGGCAGCTCGACGAAGAGGTCACCGATCAGCTCGCGCAGGTGCTGCTCACCTTCACCCAGGGCGACCTGGACGCGTTCACCACCGCGGTGCTCGCCCTGTCGGTCACCAAACCCGCCGTCGACCGTGACGAGCTGCGCGGCTCGCTGGGCACCCTGCTGGCGCAGTACCGTGGCCGGCCGCTGTCCGAGATCAGCATCTCGCACCTGCTCGGTCAGCTGCTCACGCTGCTGCGGCACCATCATCTGCAGCTGCCGCAGCAGACCGCGCTGCTGTTCAAGGTCCTGATGATGACGGAGGGGCTGGCGGCACACCTGGACCCGCAGTTCGACATGCTGCAGGCTCTCACCCCGTTCTCCGAACGGCTGGTGCAACGGCAGCTTTCCCTCCCGGCGTTGGCGAAACGGTGGGCGCAGGCGTCCGCGGATGCCGGGGCGCTGCTGCTCGAGCTGCCCGCCACGTTGCGTCGGGTGCGGCAGCTGCTGGACAGCAACGGTTTCGAGGTGCACCTGCGGGCCGCGGAACTGGAACCGCTCGTGCGGCGGACCGAGCGGATCGGCAACCGCCTGATCGCGGGGTTGATCGCCGCCGCTTTGGTCAACGGCATCGGTGAGCTTGTCAGCAACAACCCGAAATGGCGGTCACGGGAAGGCGTGATGATCGGCGCCGGCGCCGGCATGATCAGCGCCCTCGGCGGCTACCTGCTCTGGACCATGCGGCGACGACGATGACCGCCTCCACCCCCATCAACACACAGAGAAGAGAAGGACACGATCATGAGCACAACACGAGTCAGCGTCAACGGGTACGGGGTGATCGGCAAACGGGTCGCCGACGCGGTGCTGCTCCAGCCTGACATGGAGCTGGTCGGTGTCGCCGACATCGCCACCGACTGGCGGATCAAATCGCTCGGCGGCCGAATCCCCGTCTACGCGGCCACCGACGACGCCCTCACCGCGATGCGGTCCGACGGGCTGCAACCGGTAGGGACCTTCGAGGATCTGCTGGCGCAGTCCGACGTCGTGATCGACTGCACCCCGAAGCACATCGCTGCCGGCAACCTTCCCCGGTACACGGCCGCGGGGGTGAAGGTGATCTTCCAGGGCGGTGAGTCGCACAGCACCACCGGGCACTCCTTCGTCGCGCAGGCCAACTACGCCACCGCGCTGGGCCGTGACATGACCCGGGTGGTGTCCTGCAACACGACCAGCATCGTCCGGGTACTGGGCGCCCTCACCGACGCGGGTCTGCTGCTGCGTGCCCGCGGGGTGCTGATCCGCCGCGCCACCGACCCGTGGGAATCGCACCTGGGCGGGATCATGAACACGATGGTGCCCGAGGGGAAGATCCCCTCCCACCAGGGCCCGGACGCGCAGACGGTACTCCCCGGGTTGGATGTGGTGACGATCGCGGCGAAGGGCGCCCACACCCAGACCCACAACCATTACTGGACCCTCCAGCTGACCCGCGCCGCAACCCGCGACGACGTCCTGGACGCTCTCCGTGCAGCACCCCGGGTCGCGTTCATCCGGATGTCCGACGGCCTGGTGGCGTTGAACTCCACGGTCGAGTTGATGCGCGACCTAGGACGCCCTCGCGGGGACATGTGGGAAGTGGCCGTGTGGGAGGACCTCGTCACCGTGCAGGGCGATGAGGCGTTCCTCACCTACCAGGTCTACAACGAAGCCATCGTCGTCCCGGAGACCATCGACGCGATCCGCGCCCTCACCCAGACGGCACCTGACGCGGCGACGTCGATGCAGATCACCGACAGCACCCTCGGAATGCGCGATGACTTCCTCTCACCACCCTACCCTTGATGATGACCCGGATCGGAGCCGAGGGCCGGCCCGCACCCCGGCCGTGGCGGATGATCGGGATCACGTTCGCCGGGGGTTCCTGCTACCTGACGATCAGCGTCGCCCTCCGCGACGCCCCGCCCCTGTGGGCGGCGACGTTACGTGTCCTCATCGCCGCGGTCGTGCTGGTCGCCATTGCCGGGGTGCGGCACGCGCCCCGGCCGCGGGGACGCCGCACCTGGCTGCTGGTGGTCGTGATGGGCGTGCTGAATGTCGCGGTGGCGTATTGGGCGATGTTCGCGGGGCTGTCGGGCATGTCCACGGGCGCCGCGACCGTCCTCGCCAACGCGCAGCCTCTGCTCATCCTGCTCCCGGCATGGTGGCTGTTCGGGGAGAAGCCGAGAACGCTGACGGTGGCGGCGATGCTGCTGGGCGCCGTCGGGCTGGTGCTGGTCGCGCTGCCGTCCGGGTTCGGCTCCGGGGCTGCGCTGGCGTTGGTCGCGGCGATCGCCACGACCGCGGGGACGCTGCTGGCGAGGATCATCGATGTGCCCCCGCTGACCCTGGCCGCGTGGCAGTTCCTCATCGGCGGTGCGGTCCTCGCGGTGGCAGCGTTCCTCGTCGAGGGCCCCCCGCTCATCCACTGGAACACCGGATTAGTACTGGCCTTGCTCTATATGGCGGTGATCGGCACCGCCCTGTCCACGGTCGCCTGGATCTCGGAAACCAAACGTGCGCGGCTCGATCAGCTCACCACGTGGACGCTGCTGGTCCCGGTGTTCGGGATCGTGCTGTCCGTTTTCGTTCTCGGCGAAACCCAGACGCTGCTGGGCTGGGTCGGCGTCGCCGTGGTGCTCACCGCCCTCGTCGTGAACGTTGTCGCCATTCGACGACAACGACCGGTGACCCCGGCCGCCACATCAGCTCGTCTCTGACCACGCGCCGCACCATTCCCCGCCGTCTCGGGGGGCGTGCGGCCCAGCAAACAGCACCCATCAATAACGAAGGAGAACATCATGGCAATGGAACCCACCCCCGCACGATTCACGGGTAAAACCGCGGTCGTCACCGGCGCCGGGTCCGGCATCGGCCGGGCCACCGCCGTCCGCCTCGCCCACGAAGGCGCCCGCGTTGTCGCCACCGACATCAGCGCCAACCGGCTGCAGGAGCTGACCACCCAACTGGGCGGCCTCGACGTCGTGACGGTGGCCGGCGACGTCTCCTCCCAGGACACCGTCGACGCGGTGCTCGCGGCCGCGGACGGGCACGTGGACGCGTTGGCCAACGTCGCCGGCATCATGGACGGGTTCCTGCCACCCGCCGAAATCGTCGACGACGTCTGGCAGCACGTCATGGACGTCAACGTCACCGCGATCATGCGGATGACCCGGGCGGTGCTTCCCGGCATGATCACCGCCGGTCACGGCTCGATCGTCAACGTGACGTCCGAGGCGGGTCTGCGCGGTTCTGCCGCCGGCACCGCCTACACGACCTCCAAACACGCCGTCATCGGATTCACGAAGAGCACCGCGTTCTTCTACACACCCAACGGCATCCGCTGCAACGCCGTCGCTCCCGGCGGGGTGGCCACCAACATCGAGGCGCCCTTCCGGTCGCAGTTCGCCGGCGAACGGCTCGGACCGTTCATGCAGGTCAACGTCCCACCGATCGCTGCCGCCGAGGAACTCGCCGCCGCGATCACCTGGCTGCTCAGCGAAGACTCGACCAATATCTCCGGCGTCGTGCTTCCCAGCGACGGCGGATGGTCCGCCATCTGAGCACCCCCTCCGACCCTCATCCACCACGGCACACTCGAGGAGCACCTCCCGAACAGTCGCTGACATGTCGCGCGAATCGCCGATCCGCTCGCCACCTGGCCCGCACCGCGTGTTGAAAGCGGGCTTCAGGCGTGCGGGAGCGGGATGGGCCGACTGCCGACGACGTGCCGTATCCCGAGTGTCGTGGTCAGACGCTGCACGCCGGGAAGCGTGCTCAGCTGAGGTGGAAGCCCGCGCTGAACGTTCGCGATCACCTTCGCCAGACGGTTCGAGAGAACCACCCATAACGAAACCGCCGGACCCCACACACCGTTCATCGGACAGACCCCGAGCGCAGAGCGTGGCGCAGCAGTGACGACATGAGTTGGTCGCCGATCGACAGACGAGCGCCACTCTCCGCCTGATGCCTTCTCATTGCTTCAGTTGTATCTTCTCGCCGTGAAGAGTAGCTGTCGGTAGTGGAGGCCGTCCACTCCTGCACAGCGGCATCACCTGTGTGGTGTGACCATTTCGATCCGTGTGATGAGCGCCGGGCAGGGATACCGATACTTGCTGAACTCCGTCGTAGTTGGAGACGGGGAACGGGACGCGGTATTGGCCCTGACGCGGTATTACACAGAGTCCGGCACGCCGCCTGGCACGTGGATAGGAGGTGGCATAGTCGGCCTCGCGTCCGTCGTCGAAGGAGACGATGTTTCCGAGCTGCAACTTCGGCGTGTGATGGGGCACGGACAGCATCCTGATACGGGCGAGCAATTGGGGCGCCCGTATCGTCAGTTCGTGAGCGTTGGTCAGCGCGTTGAGCGTCGAGTTGCTCTGCTTCCGAACGAGCTTGAAGAGGTCGAGCGCCATAGCCGAATCGCGTCGATCAAGACGGAGGAAGCGGCCAAGCCACTTCGGGTTCCGGTGGCCGGATTCGACTTGACGTTCTCTGTCCCGAAATCGGTGTCCACGCTCTGGGCCGTCTCTGACGCGGGCATGCAATCGCTCATCGCTGCCGCTCACCACCGCGCGATCAAGGATGTTCTGGATCTGCTCGAGCGAGATGTGGCGATGACGAGGGTCGGCACGGAGGGCCCTCGTGGCGCGGTCGCTCAGGTCGAGGTTCGCGGTGTGGTCGCTGCTGCGTACGACCACTACGACTCACGCGCCTCGGACCCGCAGCTGCACACCCACGTCGTCGTCGCCAACCGGGTGCAAGGGGTGCATGACGGAAAGTGGCGCACTCTGGATTCGCGTGCGCTGCACTCTGCCGTCACGGGCTTGTCGGAGCTCTACAACGCGGTCCTCTCGGATCATCTCTCGCGTTTGTTGTCGATCTCGTGGGAGGCCCGCGGACGTGGTGCCGGCCGAATGGACCGGTGGGAGATCGCTGGTGTTCCGCAAGAGCTGATGGACGAGTTCTCCTCTCGAACGAGGGACATCGAGCGGGTCAAGGAGCGGCTGGCCGACGAGTATGTGGCCAAGCACGGGCGTCAACCGTCGCGCGCGCTGCTGTGGCAGATCCGTCAGCAGGCCACGCTCGAGACGCGCCCGCCCAAAGAACTGCGCTCATTGCGGGAACTGACCGAGCGGTGGCGTGCCCGCGCGTCCGACGTGCTCGGCCGTGACGCGGTGACCTGGGCGCGTGAACTGACCACGACCGGGTCTGGCGAGGCGCTGCTGCGTGCGGACGACATCCCGCTGCAGAACGTAGAGCAGCTGGCATCGGTGGTGGTGCAACAGGTTGCGGAACGCCGGTCGACGTGGCGAAGGTGGAACCTGCATGCCGAGGCCGTGCGGCAGACGATGCGCTACCGGTTCGCGTCGGCTACTGACCGGGATGCGGTTGTGGGGCTGATCGTTGATGCCGCTGAGGCCCAGTCGCTGCGATTGACCCCGCCTGCACTTGCGAGCAGCCCATCTGTGTTCCAGCGTCCCGATGGCTCGAGCGTCTTCCGCCCCAAAGCCTCCACCGTGTACTCGTCCGAAGCGGTCTTCGCGGCTGAGGATCGGCTGCGGGAAGCGGCCGGCCGCCGTGATGCGCCGACGGTCGATCTGGACCTGATAGCTCGGGCTGCTCGCCCGCACGGGCACGGGGAGCGCCCGCTTGGTGCGGATCAGCAGGATGCGATCGGGAAGATCGCCGTCTCGGGACGGGTGCTGGATGTGCTCGTCGGACCGGCAGGCGCGGGCAAGACCACCACGATGCGCGCGTTGCGGCGAGCCTGGGAAGCGCGGTACGGCAAGGGGGCGGTGGTGGGGCTTGCCCCGTCGGCGGCGGCAGCGGCGGTCCTGGGTGAAGAGCTCGACGTGCAGACGGAGAACACGGCGAAGTGGTTGTACGAGCACGACCGGGGCCGATGGGATCTGCGCGCCGGGCAACTCGTGATCATCGACGAGGCGTCGCTGGCCGGCACCTTCGCGCTGGACCGCATCACCGCGCACGCCGCCGAGGCTGGGGCGAAGGTGCTGCTGGTTGGCGATCACGCTCAGCTGCAGGCCGTGGACGCGGGCGGCGCGTTCGGGATGCTCGTCCGAGATCGAGATGATGCACCGGAGCTCGTCGACGTGCGCAGGTTCCGCCACGACTGGGAGAAGCACGCCTCGCTCCAGCTGCGTCTGGGTGACGCCGCCGTGATCGACACGTACATGGACCATGGGCGAGTCGCGGGCGGGGACCATGACCAGATGCTCGACGCCGCCTACCAGGCATGGATGCAGGATCAGACTGCCGGGAAGGTGTCAGTGCTGATCGCCGAGACCATCGAAACGGTCACTGACCTCAACGAACGGGCACGATCGGACCGGATCCTCGCCGGACTCGTCACCGACGGGGGAGTCCGCCTGCACGACGGCACCCGCGCCTCCGCCGGTGATGTCGTGATCACCAGACAGAACGACCGCCGCCTCGCCCTCGGCCGCGGATGGGTGAAGAACAACGACCGGTGGCACGTCACAGGGGCGCACGATGACGGGTCGCTCACCGTCCGGCGTGAGACGTCCCGCTGGCGCAGCACGATCACCCTGCCCGCGACCTACGTCGCAGAGCACATCGATCTCGGCTACGCGATCACAGCGCACCGCGCACAGGGCGCGACCGTCGACACCGCTCACGCGGTCGTCGCCAGCCCCGAGATGACCCGCGAGGCGCTCTACGTCGCCATGACCCGAGGGCGCGAAGCGAACACGGCCTATGTCGTTACCGACCAGCACCACCTCGAGGAACACCAGCACCGCGACGACCTGCAGAACACCGCACGGTCCATCCTGTACGGGATCCTCCAGCACACCGGCGCCGAACTGTCCGCCCGCGAGACAATCACCGCGGAGCAGGACGAATGGGCATCGATCCGACAGCTTGCCGCCGAGTACGAGACCATCGCACAATCCGCGCAACACGACCGGTGGCTCGGGCTCCTCCGCGCAGGCGGACTCGACGAGACCATCATCGATGAGCTCGTCGCCACCGACGCGTACGGCATCCTCAGCGCCGAGCTGCGGCGCCTCGACGCCGAGGGGCACGATGTCGACTCCTTGTTGCCCCGAGTTGTCTTGGCCGGGAACTTTGGGGACGTCGACGATCTCGGCTCGCTTCTGCGCTACCGGATGCAGAAGGTCACGAGCCGGTTCTCTCCGGCGGTTCGGCGTCGCCATCTCATCGCCGGCATCATCCCTAAAGCGGGTGGAGACATGGACGCCGAGATGGCACGAGCGCTCGCCGAGCGCGAGGAGCTCATCACGCAGCGTGCGGTCGCGCTCGCTCGCCGGGCCGCGGGGGAGAGCGGCTCCTGGGCGACGCGCACGCTTCCGTCCAGCGTCCGCCCGCTGCCGGATGACGTCCTCCAGCAGTTGACGGTCGTCGCCGCATACCGTGACCGGTACGCGGTCACCGGCCAAGACACACTCGGCCCTGTCCCGGATGCCGACGCGCAACGCGTGGACTACGAGCGCGCCCGCACTGCACTCGCGGCTCTCCGCGACGCGCGAGACGCACAGCCCGACGCTGCAGAGCAGTCCCTCCACCGGGGTTTCTCCCGGGACGCCCGCTGACGGTCTGCGTTCCCTTCCGCTCGACGGCCGACGAGCGTAACCTGGGCGCAGCGGCAGGACAATCGTTGGCCGACCCCGTTCCGGCGGGCGACGCAGACCCCTCGGGGACCTCAAAGCTCAGGACCACGCCGCACCAACCGTGTTGGCCTGAAAGCGAGGACCCCTGATGATCATCCGCACCCTCTGGACCCTCAGCGTCCGCACCTGCGCCTTCCTGCGCCGATGGATGCCCACGAACATCTTGCTCGACAAGCTCCGTACCCGCCGCGGCCTCAAGTGGGGTGTCCCCGCGATGGGGCTCGGTCTCGTCTACCTGCTCATCGCTACGGCAAGCATCACGCTCATCAACGGAGGTTGGTCGCAGGGGCTCTACATCGTCTTCGTCCTGTGTCTGTGGAACGCGCTGAAGTTCCTTCTCTTCGGCCCGATCAGCCTGCTGCTTCTGGCGAGGGCACTCGTCCATGAACACCGCGCGAAGCGTGATCTCCAACGATCCTCCGCGGACGCAGTGGCCGCGTAGCTCGCGCGGAGCATCGAGGGCATGAGTCGCGAGCGTTGATGCTCGGCAGGCTAGAGGGACGCGTTCTCAACAGCGCAGCCGCTGCCGCAGCTTGGTAGCCAGGTCGAACCGGACTCACGTTCTCCATCGACGCGGGGGAGCGAACCCCTCGTGGATACCCCTGCTCTCAGGTCGGTCGCGCTCGGGCACCTGGTATCCCACATCTCCAGCAAAGGCCACACAGCATCTGACAGCATCTGGCCGACGCCGCGCTGCTGCATCCGGCACGATGAACGTATGGAGGACTATGTAGCCGAGAGCACCGAGTCGATGTGCGCTGAGCACCCGACAGACGAGCATCTCCGTGGGGCGCTTGCGTCCTCCGTCGTGCTTGGTCTTTGCGTGCTGTGTGGGCAGAGCGGGCGTCAAGTCGTGAGTCTTCACGTGGTGGCTCGGACCACACTCGCAGCAGTCCAGAGGAAGTTCGATCACTGGGGTTTCATCCCTGACGAAGAGCAGTTCATGCCGGAGGTCACGTTCGCGGAGATTGTGGAGTCGGTTCTCGTCGCCGCGGTTGACGACGACTTTCGACTTGATATCTCAGCGAAGGTAGTCGAGCTCGTGCGCTTCGACCGGCCCTGGTATGAGGCCTACGACGAGGATGCCGAAGCCGGGACGTACTTCTCCTGGCGTGACTTTGAGTACCGGGTGAAGCATCAGTCGCGCCTGCTTCTTCCTCCCGTCGGTGAGCGCGCCGTGACCCCGCCTGAAGAGAGCTACGTCCTCGCGCGCTCGATGGTGGACTTCGTCTCGGCCAACGACACGTTTGTTCGACGGTTATCGCCAGGAACCCTCCTGTACCGCGCGCGGACGGGCCGCGACGTGCGCGACCTCGAACGCCGAGTGCGGGCGGCACCGAAGGCGGAGATGGGGCCTCCTCCAGCGCATGCTGCGTCGGCAGCGCGTCTGAGCGCCGCTGGCATGCCGATGTTCTACACGGCCCTGACCCCGGAGACAGCATGCGAAGAGGTGGCATCCCATAGTCCGTACGACGAGTGTGTCGTCGCCACCTTCACCGTGGAGCAACCACTTCGTGTTCTTGACCTGACCGCGATACCTGAGCCGATGAGCCTGTTTGATGAGGAGTACACATCCGGCGCGGGTCGCCTGCGTGACTTCGAGTTCTACCGCGACAGGATGACGGACGCGTTCGCGGCAGACGATAGCCAGGCGATGGAGTACCTGCCGTCTCAACTTCTTACAGAGGCGTTCCGCTGGTGGACGGCTCCACGTATTCACGGCATCGCGTACAGCTCAGTGGCGGGCGCCGGGGGCAAGAACATCGCACTGTTCTTCGAGGACTGGGAGTGGATAGAGGAAGTGGGGAGGGAGTTCTACCGCTTCGGCGCCCCGTCCAAGCCAACCTCTCCCATGCCTGACGAGTTCGAGGATCGACCAGTGTTTACCGTCGACGCCGCTTCGGTCACCCGATACGAAGTCACCCGAACCGTCTCGGCTGCGCGCACCAACCCCTGACGCTCGGCATGATGATTGACATGGAGTTTGACCCGGTCTTATCTACCGACGACGCAATGTGCCTCGCGCATATCAGCGACAGGCATCTTCTCCGGCGGGTTGAGGAGTTCGCGGAAGACGGCGACTGCATAATCTGCCTGACGGACGACCTCACACCGAGCGGCCGAGTCGTGAATCTCGAATGGGTGGCACGCGTCGTGGAAGAGGTGGCCCAGACCTCGTACGACCACGAAGGCTGGATATCTGACGGTACGCAGATACTCGATCCCCTGACGACCGAAGACGTAGTGATGGCTCTCCTTGCGGACGCGATCGAACCCGAAGCGCTCGATCTCACCGTCGGCCTCGCGACGGCGCTGATCCAGGAGGAACTCGACTGGTTCGAGCCGTTCGGTATGGACCGCGAAGAGGGCATCGAGTCCGAGTGGGACACGTTCGAGGAACGCGTAAAGCACGAGTCACGGCTCCTGCTCCGCCCTCGTGGAGACAGCCCCAAGTCAGCGCCAGAACGAAACCACGCGTTCATTGAGTCGTTGCTCTTCTTGGCTGAAGAGCGCGCAGGCCTCATTCGCACTCTCCGCCGAGGTACGAAGTTGTACCGCGCGCGCTCCGAGCGGGACGCTCACGAGTTCGAGCGCATCGCTCGCGAGTCACCAGCCCGACAACTCGGTCCCGCACCACGAGAACGTGCGAGTGCTGGACGCATGAACGCGCAAGGCGTCCCTATGTTCTACGTCGCGCTCGACCAAGAGACCGCCTGCGCCGAAGTTGCTTCGCACAGCCCTTACGACGAAGCCGTTGTCGGCCGTTTCATCGTTCAGAAGCCTCTCCGTGTGCTCGACCTCACAACAGTGCCGGAACCGCGGAGCGCCTTCGACGACACGGTCCAGGACGATATCGACGAGCGCCTCAACGCTCTCAGCGTGTACCGAGAGCGCATCACGCGTCCGGTCATTCTTGACGGGAACCACCCTGTTGATTACGCCCCGACGCAACTGATCACCGACGCGTTCCGGTACTGGCCCAAGCAATCGCTCGACGGGATCATGTACCCCTCACGCGTGCGCGAGGGTGGGAAGAACATTGTCTTGTTCTACGGGGACCGCATGTGGTTCGAATCACCGGCGGAGAAATCCTCCCGGTTCGAGGGGTTCATTCGACAGACCGACCACGGGCAGAAGACCTCGCTGTTCCACATCGACCCGAAGACAGTTCGCCGGTTTCGCGTGAGGCGGGAAATCAGCGTTACGAAGGCCTGGCCCTGGAGCGTGGACGAGAGGAACTAGCTCAGCGGTGTGGGCTAGTTCCCCGCGGGCCACCCCAATGTGTCGCATGCAACCGACGGAAATGCTGGTGCGCCGGACGAGGCTGCTTAGCGGAAGATGGGGGTCGAATCCCTCCGGATGTACGCAACGAGCGATGTGTAGGCCTCCCGCCGAGCGGTGGGAGGCTTACAGACAGACTGGGAGGATGCGCAATCCAGGCTCTCCTCAAGCGACCATCCCGGCTGCATCGATAGAAGTTGGCTTCGTCCGTGCTGTGGGGGAGTGGTCCGCTCTTGGCTAGACCCCGCACCCCAATCGGCACGTACGGCACGATCTCTATCCGACGCCAGCCCAGCGGCCGATACGCGGCGCGCACCCGCTATCGCGACTGGGACGGGAAGAGCCGAGAGGTCCAATCCACCGCCGCCACGAGGCCCGCGGCGGAGCGCGCGCTGAAGAAGAAGCTCGCCGAGCGTTCGCTGTTTCACCCCGGGTTCACCGGGATGAGCGCCGACAGCGCATTCACCGCCCTGGTCGACTACTGGCTCGAGGACATGGACCTCGAAGACCGCCTCTCCCGCACCACACGGCAACTGTACGAGCGGAATATGCGCACGCTCGTGCTGCCTGCGCGCACGGCTCCGCAGCCTTCGATTCGTCGACCCGGAGACGCTTTTGTTCGCCACGCGCGTCGGAACACCCCACACGACCAACAACGTCCGACGCCAGCTCCGTGACGTCATGGACCAGGCCGGTATCGAAGACGTCACCCCGCACCGGTTCCGCCGTACCGCGGCCACCGCGATCAACGATGTCGGAGGACTCCAGCTCGCCTCCGAGCTCCTCGGCCACAGCGACCCCGCGATCACCCGCGAGCACTACATCCGGCGCAACGAAACCGTGAACCCCGCCACTGCCGACTTCCTCGAGCAGGCCTTTGGGAGAGCGAGCTGAGCAGCTGAGAAACCTGCCGACTTCCGGTGCGGTGTCCGTCCTCGAAGTCTCTCGGGATGGGTGATCGTGGACCGCGCGGAGGATTTGACCTTTCGTGGGGCGCCCGGCTGTACGTCGTTACCTAGGAGGAGCCTTCTGTTGAGCTGACGTCCGGCAATCGTTTCGTCGATACGCTGAGGTTCAGACGGCGGCAGCGTCGTGTGGCGTTCCGGTGAGGAGGAGCATGCTCGACGACGAACAGCTCGCCGCGATCATCGAAGTTGGGTATGAACAGCGCGGAGTTGAGTTCAAAGCTGCCGGCGATCGTACCGACCGGGCTTTCCTCGCGACCGTCGCGCGCGCTGTCCTCGCGCTCTCGAACCAACGGGACGGCGGCCACGTCATCATCGGTCTCAGCGAGGACGGCGTCGACGCCGACGGAACCGGGCTCAGCGACGAACAGCTTGGACAGTGGCTCTCCTTCGACGACGTGACGGATCAGATCAACGCCTACGCTGATCCGCCCGTTCGCATCCAGCTCGGTCGCGGCCGGCTGCCGAACGACCGTGCCGTCGCGATCATCGAAGTCGCCGAGTTTTCCGAGATCCCAACCCTCAGTAAGAAGGACTACCCGCAGCGAATCGTCGCAAAGCAGCTCTACACACGCTCGCTGGCGAAGCCAGAGAGTTCCATCTCCATGACCCAGAACGAACTGCGGGAAGTGATCGCGCTGGCGACCGAGAAGCAACTTGCGCGGTTCCTCGAGACGGCGCAGCGGGCAGGCGTCAGACTCGGGCAGGCGGAGGCCACCGGGGCCCGCGATGAGTTCGAGGCTCAGGCGCAACGTGCCCTGAGCAGCGGCTTCCACCTGGATGCGACGTTGCCGCAGCTGGTCACGACGATCCGCCCCGAGTCGTTCGATGCGCGCCGGATCCCGTTCCCTGATCTGCTCTCGGCGGTGCAAACTGCCACCGTTCGTCGACGCGGCTGGCCGTTCCCGTGGGTGCAGTACCCGACGTCCGGGCGGGACTGGGCCGGCGAGCACAACAGCAGCATGCATCCAGAGACTTGGCAGTTCTTCGAGAGCGGCCAGTTCCTCGACTCCCGCGCCATCGAAGACTATGGTCCCGATGCCGACGGTTTCCTCGACGACCGGCAGCCGATCAACGGCTATCTCCCGATCTGGCTGCCTCTGCTCCACTTCACCGAGGTCATCGAGTTCGCCGGCCGCCTCCAGCGGGCCCAGTTCAGTAGCGAGCCCATGAGCGTCAAGCTGGCACTCCGAAACATCCGCGGTTTCGTGCTGGTGACTGCGCATCGGAACCGCTCTGGTCTCCACAGTACCTACATGTATAACGACGACACCTGGGACTACGAGATCCTCCTGTCACCGGAAGAGGGGCTTACCAGTCCGAGGGAACTCGCCGTCGACGCCGCGCTGGACCTCCTGCAGCGATTCAACTGGAGGGGCGTGACCCGGGAACTCCTGCAGGGCATCCAAGTCGAAGTCTTCGGGCCAGAACAGCCGTAGTGACAAGTTCCGAGCACACCGCAAGCATCCGATCACGCTCGCGACCATGCTGAAGAGGAGTGGTCCGGCCCGGTGCGCCGTACGGCAGTGTCGGAGGCCCCTGGATACTCTGGGATCGTGAGCATCCCCGCCAACATCACCCAGCTTCTCGCGCGACCGTTGGGTCCTCGCGGGTCCCGGGCGATGGTTGGGTCAGCAGATCCGGCTGCTGAGTTGACGCCGGTCGCGGCCGCCGTGCTAGCAGCGATCCCCGCATGGTGGTCTGTTCGAGCGACACGAGCAGGGCTTGCAGACGAGTGGACGGACGTTCACTTTGCGGTCGATGTCACGCCCCCGCTCGTGCTGGGGGAGACCCCGCCGCTTGAGCCGGACTGGGCGCTTCTCACCGCCGAACAGGTGGGCGCCGCGTATGTCGAGTCGCTCGCGTCGGAGACACGAGCTCGACACGGGCGCCACTACACCCCGCACGAGCTGGCGGGTGAGCTCTGGTCCATGACGAAGGTCGCGCTGGGGATGAAGCAGCCCGTGATGCAGCTGCCGGGGCTCGTGCGCGACCCGGCTTGCGGTGCGGGTGCGCTGCTGCTGCCAGCGCTGAGAGAGCACCTCGCCGCGAGCGCCGCAATCGATCCGCGTCTGGTTCTGAACCGGCTTCCTTCGCTGATCGAAGGCATCGATTCCGATCCGGCCGCGGTGTGGGTGGCGAACGTCGTGCTCGCGGCGGAGATGCTTCCGACACTCGCCCGTATCTCTGAAGCTCACCGCAGGCCGCTGCCCGCCCTCGCGCACGTCGGTGATGGACTGGCGCCGGATCGCGTGCCGGCGCGGGCGGTGCTGATGAATCCGCCTTATGGGCGCGTGCGTTTGAGCGACGCGGACCGCGCGCGTTTCGCGAAGTCGCTGTATGGGCACGCCAACCTCTACGGGATGTTCATGGCTGCCGGAGCTGAGTCGTTGGACTCTGACGGTGTCCTGTCCGCTCTCGTCCCGACGTCGTTCACGGCTGGCCGCTACTTCGAGCCCCTTCGCGCACATCTGACGTCACAGCTCCGGTTGGAGAGCTTGGCGTTCGTTGCCGACCGGTCCGGAGTGTTCACGTCCGTGTTGCAGGAGACGTGTCTGGCGACGCTTACCCGTCGTCGTGTGCGCAAAGTCACCGTGCGAGCGATCGGTTCGGCCGTGGAGGACGTGGCGACGATTGCCTCACCGACGGGCGGCAACCCGTGGATCCTGCCTCGGCGCTCGGACCTGGCTCCTGTGGCCGCCGCCGCCGCGATACTGCCCAACACCCTCTCAAGTGCAGGGTGGAAGGTCAGCACGGGACCGCTGGTATGGAACCGGCGTAAGGACGATCTCTTCGCACGGCCCGCGAACGGGCGTCACCAGATCGTGTGGGCCGCTGACATCGACGGCGGGTCTGTACATCGCGATGCCAGCCGAGCCGCAACCCGGTACCTGGCGCTGCATTCGGAGCGAGACCGCCACGTCATGCTCACAACCACGCCTGTCGTGCTGGTGCAACGCACCACGGCACCCGAGCAGCAGAGGCGACTGGTGGTGGCCGAACTCACCGAGGACGACTTGGCCCGTTCCTCGGGAGGCGTCGTCGTCGAGAACCACGTCAACATCATCAAGCCGGCCGGCGATGAGCAACTCCTAAGCCGACGTCTCCTGACCCGAATCCTCTCGACAGACGCCCTCGACAAGTTGGTCCGATGCATCTCCGGATCGGTCGCGCTGTCCGCGTACGAGCTCGAATCGATCACGCTGCCCGACGCCCAGACACTGAAGGCCTGGGAGAGCTTGCCGCGTGAGGAGCTCGAGCGCGCCGTCGCGCGAACGTACGGCCTTCCGGGGCAGCCGGCGAGATGAGACCAGTCATCACGGCCGAAGAGGCCACCAAGCGTCTCCTTGTTGTCTTTCCGCGCACAGCGTTCGACGCCGTGATGTCCAGCCCGCTTGCCGGCGCTGCCGTTGCCGCACTGATCTATGTCGATGCGGTTGCCGACGATCCTCACACTTTGTTCTGGGCGCGCCCGTCGATGGTGACCTGGATGTCTGAGGTCATGCGTGAACAGGACAGCGACGAGGACCGGCTCGCATGGCGCGGCGAAGCAGCGAAGGGAGCGAAGGCTCTCTCTGGTCTCCTGCAGTCCTGGGGTGTTCCCGACACGCCCGGATACGCGGACAACTCTCGTGAGACGCTGCGAGACGAGACGTTCCGGAAGTGGCGAGAGCATGGCGCGCTCCGTGAGCGCCTTGATCTCCCGAAGACCTCGGGCGCAGGACGCTGGGTGATGGAGCCGCACTTCGCGGAACTCTTCGCGCCCGGACTGAGCGACGCCAACGTGGAGGTCGCCGCTGCTGGATGGCGGGAGACACACCTGTCGCCGGCGGCGAAGCTCCGGGTACGGTTCGCGATCGAAGGAGAGCAAGCGAGTCACGCTGTCACGGTCGCGCTCCCGAACAACGCCGGAACCCGCACACTCGAAGTCGGGCGTGCCTCCCTGATCCTCAAAGGAGTGATCGAGAACTGGGCACCGGCACGGCTGCGCAACCCCTACGTGGTCTCCGTCAGCGAACCGGGCGACAAGATCTTCACGGCAGACGCCAAACTCCTCTCATACCTCGGCGTCACCATCAACGTCTCCAACCTTCTTCCCGACGCGCTGATTGCCGACGTTGGAGACAAGACGGTCGACTTCTGGTTCATCGAGGCGGTCAACACCGACGGCGAGATCAACGAAGCACGCAAGCGCGACTTCCTCGAATGGGCGCTCCTACAAGGCATCGACCCCAAGCAGTGCCGGTTCCTCACCGCGTTCAGCTCACGCAACGATCCCGCCGCCAGGAAGCGATTGAAGGACCTCGCCGAAGGCAGCTACGCGTACTTCGCCGACGAACCGGGCCTCGAACTCGCGTGGTACGCGATCGCAGACAATCACACTGGTGATTCGTGAGGATCGTCAGGAGGTTGACATGCTTGAGGAGCAGTCAGCGGTAACGGCGGATGGCGACGGCAAGGAGGCCGCGCCTGGAGCCGTGGCCCGCGGCGGCTGGTTAAGGCGCAGATTGGTCGCGCTCACGGCCCGACGCGTCGAGCGGCAACAGATCCGGCCCCGCCGACCTGCAAGGCCCGGCAACACCATCCCACTCAAAGCTCTCGCGCCCGACTTCCAACGTGAATACCACCAGGTCTACTTGGACCTGCTTGAACGAGCGCTGCGCCACCCAGACACTCGCAGCGTCGCTCTCACTGGCTCGTATGGATCGGGGAAATCCAGCGTTCTCCGCGCACTCGGACGTACTTGGTGGCGACGTCGGCGCATTGTTGAGCTTTCGCTCTCGACACTTGATCCCGACCTGATTCCTCCTGCTCAGATACAGAACCCGGCCGAGCGCGAGAAGAGCAACCAGATTCAGAAAGAGCTCGTCAAGCAGCTCTTATACCGCCTACCGCCGGGCAGAACACCCCGATCTCGATTCCCCCGCGCCTCGACGCCCAGCTGGGGCACGGGGCTATTCGTCGCCTTCACCGCCGCGGCTACCGTCGGAGCCGTATGGGTGATAGCTCTTCTCGCAGGGTGGCAACCGGACATCACGCAGCGCATCGAAGAAGTCGGCTGGTCCGTACTCTGGTTCTGGGGTATCACGGCCGCTGCGGTTGTGCTCGGCACCACCGCGGCGTGGTGGGTGCTCGCGGGCAGGTACGCGCTCCAGGCAGGCCTGAAGGCCGGAGCAGTCACTGTCAGCCTGACGCCGACCTCGTCGAGCTACTTCGACCAGTATCTCGACGAGATCATGTACTTCTTCCAGGTCAGCAAGGCCAGCATCGTTCTCATCGAGGACGTCGACCGATTCGACGACGCCGTGGTCTTCGACACGCTGCGCGCACTCAACACTCTCCTCAACAGCTCACGTCAGATCCGCCGACGAGTCATCTTCATCTACGCAATCCGAGACAGCGTCCTTGGCCGCATCGGGGCAAAGAAGACAACGAGCGAGGGAGAACCGAGCGACACGGTCACCGTCGATACGACCCCCGTCCTCGAGATCGACAAGGCCAACCGGGCCAAGTACTTCGACGTGATCATCCCCATCGTCCCGTTCGTCACCGCCGACAACGCTCGCGATCTCCTGATGGAGATCATGCAGCCGCACCTCGCGCACAATGAGGGCGCTCCTGGGATCTCACCATCGCTCATCCGGCTCGCCGCACGGCACGTGGCGGACATGCGGACCCTCCTGTCGATCCGCAACGAATTCGAAGTCCACTTGGACCGACTGGTGACCTCTGCCCGGGCACCGATGCCCGACATCAATCACGACATCATCCTCTCTCTGGTGCTTCTACGCGCAACGAGCCCCGATGCCTACGAGAAGATCCGACTCAAGACCAGCCCACTAGACGACCTCAACAGCCGATGGCTCACTCTCGTCGAAGAGAACCTGGAAACCCTCACCGCGGAGCTCACCCGGTTGCGAACCCAGCTGGAGACCGGAGCCACTCTCGACCTGCGGCTAGGACGGGTGGCAACCGCGCTCGACGCGCGACGCTCCGAACTCTTCGAACTCGCGCAAGGAATCACTCCCGAACGGGTCCAGTTCAGCGGTCCTCTGTCAGACGACAACCTGGCGAACCTGACAGGCTGGCAACAGATCGCCGACGGGCAGCTACTCATCCTGACTTTCTCCACCAAGCCGGACCGAAACTACGGTCAGCGCCAGACGAAGACAGCGACGGTCGGTCGGCACTTGCTCGCGCAACTTCTGGACATGCCGATCGATCCTGCCTCATGGCGCACAGCTGACTTGGATGAGCTCAGCGACCAGATCGCATCCACCGAGGCAGAGATCAGATTCCTGAGACACCACACCTGGGCCGAACTGCACTCACGGCCCGACCTCACCGTCGACGCCGTAGGAAGAGAAACTCCGAAACAGGTAACGGACCATCTAGCGAGTGAAGCTCCAGCAGCTCCGAAGGCCGGTGCCTCCACCCATCTCAACTTTGCTGATCTTGTCCAGGAGCATGCGCCGAGTGGACTTGCAGCCGGCCTGATCGCACACGGTTATCTTCCGCGGCACTTCGCGAGGTACGCATCGACGTTCTACGGCAAGGTCGTCGGGCTCAACGCCACCGAATTCATCTCCAGAGCCATCGAACCAGGCACACCCATCATTGAGTACGAGCTGAACGAACAAGACGTTGTTCAAGTCCTCGCAGAACAGCAAGCGGATGAAGACGATGCAGACCTATTCGACGACCCGAGCATCTACAACCTCGACATCGTCGCCTACCTCCTCCTGCACCGTCCTCAGGCGGCAAAGCGGGTCGCGGACCATCTGGCCGCAAGATGGGGCGAGGCAGAACGGAGCTTCCTGAGCCGATTCCTGCAACGGGCAACCAGTGACCAGGCCACCGCACTCACCTCGATGATGGCGCCCGACTGGCAGGACGCGCTCCACTTCACCATTTCGGAAGTAGCGCTCGCCCCTGCCTCTCGACTCCAGTTGGTGGACGCCGTCCTAAGCGCCGTCCGCTCGGGCGAGCGCGACGATCTCGACCCCGAAGTTGGACCGTTCCTTGCTGCCAACTACCCGCAGCTCCCAACCGTTATCGCTCCACAGAACCCGGAGCGCGCAGCCATCGTGATGGCCGTCTTCGAACAGGCCGGCGCAACGATCGCTGATCTCACCCCGCTCAACGACACTGCCATCACCGCAGCGACGGCGCTGAGTATCTATCCGGTAACTGCACCCAACCTGCAAGCGATCGGCGGAGCCGAAGAAGTCCCGCTCGATGCCTTGCGCTCACGGGCAGAAAGCCCGCAGATCTACGAGCACGTGCGTAAACATCTTCCCGACTACCTCGACGCTCTCGGGAAGCTCGACCCGCCAGCGACGCCGATCAAGGAGCCGTCCCAGTTCACCCCTGTCCTCAACGACATCGCAACCTCATTGGGAAGCGACTGGCTCGATGAGTTCGTCTCGGCGACCGCGGATGCCTGCACCGTTCCAGATCTCGAGAGCGTTGACCCGTCAGCGTGGTCGGCGCTCGTCAAGTTCAGGAGAACAGACGAGACTTTCGAGAACGTCGAGCGCTACGTGAACGAGCACGAACTCGACGCCGCGCTCGGCGAGTTCCTTGCCGAGCGCGCTCAGATCACGACCACCGCAGAGGTCGCTCAAGCGGCAAGGTCAGCGCTGGCCGCCACGATCCTTGCCGCGAGAGACTCGCTTCCTGACCCTTCGACGCGCGTCGCGCTCGTGAAATCGCTAGAGCCCGGCGTGCTCCCCATCACGCACGTTCAAGCACAAGACGGTGAGCTCGTAGGACTTCTCCTCAGCGAGGGGCTACTGGCCGACGCCCCAGACACGTTCTCTGCCGACCTGCTCTCGGACTGGCGCAACCTTGAGAGCGCCATCCAGGCGTCCCAGAGCTTCGCCGATTTCGCAGACGCAACCATCATGCCGCCCCGTCACCTCGCGTCCATGTTGACCAGCAGCAAGCTGTCGGCGGATACACGTGACGCGTTGACAGCGAAGCTCGTGGAACTGCTCACGGGAGCAACCGCAGCAGACGGGACTGCTGTCGCCAGTGCGCTCGCCCGGCAAGGCAAACAACTTGACTTCGCGCGGATTGACGCGCTGCGCCAGTCCGGCGCTTCACGCCGCGCGCTCATACAACTCGCGGCTACTCAGAGCGAAGGGCTGTCAACCACCGAACTGAGGGCGCTCCTGCACCCGATGGGCGGGGAGTGCCGGCGGCTCGCTCTCGGAGGAAGTGGCGTCGTACGCTTTGACGTCGACGATGACCATCGAGCTGTGCTCGCCCGCTTGGCGGGGATCACGCACACCGGAGCGAAAGAAGGATTCACTCTGAGGCACGGGACGAAGCTGGAGGCGAATCTGAAACATGCGCCCGCGATCCAGCTGTGAACTCGTACGCGATCGGGCAGCACGGCTCTGGCCGGTCGCGCGGGCCAGAGACCAACGCGTGAGATGCCGACGAGCACACCTGTTGAGTAGCCGTTAGCACCTCGGTAAACCCCGCGTAAACCCTGGATGGAGTTCTGGGCGTCTACCAAGCGCCGGGACCTGGCCGGGACCTGATGCATGCAAACCATGCAACGCATGACGTGAAAACGGGCCTGCTGCGGAGCAGAGAGGCCCGGAAAATCAAGGGAGCAGGCCGATCCGGGTACCTGGGGGTCAAGGGGTCGCAGGTTCAAATCCTGTCAGCCCGACCATTGGGCTGTTGGCAATACTGATTGCAGAACAGCTAGAGAAAAGGGAAGGGCACCTGCTTCGAGCAGGTGCCCTTCCCTTTTCTGCGTCTGCGAGATCGGATTCGAGTTCATATGGTCGAGTCCGCACGATTCTGGGGACGAAAACACGAACGCGCCCGGTTTTCGGGCGCGTTCGATTGTCCTGGTGTAGCGGGGAGCGTGCCGGGCGTGCCGCCAGCGGGCGTCGTCAGTGTACGGAGCCGTTCAGGTGCGCATTGGTGTCAGCGCGAGCTCGCTCGGTTGGCCGGGCGGTGTGTTCGTCAGCGACGATGCTCGACCGCCTCGGGGGATACTGAGGTCGCCGTTGCCTGTGGTCTTCGTGTAGCGATTGGCCCAGACGCGGTCGCGGCGGCGGATGGTGTGGACACGTGGAGTCGTGCGCGCTCGTTCGATCTCTCGGTCGCTGAAGAAGGCTGCGATCTTCCGGATGTTGTGGGCCGCGATGAGGAGTGTGACGAGGATCTGTGCGGCGGCGATTCCGCGGACGCGGCGGCGACCGGCGGTTTCGATGTCTGCGTCGCCTGATGCCTTGAGCTGATGGTTTCCGGACTCGACGGTGTTGCGGGCGTGGTCGTGGAAGGTCTCCCACTCTTCGGTGCCGTAGGCGAAGGCCTGCTGCGGGGCCTGCATCTCAGTGAGGTCGAACGCGGCCGAGTGCTTCTTGCAGATGGTGTCGAGGAACTCTTCTTCCAGGGTCTCGGGCTCGACCTCGGGGCGGGCCTTCTTAGCCGCGCTGAGCATCATCTCGCGGAGTGGGCAGGTGACCGTCGGACTGGGGCCGAGGGCCGGGCAGCGCAGCATCACTTTTCCGTCAGGCGTCTTCGCCTTGTCTTTGACGTGCAGCTGGAAGGCCTTCCGCTCTTCGATTCGGGCTCGATGCGTTGCGACGTCGATCACGTCGCCGAGACGATCCGGAGTGGCGTTCAGGAGGGGCTTCGGCGTGCTCGGGCAGTACGCGTCGCCTTCGACGAACAAGGCGCCGTGCTGGCCACCCTTGACGCCGACGCGGTCGGATCGGTAGTCCGTGGACGGAGTGAAGCCGGTTTTCAATGCCGGCTTCAGGAGTCGGAAGGGCTTGGCGTTGGCCCAGTACTGCTTGTCAGCGTCGGCGACACCAGGGGCGAGGTCGAGCATCGCTGCGGCTTCGAGGAGGTGCGCAGCTTCTTCGGCGACCTCCATGTTCGGGATGCTGAGGGACGCGGCGACCACGAGACTCGGGAACCGCTTTGAGCTGGGCTGCTCGGCGTCGACGCGAACGGCCAGGTTCGCCACCCATCCCCAGTCGTAGTCTCCCGACTTCCCGCGTTCAGGTGCGGTCTGGTCGACCTCGCCCTTCTGGTTGTCGACGCGCTCAGCTTTGCCGCTCTTGACGTGCCACCCGGCGAAGGCGTCCACGGGGCCAGGGGAGACCTCGCCGAAATCGGCTCCCTTTTCAGCCTTGACCTTGCTCGCGAGATGCTTGCGGCTGTACCCCTTGGTGGTGGGTGTGCCGATGTAGGTCTGGTCGAAGGAGAGATCCATCTGCTTCGAAGCCCGACGCACTTCTCGCGGCTGGAGCATGAACGTCATGCGGATAAAAAGGCGGGTGTACTCGTCCAGGCGCGCCTTGTACTTCTCCGCGCGCTCTGCGTCGTGATTGCGAAGGATCTCCTGGATCTGAGTGTGGGTCTTGGCAGTGTAGAGCTCCTGCGGGTAGGGGTCCATCAGGGTCTTCATTCGGTGGAACGCGCGAATCGTGTTCGTGTACCAGCGCTTCGTTGTGGCGACATGGGTAGCAAAGCTCGTGGGCGTCTCGGGCAGGTCGAGGAGGTCGCTGGACTTCGTGGAGAGCCTGTGCTGAAGAACGTACGCGGCACGCCGGATGTGGAGCGGGGCCCCTTCCTGAGCAAGAAGAAGGAGGGCGGTGAGCAGGGCGCGGTAGGAGATCATCGCGGGTCGTCCGCCCATACCGTCGCGTTTGGCATCTTCAGCGGCCCAACGGTCGAGTTGCTCGAGGATGCCGGACTGCCGGACGCGGGTTTCCGCCAAGGCCACAGTGGAGTCGTCGAACTGCTGGAGGTCGCGGCCGCGACCGAGGACCTCGCGCTCGGTGATGCCGCAGTCGTCGTTGTCGTCGAAGGCGCGGTAGTAGTCGATGTCGACGGAGGTCATCGTGCGACCTCCGCTCCGACGAGCTGAGCAGTGAAGTCAGCGACATCCAGCACGTTCGCGTGCTCGTAGTACCGAACGAGGGTCGAGTAGTGCTCGAACCCGGCCACTTCACGGAGCACGGGCAGCGGCACGTTGTTGTTGATGTGGTGCAGCAACCACGCCGCACGAAGCGCTGCCGGGGTGGGACGGACGGGCGCGGGGTGGTCAGTGAGGAAGGACTGGATGATGCGGGGCGGGTACTCGGCGATCCGCGGTCCACGAAACAGACGCTGGTCGGCGTCGGCCCGGCCGTCGATGCTGCGAAGCAGCACCCGAGCCCAGGCGTGTCGCACAGGTACGCGTCGGGCACGCTTGCCGACGACATCGACGAAGACGACGTCGCCGTCGCGGTGGATGTCGGCGACGCGGACGTTGACGATCTCGGCCGCGGTCAGTCCAGCGCCGCCGGCCAGTCCGAGGAGCGCCTGAGCGTTCTGGCGCTTCTTCACGGTGGTGAGCGAGTTCGCCCAGCTGTGCATCGACGCGATCTGCTTCGTCGTGAACGGGGAGCGGACCTTGCCGTGCGGTGCCGTGATGGCGATGAGGTCGGCGTCGGCGAGCTCGCGACCGATCTTCACCAGCTGACGGGATACGCCCCACCGGTGACCCGCGGATCGGTTCTTATGGACCGTCTCGAGAAACCGGTCGATGTTGCTCTGCGTGTAGACCCGACGGATCGTCAGCTCTGTACCCGTCCGCGCCCACACCCACATGTGGAACGACGCGGACATCGTCATCAGCCGGCGAGCCACATCGAACGAGTGCGGCAGCATCGCGGCTGCGGTCTCGACGGTGAAGGAGCGTGTGGCCGTCCAGGCGCCAGCCAGGGCGGCGCTGTTGGGCCGGTACTTGACGATGATGGGCGCGGCCAGCTCGGGCAGCTGCGGGTGGGATGCGAGTAGTGCTGCGGTCTCGTCGAGGTTGTCGCTGAGTCGGTGGTTTGGGTTCATGACCACCGTGTACGCGGCCAGTCGCCAAAGCGTGCGTACGGCGTGTCGCACTTCCCGCAGCACAGCGCACCGGCCTAGTCCCGAGAGCGCTCGAAGTCGGACTTCGATGGCGGAAGTGGTGCCCGCGACGGAAGGAACCGTCGAATCCTATCCAGCGCCGCAAGGTGCTCGAGCCCTGCGATACGAAGGAGTTCCCCCGGAGGTGTCCGGGCCTGCAGATGGGTGAGCAACCAAGTCGTCCGCATCCGCGCCGGCCTAACATCCAGCTCTGTCTTGTGCCCCCGATGTAAAAAGTCGGTGACCTGAGCCGACCGCACCCCCGTGCGTCCAATACGGAATACCCACTGGTCGTCGCCCAGCTCTTCTATCGCTTCTCGGAGTGCGGGTTGCCATGCAGGGAGAACCGGGACGAGCCGTGGTCGCCCCGACCATACCAGGATATGAACGTCGTCCCCGCGCACGTCGATGTCCCCGGTGCGCACCGACAGAAGTTCACGGGTCGCGAGGCCTGCTCCGAACCCCATCGCGAGGAGGGCGGCCGCGTCACGACGGCGGACAGTCGACCCCTGGGCGCCGGCCCAGCTCCGGAGGGCAGCGATCTCAGCTGAGTTGTATGGCGGAGTGGGATCAGACCGAGGAATAGGGAAGGGGGCCTCTGAGGGTGGGGTCACGGTGTCGACGATGGTGAGGAGGACGGAGCGATACGTGGCCCGGCTCCCGCGCGTGAACGATTCCATCCCTCGGTGGACGTACTCTTCGACCAGTCGACGCCGGAACATCTGTGCGACGTCGAGTTCCAGGCCTTTGGTCTGCCACGCCCACAGCACGAACGCCGTCGCGACCGGATACAGCGAACGCGCCTCCCGACCCGTCCGACTCGCCGTCTTGTTCACCGCAGCCGTCACGACCGGCCCCAGCGTCGTCCAGTACCGTGCCGCCTTCTTCGGCGCGAAGGCTCCGTCGTCGGCCTCATCGTCGACCTTGGTATCGGCCATGGTCCAGCTGTTCCTACTGCGGGAGTGGTGTTCGTGACACCTGGTTGATGCTCAACACCGTGGCGGACGTGCGGCGAGTGAACAACACTCCGGGGACGTCTCGGTCGATGAGGAGCACCATCGGAACGCCGACTCGGCACGTCGCGACAGCGACCAGCGCGGCGGATTCTGGGTCGAGCACCGTACGGACCCCTGTGCGCACTTCTACCGTGCGGGTGACCTGTCGGTTGTTCATGTCGAGGCAGTACTCGACTCCATCATCTGTGGTCACGACGAAGACGCCGTCCATCTCGTCGAGCACCCGGACCTGCGGCTCGTCGTCGATCTGCACGATGACGCCTCCTTTAAATGTCAGCAACCCTACGAAGCCGTCTAGGGCGACTCCGCCGACTCAGCGACAGCGACGCGTGTGCTCGGCGCGGTCTGACGACGGGTGCACACCGCGCATAGGTCCATTGGGCGAGCCGTCTCGCCCATGAAAGGACCCTGTGCGCGCGTCGACCCCTGCAGAACTCCACCAAGAAGCTGAACAACTACGACGGGCGGAGGGGCCCGTCGATCCCGTCGCCGACCGGTTCGCCGCGGCGGTGACGTTGGTTCTTGACGACCAAGTCGTACCTCAGCGCCGCGCAGCGACCTGGATCCGTTCTCTCCATGCCTACGAAGATCACTGGCGACACCACGGTCGCGCGCCACGCGAGAACACTCGCGCGAGGACGACCCTCATGGACGAGGAACGCCATCTCGGCGAGTGGGCTCGGTATCAGCGTCGCTTCGAAGGCGGCCTGAACGCGTACCAGCGCGCTCGACTCGACGTCTCACCCGCTTTCGAGTGGGATCCCCTGGATCGCGCGTGGAACGAAAGGTTCGAAGAATGCGAACGATTCGTCGCAGCGCATCGCACCCTTCCTCGATTGCACGCGGCAGATCGGGCAGAGTTCGTGCTCGCGCGATGGCTCGGCCGTCAATTGCTGCGACTCCGAAACGGACGACTTGAACGTGCTCGTACTCAGAAGTTGCTCCGACTTATTCGAGAAGCGCGCCGAACATAACCCCGGCCGCACCCGAGCGGTCCCACATGCTGAATTTCGTGCACGCTTCGCAATCCTGGCCTGATCGCATCCAGCAGTGGTCGGGCTGCAGGATGGTTGTCTACCAGACGCGAGAACGTCAAGTGCCAGCATTATCATTCGGGTCTCGGCGTCATTGCCGTGGGCGACCCCGCACCCCGAATCGCTAGTCTGGGCGAGGCCATGTCATGCTGCCATCCGTTGCTCTGAGTGGCTGCGCCGCCGGCTGTGGCGCTTGAGAAACGCTCGCTCATGCTTTCGGCGCAGCGAAAAGATAAGAAGTGTCTTAGCTTCGGCCTTACGATTCCGCTTCAGGTCTCCCGAAAAGCTCCGAATCCGTTCTCTCGGCCATGTTCGAAGCTCGCCGGCCGGAAGACTGGGGGTATCGAAGGGGAGTAGCTCCGGGCCGTAGCGCCTGAGGGTGCATCGACATACTGACGTTCACGGAGATCGTCCGGTGCCCCGTCCCGATCCGGGATGAGCGAGACCTTCGGCCTCTCTGTGTGGCCGAAGCTCCGCTGTGTCGTCTCTTCGGTCGCGCCCGACCGAAAGGAGAGCGCGATGCCTCGCGCCCTCATCTCCCGCATCCTGTTGTGCCTGACGATTGCCGCCCCGGCCGTTGTGTTCCGCATCCTCGCATTCCACCCGAACCCCGTAGTCGACCTGTTCGTGTTCGGTGCCGCGGTGGTCGCTGCGAGCTTCCTGCTCGCCTGGGCCGCCGAAGCCGCGCAGAAGGACATCTCCGGCGCCCTCGCGATTGCGATCCTCGCCCTGATCGCCGTGCTCCCCGAGTACGCCGTCGACCTGTACTACGCGTTCCGCTCGGGTTCGGACCCCGACTACGCCCAGTACGCCGCCGCGAACATGACCGGGTCCAACCGGCTGCTGCTCGGCTTCGGCTGGCCGCTGGTCGTGATCGTCGCCCTCATCGTCGCCAATCGAGGTCTTGGCCGTGGCGACACGCGCCGGGTGTCGAGTCTGGGCCTTCCCGTGACTGCGCGCCTCGACGTCGGATTCCTCGGCATCCTCGCGGTGCTGGCATTCGCGATCCCGCTGCTGGGCAACATCCCGATCTGGTTCGGCCTCGTCCTGATCACCGGATTCGTGCTGTACCTATGGCGCGCGAGCCGGGTCGAAGACGACGGCGAAGAGGAGTTCGTCGGAGCGGCAGCCGACATCGCCGGAATGCCGACGCGTGCCCGCCGCGTCACCGTCATCTCGATGTTCGTCGTGTCGGCCGCGATCATCCTCGCCTGCGCCGAACCGTTCGCTACCGCGCTCGTGGATTCGGGGACGTCGCTCGGCATCGACAGCTACTTCCTCGTCCAGTGGCTCGCCCCACTCGCCTCCGAGGCTCCCGAGTTCATCATCGCCGTGCTCTTCGCGCTGCGCGGCATGGGCGCCGCCGCCATCGGCACCCTCATCGCCTCGAAGGTCAACCAGTGGAGCCTGCTCGTCGGATCCCTCCCCATCGCGCACTTCTTCGGAGGCGGAGGAGGCGACCTGCCACTCGACTCCCGCCAGATCGAAGAGTTTGTCCTCACCGGCACACAGACCCTCATGGGCGTCGCGATCATCATCGCGCTGCGCTTCCACTGGCGCTCGGCCGTCGCCCTCGCAGCGATCTTCGCTGTGCAGTTCTTCGTCACCGACACCACCGGCCGCTACATCCTCTCAGCAATCCAGGTGCTGATCGCCGTGGGGATGCTCATCGCGCACCGCGCACACATCCTGCCCACTCTCACGGCACCGTTCCGCCGCACCCCTACTCGGGAACGTCTCAGCGAGACTCCGACGGCTGCCTGGCAGTGACGTGAGCACGGCATCTGCTGTGTGAGTGAGATGCTCGATTCCGTTGTGCGCTTGTCGTGAGTCATAGCGTGATGCCCGTGGCGCGTGGCAGTATCACCTCATGGTGGGATCCTCGAAGCTCGCGTCTGTGCTGTATGTCGAGGACGATCCACTGATCGCGGCGATGACGGTCGAGGTGTTGTCGGAGACGTATCGGGTCGATCATGCGTCCGACGGCGAGGTCGCCCTGCGTTTGGCGCTGGGTACCCGGTATGACCTGATGGTGGTGGACCGGCGGCTGCCGGGGATGGACGGTGTCGATCTTGTTCGCGCGGTGCGCACGGCGCACATCACGACCCCGGTGCTCATGCTGACTGCCCTGGGCGCGGTGGACGACAAGGTCACGGGGCTCGACGGTGGGGCGAACGACTATCTCGTCAAGCCGTTCGACTACGAGGAACTCCTGGCGCGGTTGCGCGCATTGCAGCGGGCTTTCCAGTCGGGTGGGGCGCGGCGCGAGCTCGGTGAGTGGAGTTTCGCCCCGACAGCACAGGCGGTCTTTGACCCGTCGGGGTACCGGATCACGCTCACGGCGACGGAGAGCGCGTTGCTGGAGGTGCTCAGCGGGAGTCCGGACCATGTGTTCAGTCGAGAGGAGATCCTCCGGGCGGTGTTCCCTGCCGGTGATTCCGCGAGCTCCGTGGACACGTATGTGCACTATGTGCGGAAGAAGACGACTCCGGAGATGATCGAGACGGTCAGAGCGCGCGGGTATCGTGCGGGGAACCCGTCATGAGTGCGCAGAGAGACCCGGATGCGGAGAAGGTGCGGCGGGCGGCTCGGGTCGTCGCGGTCTGGGTGGGCGTCTCGTCCGGGGTGATCGTCCTCGGAGGTGTGCTGATTCTTCTCGCGGTGGTGCTGTCGTCGTCGCGCCGTGAGGGCGAGAGGCACGAGGGCGGGTGGTTCCCGGGTGCGGGTGGGGACGATTTCGTCGTCGACATCAGTGTTCTCGTGCCCGCCGTGGTCCTGCTCGGTGCGGTGGGGGTGCTGTTGCTGGCCGTGGTTGCGAGTATCGCCGCGCGGCGAGCAGCACTCCCGTTGAGCGATGCTCTGCGGCGGCAACGACAGTTCGTCGCGGATGCGAGCCATGAGCTCCGTACGCCGTTGACGGCGTTGACGAGCCGTATCCAGATCCTGCAGCGCCGTCTGGACCGCGGCGAGGACGTGACCGCGACGGCGCGCGAGCTGCGAGAAGACGCGGATCGCATGCGCGACGTCCTCTCCGACATGCTCCTCGCCGCAGAAGGACAGTCGTTCGCCGGAGAATCAGCGGTCCTCGCCGACGCCGCTCGCGGCGCCACAGCCGCGATCCGCTCCCTGGCGGACGACACGGCTGTGAGGATCGACGTCGACGTCGTGGACGCTGTCGTGCCGGTGCTGCCGGTGACCCTCGTGCGGGCTCTGGTCGCACTCCTGGATAACGCGGTCGCGCACTCACCGGCAGGCGGCTCGGTCGAGCTCTCAGCACGGCGGTCGGCGAGCGGGGTGGAGATACGTGTGACCGACCACGGGGCTGGGATCTCCGGTATCGACCCCGCTCAGGTGTTCGAGAGGTTCGCTCGCTCTCCCGACAGCGGCCGTGGACGCGGATTCGGGATCGGGCTCTCGCTGGTGCGGGATGTCGCACAGCGCGCCGGAGGGAGCGTTGTCGTCGAATCGACGTCCCCGGGAAGGACAGTGTTCCTTCTTACGCTGCCCACGACGACGCCGAGGTGACCTCGACGGGCGTCGACCCGATCCACCGTGTGGTGGCTCCAGTATCCGTGACGAGCAGCCCGGTCCTCGTGCGGGAGGCGGCGATCCAGGTGGTGTCGGAGGAGCCTGCGGCGATGGCGGCCGTAGCCCAGACGTCTGCGTGAGCGAGAGTGTCGGCGACGACGGTGACGGAGGCGATGCCGTGCGCGCGGTGACCGGTGCGTGGATCAATGATGTGCCTGCCACGTTCGGCGGGACCGGACGTGGCCACAGCACCATTCGTCACCTGCATCGTCGCGACAACGCTCCCGGGGCGACACGGGTCTGCGATTCCCACGTCCCAGACCCAGTCCGAGCCCTGTGCGGTGAACAGTTGCAGGTCTCCTCCGGCGTTGATGCCGACGGCCCGTGACCATACGAGGAGAGGGGCGAGGTGTCGTCTGCTCGCGTGTTCCACCGCCCACCCCTTGACGTACCCGGTGGGGTCGAACCCGCCCCGCCAAGATGCGGAGAAGAGCCCGCCGGTCTCGTGTTCGTAGTCGGCGCACGCGGCAGCGACCTCTGCCACGCGCGGGTCAGCGTCCTGGATGCGGAGGTCACCGGCCCGGATGCGGCTGATGTCGGATTCGGCCCGGTAGGGCGAGAACACGCGGTCGATGTCGCGGAGCTCCGAGACGCACGCCCGCACCGCATCCCGGACCGCAGCGTCGTCACGCGGGTCGACGATGTGGATGCTGATGGCGGTGCCCATGATGTGCTCCACGTGCACGTGGATGTCTGGCGTGGTCATTGTTGTGCCTGATCGATAGCGCTCTGCAGCGAGCTCGTGTATCCGTCGCTGGTGTAGGTCGCGCCGGACACCATCTGGATGTGTGCGCTCTGGCCCTGGACGGTCTCGGAGACCAGCAGCGGGATCGCGTGTGCGTTGATCTGTTGGTCTCGACCGTTGCTGTCGGGATACTGGAGCGCTTGCGCGTCGGTGATCTTCCCTCCCGACACGGTGATCTGCACCTGGATGGGCCCGTAGCGCGTGTGGGTGGTGTCGCCGGTGAACGTCCCGTCCGCGAGCCCCGTCGTAGTCCCGGCGGTGGTGGTCGATGCCGACCCGCTGGTGCCCTGGGTGGTGCTGCTGGCGGGGCTGGCGATGTCGGAGGGGGGAACAGCGTCGAGGGAGGTGCGGTAGCTGAACAGGAGGACGATCCCGCTCAGTGTCGCGAGGAGTGCGTAGATGATCTTCTTCATGGCGTTGCTCCCTCGGTGCTCAGGAAGTGAAGGATTCGGAGTGGATGCGGTCGACGGTGAAGCCGGCGCCTTGGAGGTCTTCTCGTAGTGCGCGCATCCACCCGTCGGGGCCGCACAGGTAGACGTCGTACTCGTCCGGGTCAGGGGCGATGTAGCGGAGCAGATCGGGGCCATTCCAGGCGGTGTGGGTGGCCGGCAGCCACGGGGAGTTGCCGCCCGCGCGGGGGCCGGTGAGCGGGAAGTGGCGCACTCCGCGCTCACGGATCAGCGACGAGATCGGCTCCCGCAGTAGAGCGTCAGAGTCCGCACTGTCCCGGACGACCAGGGCCGCGTCACCTGGCTCGTATCGCTCCGCCTCGAGAAGCGCGACGAGCGGGGCCACTCCGGCTCCCGCACCGATCATGAGGAGCTTCCGGCCGCTGCGGCGATCTCCGGTCATCTCCCCGAACGGACCCTCCACCAACACTCGGGTGCCCGGACGCAGCGACGCGAGTCGTGTCGTGCCGTCGCCGACGAGGCGCGCCGTAAGCGCGTAGGTGTCGCCCGGAGCGGCCGAGAGGGAGAAAGGGTGCCCTCGCATCCATCCTGGCCCATCCAAGAACCGCCACACGAAGAACTGGCCCGCCCGTGCCTTCAGCGCACGGAGGTCCCGACCGGACATGCGCACGGTGACACCGGCTGCCCCATCGAGTGCGACGGTGTCGACGCGGAGAGCGTGTCGATGGGAACGGACAAGCGGTGCGACGACGCGGAACACCATGACGGCTGCCGCTGCGATAGCCCACAGCGACCACCAGTAGATCGTGGCCGGTGTTGATGCGAGGAAGTCGGCTCCCGTCCATAACTGGTGCGGCAGAGCGAGGAAGACGCCCAGGTACGCGTACAGGTGTAGCAGATGCCATGACTCGTACCGCAGGCGACGGCGGGCACGGCGGATCGAGGTGACCACGACCATCACGAGCAGACCGGTTCCCGCAGTTGCCAGCAGCATCCCCGGGTAATCCCAGACGAAACTCCACAGCTGATCCCACAGTCCCACACCCGCCGCCGCAGCGTACCCGATGACCAGCAGCAGGATGTGCAGACCCATCAACCAGAACGACCAGAAGCCGACCTGTCGATGAAACCGCGTGATCCCCTCACGCCCAAACCCCCGCTCGAACAGCGGAACCTTCGCCATCAACAACACCTGATAGAGCAACAGGTTCGCTGCGACAAGCCCGGAGAGCCGTCCCAGAGTGGTCACGCTCTCCGCAGAGAAACTGAGTACGGCGGTCACCCCGCCCCCGGCCACCCACAGTGCGACGACGAACAAGCTCGTCGCCCAGATCACGCAGAGTGCGGCGACCCGCCACCACGAAGTGGCGACCCGGGGCTTCGATACACGCAAGGTCGGCGTGAACGTTGAGGCGGTGCGGAGGGTGCTCATGACGCCATCGTCCACGCGGCCCTCTGAGAGAGCTTTAAGAAAGCTGTGCACCTGAAGCTGTCATAGGTGATTCTCAGGCAACGCCGGTCGTTCCGAGAAGCGACCCGAGTGCGAACGTCGCGGCGAGAGCGAGCGCCCCGCCGACCACGACCCTAACCGTCGGCCGGACCGCAGGGTTCCCGCCGATCCTCGCGCTCACGAACCCCGTCAGCGCCAGCGCGAGCAGGACAACGATGAACGTGATCGGGACGCGCAGGTCGACGGGCGGCAGCAAGATCGCCAGCAACGGGAGCAACCCACCGATAGTGAACGCAAGAGCCGACGCTCCAGCGGCAGCCCACGGGCTCACCACGTGGTCTTCGGTCATTCCGAGCTCTGCTTCCAGGTGCGCGGTGAGGACGTCGTGGGCGGTCAGTTCTTCCGCGACCTTGCGTGCTGTCTCGGGAGTGAGCCCCTTCGCCTGGTAGATACCGGTGAGCTCTTCGAGCTCCGCAGCGGGATCATCGACCAGCTCCTGGCGTTCTTTCGCGATCAGCGCCCGCTGGCTATCGCTCTGACTGCTGACCGAGACGTACTCGCCCAGCGCCATCGAGACCGCCCCACCGACCAGCCCTGCGATACCCGCCGTCACCAGAGGCGCGAAATCCGTCGTCGCCCCGGCGACGCCCACGACGAGCGACGCAACCGAAACGATGCCATCGTTGGCGCCAAGTACGCCTGCCCGCAGCCAGTTCAATCGCCCACCGAGATCGCCAGAGTGAGGCTCGTTGCGGTGGGCGCCCTCAGGCGCGTTGTCGTCCATGGCGTTAGCTAAGCATCCTTCGACTGGTTTCGCAGACTGATTCAAGATGATCGCGGATCCAATACAAAACCGCAACTGGGCTCGCTTTGGAACGCTGGCGTGATCTGAAGCTTCAGGTCAATGGGGAGCGTCCAGTGCCAGCCCCCGTTGTCCCGAAGCGTTGAGCCGCGGGTGGATTGTGCTGTACGACGAGCTCCCGGTCTGATCGAAGCTCCGTGGGACTGCCGAGGGTCTTGGTGACTCTTCGTGTTAGGCCGCGGATGCGGCCTGTGTGGTCATGATGGCTTCGAATTCGACGGGCGCAACTTGCCGAGGGCTCGCTGTCGACGGCGCCGGTAGTAGGTCCGTTCGCTTCAGGTTACGATGGCGAGGCGGAAGTCGTTGCCGGGGGCCCATCGGCGCGCGCAAGGAGTTCGATCATGCCCAGGCGCGGATCGGCAAGATGGAAGAGCTCGCGAAGGCCGAGTTCGAGGACAACTCGCACCTCCCGGCGACCCCTCGTCAATGGTTCTCTTCATCGGTAGGGACGAGAAGTGGGACGCGATTTGCGCCGAACATGGGCTCACACGTCCTACCTACGACAACAAAGCCTTCTTGCGGCGTACGAGTGCTCAACTCGACTCGGCGCGACTTTTTGACCGCCGCGGGCGGACTACTCATCTCGACGGCCGCGAGCGTCGGCTCGCTCTTCCTCGTCGCCTGAAGCACGGCGAACATAGCCTTCGTCCCGCGATGGGCTGCTCGTGCACTGGAGCTTTCGTCAGACCTTCACGCCCAGGCGTTCACTCGTCTCCAGAGAGACTCGTCAGGGAGGATTGCTGGTCCGTCGAATGCGTGCTCGACGCTGCTCGAACCTTGCCGCTCCCGCCCTCCCGCTGAAGCAACAGGAGATGGCCTCTCACCCAGCGGTGCCGTATAGCGGGGAGGGTGGATGCGGCGGGAGCCGTGGCGCAGGCTTATACAGTCGCGATGTATAAGCCTGACCAAAACGGTTGGCACAGCGACAGACATACTTGCGGCCGTCCGTCGAGGGAAACAGCGTCGATGCTGTTCGCGTGGCGACTGCGACTAGCTGAATGCTTGCAGCTAGCCCGCGCAGGGTCGCACCTGAAGCGAGGGGCTTCTCCTCGGTCAAGGCTCATCGTGGCGGGTTCGAGTATGGCGGCGGCGGACCTCTTCGAGTATCTCCTCGAGACTGCGGACACCGTCGACGTAGTCCTGGGCGTCACGGAGGGCACGAGGCGTCGGCTTGAGTCCGTCCAAGACACCCGAGTGCAGGGCTTCTGCGGCGCCGTTGATTCGCTGCGCACGAGTGAGGCGGGGAGCTTGGTCGTTCGCCAGTCCGCGGAGGACGGCGAGACTCGGCGTTGCCATCCGAAGGTTCTGCATGTCGAGGATCCCGAGGTTCCACTCGTGGCCGTCGCGTCCGAGGCTAGCGACCCGCCGTCCATCATCGGTCTGTCCGCCTCCTGCGATATGCATGTGCCCGTGAATGAGAAGCTCCGGGTGCACAGCGTCCCAGACTTCGCTCACGCGCGCGCGTGATGCTGCGGAAGCCTCGAGTGCCATCCTCGGAAACCGGTGCGGGTTTGTGCGCAAGACCTGGCGAACGGCGCGGACGGGGTTGTTGGCCGGCGACTCGTGGGTAAGCATCAGATCCGCCCGCCCACCGGCGACAGCTGTCGCGACGTGGTCATCGGTGATCGTCTCATCTGGCCACCAGGTCCGCCCTTCTTGGCGGGACTCGCGATCGACGGACGCGGCGCCGCCAAGCGCCAGAACAGAGCGTCCGCCGATGGTGAGGCGGGCTGGCCGTGGGAGGATCCAGGTGAGCTCGGATACCCTTACGGCTTCCCCGGGATGTCGATCGAGCAGCGGAGTGATCTGACCGTAGTCGTCGTGATTCCCGAGGACCACGTAGAAGCGGTCGATGTTCGTGTCGGCGAAGATCGCGTCGACCTCGCGCGGCGACATCTGCCAATCCCCTAGGTGCAGCAGCGTCGTCACATCGGGTGCCAGCGACGGGAGTGCCCGGGCGACCACACGAGCCCAATCTGCATTGCCGTGCCAGTCGCCGCACACCGCGACGCGCCGATCGGGCAAAGAGATCCTTTCTGTGTGTTCAGACAATCTCATCCCGACTCCGTTCAGCGGCGAGCACCACGGCCGTGCACCGGGCGATCCTGCAAGCATCTCAAGCAAACATGCGTCGAGTCTGTTCGCATGGAGCGTTGTCCTCCGTTCGGCGATTCTCGACGCGAGCTCTGTCCAACGCGGGTGTCTCAACACGCGTGCTTGACGACCTACAGCTGAGCCTTGCCGGCTCGATGTTGTCGCGCATAGGGAGGCGTCCAAACCACTCAGAGAAAGCTGCTTATGACTAACATCCACGCCTCGACTACGCCGCAGTCAGACATCGAACTGCCGGACTTCCCCCGCCCCACCACTGACGAGTACGTGCGAGACATCGACCCGTCGCCTCTTTACTCGCATCTCGCATGCACTCGCTATGTCATCGGTACCTGGGACGGCTACGGCGTTCGCGTACTTACCAACGAGACGGACGAGTACGCAACCATCCACTTCCGCATTCCCCGGGGATTGCCGGCCGACTGGGCGTCGCAGCTCGCCACCTTCTCGACGCAGCGCATCTCCTACACAGACCGAGATCGCTCCTGGGACGAAGAATCCGGGGGCTGGCCCACTTCGAACCGAGACCGCTGGAGTGCCTTCGTAGACTCGGTCCTCGCCGCCATCGACTTCGCGCGCGCCGCCTTGGAAACTGCGGTGTGGGCACACGCACGCGGCGAAGACTGGAGCTGGCCTTCATTCCCGCCCGGCAGGATCGAGACGAAGTACGAACTGTGGGGCGACGGCCACCCGAACCGGTACGACCCCGAAGAGGATTACGCACGGTACCTGGAGGAGAGCGGAAAGGGTGCCGGCGCTACCCCGGCGGGCGAAGTCGCCTTCTGACCCGGTAGTCGGCTGCTTGTCGCCCAGCTCTACGCGGCCTCGTCTCCGGCGTGTCGACCATCTCGGGCCCATTAGCCACCGCCACTAGAGCGTGTTGCTAAAGGTTGATTCGTGGTGTGCGGGTGACGCTCGGAGCGTGTACGTCTGTGAACTCCATGACCATGCCCGTGCGGCGTGCGGCGTGCGGCAGCGCCAGATTCATAAGACTGACGACGAACTTCCCGGGTTCCTCGTGCATGCACAAGTGTGCCGAGTTCCTGGTACATCAACCGGGCACCGAACATCGCCCAACTGGACGCCGGTGTCCAGACAATCCTGCGGCTGCTGGAGCTCGCGCCCAAGCTGAACGTGGTGCTGCTCCAGGGCAGCATGCGGAGCGTGCTTGGCGTGCCTGCACTGATTCTCAGTGCCGTGGCCATCGACAAAGTCAAGGAGCGGAGGAGTCCGCCGCACGTCGAACATCCGCGATGTGTTTTGTGGCTCTTGACGCCAGCAAGGATCGCCATCGTCGTCGATTTTCGGTGTAGGGCTGCGGTAACTGAGTGATAACCCGGAGGTTCTACAAGGAGCATTCAGGACAGACGCCCACCTAGTGAGCCGGATGCGGTTGGCGTGAGATCGACGACAGGGACCTACCGCGGTGATCTCCGTCCGGCGGCGACGGTGGGGAGGTTCTTCATCGCGTGAGACGTCTCCTCCTACTTGTCGTCACCAGCCAGGCGCCCCCGCCAAGGATGCCGAGACCAAGAAGCAGCGCGAGTATCGCTGTTGCCCCATCTGCTCCCGTAGAGGGGAGGGAATCCTCGAACGTGTTGGTAAAGACGATGCCGACGAAGCGCCCTTCACCACGAACCTTGAAGAGCCGGTAGACAGCCGCATCATCTTGCCTCCCACGGTCGATGAACCTGCTTACCACGAGAGCCGCTTGGTACAGTTCCGAAATGGATCACCTTTCCTCAGCGTCCCCCCACGTCCATCCCGATGTCCGGGTGCGTGGTGCCCGGGAACACAACCTCAAGGACGTCGATCTCACGGTTCCGCGTGACGCGATGGTCGTGTTCACGGGCGTGTCCGGATCCGGGAAGTCCTCCTTGGCTTTCGGCACGTTGTACGCGGAGTCGCAGCGGCGCTACTTAGAGTCAGTTGCCCCGTACGCGCGGCGACTGATCGACCAGGCGGGTGTCCCCGACGTCGACTCCATCACTGGGATGCCGCCCGCAGTCGCCTTGCAGCAGCAGCGCGGAGGGCGCAGCGCGCGCTCCTCTGTAGGCAGCATCACCACGCTGTCGAGTGTGGTTCGGATGCTCTATTCGCGAGCAGGTGCATACCCAGATGGTCAGCCGATGCTCTACGCCGAGGACTTCTCCGCGAACACCGTGCAGGGCGCGTGCCCCGAGTGCCACGGCATTGGCAGAGTGTACGCGGTGACCGAGGAGCGGATGGTCCCCGATCCTTCACTCACCATCCGGGAACGCGCCATCGCATCGTGGCCGACCGCCTGGCACGGCCACCAGCTGCGCGATGTGCTGGTCGCGCTCGGCTATGACGTGGATGTGCCGTGGAAAGATCTGCCGAAGAAGGATCGGGACTGGATCCTCTACACCGACGAGACTCCGTTCGTCCCGGTTCACTCGCGACTCACGCTCGCTGAGGCTCGACGGGCGATCCAAGCGGGGATCGAACCGAGCTACTCAGGCACGTTCGTCGGCGCGCGACGATACGTGCTCGACACTTTCGCAAACACGAAGAGCGCGTCGATGAAGCGCCGCGTAGCCCAGTTCATGAGCGCAGCGGTGTGCCCGGTGTGCCAGGGGAAGAAGCTCAAGCCCGAAGCGCTGACGGTCACGTTCGAAGGACTGGACATCGCCGACTTCTCAGCCTTGCCACTGCGTGAATTGGCAGAACTTCTCGTGCCCGTCGTCGCCGAATCCGACCTCGAGGACGAGACCTCCGGCGCAACGATAGACGTCGAGACCAGGCGCGAGGCCGTCGCACAACGCGTCGCTGCAGGCGGGTCTGCGCACTCCGCTGCACCCGATGTCCGTCGCACGCCGAATCGGTCCGCCGAGAAGCGCGCCGCGGCAGCCCGCCTCGGTGCCGAGCTGCTGGACCGCCTGCGCCCCATCATCGACCTCGGACTCGGCTACCTCTCGCTGAGCCGTACGACGCCGACACTGTCCGGGGGGGAACTGCAACGACTTCGACTCGCCACGCAACTCACGTCGGAACTGTTCGGTGTCGTCTACGTCCTCGACGAACCGTCAGCCGGTCTCCATCCGCACGACGTCACCGCGCTGCTGGGTATCCTCGACGGCCTCAAGCAGCGCGGCAACAGCCTCTTCGTCGTGGAACACTCCGTCGACGTCATGCGGCACGCGGACTGGCTCGTCGACATCGGCCCCGGAGCCGGGGAACGCGGCGGGCGCGTGATCTACAGCGGCCCCACGGACGGGCTCGCGGAGGTCGACGAGTCGGTGACGCGCGGATACATCTTCGGAGGCAGCGGCCTCCCACCGCACCAGCCCCGTGCCGCCCACGACTGGTTGCAGCTGGAGCACGTCACCCGCAACAACCTGCGGGACGTATCTGTGGCGCTACCGCTCGGAACGCTCACGGCTGTCACTGGCGTGTCAGGGTCGGGGAAGTCCAGCCTTGTCAGTCAAGTCCTGCCAGCCCTCATCGGCGCCAGGCAAGGAGACACCCGTCGCATCGAGGAGGACAACGCAGAGGCCGACACCCTGCTCCTCACTGACGAGTCCGATGAACTCGGAGGGTCGGTCGAGGGCGACCTCACGACGGTCCGGCGTGTGGTGAGCATCGACCAGAAACCCATCGGCCGCACGCCCCGCTCCAACGTCGCGACCTACACAGGACTCTTCGATCATGTGCGGCGCCGGTTCGCCGAGACGCCGGAAGCTCGGACACGCGGATACAAGCCCGGTCGGTTCTCCTTCAATGTCGCAGGCGGCCGTTGCCCGACCTGTGAGGGTGAAGGCTCCGTGATGGTCGAGCTGCTCTTCCTGCCCTCGGTCTACACCGTGTGTCCCGACTGCCATGGCACCCGCTATCAATCGAGCACCCTGGAGATCACCTGGCGAGGGCGCAACATCGCGGAAATCCTCGCGATGAGCGTCGAAGAGGCTCACGAGTTCTTCGCCGGCGAGTACGACGTGATGCGCTCACTCACCTCGCTGGTTGATGTCGGGCTCGGTTATCTGCGCTTGGGACAGCCGGCCACAGAGCTCTCCGGTGGGGAGGCGCAGCGTGTGAAGCTGGCCACCGAACTGCAACGAGCGCAGCGCGGCGACACTCTGTATGTGCTCGATGAGCCGACCTCCGGATTGCACTGTGCCGACGCAGACCGTCTAGTTACCCACCTTCAGACTCTCGTCGATGCGGGCAACACGGTCGTGATGGTGGAACTCGACATGCGGGTGGTCGGCGCAGCCGACTACGTCATCGATCTCGGGCCGGGAGCCGGTGACGACGGCGGCACAGTGGTCGCGTCCGGAACGCCAGCAGAGGTCGCCGCGTCGAGAAACAGCGCTTCAGCACCGTATCTCGCCGCCGCCCTCGCCGAGGCCGCGACGCTGACGTCAGGGGCATAACCGGCTCTTTGCAGATGGGGGTGTAGACGTCGAGGGTGCGTCGTTGGCCGGGTAAGGTGAATCGCTCTGGGTTTCGTTCCGTTCCGTTCTTCAAGCAAGGATGGAATTGATGAATCAGAAGTAGTCGCCCGAGATGCGGGAGAAGGCGTTGCGGATGCTGGACGAGGCGAAGCCCTCGCATCCGAATCTCATAACCGCGGTGCGCCATGTCGCTGGGCTTCTTGGTATGAGCGCGGAGACGTTGCGGGTGTGGCATCGCCGTCGCGAAGTCGACGGCGGGCAGCGTCCCGGTGTGCCCACCGATGTTGCCGAGGAAAACAAGCGCCTGCGGGGTGAGAACGCTGAGCTGCGCAAGGCGAACGAAGTCTTCAAGGCCGCGAGCGTGTTCTTCGCGAAGGAACTCGACCGCTCCTGACGGGTCTGCCCCGCGCACACCGCTTCCGCTGTCCCGATAGCCGGTCGTCCACCGGTACAGGTGCGGACCATCCGGGTGAACGACCAGAACCCAGCAACTACCTAAGCCTTCGATTCCCGTAAGACTGTCCCGCAAAAATGCCCGGTGAAGGTGCCGTAAACGGGCTCTTCCCAGATGAGGGTGTAGTTGGCGTTGGCGTGGCGGTCCCGGGATAGACGTCGAGGTCTCCCGACGATGGAGGTTCCTACGCCATCCATCCGAAAGACCTCGACGTGTCCGACGCTACCCCGCCGGCCGGCTTCGGCCGCCCTGACCTGACCGCCTTCGCGTCCTATCCCAATCGACTCTGATCGGGTCTGCTGATGCTCTCGACGAGAACGCAGCGACATCGCAGCCACCCAACTCCGACCGTCCGGGAAGCCGGGACACGTCACATGGCCTGTGCTGCGGGCGTGTCGAGTGGGTCGTTCAGGGGGCGACGCAGGAGCGTCGACGCGACGTGCTGAGAGGTGATTCCAGTCGAGCACTGGCACACCGGCTACAGGCATGGCGATAGGTCAGGAACGGTGTCGCTCCCTACGCAGGAGGGAGCGCAGAGTCTCGGCGTTCGCGTAGCCGACTCGTAGCGCGATCTCGGCGGAGGTGAGGTCCGTGGTTGCTGAGAGGTGCCGAGCTCGTTCGATGCGAAGCCGTTGGACGAAGCCGAGCGGAGTCAGGTTGAGCGCCGCACGGACTCGTCTTTCGAGGGTGCGCCGGCTGGTGCCAAGTGACTGCGCGACGAAGGCGACGTTGAACGGTTCGTCCAGGCGGGCGCGCACGAAGCGTTCGAACTCGACGACGATCGAGTCCTCGTGCCGGAGATGTTCGTAAGCGACGAAGGCCGCCTGCGACGGGCGCTCGTCGATGATGAGGAGCTTGGCGACATGTTGGGCCAGGTCGGGGCTGATCGATCGCACGAGTGAGAGCGCGAGGTCGATGTGGGCGAACGCGGCGCCGGCGGTGACGAGGTTCCCGTCGGTCACGACCATGGTGTCGAGATCGAGGGCGACGGTCGGATAGCGCTTCAGGAACTCCGGCCCCAGGAACCAGCTGGTCGTCGCCCGCCGATGATGCATCCGTCCGGTCTCGGCGACGGCGAACACGCCGGTGCACGCCGCGGCGATCCGGGTGGTCGCCTCGTCGAGGCGCCCGAGCGAGGCGATGACCGAACGAGCATCTCGGCTCTGGAGGGCGTCGTTGGTAGCGGCGGCCGTAAGGGTTCCAAGCGCAGGGACAACGACCACGTCGAACTCTCCGGACTCCGACAGCGGGTGGTCCACCGACAGGGTCATCGATGCCGTCGTGGTCACTCGCCGTTTCGGTCCGAGGATGGCGAGTTCGATCGGGTCGATCCGCGGGTCGACATCGCCGCGGGCACCCTCGGCCACCCGCACGATGTCGATGATCGACGCGATAGCCGAACCGAAGCAGCCGTCGATCGCGATCAGTCCAATACGCATGACGTAAACAATAGCAATACTGCCGTATACGCCACTCCCCACCGGCCCTCGCTCGTCATACGCTGAACTCGTCCCACGAAGAACCCCGATTTCAAGGAGAGTCCCTCATGTCCACACCCGCATCACTTCCGTATGCCTTCGTCGCCAAGATCGTCGCGGCCGATGGACAGCACGACGCGGTCGCCGATCTGCTCGCCGGCGCTGTCGCACTCGCCAACGAAGAAGTAGGAACGATTGTCTGGTTCGCGGTCAGGACCCACGCCGACACCTTCTGGATCTTCGATGCATTCCCCGACGAGGCCGCTCGCGACGCCCACGCCGACGGCGCCATCGTCGCAGCCCTGATGGCCAACCAGCACCTCCTCGGCGCAGCACCCGAGATCCTGGCGGCCGACGTCCTCGCGTCCAAGCTCCCGTAGTCCGCCAACGCACGTCCGCAACGCGAACACAACACGAGCGCTGCCGGTCACAAACTCAACAGGCAAACCAACGGGCGGCTATGGAGCGGCTCGAGCCACAAAGCGCACGCCACATTCGAAGGAGCAATTGATGCCATCTATTCCTACATTGTCGTTGGACGACGCCAAACGTGTCATCGCGGCAGCAGAAGCTGAATCCAGCACGCAGGGTCAGCCCAGTAACATCGCCGTCGTCGATGCCGGCGGCAATCTCGTCGCTCACGTACGGATGGACGGAGCGTGGCTGGGCAGCATCGACATCTCGATCAACAAAGCTTTCACGGCCCGAGCGTTCGACACAGCCACCAAAGACCTCGGCGACCTCGCCCAACCCGGTGAGCAGTTCTACGGCATCAACGCCTCCAACAACGGTCGGGTGATGATCTTCGCCGGTGGCATCCCGCTCGAGCGCGACGGCCAGGTCGTCGGCGCCGTCGGCGTCAGCGGAGGAACCGGCGTCCAAGACCAGGCCGTCGCCGAAGCCGCCGCCAGCGCCTTCTGAGACCGACCCGCACCGAACCCGGCCCCCGGCCGGCACGAGGCTGGATGCGTGCGTCGTCGACGTAGCCGGTCACGGCTCGGACCTGACGGCCAACCAGCACCTCCTCGGCGCAGCACCCGAGATCATGGCGGCCGACCTCCTCGCGTCCAAGCTCCCGTAGTCCGCCAACGCACGAGACAACCGCGCCCCTCCGAGCCGTAGCCAGGTCGCGACGCAACGTCACGCTGCGTTGCCGAGCGGTGCGAGGCCTATCGACACACGGACAGGATGCCGGCCGCGAGGGGTCCGTCGCAGAGGAGAGCGACGTCGGTGTCGGGCAGAGCCGTGAGGCCAGCGCATCGCGCGACCACCAGACCCGAACAGCCCCTGCCCTGCGTTTCCGCAGGTCAGGGGCTGTTCGCCGGAGCCCCCTGTGGGAATCGAACCGACGACCTCATCACGTCGGCTTTGCGTCTATCGCTTGATGTGCCCACTGGGCGAACGAGCCGCTGACCTGCGCAAACGCCGAGCGTGGGGGGAGCCTGACACGGTTTCCCGGACACCTGAGTTGAGGCGATGATCGTCTCGGAAGGAGCCCGTGAGATGCCTGCTGCCCACTCGCCGGAGTTCCGGCGTCGAGCCCTGGATCTGGTCGCCCAGGGAAACCCTGTCGGTCAGACCGCTCGTGATCTGGGGATCAGCGAGTCGTGCCTTCGGAACTGGATAAACCGCGACGCGATCGACTCCGGCCGCAAGGCCGGGATCACGACCGACGAGCATATGGAGCTGGTCGAGCTGCGTCGCCGCAACCGCGTGCTGGAGATGGAGAATGAGATCCTCAAGCGCGCCAGCGCCTATCTCGCTCGGGAGAACGTACTCCCAAAATAGGGTTCCGGTTGGTCCAGGAGCTTGCCGCGGATGGGGTTCCCGTCGCGGTGGCCTGCCGGTTCCTCAGGGTGTCGACCTCGGGATACTACGAGTGGGCGTCGCGTCCGCCATCGCCGCGGACGATCGCTGATAGGGCGCCCCCGGCGACGATCCGGCGGGTTCACCGCGATTCGCGCGGCACCTATGGTGCCCCGCGGGTGCTGGCCGAGCTGCGGCTCGGGCTCGGTGTCCACGTGGGCAAGAAGCGCGTCGCCCGGGTGATGCGCCTGGATGGCCTGACCGGGGTGTCTCATCGACGCAAACGACGAGGCTGGAAGCCGGACACGGCGACGCACGAGGACCTCGTGAAGCGACAGTTCCGCGCGCACGAGCCGAACCGGCTCTGGTTCTGTGACATCACGCAGCATCGCGCGAAAGACGGGTGGGTTTACTGCGCCGCAGTGATCGACGCGTTCTCCCGCCGCGTCGTCGGCTGGTCGATCTCAGACAGAATCACCGCGGAGATCGTCGTTGACGCGCTCGAAATGGCTCGCTGGCGCCGCCGACCCGAGCCTGGCACCGTGGTCCACGCCGACCGAGGAGCGCAACACACGTCGTGGCTCTTCGGCCACCGACTCAGGCAAGCCGGACTGCTCGGCTCGATGGGGCGAGTCGCCTCATCGGTCGATAACGCGCTCATCGAGTCCTTCTGGTCCACGATGCAACGCGAGCTCCTCGACCGCTCAACCTGGACATCCCGGACCGAGCTGTCGTCGGCGATATTCGAGTGGATCGAGGGCTTCTACAACCCCACCCGCCCGCACACCGCGCTCGGCAACCTCAGCCCCGTGGAGTTCGAACGACTTCACAACCCCGCCGCAACCGCGGCATGATCAACACAGAGAAACCGTCCGGGAAACCGGGTCAGGCTCCACCGACCGCTCGCAACCGTTCAGGAGCAGGATGCAACCCTCGACAGTGTTCACCATCGGTCACTCCACACACCCGATCGAGGAGTTCATAGCGCTGCTCGAAAACAACGGCGTGCAACAACTCATCGATGTGCGGACGGTTCCCGGCTCCCGACATAACCCGCAATTCGGCGCGCAGGCGCTTGAGGAAAGCCTGACGCACGCAGGCCTGCACTATGCGCGGATGGAAGAACTCGGCGGTCTCCGCCACACCCCAGTGAATGTGGAGAGCATCAACGGCGCCTGGCGCAACAAAAGCTTCCGAAGCTACGCCGACTACATGCAAACCGAGCCCTTCGCGCGTGGAATAGACCGTCTGATCGATCGAGCAAAAGAGAAGATTGTGGCGATCATGTGCGCGGAAGCGGTCCCGTGGCGCTGCCACCGGTCTCTCATCGCGGATGCGCTGCTCGTTCGCCACATTTCTGTGAAGGACATCATGAGCGCCACCTCCACCAAACCCCACACACTCACGTCGTTCGCGTCGGTGGACGGGCAGCGGGTCTGGTACCCGCCCACTAACCTGGAAGGGCAACCGTAGGCATAGCGAGCCTCTCGCCGATGTGACCGAGTTGTCATTCCGAGAATGGATGTCGTCCACCATGGGCACACTGCACTACGGCGGGTCGGAAGCGCCGATCGTCAGCACCCCGGCGACGGACAAGGCGGTGGACGCGGAGGGCAAGGCCTGGCAGGTCGGCAACGCGCTCATTCAACGCCCCGGCACGGGCGAGGACATCGCGTACATGGCGCTCTACCTGGCCTCCGACGAGTCCTCTTGGGTGACCGGACAGAACTACAGCGTCGACGGCGGCGCGACCGCCGGGTGGCGGAACGACAGCGAGACGGACCGACTGGCCGCGAAGAACGGCTGACACGCGGGTCGCGGCGCGACCGGTGACGGACGGGAGGCACAACACCAACGCCCAGCTCGACACGCTGGTTCTCTCGCAGGCCGGAAGGGGCCCCGGGCGTCTACGCGAACTTCGTCAACCCGGAGGCGTTCTACGCCCTCTACGGCATGGAGTTGTGCGGCGGCGCGGGCGCCTGCAACCGCCCCCCGATCGACGGCACGGAACTCCCCATCCGGTGATCCCGTGGAAAACCAAACGACGAGCGCGCGAACGCGCGAAGGAGCCGCTGACACGGCGCAGCAGAAGCTCTGTTTCTTTGACCTTTCCGGCTGTCGAGAATACGTCGGCTCCCGCGACTCCGTTCCTACAATCTCGAACGCGCCCTACGGGCTTATATCGCTCGACATTGCGCGCGCTGCGCGCTCCGCCTCCGTTTTATCTCTGTCTGCCGGAAGGCGAAGAAAAACGGTTGATCAGGGAAGGGGATGAAGAGACGAACGAGCAGGGGATTGTGGTCTACTGGTGGAAGTGACATACCCAGGCGAGAACTGTTACCCCATAGTTCTCCGTTCCACCGGAAGAGGCTGACGCACCTTCGAAGGGATGAGGCAGGCGTGCTACGCGTGAACTAACGGGCAGGTCTGTGCGTGGACCGCAAGCTCTCGCACTGTGCCGTAGTCCAGGTTCTGCCCGCTGCGCAGCCGGATGCTTAGCACTGTGCGCACGGCGTTTACTTGCTCAGCGCTGAGTCCCTCGAACAGCTCGGGCCAGTCAGAATGTGCTCGCGCGACCTCGGGAGGCGTTAGGGCGCTGACGCTGAGCAGGGCGTGTCATCGGACGTACTTCTTTCGCCCGTCCTCGACGTTCGACCCGTACTTCTCGTCCAGCTCGGCGTATGCCTCGGCCGGGGTGGTGCTGCCGTTGAGGATGCGGCGGGCGCGGTCGAGTGCGTCGGCGTCAGGGAAGTGTCCGGCGAGCTGCTGGGCCTTCTCGATTAGGGCGAGATCGTTCTCAATTTTTGGTTCGCTCATCGCATCAAGATTCAACGACGGCAGCAGGCAATGTAAACATTCGCTCCAGCAGGGGTACAAGACGCCAGATCGCGGCGTGGTGCTGTTCTTCGGTCAGATCATCTAGCACGGGCGGTTCTTCACCTGTCCAGCCGATTGCTTCGGCCACCGCAGTGAGCTCCACGCTGTCCCATCGCAACCGTCCTTCATCCCGCATCTGAGCGCGGAACTGTGACAGTGGACCGCCCGACTGGTGCACCTTGGCGATCTCGGGGAAGCGCGCCAAGCGGACGTGGAAGATCGCGACCTCGTAGCCGTGCAGAAAGATCATCACTCGGTCGATTCGGATTGGCCGTCCAATGTACATTCCAGGCCGCTTCGCGAATGCCTCCGCCTGACTGTAGATCGGCATCTGCGTTGCCTCAGGATCTGTCATCGCTCACGCCCCGTCCCTGTGGTTGAGATTCTCGGTTACCAACGACATTGATTCGCGATCTCAGCCGGTGAGTAACGACTACGAGTGGCAGACGATCCTGCGCTCAATAGTCCACGGCGGCGCGGTCGTAGGCGAACCGCGCGTCGGATTCGTTCAGCACCTTCGCGCGCACGTCGGCGAGCTTCAAGTCGAGCACTCTGAGCTTCCCGTCTATCCGGCTGATTGCCTCAATCCTGTGGAACCGGTCCCCGTAGGCCTCGGCGAACCTCGCCATGCCGTGTAGCTTCCACGCCGCGTCCGGGAGCCAGTGGCCGTGGGGATCCACGATGCTCGCTCGCACTCCGTCTTCGCCGTTGGCGAAGAAGAGGAAGTCGGGGCGCAGTGTGCGCCATTCGCCGTGACGGTCCTGGTAGGCGATGCTCATCGAATCGCGGCCGCCTGTTGGGTTCCGATACCAGGCCAGAGCCCCGCCCCTCGACATCTCGGCGTCCAGCACCTCGATCTCGTCGGGGTTCAGCTTCCCGACCGGGAACATGCCCTCGTCGTCGGCCAACAAGTGCAGTGCCCGTCGTTCAAGGAGCTGTTCGGAGTCGCCGGTGACGCGTTTCGTCTCCTCCTGGCGGTTCTTCGGCAACGCCATTGAGATGAGCTGAGGGTCCGTGCTCATGGCGGTGATCTCTGCGTAGAGGCTCTGCCTTGACTCGGAGAGGTCTTTGATCGCGACACGGTACTTGCCGAGCCACTCGTGTGCGATGCGGTCGGCCTCGGTATCGAGCGCGGGACGGGTCTGCGGCAGCATAGCGAGGGCTGCGACTCGGACGTTCGCGTCGCGGTAGGCGTCCTCGTCCTCAGCGTCCGCGGCGAGATGTTCGACGTAGGTACGGGCGATGTCTGGCGTGATCGACCGCGCGCCTGTGCGATATGCGTCCTGGATGGCGCGGTCGTCCGCGTACTCCGTCCACGACTCGTCCTGGCGGAGCCCGTGGCGTGCTTGTCCGCGAACGGTGCCGCCAGCAACCGTCTGAACGTCTTTGAGCGCCTTCGTCAGGTCGTTTGCATACTGAGCCGAGAGTCCGTTCAGAACACCGTGGAGGCGCTCGTGGGCGAGCTTCCCCGCGTCAGCTAGCAGCCGGTCAGCCGCGAGCGCGTGTGCCAGCGAAGTGAGTCGCTTGATCGGGTTCGCATGCTTGCGAGGCAGTGTCTCGGCAGGCAAGGCTTGGAACAATTCCCAGACCTCGTCCGGGACGGCCTGGTTCGGCGTCATGACCTGTGGGTCGACGAGGACACGCTGTCCCGTCCCGCCGCCCGTGGTCAGGTCGTTGCCCATGATCCGCTCCAGCACGAGGCTGGCCGTCGCCTTGTTGAATTTCGGCAGGATGCACTCGACGCTGTTGAGCAGGTCGTCGCCCTCGATACGCCTGGCGAGCGGTGTACGGATCATCCGGCCGAGAAGCTGCGTGATGTGCGTCTCGTCCCTCGCTGGGCGGAACGAGACCATGACCTCAGCGCGCGGGCAGTCCCAGCCCGTGCTGATGGCGTCCTTGGCAAGCAGCACACGGACGTAGGAGGCGTCCTGCACGCGCTCCGGGGAGATGTAAGGCACGCTGTGCGAGCCGAACGTCTGCGCAGTGTGCTCGCCAAAGACGTGGGCGATCGCGTCCGCCTCCAGTTCAGGCCACTCGTCACGGATCACGTCGATAGCCGAGGCGACCTCCGTCGGCGACGGCTTGTTCGGCACCTGAAGCACCATGAGGGGCCTGACGGGCTCCTCGTTCTGATCGTTCGCGTACGCCGTCCAGGCCGCAGAAATTCCTTTCACCTTCCGGACGCCCCGGCGCAGCAGCACTGTATTGAAATCACCCGTCTCCGCGGGAAAGTCGAGCACGATGTCGTCCTTCAGTAGACCCGACTCCTGGATACGCACAGGGTCCACCTGCACCGTCGCGAGGTGCACACGATTCGACTGCACCTCGGCTTCGCTCATTGCAGCCTCGAACCGCTGCACAGTCGCCGAGATGCCCCAGACGATCGGCACCGGCGGCACGTCATTGTGGCCGTTGATGAGGCGCTTCACGATGGTCGGCGTCTCCGACGGGCGTTTGCCCATGCCCCGATGTGCTTCGTCAAGCACCATGTAGAGCGTGAGGTCGTTGTCCTCGATCGTGTTCCGCAGGGTGTCCCAGAACGTGAACGGCACTGTGTCTGCATGCGAGTCGAAGCCAGGCAGGGTGTTGGAGTCGTCGCGGCCCCGCACGAGCAGGCTGTTCTTCGACAGCTTCGAGGTGTTCAGAAAGTAGACGTTGCCCGACTGGAGTTTCTGGTATCTGAACGGGTGCTCGACCGTGACGAGACGGTTGCGCAGGCGGTCCGACGCTTGTTCCAGCCGATGCTTGGTCTGCTGGTTCAGCGCCGGGTCGTCGCTGAACCACAGCACGACGGCGCCGGGGTCCGGCGCGATGCTGAAGTCGTCGCTGCCCCAGAACAGCGACTCGATCACGGCCGCAGCCATGACCGTCTTACCGGCGCCCGTCGTAGCCGTCAGCGCCACCGACGAGACTCGCCTGCTCGCGCTGCGGTAGAAGTCCCGCGCAGAGGTCAGTTCGCGCAGCGTGTCACCGACCGCGTCTGCTTGGCAGTCCTTCAGCGTGAAGCGCATCAGAAGTCCCCCGTCATCTCGCAGTTGCGGAGGTAGTCTTCATATAGGCGGACGGTTTCGACGCCGCGGATCTCGTCGGCGACCTGCTGGTACCGCCCCTCGTCGTCCGTGACGACGTACACGATCCGAATGCCGCCTTTCCCGCGCAGTGCCTCGACAAACTCGGCGGCCTGGTCAAGGTCGCGAAGGATGCCGTAGCTGTCAGCGATCGCCCATCCGCCTTCGATCCAGTCGATGCGAGAGCCGACCGCACCGGCGCGTAGCCACAGCATCGGAGCAATCGCCGCGAACGCGCGGTCCACGCCGACGAGCCACTTCGACTCGTACGTCAGAGTGAAGAAGGCGGCGTTCTCCTCGAACCCCTCAGCCATCGGGAACTCGTCGACGAACTTGTAGTCGCCCTTGATCGGGGCGCCGTCGGGCGTCTCGCCCGTGATCGCGGCGCGGATGCGCGGCTTCGTGATGTAGTCGCAGATGCCCAGCTTCTCCCACTCGGGATCGCCAGGCCGCACGCCCTTCCTGCGCAGAGCGGCCTGTTCGTCGGCCGAGACTTCGTTGTTCGTCACCGATGCACTGACGGCGGCCGCCGTCCTGCTTGTTCAAGCGCATGACAGCGTGAGCTGTCGTCCCGGAACCAGCGAAGAAGTCGAGAATGACCGCGTTTGGTTTGTCGGATAGAAAGAACCTCAGGGCATCCTCCACTGCGTAGAGGCTCTTCGGGTATGGGAATGAACGACCCGGCAGAAGGCCCGCAACGAGCTTCGAGCCATGCCATCCCGCATTATGAGAGACCCTGTTCCAAGTTGTCTTTGCTGCACGATCACGAGACACCATCGACGTGTCTATGATGGCTGCGCCAGTCAAAGGGTTGCGGCCGGTCACACTGAGTTCGCCCTTTTCGATCTGATCCTCGGTGCCCTGGTTCACCGTCATGATCGAGTAGCCTCGTCCCCGTCGCTGGGACTTGGTGGCTCTGATCAGCCCTTTCTCGACCCGCCGTCGCGCGACCTCGACCCCTGTGCGCCAGCGAGCTTCCGCGCCCGTGGCGGTCTTCGGCCATACCGCGACCTCACCCGCTGGGACTGGCACCGTCTCGACACTCGTCCCAAGCGGAATCGGCGCCCCTACCCGAACAATGCGTCCGGTTGCTTCCTCTACAAAAATCGGGAAGAACAAGTTGGGCGAGTCTGCCCTCAAGTTCCCCTTGCCAGTCCGAACGTATTGAAACCACACCTGAGACTTGCTCTCGGATTGGCCTTCGTTCAGCATGTCGTCAGTCGTGCGGGCGGCTGCCATCTGCCCCATGAACACGAAGAAGATGTATTCGTCAGACCGACTGAACATTCCGTCACGCACTGAGCCTTGACTACTGATGACGCTCGTCACCATCTGGATACGCGCTTCGGGAAACGTCTGCTCCAGTAGCAGGCCAAGGCGCAAGTACTCCTTCTCGTCGATCGTGACTATCAACACGGAGCTCGCGGGCTTCAGGAGCCGCTTGGCGAGCTTCAGCCTCCGCTCCATGAACGCCAGCCACTTCGAATGCCGGTACAGGTCGTCGCCCTCGACGTAATCGTTGTTGTACTTCCAGTCGCGCGATCCTGTGTTGTAGGGCGGGTCGATGTAGATCGCATCCACGGACTTCTCGTGCGTGAACGTGAGCTGCTCCAGGACGTGGAAGTTCTCGCCATTGATGACCGTATGGAACGGCTTATTGCCGCCGCGCTCGATGGTCCCGTCGGGGCGCAGGCCGGGGTAGATGCGGTCACGGAATTCGGCCACGAGAACCAGGTCATCCAATGCCACCGAGGCGGCCTCGATCTTCGCGCCGTTCGGCGTCGAGATGTCGGCGGTCTCTCCGTTGATTCCATCGACAGTCCAGATGCGCTGGTCGCCGTGCCCCGTCACCCCTCTCGGAGGGAGCACTCGAACCTTGCTCATCTTGCGAATCTTGTGCGCGGGAAGCTCCACCGCCTCCGGCGCATGACGCTCGAAGTTGAGCCCGAACGGTAGACGCTTCTGGAGTGGCTGGATCTCGCTGTCGAGGTCCTTAGCGAGCTGCGGATCGAGTTGATTGACGGTGCGCAGCAGGTCCGACAAGCGCGACATGGGCGGGCTCCTTCTGGCAGGACAAGAACGAGTCCGTTCTCGCGTGTGCGCGAGTGGCACGGAGGCCGCGTCCGTTTGAGTGGTGGTCTTTCGCTTCGTTGCGATGATCAGCTGTCGTTAGTTTAGGCGGCGGTGATCTCGGGGAGTATCACCGCCTC
>NZ_JBFBLT010000012.1:0-59937 GCF_040702645.1 Microbacterium sp. NPDC078814
GCGACCGCGCCGTGGACGTCACGGGACACAATCTGCTCCCCGGCGTCGTCAGGGCACCTGCCGAACGTGCTGCACGCCGAGGCTCGACGCGAAACCGGGGTCTCGGCGGACTACTCGACGAGCTTGCCGGTCGTGTCGACGTCGCGCATGAGCTCGGCGATCTCGCCGGGGATCGCGGGGATCTCCTCGCGGGTCACGCCGGCGGTCGGCGACCAGACGAGGTTCACCCGCAGCGTGGGATCGGTGTCCGGGAAGTCGCTGCGGTTGTGGCATCCGCGGGTCTCCCGCCGCTCCCGCGCCGCCTCCAGCGTGGCCCGGGCGGCGAGCGCGGAGGCCTTGAGGTCGAACGCGTGCGCGAGGTCCTGGAACCCGGCGATGTCCGGGTGGATGCCGATGTCCTCCATCCGCCCCTCGATCATGTCGAGGTCGGCGAGGCCGGCGTTCAGCCCGTCCTCCGACCGCACCACACCGGCGTACTCCGTCATGAGGTTGCGGATCGCGCGCTGCAGAGCCCGCACGTTCTCGCGCCCCTCCGCGGCGAGGAGGTCGTCGATCTCGGCACGGGCGGCGGCGACCGCATCGGCCGACCGGCGCTGGGCGTCGAGTCCCGCGGCGTGGGCCATGGCGGCCTGACCGACGATCCGGCCGTAGACGAGCAGCTCGATGAGGGAGTTGCCCCCGAGACGGTTCGCGCCGTGGAGTCCGCTCGACGCCTCCCCGATCGCGTACAGCCCGTCGACGTCGGTCTGGTGGTCGTCCGGCCGCACCCACACGCCGCCCATCGAGTAGTGCGCGGTCGGCGCGATCTCGATCGGGTCCGCCGTGATGTCGAGCATCTGCAGCTCCATCATCGTCTGATAGACGCGCGGAAGCCGGGTCATGATGGTCTCGCGGGGCAGGTGCGACACATCGAGCCAGACGCCGCCGTTCGCGGTGCCGCGCCCTTCCTGGATCTCGGTGTAGGCGGCGAGCGCGACCCGGTCCCGCGTCGACAGCTCCATCCGCTCGGGGTCGTACTTCGCCATGAACCGCTCGCCCAGGGCGTTGCGGAGGACGCCGCCCTCCCCGCGCGCGGCCTCGGAGATGAGCGTACCGGCGGCGTTCTCGGGCTCGATGATGCCGGACGGATGGAACTGCACCAGCTCCGGATCGCGAAGTCGCGCCCCCGCCTCGACGGCGAGCCGGAAGGAGTCTCCGGTGTTCTCGTCGCGACGCGACGACGTGCGGCGCCAGATGCGGTTGTGTCCCCCGGCGGCGAGGATCACGGCGTCCGCATGGATGAGGTAGCGCGTGCCGTCCGCCTGATCGAAGCCGTAGGCGCCGAAGACGACGTTGTCGCGCACGAGCAGGCGCGTGATGTAGACGTTGTCGAGGATGGGGACGTCGAGTTGCTCGGCACGGGCGACCAGCGTCCGCTGGATCTCGAGGCCCGTGTAGTCGCCGGCGAAGGCGGTGCGGCGGTAGGTGTGCGCGCCGAAGAAACGCTGCGAGATGCGGCCGTCCCCTTCGCGGGCGAAGTCCATGCCCCAGCGCTCGAGGTCGCGGATGCCGCGTTCGGCGCCCTGGGTGACGATCTGGACGGTGTGGGGGTTGGCGAGGAGGTAGCTCTCCTTGATCGTGTCCGCCGCGTGCTGCTGCCAGCTGTCCTCGGCGTCCATCGTGCCGAGGGCCGCGTTGATGCCGCCCGCCGCGAGCGACGTGTGGGCGTCCTGCCGGGGGCGCTTGCCGACGGCGAGCACATCGACGCCGTGTTCGGCGACCTCGATCGCGGCGCGGAGCCCGGAGCCTCCGGTGCCGATCACGAGGACCGTGGTGGAGATCTGTCGTTCGGGTGCATTCATGCTCTCGACGCTAGTTAGGCGATCCTAATAACTCCAATGCATAGTTCGTCTGGAAACCATGCGGGTACGCTATGGATATGAACCTCGAGCAGCTCCGCGGGTTCGTCGAAGTCGCCCGCCTCGGCCATTTCACCCGCGCGTCCGAGCACCTCCACCTCGCGCAGCCCTCGCTGAGCCGTCAGATCTCGACCCTCGAGCGGGAACTCGGCGCCGAGCTGTTCCATCGCGCTCGCGGTCACATCGCCTTGACGGCCGCCGGCGAGACGGTCCTCCCCCATGCGCAGCGCATGCTCGCCGAGGCCGACGCCATCCGCGACGAGGTGGCCGAACTCGCCGGACTCCGCCGCGGCCGCGTGCGCCTCGGCGCGCCTCCCACGCTCTGCATCAGCCTCGTGGCGGAGGCCCTCAGCTCGTTCCATGCCACACACCCCGGCATCGATCTGCACCTCACCGAGGGCGGCTCAAGGCTGCTCGTGGAGCAGCTCGCGGTCGGGGCGGTCGACATCGCCCTCGTCACCCAGTCCGAGGGACCGGTGCCCGCGGGGGTCAGCCTCACGCACGTTCCGCTCCTCGCCGAGGAGCTCGTGGTGATCTCGTCGGCGGCCGCACCTCCGGTCACCCACGGCCCGTCCGTGAGCCTCGCCCACCTCGCCACCCTCCCGCTCATCCAGTTCGACGAGAGCTATGAGCTGCGGGCCGCGATGGACGCCGCTTTCCGCGCCGCCGACCTCACCCCGACCCTCGCACTGGAGGGTGCGGAGATGGATGCGGTGCTCCGCTTCGTCGAACGGGGCGTCGGGGTCGCGGTGGTCCCGGCGATGGTGCTCTACGAACGCCCCGCGCTGCGGTCGGCGCGCCTCGCCCACCCGGCGATGTCGCGGACGATCAGTCTCGCCCATCGCTCCGACGTCACCCCCGCGGTCGCGGTGGCCGCGATGCGCACCGCCATCATGGCCACGGCGGCCGACCTCGCCGAGCGCGACCCGGCGATCACCAGCCTGCTCTGACCGGAGCACTCACCCCGGAACAGCGAGAACCCCCGCCGCTTCCGCGACGGGGGTTCTCGTACTGTCTCAACACAGTGTGCGCCTCGAGGGACTCGAACCCCCAACCTTCTGATCCGTAGTCAGATGCTCTATCCATTGAGCTAGAGGCGCAGGACCCGCGGTGTTTTACCGCTCAGCGGGCCGACGACCAGCCTACAACAGACGAGACCGGAAAGCGAAACGAGGCCTCACTCCCCCTTCGCGGCCGCCTTCTCCTGCTTCTTCCGCCGTTTGTCCTTGGCCCGCTGCTGCGACGAGAGCGCCTGGAGATCGACAAGGCGCAGCGCCTGCATGCGCGCCTCCCGCATGCGCGCGTAGTCCGGGTCCTGATCCGGTCGCATGCCCTCGACGCGCAGCCGGCGGTCGAGGTTGTGCCGCACGTCGGCCCAGGCCGCCGCGCGCGCCTCCTCGACGATGCTCTCCAGCTGGGCACGGTCGTCCATCATCTCGCGCAGACGCTGCGCGACGCCGAGCGACTGCTTGGCCCGCCGCCGGAGATTGCGCACATCGCGGTCACGGTAGTCGTGCGTGCCGACCGGATCGGAATGCCGGCCGCGGGCGCGCTTGCGCAGGGCGGTGACCGTGGCGGCGGCCTCCTCCGACTCCTCGGCCATCGCCCCGAGGGCAGCCCTCGCATCCTCGACGTACTTGTCGAGGTCGAAGACGCCGTCCTCCGCGATGGTGCCGATGAGGATGTGATTCTTCACGGCGAGGCGCGCAGCGGCCGTCGCGATCGCGACGCCTTCGGCGATGGCATCCGCAGTCCGTCCCACCCGCACCTCCTTCTCTCGAGCGTACCGGTATCGATGCCGCGCAGTCTCGGCCGAAACGGCTCCGATCAGGATGCCGGAGACCTCCGACATCGACTCGGACTGCGGCTCAGCCGACGACGCCGACCCAGATCCCCGAGGCCCAGGCCTGCTGCTCGCCGGAGCAGCCCACCGCCCCCGGGAAGCCGCGGACCACGGCCATGCAGTTGGCGAGGAACTCCGGGTCGCCACCGAACATCGCTCCGTACGCGCCCGAGGAGGTGAGGGAGCCCCAGACGCGGAACTGGTAGATGTGGGCCAGCTCATGCGCCATCGCCCAGTTCAGGCGTCCGTCACTCCACCCGGTGATGTCGGCGCGATACTTGATGTACCCGTTGCTGTTGGCGCAGGCCGGTGCCGTGCCGCCCGCGCACGATGACGACTCGTACAGCCCCACGCCCCCGCCGCCGACCCTGTCGAGGGCGGCGCGCACCCGCGCGTAGCCGTCCGGCCCGCTCGACGTCCATGCGGGCCCGCCGGGGCCGGCACTCTGCGACGCCTGCCAGCCGGCGACCTCGGTGCCGACCTTCTGCGTGAGCGCCTCCACCGTCGCGGTCGCCGCGACCACGGTGTCCGGGTCATGGCGCTCGGCGCGCACGGTCTCCTGGGCGGACCGGGCGGACGCGAGGTGCGCCGCCGTGTCGACCTTGCCGTCCGCACCCTGGAGGACGGCGGCCAGTGTCGAGAGCTCCTCCAGGAATGCCGGCCGCACCGCCAGCACGGCAGCCCGATCCTCCGCGTCCTGCTCGGCCTGCGCCACGGCGCCGGACAGGTGGTCGGTGCGCTGTGCGGCGTCGTAGGACTGGTCGGCCAGCACGGAGAGCTCGGCCACCGCCTCGGCGCGCTCCTGGTCCAGTGCGTCGGATCGTGCGACGGCAGCCGCCGCGACGAGCACGGCCGCCGACACCGTCACCGCGAGCACCCGGCGCCTCACGGCAGGAAGCCCGTCGTGTCGTTCAGCTCGGCGTCCTGCTCCGCGATGCGCGATCGCAGAGCGGTGAGACGCTCCGCCAGTTCGAGGTTCTCGGCCTGCGACTCCGCGAGCACCTGCTCGATCCGCGCGATCTCCGCCTTCACGGCGGCGACACCGGCGGCGCGCTCCTGATCGGCCACCACCAGGAGCGCAGCACCTCCGAGCAGGAGGATCCCCCCGACGACGACAGCAAGACTTCGCATCTCGCTCCCCAGGACAGCGCGAACAGACCGGACCGACTCCGACCGGACAAGGATACAACCGCTCGCGGCGCGTCCGGGGGTCGTTCTCCCGACGGACGGCTCAGGTGGTCGCCGTCTGCGCCAGCCGCCGTTCGGCCGCGGAGTGCCCGCTCGCCAGGTGCGCGGGCACGATCCGTCGCAGCGCCTCGACATCGCGCGCGCGGACGGCCTCGAGGATGACGCGGTGCTCCTCCGCCATCGCCTCCAGATCGTCGTGCTGTCCGAACAGCCAGCGCAGGCGCGTCAGGAACACGGCGATGAGCTCGCCGAGCATCTCGTTGCCCGCCAGGTCGACGGCGATCTCATGGAACGCCGCGGCCGCCGTCCGGGCGGTCTCCGCGTCGCCGGCCCGGGCCGCGGCGACTTCGCGCTCGTACGCCTCGCGCAGCCGGGCGAGCCCTTTCGCGTCGTGGCGCTCGGCCGCGAACACGAAGATGAGGGTCTCGATCGCCTCGCGCACCTCCGCGAAGTTGCGGATGTCGTCATGGGTGAACTCCCGCACCACGGCCCACGTCCGGGGCCGTGCGACGACCACGCCCTCCGCGACCAGCGTGCGGATGGCTTCCCGCACCGGGAGTCGGGACACATTCAGCTCGGCGGCGATATCCCGCTCCACGAGCCGGGAACCGGGCGCGCGCCGACCCAGCACGATGTCATCCCGGAGGATCCTCGTGACCCTGACCGACTCGAGTTCCCCGCTTACCCCCACAGCCCCCGCCATCCGGGCATTGTCGCACCCCGGCCCGGGATTGGCCAAGTTTGGTATCCCAGACCGGGGCGCGCGCCGCGTCAGGGCAGACGGTTCGCCCGCGCGACGTTCGCCGCCAGCTCTTCCGCGTTCTGCCGGATGACGTACGCCGGACGGTCACGCTCGACTCGCCACGACTCGCTGAGCGGGCCGACGTTGACCGTGTCGAAACCGGCCTCGTCGTAGAAGCGGGTGACGAAGGCCACGGCCTCTGCGTCGTCCCCGGCCGTGGCCAGCGCGCGACGGTTCGGCGTACCGGCCGGCGTGCCGTCGGTGGTGATCTCGGCGGCGTAGATGTGGTTGAACGCCTTGGCGATCTTCGAGTCCGGGAGCTGCGCCTGCACGAGCTCGGACGTGGTGGTCTCGCCCTTGTCGAGGGCCTCGATGTGCCCGTCGCGCTCGAAGTAGTAGTTGTTCGTGTCCAGCACGATCTTCCCGGCGAGCTGCGCGGCGGGAAGCTGATCGATCGCGTGCAGCGGCACCGTCACCACGGCCACGTCGGCCGCGGCGGCCGCCTCCTCCGCCGTCGCCGCCTTCGCGCGCGGCCCGAGCTCTGCGACGAGATCGGCCAAGGTCTCCGGCCCTCTCGAGTTCGCGATCACGACGTCATAGCCGTTGGGCACGGCCACACGCGCGACCTGGCTGCCGATGTTGCCTGCTCCGATGATTCCGAGAGTTGTCATGCTCGGGCCAACGCCTGCCGGCGGATGCTATTCCCGTCGAGGAGGGAGGCGAACGCGGTCAGAGGCGCGTGAGCGCGTCCTCCGCCGCCACCCAGGCGAGCATGGCGCACTTCACGCGCGCCACGTACCGCGAGACTCCCCCGAGCGCCGCGGCATCGCCGAGCAGTTCCTCGTCCGGCTCGATCGTGCCGCGGGAGCGCATCGCCTCGCGGAAGGCAGCGATGCGCACCTCGAGCTCGTCCACGGTGAGGCCCTCGGCGAGCTCGGCAAGCAGGGACGCGGAGGCCTGGGAGATGGCGCACCCGTGTCCCTCCCACGCGATCGCCTCCACGCCGCCGTCGGCGCTGCGATGCACCTGCAGCGTGATCTCGTCGCCGCAGGTCGGGTTGAGCTGATGTGACTGGGCCGGGATCTCCTCGCGGAGCCCGAAGCCGTGCGGCGTGCGCGAGTGGTCGAGGATCAGCTCCTGGTACAGGCTCTGCAGGTCGCTCATGCGCCCCTCCCGAAGAACGCGATCGCTCCGGCGACCGCCTCGATGACGGCGTCCACCTCGGACGCGGTGGTGTACAGGTAGGTGCTCGCCCTCGTCGACGAGGTCACACCCAGCCGACGGTGCAGGGGCTGCGCGCAGTGGTGACCGACGCGCACCGCGATGCCCTGGTCGTCGAGGAACTGCCCGACGTCGTGCGAATGGATCCCGGCCACGTCGAAGCTCGCGAGGCCGACGCGCGGCAGCTCGATGCCCGCGCCCAGGACGCGCACGCCGTCGATCGCCCCGAGCCCTTCGACCAGACGCTGCCCGAACGCGGCCTCGTGCGCGGCGATGCGATCCATCCCGACCGCGGAGAGGTAGTCGACGGCAGCGGCGAGCGCGATCGCCTGGGACACCCGCTGCGTGCCCGCTTCGAAGCGCTGCGGTGGCGGCAGGTATTCGGCCGCGGTCGTGGTCACCGTCGTGATCATGGAGCCGCCCGTGAGGAACGGGGGCATCGCGGTGAGGACCTCGCGACGGCCGTAGAGCGCGCCGATGCCGGTGGGGCCGAGCATCTTGTGGCCGGATAGGACCGCGAAGTCGACGCCGAGCGCGTGCAGGTCCAGCGGGAGGTGCGGAGCCGACTGGCAGGCGTCGAGCAGGGTGAGGGCGCCGACCTCCCTGGCCAGCGCGACGAGGGTCTCGACGGGGTTGATCACGCCCAGAACGTTCGACACGTGGGTGAAGGCCACGAGCTTCGTGCGCTCCGAGATGATCTCCGCGGCCGCATCCAGACGGAGGGCCCCGTCGTCGTCGAGCGGGATGACCCGGAGCGTGGCCCCGGTGCGCGCGGCGAGCTCCTGCCAGGGGATGAGGTTGGCGTGGTGCTCCATCTCGGTGGTGACGATCTCGTCCCCTTCGCGGAGCCGGAGAGGCTCGGCCGCGGCGCCACCCCGGCCGAGGGAGGCGTTGGAGAGGGAGTAGGCGACGAGGTTGACCGCTTCGGTGGCGTTCGAGGTCCAGACGATCTCGTCGTCATCGGCGCCGACGAACCGGGCGAGGGTGCTGCGGGCGTCTTCGAAGAGCTCGGTCGCCTCGGCGGCCAGCGTGTGGGCACCGCGGTGGACGGCCGCGTTCATCGTGGTGGCGAAGCGGCGTTCGGCGTCGAGCACGGACTCCGGACGCTGCGAGGTCGCCCCCGAGTCGAGGTACGCCAGCGGGTGCCCGTGGACGCGGGTGTGCAGGATCGGGAAGTCCTCGCGGATCCGCTGCACCTCGGTCTCGGTCAGCGGGGTGATCACGTCGACTCCGGGAGAAGCGCTCATCGTTCCAGTCTCCCATCTTCCGGCCGACCGGGGCCCGGCGGAGGCGCGGAAGGACTATGACATGCGGGCGAGGCGGGCGCGGGCGATGCAGAAGGCGCCGTACAGCGCGAAGCCGACGCCGACCGCACCGAGGATGAGCCGGCCGAACGGCAGACTGAGGAGGCTGTGCAGAGCGGCGTCGAGACCCGCGGCGCGTTCCGGGTCCTGCGTCACGGCCGCCACCACGAACAGCACGCCGGTGACCCCCACCGCGATGCCCTTGCCGATGTAGCCCACGACGCCGAGCGCCATCACGCCGGCGCGGGCGGCTCCGGTCGGCACGTCGATGAGCTTGCGGAAGGAGCGCATGATCCCGCCGATGATGAAGCCGATGCCGACACCGATGACGCTGAGGCCGATCACCACGAGCAGGGCCACCCCGCCCGGTGCGGCGAGGACCACCTGGCTCAGGGTCTTCGACGCGTCGGAGGACTCCGCGCGGCCGCCCACCGCGTAGACGAGTGCGAGGCCGGCGATCACCAGGTAGGTGCCCGAGATCCCGAAGAGCTTGAGGCGCTTGCCCCACTTCTTCGTCTCGGCGGGGTCGGCGGCCAGGAACCCGCTCGCCACCTGCCACACGGCGAGCGCGAAGAGGCCCACGGCGATCGCGAGCAGCAGCAGTCCGCCGATGGGGTTGTTGCGCACCTGCTCCATCGCGCCGTCCTGGTCGGCGTCCCCCGACCCGCCGGCCGCGATCGTGATGGCGATCGCGCCGATGATGATGTGGATGATGCCGAGGACCACGAATCCCGCGCGGGCGGTCCGCCGGAACGCGGTGGAGTCCTTCGCCACGCGCGCCGCATGCTTGACGGTGCTCATGCTCGAAGAGTATCCGCCGCGGCGCGTCCCGATCAGGGGGTTGCTTTCCGGACCCCCGGTGCGACAGCGCTCAGGTGATCCGTTCGACGGGCTGCCGCAGGATGGTGCGCAGCCTCTCCGGAGCCGTCCGACGACGGTCGCTGAGGTAGATCTCGTGGTGCCGTCCGCGCATCTGCACCCCGTTCTCCGGGACGAAGCGCTCGTGCAGCTCCTCGAGCACGGGTCCTTCATCGTCGAACGGCCCGATGTGCAATGTCTGCACGCAGAGGCCCTCGTCGAGGACCTCCCGCCGGACGGCGGCCAGCGCCGGAAGCTCTTCCCCCTTCTTCGCGCTCTTCGCCGCGACCGTCTCGACCGCGCGGTCGAACAGGGCGGGAGTGACGTGATCGCCCACCATGATCATGAGCGTCCAGAGCCAGGTCGACTTGTCGCGCCGGGTGGTGAACGACGCCATGTCGGGCGCATGCCACAGGCCTTCCAGGGGCATCACGACCTGATCGATGCCGAGCTCGGCGCGACTGGCGAACTTGAGGGTGTACGCCAGCGGGTAGAGCGCCGCGACCGCATCGAAGAAGGCCGGAGCGGTGTTCGGATCTCCGGCGCCGTTGATCATCAGATAGGCCAGCGGTGGCACCTCGAGGACACGGAAGGCACCCCGCTTCGCCTGATACGCGTCGAGCGTCTTCTTGGGATCGATCGCCGTCATGGCCCGCCTCTCGGTACGTCGTGCGGTCAGTGTGCCACCGGGCACCGACATCGGGTCGAGCCCCAGAGGCCCGACCCGATGGGCGGTCAGCTCTGCTCGACGGGGAGCCAGAGCTCGCAGGAGGCCGTGTCGCCGGTGAACTCCCGGTAGCGGACGATCGAGGGCCCGGGCCGCAGCCGCCATGGGTTCGACGGGAACCACTCGGTCGCCGTCGCCGCCCACAGATTCTGCAGGGTCTCGGGGAAGGGTCCGCTCGCGCCGAACACGGCCCAGGTGCCCTCCGCCACGCGCAGGGCGTCGAGGTCGTCGGGAACCGCGGTGTCGGCGCGCACGGCCACCCCGTGCAGGTACGTCAGCGGCGTCCCCTCCGGGGCATCCGGATCGATGTCGGCGGTCACGGCGAGGATGCCCGCGGGCTCCTCGTTCCCGAGGGCTTTGAGTCGGGCGTGCTCCTCCGGCGGGATGCCGGCGATGTGCGCCTGGATGTGCGGATTGACGCCGACGTGGATCAGCGGGACCTCCGCGGCATGGCCGACGAGGACGAACGCGGGGCGGTGGGTGATGGTGACATCCATCGGGGTGCTCCCTTCGACGCTCAGGCGGAACCGGAGCGTGGGTTGTGTGCGGAGAGGACCCCCGTGCCGACGCGCGTCCGCCGGCCCGATGCCGTGCACGGCGCGGAACGCCCGGGCGAACGCCTCGGTCGAGCTGTAGCCGTGCCGAACGGCGACATCGAGCAGACTCGGCGCGCCGGCGGCGAGCTCCGCGCCGGCGAGCGTCATCCGACGACGCCGCACATACTCGGTCAACGGCATCCCGGCCAGCGCCGAGAACATCCGTCGCAGGTGGTACTCGGTGGTGCCGTGCGCATGGGCGAACGCGGCGACGTCGATCTCCTGACCGTGGTCCGCGTCGACGAGGTCGACCAGGGCGTTGAGCGTGCCGATCACGGGGGCCCTCCTTTCCCCACCATCGTTTCGCCGCAGTCCCCGCCTGCACCCGATCGTCGTGGTCCGATGCGATCGGGCCGGGGATCAAAGCTCGACCGGGACCGCCGGCTCGGCGTCCTCCACCTCGGGATGGCGGGCGAGGTTCACGACGGCGGCGATGAGGCCGCCCCACACCGTGACCATGGCGATGATCATCATGACGATCGCGGTGGTGGTCATGCTCCCGCTCCCTTCGTCTGCGCCGCCGGGACGGCGATGCTCGTCGTCTCCGGGTCGGCGGCGTACTCCTCCTGGTCGAGGAAGTCGTCGTACCCGACGTCGTCCTTGGCGCGCGAGCGCCTGCTCCACGGCACCAGCGACAGCAGCACTCCGCCGACCACCAGCGCGATGACCATGCCCCAGCCGAACACCCCGAGGAACCAGCCAGGGTAGCCGCTGTACGGCTCGGCGATCTTCGTCAGGAGTTCCGTGATCAGCAGGTAACCGAGCACGAGCGGGGCCAGCACACCCACGAGCAGGCGCCAGATCAGCCCGACCCGGAAGCTGGATCGCCGGTTGAGGTGCTCCTGCAGCTGCGGCAGCCTGTGCAGCACCCACGCCACCACGATCACCGCGACGAGGGCGACCGCCATGATGCCGAAGGCGTTGACGAAGGCGTCGGTGGTGTCGAGCACCGACAGCGCGGTGGTGGTGGAGAACAGGGCCATCGAGATGACGGCGAGCGGGATGGAGACGATGAGGGTGGTGCGCACCCGTCCCCACCCGAGCTTGTCCTGCAGGGCGGCCACGATCACCTCGAGGATCGAGATGAGCGAGGTCACCCCCGCGAAGACGAGGGCCCCGAAGAACAGCACGCCGATGATCGAGCCACCGGTCGCCTGCGACACGATCGTGGGGAAGGCGACGAACGCGAGACCGATGCCCGAGGTCGCGACGCCGGAGACATCCGTGCCCTGCGCCTGGGCCATGAACCCGAGGGCGGCGAACACGCCGATGCCGGCGAGGATCTCGAAACCGGAGTTGGCGAACGCGACCACGAGACCGGAGCCGGTGAGGTCGGTCTTGCGCTTGAGGTAGGACGCGTACGTCACCATGATCCCGAACGCGACGGACAGCGAGAAGAAGATGTGCCCATAGGCGGAGGCCCACACGGCCGGGTCGGCGAGCGCCTCCCAGTTCGGCGTGAAGAACGCGTTCAGACCGTCCAACGCGCCGGGGAGGAAGAGGGCCTGCACGACGAGCACCGCGAACATGAGGGTGAGCAGCGGCATCAGGATCATGTTGGCGCGACCGATGCCGCGCTTGACGCCGAGCGCCATGATGATGATGACGATCAGCCACACCGCGATCAGCGGCAGGCCCACCTGCGGCACGAACTCGCCGGACAGGCCGACCACCGCGACGTCGGCGGACTTCAGGAAGTCGACGAAGAAGAAGTCGTTCTCGTTGCCCGCACCCCAGGTGAGCTGCGCGGAGAACCAGGTGTACATGCCCGCCCACGCGACGATCACGGCGTAGTACACCGCGATGACGACGCAGATCAGCACCTGCCACCAGCCCAGCGGTTCGGCGGCCCGGTGCAGGCGTCGGAATGCGAGGGGCGCGGAGCCCCGGAACCGGTGGCCGATCGCGTAATCGAGGAAGAGCAGCGGGATGCCGGCGGTCAGCAGCGCGCACAGGTACGGAATGAGGAACGCACCGCCGCCGCCTTCGTAGGCGACGTAGGGGAAGCGCCAGATGTTCCCGAGACCCACGGCGGAGCCGATCGCCGAGAGGATGAACACGTTCCGCGAGCCGAAGGCCTCGCGCTGCGGGGTCTGGGTCGGTTCAGGCATGCCCGCGAGGATACCCGAACGTGTGCGCCCCGGCGACTCGCCCGGCCGCGCTCACAGCATCGCGGTCAGCACCCCGCCGTCCGCCCGCAGCGCGGCGCCGTTCGTCGCCGATGCGCGGACGCTGGAGAGGTAGACGACGAGGTCGGCGACTTCGGCCGGATCGAGGAAGCGCCCCAGCAGTGTGGTCGCATTCTGTCCGATGATCGCCTCCTTCATCACCTCCTCGGAGACGGACCGGGCCTCGGCGACCGCGGCGACGCTCGCCGCGACCCCCTCCGAGTAGGTCGGGCCGCCCAGGACGGTGTTCACCGTCACGCCGGTGCCGCGGGTGAGTTTGGCCAACCCGTTCCCGAGCGCGATCATCGCGGCCTTCGTCACGCCGTAGTGCACCATGTCGGCCGGGACGTTGACGCCGGACTCGCTGCTGACGAAGACGATGCGCCCCCAGCCCCGTTCCCTCATCCCCGGCAGGAGAGACCGGGAGAGGCGCACGCCGCTCATCACGTTCACCTCGAAGTAGTGCGCCCAGTCCGCATCGGCGACGTCCGCGAAGTCGGCGAGACCGAAGAGACCGACGTTGTTGACGAGGATGTCGACGTCACCGAGCCGCTCCGTCAGCCGCGCCACCTGCGACGGGTCGGTGAAGTCCGCGGCGATCCCGGACACGGTCACCTCCGGGTGCGCGAGGGCCAGCACGCCGACCGCCGCGTCGACCCGCCCCTCGTCGCGACCGTTGATCACGACATCGACACCCTCGGCGGCGAGAGCCGACGCGACCGCGTATCCGATCCCCTGGCTCGATCCGCTGATGAACGCCCTCTTGCCGCGCAGCCCCAGTTCCATCCGTCTCCCTCTCACTTCCGCGGACGCCCCGCATCACTTGCCTGAGCAAGTCATACTAGCCTCCAGTCACTTTCCTGAGCAAACGAAGAGCACGGCTCGACCGCTACGGTGGAGGAATGTCGTCATCCTGCCCCGCCCCCTTGAGCACCGAAGAGATGGACGTCTGGTCGGCACTCGCGACGCTCCTCGAACGGCTCCCCGCGGCCCTCGACGCGCAACTGCAGCGCGACAGCGGACTGACCCACTTCGAGCACGGCATCCTCTACGCCCTCGATGCGGCACCGGAGCGCACGCTCCGCCTCAGTGTCCTCGCGGGCTACGCGAACAGCACGCTGTCCCGACTCTCCCGTGCGGTCACCCGCCTGGAGGCGAAAGGCTGGATCCGGCGCGAGGTCGATGCGGAGGACGGGCGCTTCACCCTCGGCATCCTCACCGACGCCGGCCACCGGAAGGTCGAGGAGTCGACCCCCGCACACCAGGCCCTCATCCGCCGCGTCGTCTTCGACACCCTGACCCCGGCGCAGGCCCGGCAGCTCGGCGCGGCCAGCCGGAAGATCTCCGCCGCACTCTCCCCCGACCCGACCTGGATGCCGGGGACGCGGGCGTGAGGAGGGCCCGCCCGCACGCGAGAACACGAAAGCCCCGGCGAGCGGACTCGTTGGGGCTTCTCAGTGCGGAGACGAGGGGATTTGAACCCCTGGTCCCCGTAAGGGGACTCCACCTTAGCAGAGCCCGCGACGTATGCAGTTGTCGAATGATCCCGGTGACCGCTGCCCCCACCCGTATCGAGCACCTCGCGTGGAGCAGCTTCAATCCCGCCCCTGCGGCAAGAGCATTCCTCGAAAGCCTGCCGATTCCTCAACCGGGCGACGACAAGTAGGTGCATGGGCAGGAAGCCGAGTGCCAGTCCGTCGGGTTTCGCTTCAGAAGCGCTTGACGAGTTCGACTGTTCCTTCGGGGTTCTCGGTGTGCTGGACGAACCCTTCGCTCGTGTACAGATGGATGTTCTTCGTGCTCCGCGATCCGGTGCTGAGCTCGATACGGTCGCAGGAGCTCGCGAGAGCATCCGTCGCGTGCCGGAGGAGCCAGCGCCCGATTCCCCGCCCGTAGAGATCGGGAACGACGGCGAGTCTGCCGATGTGCCCTGTTCGCGATGCGCGTCGAGCGCGAACCATTCCGATGAGACGCCCGTGGAGCCAGAGTCCGATGGTCTCCCAGTCGGTGAGCCAGGTCTGCACGTCTTCGAGGGTCTCGGTGAACGGAGGGAGGTCTAGTGTTTCGTTGCTCAACGCCTCGTCGACCCAGCAGCATCGCTGCAGAACCAGTACGTGCGGGGCGTCGTCGGGAGTCAACGAGCGTGTGTAGCTTCCGGGCAACGGCCCAACGTCGATACCGGGTCGCGCAGCCTCCCGCATGGGCTTGAGCGCGTGAGCTAGTCTGACCAGCTCCTCCAGCAAGCCCTTCGCCGACGCGGTCAGCTGTACACTCGGACGAACCCCAGTCGAATCGATCGTGTCTTTCAGCCGCAGGGCGACGGTCGAGCCGAGCGGGACGAGACGAAGCGTCGTTGTCACCTGTTTCGCGTGCTGCACGGATCGGGTGCCTGCCGACGTGTTGCCGTAGCTCACGAATCCCATGGGCTTCCACGCCCATTCATGGCTCAGGTAGTCGAGGGCGTTCTTGAGCGTTGCGGGCATGCCGTAGTTGTACTCAGGTGTGACCGCGATGAAGCCATCCGCCTCGTCGACGATCTTGCTCCACGCTTTGGTGTGCGGCTTTCGATAGGCGCCGAGAGCAGGATGATCCTCCTCGTCGAAGAACGGGAGATCGAGATCGCGCAACGACACATGCTGAAGCTCGACGTCGAGTGCGTCAGCGCGGGGGGTGAGGGCTTGCAGGAGCCAGTCTGCAACCGCCGGGCCCATCGCTCCGGGCCTGGTGCTGCACGTGAGGATCACGACTCTAGGCGATTTCGTTGACATGTAAACGAGCGTAGATCGTAGAATGATTACATGTCAACGAAAAGGATCGGGTCGGCGGCGCCTTGGTTGAGCGAGGACGAGGAGGTCGCCTGGCGCGCGTTTCGTCGCATGACGATCGCAGTGCAGGCCGGTGTGGTGCACGACCTTGCTGCATCGGGTCTCTCGGAGCCCGACTACGAAGTACTCAGCACCCTGGTCGAAGCGCCGGAGATGACGAGCACACTGCATGCCCAGGCGCAGAAGATGGGGTGGTCGCGAAGCAGGCTCTCGCGTCAGGCCGGCAGGATGGAAGCGCGAGAGCTGATTCGCCGTGACCCCGACCCGGCAGACGGTCGCGGCTGTCTGCTCGTACTCGCCCCACTCGGGCTCGACGCCCTTCGCGGAGCGACTGCCGTGCACCTGGAATCCGTGCGCCGCCGCTTCGCCGATCGGCTCGACGCGCGCGACCTCCTTGATATCGTGCGAATCTCTGGAAAGCTCGCCCATGCCCCAGAACCGGCTCTACGACACGTAGGCCGTGAGTAGTCTGTCGAGAACCTTATGAGATTGCCGACGAGCCAGGTCGGTGTCCTCGTGTTGGGCCGTCCAGAGAGCCGCCTCGTTCATCGCGCCGGAGAGCTGCGCGGTCGACGCATCGAGGATGTCTTCTGCAACTCCCGCCTCACGTAGTGCCTCTCGCAGATGCGTCGCCGAGTTCTCCGCGTCGAGTCGGCGCCATTCCTGCCAGCCGGTCACCGCTGGTGCATCGATGAGCAGGATTCGCATGGCCGCCCCGTTCGTGATCGCATCGAGGAACGCGTGCGACCCGGCCCTGAGCTGTTCGAGAGGCTGCGGGTCTGCCTTCTCTGCTGCCGCGACGACAGCTCGTGCGACGTCGGCTTGGAGGCGGGCGACGACCTCGCCGAACAGTGCGACCTTGTTCCGGTAGTGGTGGTAGACCGCGCCTCGCGTGACCCCGGAGTCCCGGGCGACGTCATCGACCGAGACTTCGCTGAAGCCTCGTGCTGAGAAGAGCTCCTTCGCCGAATCGAGGATGCGTTGGGCTGTCTGGGCGGCGTCGGCCGCGGAGGCGCGAGGCATGGTCCTCTCCCTTTACGTACAGTGTGTATGTAAACTGGCTTCGTTACATTCATATCGTACGTAAAGGAGTGCAATGTCCGTCACCAGCCTCTATCCCGTGCTCATGTCTCGCGATGTCGACGCCGCGGCGTCCTTCTACCGCGACTTCATCGGTTTTGAGACGACCTTTGAATCCGACTGGTATGTCAGCTTGCGCTTAGGGGAGTTCGAGCTGGCGATCTTGGCTCACGATCACCCCACGGTGCCGGACGGATACCGTGAGCTTCCCCGAGGAGTGATCGTCAACCTCGAAGTCAGCGACGTCGATGCCGTCCACACGCAGCTGGCCGGCAAGACAGAGGCGAACGTGGTGTTACCGCTTCGCGATGAGGACTTCGGTCAGCGGCACTTCATCGTTGCCGCCCCCGACGGCGTCCTGCTCGACATCATCCAGCCCGTGGCCCCCAGCGAGGACTACGCGAGCGCGTATGTGCAGACATAGAGGCTTTCGTTCGGCGAGACCCTGGATCCGGTCACCTCAGGTCTCGCCGAAGGGGAACGAAGACGGCGAGAATCGCCGCGATGACCGCGTATGCCACGAGAATCGCAGCGCCGAGCACAGGTGAGACCATCGTCGCAGGCGTCAGCGCTGTCTGGCTCGCGATCGCGCCGGTGAGGAAGTCAAAACTCGTCAGCGATGCCGTCGCGCCGCCCGGCAGGAACGGGTAAATCGCGTTGACGCCGGGAACCAGCATCAGGATGTACTCGACGAACAGGAAGTAGCCGAGCACGACGCCGATCGCGACGAAGGGTGAACGCGCCAACGCGCCGATACCTACTCCGAGCAGCATGTAGGCCGCAGCGGCGAGGGTGAGCTGTATGAGGGCCGGCGCCAGATCCACCGCATCGACGCCCAGCGGTACACCGCGCACCCATGCTGCGACGATCAGGGCGAGCAATGCCGACAGAGATGCGATCATTCCGTAGACGATGCCCAGCACTGTGTACACGGCGAGCTTGGCTGTTAGTACTCGACCCCGTCGAGGAACGACGAGGAGCGTCGTGCCGATCGTGCGGTGTCGATACTCGCTTGTGATCGCGATGGTCCCGACCAGCGCGGGGATGAACAGAAGCACGGTCCCGATGCCGAGCACGAATCCAACGCCTTCGGGGGTGTCGATGTCCGGCATGGGAGGCTGGGCGTTCTGCGGTCCGGTGAGCGCAAGGAGAAGCGTCAATCCGCCACCACACGCGAGCGCAACCACTGCCGACCACAGTGCTACTCCGGTGGCGCGCAGTCGCACGACCTCTCCGTAGACGGCATTCATGAGAGAGGTCCTTTCTGCGTGAGGTGCAGGAATGCTTCCTCGAGAGGAGCATCTTGCGCCACGAGTCGTTCGAGCGCGCCCGTCCAGACGGTGCGGCCCTGGTCGATGAGGATGACGTCGTCGATCGCGTGCTCGATCTCATGAAGCACATGGCTGGAGAGCAGTACGGCGCCGCCAGCATCGGCGAACCCGCGCAGGAATGTGCGGAGCCACGCGATTCCGCTTGGGTCCAGACCGTTCGACGGCTCATCGAGCACGAGGATGTCCGGGTCGCCGAGCATCGCGGTGGCCAGCGCGAGGCGCTGCCGCATCCCGGTGGAGAAGGCGCCGATTCGACGATCGGCGTACGACTGCGCCCCCACGAGGGATAGCACGGTGTCCACCCGCGACCGGTCCATTCCTCCGAGTGCCGCGTAGGTGTGAAGGTGAGCGCGTGCTGTCATGCGTGGATGCGCTGACGCGATGTCCAGGACCGCGCCCACGGTACTTGCGGGCGCAGACAGGTGGGCGTAGGGCAGGCCGGCGATGAGCGTCTCACCGCTGTCTGAGCGGATCAGGCCGAGTAGCGCGCGCATCAGCGTCGATTTCCCTGCCCCATTGGGCCCGAGAAACCCGACGATGCGCCCATACTCGACTTTCACGTTCACATCTTCGAGTGCAACGACGTTTCCGAACCGCTTGGAGAGCGCCTCTACCTCGATCGCAGCGTTCAAGAGTGCACATCCGATCGGAGGTCTGCCGCGATCGACGCTGCAGCATCGGTGCTCAGGAGGATCTCGTCGAACCCGACGGCGGCCCGGTCGACGGCGATCCGCAGCAGCGGGTGCCCGCGCTTCATTGAGACCAGGCGCCGCACCCCGGAAGGGTGCCTAAACGTGCCCAGTTTGCGGTAGCCGGAGATGACGAGACCGGACTTCATCCCGAGGATCTCGGAAGTCCATCCCTGTTCGCTCGCGACACCACGGATCGCCGACCTCGGAATCAACAGCTTCGGCAAGCCCGTCATCGTCGACTCCCAACCGGGAAACTGCACGTGCACTCCGGCTCGGTCGTATGTGATGTTCGTCATCGTTCTCTCCTCGATCGCTAGAGTGGAATCGTACTGAGAACATTATCATCGTGATAACAGTGAGGAGTCAACGTGCCCGACGGGACTGCTCTGGCAAAGGTCGTACTGCACCCGGTGCGATTGCGGATCGTCCAGCAGCTGGGTGGCCGCAACCGCACGACGGCGCAGTTGCGCGAGGCGCTCCCGGATATCCCGCAGGCCACGCTCTACCGACATGTGGCTGCCCTCCTCGATGCCGAGGTTGTCGCAGTGGTCGACGAGCGCAGATCTCGTGGTGCGATCGAGCGAACCTTGGCGCTGGGCGACCGGATGGCAGCCATTGACCACGCTGAGCTTTCTGCGATGAGCAGCGCGCAGCTGAGCACTGCCTTCCTGGCTTTCCTGGGAGACGTCACGGGTGACTTCGATCGCTTCCTCAGCGCGGATTCTCCCGAAGCCCGTGAGCTGGTCGGATTCGCCCGAACGCCCTTGTACGTGAGCAGGGAGGATCTCGCCACGATTCAGGCAGGCCTCGCTGAGCTACTCACTCCTTACCTGACGGAACGGGAGGACGGTCAGCAACGCGTCAACCTCGCCACGATCCTCCTTCCAGACCCGTGAACGCAAAAAGAAACGACGGCAACGCAAAGGAGCCAAGATGCCAACGACGAAGCACATCCTTGTGTACTCGGACTCGCTGACTGGGGCATAGTCCTGACGACTCGGCAGCGACTTCCTTTCGAAGAGCGCTGGCCCGGAGTTCTGCACGCCGCGCTCAACGCGGGATGGGACGGTCACATCCGGCTCACGGAGGACTGTCTCAACGGGCGCCGCACCGCCTTCGACGACCCATACAAACCGGAGCGGAACGCCCTCAGCGGCATCCAACAGGTCATAGAAGCGCAATCACCGCTCGACCTCGTGATTCTCCTACTCGGCACCAACGACTTCCAATCCATGCACCAGCACAAACCCTGGCACTCCGCGATGGGCATCGCAGCGCTCATCAACGAGATCAGGACAGCACCGATCGAGCCCGGGATGCCTACCCCGCCGATTCTCGTCATCGCGCCCCCGCAGCTGGAGAACCCTCGAGGACCGATCGGCCCGAAGTTCGCGGGCGGGGATATCGCCGCACAGGGTCTCGCGCAGGCAATTCGACAGGTCAGCGAAGACACCGGCTGCGTCTTTTTCGACTCGAACACGATCACCACCAGCAGCAAGCACGACGGCGTGCATCTCGACGCCGACCAGCACCACGCCCTGGGCGTCGCACTCGCGCCGGTCGTCGCGCACCTGATGGCAGACCGCAATGCTCGCTGAAGCTCCGCTGTCCAGCAACGAGGGTCGGGGCTATCTCGGTAACGGTGGTTCCGGCGGCTTCCCGGAAGAAAACCGGATCTGACCAGGAAAAATTTGGCGGAGACGAGGGGATTTGAACCCCTGGTCCCCGTAAGGGGACTCCACCTTAGCAGGGTGGTGCACTAGGCCGGACTATGCGACGTCTCCAGACATCCGGCTCGAGAGCACGGATGCACCCCACCATCATAACGGGTCCGGCGCGTGGTCACGAACCGCCGGTCTCGGATGCTCCCGGGAGCCGGCCGCATGCCCTGCGATACTGGCCGCACGTTGCGAGGGTCCGGCCCCCGCGGACGCGAGAGGAGACGCCATGTCCGAGCCATCGGGAGCGCACGTCCGCGCGGGGTTCGCTGCCCCGGCCGACCCGAGGCGCGGCGCCCTGGGCTATGCCGCGGTGCTCGCCCTCCTCGTCGTGTCGTACGGACTGTGCGCGGCCCAGCCCGGCACGGTCCCCAGCCCCTGGGCGTTCCTCGCGATGCTGGTCACGGTCGCGATCGTGTTCCGCGTGACCAGGGCGCACGCCCTCGTGCAGCGGGTGTCGTGGGTCGTGCTCTCGGCCGCGGGGCTGGCTGCCCTCCTCGCGGCATTCTTCGCCACGGACAGTCCCGCCCTCGCGGTCGCCCTGTCCGCCGCCTCCATGCTCGCGCTGCTCGTGGCGCCGTGGGCCATCATCGCGCACCAGGTCACCCGCCGAGGCCTCGACGTCGAGGCGCTCCTGGCCGCGGTGACCGCGTACATCCTCGTCGGCATGTTCTTCGCCTTCGTCTACAACCTGCTGTCGCTGCTGCTGCCGACGCCGCTGTTCGGAGATGCGGCGAACGACTCGCTCGGCAATCAGCTCTTCTTCTCGTTCACGGCACTGACCACGACGGGCTACGGGAACCTCGTCCCCGTCGGACCGGGCGTGCAGGCGGTGGCCGTCGCCGAGGGGATCACCGGGCAGCTCTTCCTCATCACCGCCGTCGCCCGCATCATGCGGGGTGCGAGCGCCCAACGCACCACATCGACGCCGGCCTGACGGTCACTCCCCGGTCGTCGAGCGGCGGGCGACGAGCTCCGGCCGGAACAGCACGTGCTCCGGCGCCGGCGCCACCTCGTCCTGGCCTCGCAGCAGCAGGTCGACGGCGGTCGAGCCGATGAGAGCGGCCGGCTGCCGCACCGAGCTGAGCGGGATCACGGCGGCCGCCGCGAAGTCGATGTCGTCGTAGCCCACGAGCGCGATGTCCTCGGGGACCCGGGCATCGCCGGTCATCACCAGGCTCTGCAGGAGGCCCAGTGCCAGGAGGTCGTTCGCCGCGAAGACCGCGTCCGGCCGGTCCCCGGGGGCGCGGTCGAGGATCTGCGCACCGGCCCGGCGTCCCTCCTCGACGGTGAGCGCGGAGGTCGGGATGAACTCCAGCCCGATCCCCGCCGCGGCCGCCGCGGCCTGCGCGCCGCTCAGGCGGTCGGAGACCTGGCGCAGCGCGACCGGGCCGCCGACGAAGGCGATCCGGCGACGACCGACCGCCAGCAGGTGCTCGGTCGCGATGCGTCCGCCCTCGACATCGTCGACGGCGACGGAGGCGAACCGCTCGTCCTGCGATTCCCGGTCGACGAGCACGGCGTGCGTCCCGCGCTCATGCATCCGCACCAGCCGCGGCAGGGATTCCGCCACGGGAGTGACGAGCACGCCGGTCACCCGCTGCTCCTCGAAGAGATCGAGATGCATCGCCTCCCGCTCCTGCTTCTCGTCGCTGTTGGCGACGAGGACGGAGAGTCCGTGCTGGTCGGCGCGCTCCTCGGCTCCGCGGATCACCTCGGCGAAGAAGGGGTTGCGGATGTCGAGCACGACGAGGCCGATCGTCCGACTGCGCCCCGCACGGAGCTGCCGTGCCGCGTCGTTGCGCACGAACCCGAGGCGGTCGATCGACGCCTGCACACGCGCGACGGTCTCCGCGGCCACCTTCTCCGGCCGGTTGAGCACGTTCGAGACGGTCCCGACGGAGACACCCGCGTCCTCGGCGACCTCCCGCACACTGACGGCCATCGCGCCCTCCCTCCGGCTCCCGCCGCTGAAACGACTCATCCGCGGGGATCGCCTCAGACTCTCATGCCGTATTGACACGCGTCAACACAGCCCCTAGTCTCATCTCCATCAGGGTTTGAAACGATTCATTCCCTCAATGGAGAGAGAAATGATGTCCTCACCCACGACGGCGCCCGTGCTCGAGCTCGCCGACGTCCAGAAGGCGTTCGGGTCGGTGATCGCCCTGCGCTCCGGCACCATCGCCGTCCGCCCCGGCTCCATCCACGCGCTCGTCGGCGAGAACGGGGCCGGCAAGTCCACGCTCGTGAAGATCGTCGCCGGTCTCTACCAGCGCGACGGCGGGGTCTTCCGGCTTCGCGGCGAAGACGTGGACTTCACCTCGACCGCCCAGTCGAAGGCGGCCGGCGTCGCGGTCATCTACCAGGAGCCGACGCTCTTCCCCGATCTCTCCGTCACCGAGAACATCTTCATGGGGCGCCAGCCGACCGGGCGGTTCGGGCGGATCGACCGCAAGGCCATGCGCCACGAGGTCGAGCGGCTCTTCACCCGCCTCGGCGTCACCATCGACCCCGACCGCCCCGCCGAAGGCCTGTCGATCGCCGACCAGCAGGTCATCGAGATCGCCAAGGCGGTCTCCCTCGACGCCACGCTGCTCATCATGGACGAGCCCACCGCGGCGCTCTCCGGCGTGGAGGTGGAGCGCCTGTTCGCGATCGCCCGGAGCCTGCGCGACGAGGGCCGCGGCCTCATCTTCATCTCGCACCGGTTCGACGAGGTGTTCGCGCTCTGCGACACCGTCACGGTCATGCGAGACGGCGCGTACATCGCGACCTCCGCCATCGCCGACACCACGGTCGACGAACTCGTGCACCAGATGGTCGGCCGCGAGGTGTCCGAGCTGTTCCCGAAGCAGGAGGCGACGATCGGCGAGCCGCTGCTCGAAGTCGAGGGGCTCACGAGTCCCGGCCTCTTCCACGACATCTCGTTCTCCGTCCGTGCGGGCGAGATCGTCGGGCTCGCCGGCCTCGTCGGCGCCGGGCGCAGCGAGGTCGCGCGCGCGGTCTTCGGCGTGGACGGGTACCGCGAGGGCAGCGTGCGCATGAAGGGCGGCCGGATCCGCGCGCGCCGTCCGGTCGACGCCATGCGCGCCGGGCTCGCCCTCGTCCCCGAGGACCGCCGGAAGCAGGGCCTCGTCATCGAAGCCGGCGTCGGCGGGAACATCACCCTCGCGATCCGTCGGCGTCTCGCCCGCCTCGGCCTGCTCACCACCGCGATGGAGAACCGCGCCGCTCGGGAGTGGGCCTCGCGGCTCGAGGTGAAGACCCACGCCCTGGACACCGTCGCCGCGACGCTCTCCGGCGGCAACCAGCAGAAGGTCGTCCTCGCGAAGTGGCTCGCCACGCAGCCGCAGGTGCTGCTCATCGACGAGCCCACCCGCGGCATCGACGTCGGCACCAAGTCCGAGGTGCACCGCCTGCTGTCCCAGCTCGCCGGTCAGGGCATGGGCATCCTCATGATCTCGTCCGAGCTACCCGAGGTGCTGGGCATGGCCGACCGGGTGCTCGTGATGCGCGAGGGTCGCATCACGGCCGAGATCCCCCGCTCGGAGGCCACCTCCGAGAACGTCATGTTCGCCGCGACGCATGCATCGGAGCTCAGCTCGTGACCACCGCCATCCCCGTCTCCGCGCTCACCAAGCGCATCTCCGGTCTCGGCAGGGCCCGCGAGTTCGGCATCCTCCTGGCCCTCGTGCTCGTGGTGACCGCCGCGACCCTCAACAATCCCAAGTTCCTGTTCAGCGCCGACGGCTGGCGCGACCTGCTGCTGACGCCGTCGATCCTCGTGCTCGTGGCCGTGGGACAGGCCATCGTCCTCATCACGCGCAACGTCGACCTGTCCGTGGGTTCCGTGATGGGTCTGACCGCGTACCTGACCGGTCGGCTCTTCATCGACATCCCGGGCATCCCGATCGTCCTGGTCGTGGTCGCCGCCGTGGTGCTCGGCGCCCTCCTCGGTCTCATCAACGGCGCCCTCGTCGCGTACGCCAAGGTGCCGGCGATGGTGATCACCCTCGGCACCCTCTACGCCTACCGCGGCATCAACGTGCTGTGGACCGGCAGCGACCGCGTGAACGCCTCCGACATGCCGCGCGACTTCCTCGCCCTCGGCACGGGGCAGGTCCTCGGCATCCCGATCCTCGCGATCGTCGCGGTCGTCGTGCTCGCCGTCGCCGCCTGGTACATGAAGAACACCCGCGGCGGCCGGGAGTTCTACGCGATCGGCTCCGACCCCGCGGCGGCCGAGCTCTACGGCCTGCGCGTCACGCGCCGCGTGCTCACCGCGTTCGTCCTGTCGGGAGCTCTCGCCGGACTCGCCGGCGTCTTCTACGCGGCCCGATACGGCACCATCAACTCCCAGGCGGGAGCGGGATGGGAGCTGGACGCGGTGGGCGCGGCCGTCATCGGCGGCGTCGCGATCACCGGCGGCATCGGCTCGGTGTGGGGCGCCGCGATCGGCGCCGTCCTGCTGCTGACCATCAACCGCGCTCTGCCGATCCTCGGCATCCCCGACTTCTGGCAGCGTGCCGTCGTCGGCCTGCTCATCATCGGCGCCATCGTGCTCGACCGCGTGCTCGCGGTGCGGCAGAGACGGCGGCTCATCGAGGCGAGGGACGAATCATGACCACCGCGACCGCCACCGCGACCACCCGCGTCATCCGCGACTACGACAAGCCCCTGTGGCGCCGGCTCCTGCTCACGCGCGAGGCCGCGATCGTCGGCCTGCTCCTGCTCGTCGCGATCGTCTCGGCCTCCAGCATCCGCGGGTTCGGACAGCCCATCACGCTGACCTACCTGCTGCTCGACATCGCCCCGATCCTCCTGATCGCCCTGCCGATGACCCTCATCATGATCACCGGCGAGATCGACCTCTCGGTGGGCAGCATGGTCGGGCTGTCCAGCGTCGTCACCGGCGCGCTGGTGCAGGCGGGGCTCCCGTTCGAGCTCGCGGCCCTCGCCGCCCTCGTCGTGGGCGTGGTCGGCGGCGCGTTCAACGGCTTCCTCGTGACGGTCGTCGGCTTGCCCTCGCTCGCCGTCACGATCGGCACGCTCGCCCTCTTCCGCGGCCTCGCCGTCGGACTGCTCGGCACGGCCGCGGTCACCGACTTCCCGGAGTTCTGGACGGCTCTCGCCAAGGCGAAGATCGCGGGCACCCCGATACCCGTCATCACGATCCCGTTCCTCGTGCTCGTCGCGGTCTTCGCGGTCCTGCTGCACTTCACGCCGTTCGGCCGCGGGGTGTACGCGATCGGTCTGTCGAAGGACGCGGCGCACTTCTCCGGTGTGCACGTCGAGCGCACGAAGCTCATCCTGTTCGTGCTGTCCGGAGCGGTCGCCGCGTTCGCCGGCATCTTCTACACGCTCCGCTACGGCAGCGCCCGCGGCGACAACGCCACCGGCCTCGAGCTCCAGGTCATCGCGGCCGTCGTGCTCGGCGGGGTGTCGGTGTTCGGCGGTCGCGGCAAGATCTACGGCGTCATCGCCGCCGCCTTCCTCATCGGGGCGCTCGCGAGTGCACTCCGCCTGGTGAACGTCACCTCCGACGTCATCAACATCATCACCGGCACGCTCCTCGTGATCTCGGTGGTGGCCGCAAGCTTCCTGGCCTGGCTGCAGAAGGCACGCCGCCGACCGGGCAGACCCCCCGCCGGTGCCGCCACAGCGACGAAGGCACCGATGGACGCCGCATCCGCGGCATCTCCCGACGAAAGGAACGAACAATGACGTTTGCACGCAAGCGTGTCACCGCCTTCGCCGCCCTCGCGGTGGCGGCGGCGGTCGCACTGACCGGCTGCGCCGGCTCCACCGACGGCGGAGGAGACGGCGGCGGCGACGGGGCGGACGCCTCGATCACCTTCCTGCCCAAGAACCTCGGCAACCCGTACTTCGACACGTCCAGCGAGGGCGGCAAGAAGGCCGTCGAGGAGTTCGGCGGCACGTTCTCCGAGGTCGGTCCTGCCGAGGCCACGCCCGACGCCCAGGTCAGCTACATCAACACGGCCACGCAGCAGGGTGTCGGCGCCCTCGTCGTCTCGGCCAACGACCCGCAGGCCATCTGCGACGCGTTGAACGAGGCCAGGGACGCCGGGGTCAAGGTCGTCACCTTCGACTCCGACACCAACACGGACTGCCGCGACCTGTTCATCAACCAGGCCGACTCCGAGGGCATCGCGAAGGTGCAGGTCGACCTCATCGCCGAGCAGATCGGGGGCGCCGGGGAGATCGCCATCCTCTCCGCGTCGGCCAACGCCACGAACCAGAACGCGTGGATCGAGCTGATGGAGGAGTACGTCGCGAGCGAGTACCCCGACATCACGATCGTCGAGACGGTCTACGGCGACGACGACGACCAGACGTCGTTCGACAAGACGGCCGCGCTGCTGCAGACCCACCCGGACCTCAAGGGCATCGTCTCGCCCACCACGGTCGGCATCGCCGCCGCGGCGCGCTACCTGTCGACGTCCGACTTCAAGGGCCAGGTCGCGCTGACCGGACTCGGCACGCCCAACCAGATGCGCGAGTACGTGGAGGACGGCACCGTCACCGCCTTCGCGCTGTGGAACCCGGCCGACCTCGGCTACCTGGCCGCTTACGCCGCCCAGGCCCTGATCGCCGGCGACATCACCGGTGAAGAGGGCGACACCTTCGAGGCCGGCGACCTCGGCGAGTACACCGTCGGCGCCGACGGCGTCGTCCTGCTGGGCGACCCGTTCGTGTTCGACGCCGACAACATCGGCGACTTCGACTTCTGAGTCGCCTCCGGCCGGCGCTCCCCGCGGGCGCCGGCCGGACCCCCGAGAGGAATCGCATGACCCGCGTCGCCTTCCAGCTCCAGGTGAAGCCCGAGCTGCTGCCCGAGTACCTCGCCCGTCACACGCCGGTGCGCCCGGAGATGCTCCGCGAGATCGCGGCCGCCGGACGGCGCGACTACAGCCTCTTCCTCGGAAGCGGTGGGGTGCTCTTCGGCTACTACGAGACCGATGACGATGCGGCCGCGCAGGCGTACCTCGCCGCCTCCCCCGTCGCCGCACGCTGGGAGGCCGAGATGGCCCCCTTCTTCCTCGACCTCGACGGCCGTCCCGATCAGGCCGCCACCCCTCTCACCGAGGTGTTCCACCTCGAAGACCAGCTCGCCGCCGCCGGCGAGAGCGTCACACCCGCCACCGACAACGAAGGCCGTGCATCGTGAGCATCCTCACCCCCGACATCCTCGCCGCGCTCGAGAAGCAGAGCATCGAGCTGCCCAGCTGGGCGTTCGGCAACTCCGGGACCCGGTTCAAGGTGTTCAGCACTCCCGGCACGCCCCGCGACCCGTACGAGAAGATCGCCGACGCCGCGCAGGTCCACGCCCACACCGGGCTCGCCCCCACCGTGGCGCTGCACATCCCGTGGGATCTGGTTGACTCCTTCGACGACCTGCGCCGTCATGCCGAGGACCACGGCGTCGCCCTCGGCACCGTCAACTCCAACACCTTCCAGGACGACGACTACAAGTTCGGCGCCCTCACCCACGAGGATGCGGCCGTGCGCCGCAAGGCCATCGACCACCACCTGGCCTGCATCGACGTCATGGACGCCACCGGCAGCCGCGACCTGAAGATCTGGCTGGCGGAGGGGTCGAACTACCCCGGTCAGGCCGACCTGCGCGGACGGCAGGATCGCCTGCACGACTCGTTGCAGCAGATCTACGCGCGTCTCGGCGACCACCAGCGCCTCGTGCTCGAGTACAAGTTCTTCGAGCCGGCGTTCTACCACACCGACGTCCCGGACTGGGGGACGTCCTACGTGCAGGTGACCGCCCTCGGCGACAAGGCGATGGTCTGCCTCGACACCGGTCACCACGCGCCGGGCACCAACATCGAGTTCATCGTGATGCAGCTGCTGCGCCTCGGCAAGCTCGGCTCGTTCGACTTCAACTCCCGCTTCTATGCGGACGACGACCTCATCGTGGGTGCGGCCGACCCGTTCCAGCTGTTCAGGATCCTGTTCGAGGTGATCCGGGGCGGCGGGCTGAACAACCCCGACGTGGCCTTCATGCTGGACCAGTGCCACAACATCGAGGACAAGATCCCCGGACAGATCCGCTCCGTCCTGAACGTGCAGGAGATGACCGCGCGGGCGCTGCTCGTCGACCGGGATGCGCTGACGACTGCCCAGCGCAGCGGCGACGTGCTCACCGCGAACGCCGTCTTCATGGACGCCTTCTCCACCGACGTCCGCCCGGCCCTGGCCGCGTGGCGAGAGGAGCGCGGGCTGCCCGCCGACCCGATGGCGGCGTACGCGGCCTCCGGGTACGGGCAGCGGATCGTGGAGGAGCGCGTGGGCGGCGTGCAGGCGGGCTGGGGAGCCTGAGCGTATGAGCGCGCGCGACATCCACGATCACGTCTTGGACGGGCCGCACGGGCCGCTGCGTGTGCGCGTCTACTCCCCGAAGTCGCCGAGCGGCCACGGCCTGGTGTGGGCTCACGGCGGCGGATTCGCCGGCGGCGACATCGACATGGCGGAGGCCGACGCCGTCGCGCGGGCGTTCGTCGACCACGGGATCGCCGTGGTGAGCGTGGACTACGCCCTCGCCCCGATGACAGCCGAGTGGAGCGCACGCCTCGGCGCGGAGAAGCGCGGGGGTGTGCACTACCCCGTCCCGCACGACGAGATGGTCTCCGCGTTCCGCTGGGCCGCCACGTCGGACGTCGCTTCGCGAGGTTGGGCGATCGGCGGAGCCAGCGCAGGCGGCAACCTCGCCACCGGCGCGGCGCTCCGCCTCGCGCACGAGGGCGGCGTGGTGCCCGCACTCGCGGTCCTCGCCTACCCGACCCTGCAGGCGGTGCAGGCCGCTCCCGACCCGGAGCTGCGTGCCCTGCTCGACGGAGATCCCTCCGCTGACGTGTTCACCCCGGACTTCGTGCGGGGCATGTACGAGAACTATCTCGGGAGCGACCCCGACACGGCGGACGTCTATGCCGTCCCCGGCACCGCAGAGCCGACGGCGCTCGCCTCTTTCCCGCCCACCATCATGGTCAACGACGAGACCGACGAACTCCGTATGTCCGGCGAGGCGTTCGCCGGCTCCCTCGCCACCGCCGGCGTGGAGGTCGACGTCGTCGTCGAGCCGGGCACCACCCACGGGCACCTCAACCGCCCCGAGGAATCCGCCTTCGCCGCGACGATCGATCGGTTCGCGACTCGGATCCTGCAGCTCCCCTGACTCTCCGGCGTCGACCGGCATCTTCACTCACGAACCGAGGACTCACATGACCAACCCCACCGCCGCCGACCTGATCGCGCGGAGCAACCGCCTGGGCGCCGACCCGAAGAACACGAACTACGCGGGCGGCAACACCTCCGCCAAGGGCACCGAGATCGACCCGGTGACGGGGCAGCCGGTCGAACTCCTCTGGGTGAAGGGCTCCGGTGGTGACCTCGGCACCCTGACCGAGGCCGGTCTCGCGGTCCTCCGCCTCGACCGCGTGCGCGCGCTCGTCGACGTCTATCCGGGGGTCGAGCGGGAGGACGAGATGGTCGCCGCCTTCGACTACTGCCTGCACGGCAAGGGCGGCGCCGCCCCCTCGATCGACACCGCGATGCACGGCCTGGTCGACGCCCCGCACGTGGATCACCTCCACCCCGACTCGGGCATCGCGATCGCCACCGCGGCCGACGGCGAGGCACTCACGACGACGATCTTCGGCGATCGGGTCGTCTGGGTGCCGTGGCGCCGCCCCGGCTTCCAGCTCGGACTGGACATCGCGCAGATCAAGGCGGAGAACCCGCAGGCCATCGGCACGATCCTCGGCGGCCACGGCATCACCGCGTGGGGAGACACCTCGGAGGAGGCGGAGGCGAACTCCCTGTGGATGATCGACACCGCCGCCGCCTACATCGCGGAGCACGGCTCCCCCGCGCCGTTCGGCGGCACGCGATCGGGCTTCGAGGCCCTGCCGGAGCCGGAGCGCCGCGCACGGGCGGCCGCCCTCGCCGGCACCATCCGCGGTCTCGCGTCGACGGACAAGCCGATGGTCGGCCACTTCACCGACAGCGACGTGGTCCTCGACTTCCTGGCGTCCGAGAAGGCTCCGGCCCTCGCCGCCCTCGGCACGAGCTGCCCCGACCACTTCCTGCGCACCAAGGTCAAGCCGCTCCTCCTCGACCTGCCCGCCACCGCGACCCTGGAGGAGCAGACGGAACGCCTGCGGGAGCTCCACGCCGCCTACCGCGCCGACTACCAGGCCTATTACGACGCCCACGCGACCGCCGAATCCCCCGCGATCCGAGGCGCGGATCCGCTCATCGTCCTCGTGCCCGGCGTCGGGATGTTCTCGTACGGGGCGAACAAGCAGACCGCACGGGTCGCCGGCGAGTTCTACGTCAACGCGATCAACGTCATGCGCGGTGCCGAGGCCCTGTCGACCTACGCCCCCATCTCCGACGCGGAGAAGTTCCGCATCGAGTATTGGGCGCTGGAGGAGGCGAAGCTGCAGCGGATGCCGAAGCCGAAGTCCCACCAGGGCCGCATCGCCCTCGTCACCGGTGCCGCGAGCGGGATCGGCAAGGCCATCGCGACCCGCCTTGCCGCGGAGGGCGCCTGCGTCGTCGTCGCCGACCTCGACCTCGGCAAGGCCAGAGCCGCGGCCGCCGAGCTCGGGAACGAGGACGTCGCCATCGGGGTGGCCGCCGATGTCGCCGACGCCGACGCGGTGCAGGCGGCGATCGACGAGGCGGTGCTCGCGTTCGGCGGCCTCGACCTCGTCGTGAACAACGCGGGTCTCTCGCTGTCGAAGCCGCTGCTGGAGACGACCGAGAAGGACTGGGATCTCCAGCACGATGTGATGGCGAAGGGCTCGTTCCTCGTCTCGAAGGCGGCGGCCCGGGTGCTCATCGATCAGGGGCTCGGCGGCGACATCATCTACATCTCCTCCAAGAACTCCGTCTTCGCGGGTCCGAACAACATCGCCTACTCGGCGACGAAGGCCGACCAGGCGCACCAGGTGCGACTGCTCGCGGTGGAACTCGGCGAGCACGGCATCCGGGTCAACGGCATCAACCCCGACGGTGTGGTCCGCGGTTCCGGCATCTTCGCCTCCGGGTGGGGAGCGAACCGGGCGGCCACGTACGGCGTCAAGGAAGAGGACCTCGGCCAGTTCTACGCCAACCGCACCATCCTCAAGCGCGAGGTCGTGCCGGAGAACGTCGCGGACGCCGTCTTCGTGCTGACCGGTCCGGAGCTGAGCCGGACCACCGGGCTGCACATCCCCGTCGATTCCGGCGTCGCCGCGGCGTTCCTGCGATGACCGGCGACCGCTCGCCCGCGACCGCACGGCACGTCCGTGCGGTCGCGGCGGTGGATCTCGGCGCCACGAGCGGTCGTGTGATGATCGGCCGCGTGGGGCCGGGCGTCCTGGAGCTCGAGCCCGTCTCCCGCTTCCCGAACGGCCCGGTCGCCCGCGCCGACGGTCTGCACTGGGACTTCGACGCGCTCGTCGACCATGTCCTCGACGGCCTGGCCGAAGCGGTCCGCCGGGAACCGGGCATCGAGTCGATCGGGATCGACTCGTGGGCGGTCGACTACGGCCTCCTCCGCGCCGGCGAGCTGCTCGCGGAGCCGTTCCACTACCGCGACGACCGCACCGCCCGCGGGGTGGACGAGGTGCACTCCCTCGTCCCGTTCGACGACCTCCACGCACGCAACGGCCTGCAGTTCCTCCCGTTCAACACGCTCTACCAGCTCCGGGCGGACGAGCTCCGGCACGACGCCGATACCGCGCTCCTCATCCCGGACCTCCTCGCCTTCCTCCTCACCGGCGCCCGCGTCGCCGAACGGACCAACGCCTCGACGACGGGGCTGCTGGATGTGAGGGCCGGCACCTGGGATCAGGCGCTCGCGACCCGCCTCGGCATCGATGCCTCTCTCCTGCCGGACCTCGTCGATCCCGGCACGGTCATCGGTCGGCTGCGCCCCGAGGTCGCGGAGCGCATCGGCGCGGATCTGCCGGTGATCGCCGTGGGCTCGCACGACACCGCCTCGGCGGTGGTCGCCGTCCCGATGACGTCGCCCCGTGCCGCGTACATCTCCTGCGGTACCTGGGGACTGGTCGGGGTCGAGCGGGTCGAGCCGATCCTCACGGCGGCGGCGCGGGACGCCAACTTCACCAACGAACGCGGCGTGGACGACCGCTTCCGCGTCCTCCACAACGTGACCGGACTGTGGCTCCTCAGCGAGACCGTGCGGGCCTGGGAGGCCGAAGACGGAGAACCCATCGATCTGTCGGGACTGCTCGCCGAGGCCGCCGCCGCGGAGCCGCCGTCGGCGGTGTTCGCTGCGAACGACCCCGCGCTCTCGGCCCCCGGCGACATGCCGGCGCGTATCGCCGATCGCCTGCGGGCGAGCGGCGTCGCCGCCCCCACCTCGCGCCCGGCCTTCGTCCGGCTCGTCGTGGAGAGCATCGCGGCCGCGTTCGCCGACGCCGTCGGGACGGCGGGCCGGCTCTCCGGGCAGCCCCTCGACGTCGTCCACCTCGTCGGCGGCGGGTCTCTCAACCGGCTGCTGTGTCAGGCGACCGCGGACCGCACCGGGCTTCCCGTCCTCGCCGGTCCTGTCGAGGCGACCGCTCTCGGCAACGTCCTCGTCCAGGCGCGGGCCCGGGGAGCGGCGCCGGCCGCGCTCTCGGAGCTCCGCGCTCTCGTGGCGACGACGCACCCGCCGACGGTCTACCGCCCGCGGGGCGCCTGAGGGCCGATCAGCGCACGTTGCCGTTCGAGCAGGTCTGCTGGGCGGCGGAGTTGCCCTTGATCGAATCCGGCAGCGCCACGACGTCCGGAGCGGTCGTCGGGGTCGGCGTCGCCTCCTGCGTCGGTTCGGCGGGCTCGGTCGGCTCGGTCGGAGTCGTCGGGTCCTGCACGACGACGCCGTCGTTGCTGGTGTTCTCGTGGGTGATCTGTAGCTGGGCGTTGGCCTCGATCGCGTCCCAGAGCGCGACGGCGGCCTCCTCGTTCGGCACGACCTTGTTCGGGTCGTTCCAGTCGGTCAGCGTCGGGTACTGCACGAACACGATGTCCTCGAACGGCACCGACTTCACGGCGAGCGCGATCTGCACGATCATCATGGGATCGGCGAGCGACGTGCTCGTCTCCAGGTTCTGGATGCCGGTGTTGGCGAGCTTCAGCATGACCGGCACGTTGCCCAGCACCTCACCGCTGATGAGCTTGCGCGCGAGGCTGGACATGTACTGCTGCTGGTTGCCGATGCGGCCGAGGTCGCTGCCGTCGCCGACACCGTGCCGGGTGCGGAGGAACTGCAGGGCTTCGAGGCCCTGGACGGTGTGGGTGCCGGCGGCCATGTCGAGACCGGTGTAGCGGTCGCGGATCGGGTTGGCGAGGCAGACGTCGACGCCGCCGATCGCGTTGGTGATCTCGATGACGCCGCCGAACGTCACGGAGGCGGCGAACTGCACCTCCTGGTCCGTGAGGGCGGAGATCGTGCGGACGACGCAGTTCAGGCCGCCGTCGGTGTACGCGACGTTCAGGGGCTGCTTGCTCATCGCGGCGGTGGCGTTGCCGTCCTCGTCCTCACAGGACGGGATCGGGATCATCAGGTCGCGAGGGAAGCTGACGACCGTGATCCGCCGCGGCTCCTCCGAGACGTGCACGAGCAGGTTCACGTCGTTGAGGGTGCCCTCGGCGTCGCCGCCCGTGCACCGGTCGCCGAAGTACTGCTTGTAGTCGTCCTCGCACGTGTCGACGCCGGTGAGGACGAGGTTGAACCCGCCCTTGTACGCGCTGATGTCCGGCGGGAGGTCTTCCTGGCCGTCGAGGTCGACGGCGTTCGCCGAGACCGTGCTCGAGAAGTCGAACCAGATGTAGGCCGCGACCCCGATGCCGCTGACGAGCACCACCGCCATGCTGATCGCGAGGAGCTTGAGCAGCTGACTGGCGGCGCCGGGCGAGCGCAGCTGACCATGTCGCGCGACGGTGCGGCGGCGGCGGGTGTTCTCGCTCACTCGGGCCCTTTCGAATTCAGCGACGGCGGGGTACCGCGCTCAGGAAGCGGAGGGTGTGGGATTCGAACCCACGAGACATCTCTGCCCACTGGTTTTCAAGACCAGCTCCATCGGCCGCTCGGACAACCCTCCCGACAGAAACATCTGCCGACCAGGCGCGAGTCTAGCCGAGTTCTATTCTCCTGCGTCGACCTGGGCGGGTGCTGGAAGCGTGTTCAGCGCCGCCGCCAGCCCTCCCTGCTCGACGTCGGCGGTCACCTCACCCGCGGCGTCCTTCACCTCGGCGGGCGCCTGCCCCATGGCCACGGCGCGGCCGCCGCCGGTGCGCGCCCAGCCGAACATGCCGATGTCGTTGCGTCCGTCCCCGGCGACGAGGACCCGGGCCGCGTCGAGGCCGAGCTCGTCGCGCACGCGCTCCAGCGCCGTCCCCTTGTCGACGCCCTGCGGGGCGATGTCCAGCCACGCCGTCCAGCCGATCGCATACGAGACCTCGTTGAGTCCGGCGTCGGCGACGAGTCGGTGGAAGTCGTCCTCATCGTGTCCGGGCGAGACGACGACGATGCGGGAGACGGGGAGGGCCCCGAGCTCCTCGAAGTCGACCTGGCGGCCGCCGTCGAGCGTCCAGTCGTCGAGCTGCTCGGTGAACAGCCGCTGCCCCGACCCGAGCTCGACCATGTAGCGCGCGTCCGGAAGGCGCTCCTGGAGCAGGGCGAGCACCGGCGTCGGGTCGAAGGTCTCGACGTGCCAGCGCTCCCACTCGTCGCCGTCACGGCGCATGGTCACCGCACCGTTGGAGCACACCACGTAGTCCGCGGTCAGCCCGAGCTCCTCCACGTAGCGGCGGGTCGCCATCCAGCTTCGTCCCGTCGCGATGGTCACCACATGACCCGCGTCCCGCACCCGGGCGACGGCCTCGGGCACGCCGGGGCTCATCGTCTCGTCCTGCAGGAGGATGGTCCCGTCAACGTCGAGGCCGACCAGCCAGGGCGCTGTCATCGGGCGGCCTGCTCGTCGGCGAGCGGGCGGATCACCTCGAGTCCGCCGAGGTAGGGGCGCAGGACCTCGGGGACCCGCACCGAGCCGTCCGCCTGCTGGTGCGTCTCGAGCAGGGCGACGATCCAGCGCGTGGTCGCGAGCGTGCCGTTGAGCGTCGCGACGTGCTGGGTCTTCGGCGCCGTGCCGCCGTCCTCCGCGGCCGGGCGGTACCGGACGTCGAGACGCCGCGCCTGGAAGGTCGTGCAGTTCGACGTGGAGGTCAGCTCGCGGAAGGCGCCCTGAGTGGGCACCCAGGCCTCGATGTCGTACTTCCGCGCCGCGCTCGACCCGAGGTCTCCTGCGGCGACGTCGATCACCCGGTAGGCGAGGCCGAGCGAGGTCAGCATCTCCTCCTGCAGCGCGACGAGCCGCAGGTGCTCCGCCTCGGCGTCCTCGGCCGTGGTGTAGACGAACATCTCCAGCTTGTTGAACTGGTGCACGCGGATGATTCCGCGGGTGTCCTTGCCGTGCGAGCCGGCCTCCCGGCGGTAGCAGGTCGACCATCCGGCGTACCGGAGGGCCCCGCGCGCGAGGTCGACGATCTCGTCCTTGTGGTACCCGGCGAGCGCGACCTCGCTGGTGCCGACGAGGTAGAGGTCGTCGTCCTTGTCGAGGTGGTACACCTCATCGGCATGCTCGCCGAGGAAGCCCGTGCCCTGCAGGATCTCCGGACGCACGAGCGTGGGCGTGATCAGCGGCACGAAGCCGTTCTGCAGCGCCTTGTCGAGGGCGAGGTTCATGAGCGCGATCTCCAGGCGGGCACCGATTCCGCGGAGGAAGTAGAACCGCGCACCGGAGACCTTGGCACCGCGCTCCATATCGATCGCGCCGAGCATCTCCCCGAGCTCGAGGTGATCCCGCGGCTCGAAGTCGAACGCCGGCACCTCCCCGACGCGCCGCAGCTCGACGAAGTCCTCCTCACCGCCGGCGGGAACGCCGTCGATGACGACGTTCTCGATCCGGGCGAGGGCCGCGGCCGCGGCGTCGGCGGCCTCGTTGGCCGCGTGCTGGGCCTGCTTGACCCGGTCGGCGAGGTCCTTCGCCTGCGCGACCAGGGCGGCCTTCTCCTCCTTGGGCGCCTTCGCGACCTGCTTGCCGAAGGCGTTCTGCTCCGCGCGCAGCTCCTCGAACGCGGCCAGTGCCGCGCGGCGCGATCGGTCGGCCTCGAGTGCGACGTCGACGGTGCTCTGGTCGTTGCCACGGGCAGCCTGCGAACGGCGGACGATCTCCGGATTTTCGCGGAGGAGTGCGAGGTCGATCATTCCGCAAGTCTACGAGGTGCGCGGCGCGGGACCGGGCGTCCTGGTTTTCCCTCCACCGGCGTCCCGCCCCTCGGCGGATGCCGGTCTAGAGTAGCGCCATGACCACGAGTCCCCGCGTTCTGAAGCAGGCGGCGCTCGTGTACAACCCCGTGAAGGTCGACGGGAAGCGCCTGCGCGCGCAGGTCCGCGATCTGTCCCGAGAGGCGGGATGGGATCACCCCGCCTTCTATCCGACGACCGTGGAGGATGCGGGCCAGGGGGCGACGGCCGAGGCACTGGCGCGCGGCGTGGATGTGGTGCTCGTGGCCGGCGGAGACGGGACGGTGCGCGCCGTCGCGGAGGCCATCGCCGGCACGGGGGTCCCCCTCGCCATCCTGCCGAGCGGCACCGGGAACCTCCTCGCCCGGAATCTCGGGCTGCCGCTGGCCGACCCGGCGGAGATGATCCGCGCCGCCCTCGGCGACTTCCGTCATCCGATCGATATCGGCTGGGCGCGGATGACCAGGGAGGACGGCTCCGAGGAGGAGCACGCCTTCGTCGTGCTCGCCGGCATCGGCCTCGACGCCGACATGATCGCGAACACCCGTGCCGACCTGAAGAAGTCCGTCGGCTGGATCGCCTACGTCGACGGCGCCGCCCGATCCCTCCCCCGCGCCAAGCCCTTCCGGGCGGTGTACCAGATCGGCACGGGGCGCCTGCATTCCACCAAGGTGCACAGCATCCTGTTCGCGAACTGCGGCACGCTTCCGGCCGGCATCTCCCTCATCCCGGACGCCTCCATCACCGATGCGACCCTCGACGTGGCGGTCATCCAGCCGACCGGCGTGCTCGGCTGGCTCGGGGTCTGGCGCAAGATCTGGTGGGACAACTCCGTGCTGCGCCGCTCACGTGCCGGTCGGTTCGTGCTCGAGCGCCGCGGCACGGATGCCTCGGTGCACTACTTCCGCGGTGCCCGCGCCGAGGCCGCCGCCTCCGCCCTCACACCCGTCGAGCTCGACGGCGACGAGTTCGGCGAGGCCGTGCACCTCACGTGTCGAGCCGACCCCGGCGCGCTTCTGCTCGCGCTGCCCACCGGTCACCCGGTGCACATCCTCTGACGAGGGCGTCCGACTCAGCGGACCTCGACCGTGCCGTCGAGACCGCCGCCGACGAGCGTCAGCTCGAACGGGGCGTCGTCGTCGACCTCGTCCTCGGCGAACTCGACCACCGTGGCCCGCGGCGCCATGTCCATGGTGCACACCTGATCCTCGTCCGTGACGAAGGTCACGGTTCCCGTCGAGCCGTCCGCTTCGACGGAGTCGACGACCGGAGCACAGCTGGAGGAGCCCCAGGTCAGCAGCACCAGACCGCCGTCGTCGAACCAGGCCGCGGACGGCTGGTACTCGGTCGACGAACCGGGAGTGGCCGTGGCGGCGGGGTCGCCGTCGACGTCGATCTCGTCGATCAGGTCGCCGTACGTCACCACCAGCGTCACGTCCTTGGTCGGGTCGACGCCGTCCGGCAGCGCTCCGAGGCTGGCCCGGGGCGCGAGGTCCGCCGTGCAGGCCTGCTCCGTGGCGCCGTCACCTTCCGGCTCGACGAGCGTCACGGAGACCCGCTGCCCCTCGGCGGACACCTCGTCCACCTGGGGGAGGCAGGTCGACGACCCCCAGCTGACGACAGCGAACATCCGTCCCTCGTCGAGGAGCGCTCCGTCCATGTCGTCCTGGTCGTCCGCGCTCCCGGCACTTCCCGGGCCGCTGGAGGGGTCGGACGTCGAATGCGGTGCGGCTCCGCCGGGACCGACCGTGCAGCCGGCGAGGACGAGGGCCGCGGCGAGCGCGGAGGACACGGCGAGCACGAGCCTGCGGGGAGTCATGCCCTCAGGGTAGCGGCGGGTTCCGCTCCCCGGAACCGGGGTTGACGGATCGAGCGATCACTGCAGCGCGGACGTGAGCCGCGCGAGATTGTCGAGCACGGTGGAGCGCAGCGGCTGCTGCAGCCACTCCTCGAGCGTCAGCTCCCGGCTCAGCGACCGGTACTTGTCCTCGACCTCGCGCATCTCGGCGACGAACTCCTCGCCGCGCACGAGCATCGAGACCTCGAGGTTCAGGCCGAAGGAGCGCATGTCCATGTTGCTGGAGCCGATGACGGCCACCTCGTCGTCGATCGTGAGGCTCTTGGTGTGGAGGATGTAGGGCTTCCGATACATCCAGATCCGCACCCCCGCCCGGAGCAGCGCCTCGTAGTAGCTGCGCTGGGCGTGGTAGACCATCGCCTGGTCGCCCTCTTCCGAGACGAAGAGCTGCACCTCGACACCGCGATCGACGGCCGCGGTGACCGCGAGCAGCAGGGCTTCGTCCGGGACGAAGTACGGACTGACGATCATGATCTGCTTCTTCGCCGCGTACAGGAGGGCGAGGAAGAGCCGCAGGTTGTTCTCCACCTCGAAGCCCGGGCCCGACGGCACCACCTGGCAGTCCAGGTCGCCGGAGCCGATGTTGGCGTGCGAGATGTCGATCTCCTCGAGCACGACGTCCGTCTCGCTGTACCAGTCGCTGAGGAAGATCGCGTTGACGCTCAGCACCACCGGCCCGTCCAGGCGGACCATCAGGTCGACCCAGTGCAGACCTCGGCGGATGTTCTTCGGCAGGTTGTAGGTGGAGTCCGTGATGTTCTGCGACCCGAGGAAGGCGATGTTGCCGTCCACGACGAGGAGCTTGCGGTGATTGCGCAGATCCGGGCGCTGCATCTTGCCCTTGAGCGGCTGCACGGGAAGCATCAGATGCCACTCCGCGCCCATGTCGTTCAGGCGTGCGATGGTCTGGCGGTAGCGCGGCTTGCCCCGGTTCGCCCAGTGGTCGAGGAGCACGCGCACGGCCACACCCCGCGCAGCCACCTCTTCGAGGGCGCGGAAGAAGTTGTCCGTCGAGTCGTCGGACTGCAGGATGTAGAACTCGACGTGCACGTACTCCTGCGCCGTGCGGATGGCCTCCGCCATCTCGTCGAGCGACTCCTGGTAGTCGGAGATGAGGTGGGCGCCGTTGTCGCCGGAGAGCGGCAGGGCACCGAGACGCTGGTTCATCTGCACGATCGGCCCGAACCAGGCGGGGGCGTTCGGCCGGAGCGTCCCGAAGTGGAGGTGCTCGCTGGTCTCCGCGATGTACTGGTTGATCTGCTCCTGCTTGCGGCGCCGTGCGCGCGGCAGGCGGGGATTCCCGATCAGCAGGAACAGGAAGACGCCGACCACCGGGATGAAGAACACGGCGAGGAGCCAGGCCATCGCCGCGGTGGGACGGCGGTTGCGCGGGATGACGATGATCGCGGTGACGCGGATGATGATGTCGAGCACCAGGACGAAGGCGGCGACCCACCATCCCCAGGACTCCGCGGTCATCACGCCCCCTCACCCACACCGAGGATGGTCACCCCGGGGCGCGCCGGACCGGGCGCGCTCGCTTCACAGTAGCGGATGGGCCGGACTCAGGGGCGCGGCGGCAGCCCGCGCGCGGCGCGTTCCTCGGCCTCGATCTGCGCGTGCACCTTGCGCTCCGTGCGATCGAACCGGAGGATGCCGCGAAGCACGACGAAGAAGACGATGCTGACGCCGACCGTCGGCAGGAGCGACCATGCCGCGGCGAGCCAGAAGTTGTCCATGCGTCCATCGTACGCGAGCGACTACTCGTGCACAGGTGGCGCTTCCCAGGATTCTCATCCACAGCGCCCCTCCGGTGCCCCGTCACGTGCGCAGACACGTCACCCTCTCCTCATGACAACCGTGCTCCGCGCCTCCGACTCCGCCCAGTTCCTGGCCATCGTGCCCGCCCTCGCCGGCTTCACGCCACGCGAGAGCATCGTCCTCCTCCCGTTCCGCGGCTCCCGCAGCGACGGGGCGATGCGCCTCGACCTCCCCGATCACGTCATCCCCGTCCTCCACTACGCCACGGCGGCGGTCGACCTGGTCGTCCGGGTGCCGGGGACCGACGCCCTGGCCGTCGTCGTCTACACCGACACCCCGGCGGAGCAGACGCCGGACGGCCTCGTGCTTCCGCACGCGGTGGCGGTCGAGACGCTTCTGGGTTGTGCCGAGGGCGCGGGGCTCCGAGTGGTCGAGGCCCTGTGCGTGACGCCGGAGGGCTGGAGCCGGTACGACGACACCGATCCGGTGCTGCATCCGCTGACCGACATCGTTCCGCCGCCCGGGGCCGCCGCACTCGGCGATGTCTCGGGAGACCAGTTCTCCGGAGCGGCGTTGCCATCCGCCCCTGCGGCGGAGGCCCGCCAGGTCGCCCGCATCCTGCACGGCCTCGACCGTGCGCTGGGTCCGGAGCGCACGACGCGCGCCGGCGAGCCGCAGGTGATCGCCGCCGCCGCTCTGCTCGACGACATCCCCGCGTTCCTCGAATCGGTTCTCGAGGCCTCGGATCCGCTCCCGCCCCTCACCGCCGCCGCGCTCGTGTGGTGCCTGGGGCGACCACCGGTCCGCGACACGGCGATCGCGCAGTGGGCGACCGATCACCGTCAGGGCATCCGCACCATGGAGGCGCAGCTCGCCTTCACCGCCGCCGGGGCACCCGTGCCCGACGACATCGGGCGCGTGTTCCTCGGCCGCGGCACGGCGCCGGACGGCGAGCGACTCCGCACCGCGCTTCGTGCCGTACGCGAGGCCACGGCACGAGCGCCGCGGGAGGCACGCCCCGGCCCGCTCACCGTCGCGGCCTGGTTGTCCTGGGCGCTCGGACGCGCCACGCACGCGGGCCGCTACCTCGAGATGGCGCGGGAGATCGACCCGACGTACAGTCTCGCGCTACTGCTCGACGCCATGATCGGCGGGGCGGTCCTGCCGGAGTGGGCCTTCCTCGGGCGGCGCGGAGAATGAGCGCCCCGCTACTACTTGACGAGCGGGAAGAGGATGGTCTCGCGGATCCCCAGGCCGGTGATCGCCATCAGGAGACGGTCGATGCCCATGCCCATCCCTCCGGACGGCGGCATGCCGTGCTCCAGAGCCCGGAGGAACTCCTGGTCGATCGGCATGGCCTCGACGTCGCCGCGGGCGGCGAGCTTCGCCTGCTCCTCGAACCGCTCACGCTGGATGACCGGGTCCACGAGCTCGGAGTACCCGGTCGCCAGCTCGAATCCACGGATGTAGAGGTCCCACTTCTCCACGACGCCCTCGACGGAGCGGTGCTCCCGCACGAGCGGGGAGGTGTCGACGGGGAAGTCCATGACGAACGTCGGCCGGACGAGGTCGCCCTTCACGAAGTGCTCCCAGAGCTCCTCGACGAGCTTGCCGTGCGTGGCCTGAGGCGGCACGTCGACGCCGTTCGCCTCGGCGAAGGCGATCAGGTCCGCGACGGCGTCCGTCGGCGTGACGGTCCGCCCGGACGCAGCCGACAGCGACTCGTACATCGAGATGCGATCCCACTCGCCACCCAGGTCGTATTCGGTGCCGTCCGCCCACGTCACCGTGGTCGACCCGGCCACCGCGATCGCCGCCTGCTGCACGAGCTCCTGCGTCAGTGCCGCCATCTGGTTGTAGTCGCCGTAGGCCTGGTAGGCCTCGAGCATCGCGAACTCCGGGCTGTGCGTGGAGTCGGCGCCCTCGTTGCGGAAGTTCCGGTTGATCTCGAAGACCCGCTCGATGCCGCCGACGACCGCGCGCTTGAGGTACAGCTCCGGGGCGATGCGGAGGTAGAGCTCCGTGTCGAACGCATTGGAGTGGGTGACGAACGGGCGAGCGGACGCGCCGCCATGCTGCACCTGCAGCATGGGCGTCTCCACCTCGAGGTAGCCGTGGGACGCGAACGTCGCCCGCAGGCTCGCGTTCACCGCCGCACGCGCACGCACGGTCGTCCGCGCCTGCTCCCGGACGATGAGGTCGAGGTAGCGACTGCGGACGCGTCCTTCTTCGCTCAGCTCGGCGTAGGCGTTGGGCAGCGGGAGGATCGCCTTCGACGCGATGGCCCAGTCGTCCGCCATGATCGACAGCTCGCCGCGACGGCTGGAGATGACCTCACCGTGCACGAAGACATGGTCGCCGAGGTCGACGTACTCCTTCCAGTCCGCGAGCGATTCCTCGCCGACGTTGGCGAGGGAGACCATCGCCTGGATCCGGGAGCCGTCGCCGGCCTGGAGCGTCGCGAAGCAGAGCTTCCCGGTGTTGCGGCTGAACACCACGCGGCCGGCGACGCCGACGACGACGCCGGTCTCGGCGCCGGGCTCGAGGTCTCCGTACTCCGCGCGCAGCGCGGGAATGCTGTGCGTCACGGGCACGGCGACCGGGAACGCACCGCCGCCGGCGTCCGTGCGCTTCTCGATCAGACGCTCGCGCTTGGCGAGGCGGACGGCCTTCTGCTCGTGGATGTCCTCTTCGGCGGAAGGGGCGGCCGAGGCCGTTTCGGGCGCGGCGGGCGCGTCAGTCATGTGCGGGGCTCCTTGGAAGTCCTCCCCAGTTTACCGAGATGGCGCGGGACGTCCTCGCCGCGCGGCGTGCTGGGTAGCCTCGAGGCATGGCCCCCACTCGGATCCTCCGCGCGAGCGCCGTCGTCGCTCTCGCCACCGTCCCCGTCCTCGCGCCGGAGATCGCCGTCGCGGCGGCCCCGGCGACCGCGACCACCGTCGTCTCCGCCGCCGACGTGGACGACTTCTCCTACGCCTCCTGGGACGCGGTGTACGACGTCGGGCTCGACGAGGACGGGCGGGCGCGCATGCAGGTGACGGAGACCGTCGTCGCGCGATTCCCCGACGCCGACCAGAACCGCGGCATCGTGCGGGGGCTGGCCACGACGTACAAGGACGCCGCTCTCGACACCCGGGTGCTCGCGGTCACCGACGGGGACGGAGCCGCCGTCCCGTACGAGACCGACGAGGACGACGGGACGCTCTTCATCCTCACCGGCGACGACGACTTCGTCCACGGCCTGACCACCTACGTCATCGAATACGAGATGCGCGACATCATCGTCGGCAGCGCTCCGGACGCGTCGGGTTCCCGCACCGCGGACGAGTTCTACTGGGATCTCCTCCCCCTCGACAGCACGCAGCCGATCGAGGCGTTCCGGGCCGACATCCGCTTCGACGCGGCCCTGGCCACCCATCTCACCGGCGCGACGAGATGCTACATCGGCCCTGCCGGATCCACGGCTCCCTGCGAGCTCGCGGGGCCGATCGCGAGCGGGGAGGGCGCGACGTTCCATGTCGAGGCCCGGTCGCTTCCCGCCGGGGACGGGGTGACGGTGGCCGTCGGCTTCGCACCGGGGACCGTGACCCAGCCCGCCGCCCGCCAGCCCGATCCCGTCGCCGACCTCGGGCCCGTGCTCGCCGCGGTCGGCGCCGTCGGCCTGTCCGCGGCCGGGTGGGCGGCCACGGTGGGCTCGGGACGACGTCGGCGCCGCGCCAGCGGGATCATCGTGGCGCAGTACGAGGTCCCCGACGACCAGCCTCCCCTCCTCGCGGCCGCGCTCCTCCCTGGTGCCGAGAACGTGGTGCCCGCCGAGATCGTGCACCTCGCCGTCCGCGGCGCCCTGCGCATCGAGGAAGGCGCATCAGCCGAAGCGCCCCGGCTGCGACGACAGCCCCACGGCAGGGCGCCGAGCCCCCTCGATCAGGCTGCGCTCGACGCGCTCTTCCTCCACGCGGATGCGGACGGCGTCGTGGACCTGCCGACCGAGAGCGAGGCCTTCGCGACGCGGATGACCGCGCTGACGGCGAAGGGCCAGGAGGAGGCCTCCCGCCGCGGTCTGACCACCACGGCGCGCAGCCGCGCTGCCGTCATCCTGCAGTCCGTGGCCATCGCCGTCGCCGTGGCCGGTCTCGTCGTCGCCATCGTGGCCGTGGCATCCGGACGCCTGTCCGCCGGCCCCGCGCTTCTCGCCATCTCCGTCGGGACGCTGCTCGTCGCGGCCTCGAGTTTCTTCACCTTCTCGCGGCACACGGTGCTGACGCCGGAAGGTGCGCAGGCGTACGAGCATCTGCAGGGGGTGCGCGAGTTCATCCGGGTCGCGGAGGAGGATCGGTTGCGGATGCTGCAGTCCTACACCGGCGCGGAACGGCGCACCGAGGAGGGGGCGGACGTCATCCATGTCTACGAGCGCCTCCTCCCCTACGCGATGCTGTTCGGCATGGAGGACGAGTGGGGCCGGGTGCTGGAGAGTGCCTACAGCCGGGAGGCGCACGGCCCGACCTGGATCGGCGACCCCACGTCCTTCGCTCTCCGCACGTCGCTCGTGGCGTTCATGAGCTCCTCGACCGCGGCCGCGACCTACTCGGCCCCGTCCACCGGCACCTCGTCCGCTACCGGCGGCTCGTTCGGCGGCGGGTTCTCCGGGGGCGGAGGCGGAGGCGGCTTCTCCGGCGGACGCTGAGCCCGAGACGCCGCGCCGGGAAGGCGATCAGACCAGCGGGGGCGGATCCGAGGCGTCGCGCAGCGCCCGCTCGACCGTCGACTGCACCAGAGCCGACAGGAAGCCACCCGGGTTCTCGACCCCGATGTCACGGAGCCGCGAGGTCGACTGTCCGATGATCGAGCGGGAGAACTCCGTGGCCGTGGCGATCGCGTCGGCGTAGACGGCACGGTCGGCTTCCGCGATGACCACCGGTTCGCACCCCATCTCCACGGCCAGCGCCTGGGCGATCGGGAGCACGGCGGCGGGAGCGGTGACCGCCGCGAAGCCCGCCTGCAGCTGTCGGAGGTCGATCGAGGTCCCCGTGAACGTGATCGCCGGGTGCACCGCCAACGGGATGGCACCGCGCTCCGCCGCCGGGCGCAGGACCTCGATGCCCTGCGCCGGATCGGTGTGCAGGACGAGCTGGCCGATCTGCCACCCGCCGACCTCCGCGATGCCCGAGACGAGGGACGGAAGCTCGGCGGAGGGGACCGCGAGGATCACCAGTTCGGCGCGCCGCACGACCTCCTGCGTGTCCAGCACCGGGACGCCCGGGAGCACCGCGGACGCACGCTCGTCGTCCGATCCGCTCGTGATCCCGACGATCGCGTGCCCGGCTCCGGCCAGTGCCGCGCCGATCACCGGACCGACGCGCCCGGCCCCGACGATGCCGACGCCCAGGCGCCCGTCGCGCACCACGCTCACTCCTCGCGCGACGTGTCCGGTCGCGCCGGCGGAGTGGGTGGCGGGGTCGGGCCGGTCGGCGACGGAGAGGCCGAGGGGGCAGCCGTCTGCGGCGGTGGCGGCGCGACCGGCGGAGCGGGCGGCGGAGCGGCCGGAGGCGCCGTGACCGGCGGAGCAGGCGGCGGAGCGACCGGAGGCGCCGTGACCGGCGGAGCAGGCGGCGGCGTCACCGGAGGAGTCCGGACGGGCGGGACCGGCGGAGTCGCCGACCCCGGAGCGGGCGGAGCAGGCGGAGCGGATGCCGCCCCTCCGAACGCGGGAGACGCCGGCGTCGCAGGACCACCGAACACCGGCGGAGCGGGCGGTGCGACCGGAGTTCCCGCCGCAGCGTGCTCGCTCCAGCGGTGCGTGTGGTCTCGGGACGCCGCCTCGGCCGCGGCGACGCTGACCTCGTTGAGCAGTGCGAGGGCGTCCGCGCGCTCGAGCCCGGAGAGGAGGCCGGTGATCGGCCCGGGCACGGTGTGCACCTGTGCACCGGAGACCCCCTGGGCCCGGTCGATGGGCCCCTGGCTCAGCGACACGCCCTGGAGACGCGCGAGCGGGAAGACCGCGAGCTTGCGCCACACGATTCCGCGGCGCAGGAGCAGGCCGTCCGAGGTCACCGTGTATCCGTGACGCTTCCAGGAGAACGGTCGCCGCCACCAGGCCCGGCGCGGCATCGTCCGATAGGGGTCGGCGTCGGTCGGACCGACGACACCCTGGTCCCACAGCGCGGGGATGCTCTCGGCCGGCACGTCGGGCAGCACGAGCGACAACACGCGCTCCACGTCCGCGCGCTTGCCGACCGGGAGCACGACGTTGAACTGCTGACCGCTGCTCGACGACTGCTGCGCGGCGCTCTTGCCGCTCATGCGGTTGATCTTGATGGTCCACCAGCCGAACGGCCGCCACAGCAGGGACTGCGACACCTCGACCGCGAAGATGCGGCCCGGCGGAAGGGTCTCGGTGACCGTGGTGAGTAGGCCGTAGGTGATGCGCACGCCGTCGGGGGTGGGCGCGATGGAGTAGCGCAGCGACTTGGAGATCTGTGCCCACGTGATACCGACCACGGCGATGACCATGGGGACGCCCATGCCGAGCCCGATGCCCAGCAGCACCACCCCGCCGTCGGGATCGCCGTCGACGAGGATGCCGATGAGGGTGCTCCCGATCGCGATCGCGAAGATCACGCCGAAGAAGACCAGCCACAGCAACCCGGAGATGAGCTGCGAGCCGATCAGCCGGCCGGCCGGGATCTTGACGACGCTCTCGGGGACGACGTCCTGCAGGTCCACGCCGGCGAGCAGGCCGTTGACGCCCTCGTTCATCGAGCCGACGAGCTGTGCACGCGCGGTAACCGGAGCGGTGCCGCCGGACGTCGCGCCGCTCTGCGGATCCAACGCCGCGTGCCGAGCGGCTCGCGCACCGGAGGCCAGGCGCAGGATCTCGGCGCGCACGCCTTCGGCGCGCGGCGTCGCCAGGTATTCCAGCGCGACGTTCGCGTCGGTGCCCGCGCCGACGACCTCGAGCTTCGCGAGGCCGATGATGCGTGCGGGGAACGGCCGCGTGAGGTTCACGCCCTGCACACGGTCGAGCGGGGCGCGACGGTGCGACCGGAAGATGATGCCCTTGCGCACCTCGACGTGCTCCCCGGTGATCCGGAACTGCTGGAAGCGCCAGACGAACCAGAAGATGGCCACGAGCACCACGACGAGCGCCAGGACACCCAGCAGCGCGATCAGGGCGAAGTTGTTGGCGAGCACCCAGTCGACCGGATCGCCGCCGGTGTAGTCGTCGTAGTGCGCCTCCTCCGGCGCGAACTGCCCGACGAGCCAGGCGATGACGCGGTCGCGCATGTTCGCGATCACGATGCCGCCGACGATGATGAGCGCCAGGCCGCCCTTGAAGAGCGGCGTCAGCGGATGCATCCGGTGCCATTCGCCGTCCGCGAGGTGCGTCGACGGTGCGCCCGCGGAGGTCTGCCCCGGCGCGGCGGTGGGGAGCTGCGACTCGCTCACAGTCCGGTCCGGCGGGTCTCGGCGACCTGGATGAGCGTGTCGCGCAGCGCCTCGGCCGCCGCCTGGGTGAGGCCGGGGATCTGCACGCCGGTGGTGGCCGCCGCGGTGACCATCTTGAGCTGGGAGATGCCGAACGCCCGGTCGAGAGGCCCCTGGGTGATGTCGACGAGCTGCATGCGACCGTACGGCACGGCGATCATGCGCTGCCAGAGGATGCCCTTGCGGAACACGATGTCGTCCGCCCGCAGCATGTAGCCGATCGCCCGCGCCTGACGCGGGAGGATCACCAGCGTCACGAGGGTGATGAGGATGATGACCCCGGCCGGGATCCACACCCAGTCCTGTTCGAGCACGATGTTCAGCACGATGGCCGCCGCCACGACGATCGCCAGGAAGATGACGTTCTGCACGATCTGCGACACCACGTAGCGCGGCGAGATCTGGTGCCAGGTGCCGTCGAGCTCGAGGCGGGCCTCGTTGCGCGCCGTGCGCAGGCCCGTGTAGGTGCCCTGGTCGAGGGCGCCGAGGTCAGTGCCCTCCGCCGGGTTCAGGGGCGCGGTCTCTGGGTTCTGAGTCATCAGGATCCTTCGGCAGGGTGCAGAACTGTTCGGCGACGAGAGCGGCGATGACGAGCACGACCGCACTCGCGATCAGCGCCACCATGGCCACAGTCGACCCTATCGGGGGATCGATGGGGCGCGTGAGGAGGAAGGCCAGCAGTCCTGCCCCGAAGCCCGCCAGGATCGCCCCCAGCAGACTCGACGCCCGCGCGAGGGTCGCGGCCCGGAGGGCACGGAACGGGTCGATGCGCACCCCGGAGCGGACGCTGCGCCGCACCGGCCAGGCCACCCCGAGCGATGCGCCCGCGATGAGGACGAGCAGCACCGGGAGGAAGAGGGACGGCGTGAACGTGGCCCGCCCCGTCGCCGTGAGCATCTGGTCGAGGATGAAGCCGGCCCCGGCGCCGACGAGCGCGAGGACGGCGAGAAGTCCGGCGGAGGTGCGCTTCATCCCTCGCCTCGCGCGCGAAGGTCCGCCGCCAGATCGGCGACCCGGCCGCGCCCCACGAGCTCGGCGTCGGGGTCGACGTCGAGCCACGGCTCCAGGACGAACAGCCGCTCCGCCGCCCGCGGATGGGGCAGCTGGATGCGGGGGTCGTCCGAGACGACGTCGCCATAGGCGATGAGGTCGAGGTCGAGGGTGCGGTCGCCCCACCGCTCGCCGCGCACGCGGCCGTTCTCGTCCTCGATGGCGTGCAGCATGCCGAGGAGGATCTCGGGAGCGAGCCGGGTGGTCACCAGAGCCACCGCGTTCACGTACCCGGGGGCGTCCGGATCGGGGCCGTCCACGCGCAGCGCCACCGTCTCGAACAGGCGCGACAGGCGCACGTCCGAGACGAGCGGCAACCGAGCGATGCGCGCGGCCGCGGCGCGGATCGTCTCCTCGCGGTCTCCGAGATTGGCGCCGAGCGCGACGACCGCCACCGTCTCGGGGCGCGGAGCTCGGGGGCCCGGCACCTCCGCCGGGCGGGTGAGGTTGCGGCTCATGTGGTGATGTCCTCCAGCGACTCCGGAGCCCGCGTCCGATGCACCGTCACGGCCACGTCGCCGAAGGTCAGGGCGATCGGCGCCTGCGGCTTGTGCACCGTCACGGTCACCTGCTGCACGCGGCGGTCACCGAGGGCGACGTCCGCGATCCGCTCGGCCAGGGTCTCGATGAGGTTCACCGGCTCCCCCGCGACGACGGCGGCCACCCGCTCCGCGAGCTCGCCGTAGTGCACGGTGTCGGCCACATCGTCGGACGCGGCGGCCTGTTCGAGGGAGAGCCGCAACCGGAGGTCGACCGTGAACTCCTGTCCGTTCTCCCGCTCGTGCGGGTAGACGCCGTGGTGGCCGAACACGGTCAGCCCTGTCAGCACGATCTCGTCGAGGAAGTCCATGCCTCTAGGGTACGGCGACGCTCCGACCTCGCACTCAGCCTTCCCAGGCGCGGGTGATCGCGAGGGCGTCGCGGGTGGCCGCGACGTCGTGCACGCGCACCGCCCAGGCGCCGGCGCGCATCGCGAGCGCACTCGTCACCGCGGTGGCCAGGTCCCGGCGCTGCTCGGAGACGCCGTCACCGCCCGGGGCCGCCTCCTGCAGCACGTCGGCGAGGAAGCGCTTACGCGACGTCCCGACCAGCACGCGGAAGCCGAGACCCACGATCTCGTCGAGGCCCCGCAGCACGTCCCAGTTCTGGGCACCGGCCTTGGCGAACCCGATACCGGGGTCGACGATCAGGCGGGAGGGCGCGATCCCGGCGGCGGCCGCCTCGCCGATGCGCTCGCGCAGTTCGCCGGCCACCTCTCGGGCGACGCGGCGGTAATCGGCGTTCGCGTACATGTCGGCGGAGAAGCCCCGCCAGTGCCCGATCGCGAAGTCGGCACCCGACTCCGCCACCGCGGCGCGCATGTCGGGGTCGGCCAGTCCGCCGGAGACGTCGTTGACGATGCGCGCTCCCGCGCGCACGGCGGCCGCGGCGGTCGACGCGTTGAGGGTGTCGATGCTGACGACGGCACCGGCCGCCGTGAGCTGTTCGACGACCGGAAGGACGCGACGCTGCTCCTCGTCCACCCCGACGCGTTCCGCGCCCGGCCGGGTCGACTCGCCCCCGACGTCGAGGACGGACGCCCCTTCCGCGCGCAGACGGAGGCCGTGGGCGACCGCGCGGTCTGCGTCGAGATACCGCCCGCCGTCGCTGAACGAGTCGGGGGTGACGTTGACGATGCCCCAGATGCCGGTCATGCGCGCGACGTCCCGGCCCCCGGCACGGTCATGCCGATCAGGGTCACCAGCTCCGCGCGTGCCACGGGATCCGTGTATACCCCGCGCGCCGCGATGGTCAGCGTCGAGGCCTCGGTCTGCCGCCCGCCCCGCATCGTCACGCAGCCGTGGCTGGCATCGAGCACGACGAGCACGCCGCGCGCGTCGAGGTTCTCGGCGATCGTGTCGGCGATCTGCTCCCCCAGCCGCTCCTGCACCTGCGGCCGCGCGGCGAGGATCTCCACGACGCGCACGAGCGCACCGAGGCCGACGACCTGCTCGCCCGGAAGGTAGGCGATGTGCGCGTGCCCTGCGAAGGGCAGGAGGTGGTGCTCGCACACCGAGCGGAAGCGGATGTCGCGCAGCAGCACCGCTCCGGACGGCAGGGTGTCCGGCGCCGGCCCGCGGGTCACGCTGATCGTGTGGGCGAGCGGCTCGGCGGGATCCTCGCCCACACCGGCGAAGAACTCCGCGTAGAGCTCGGCCATCCTCGAGGGCGTCTGCTTGATCCCCGGACGATCGGGGTCCTCGCCGATCGCCTCCAGGAGTTCCCTGGTGAGCCGCTCGACGCGTCCCTTGTCGACGGTCACGTCACGCCGTCGCGGGACGAGGGTTGCCCGCTCCGGCGGAGCCCTGCTGCGGACGCGGCGGGGCCGTCGGCGCCTCGACGGAGGCGGCGAGCGAGACGTCCTTCTTCGGGACCTCGATCGGCGGCCGCTCCGAGACCGGGCGGTCTTCGCTGGACAGCCACAGCGGACGCTCGGGGAGCTTCTTCACCTCGGTGAAGATCTCGGCGATGCGGTTGTGGTCGAGGGTCTCCTCCTCGAGGAGCGCGAGGGCGAGACGGTCGAGGATGTCCCGGTTCTCGCTGAGCACCGCATACGCCTCGTTGTGCGCCTGCTCGATGAGCGCGCGCACCTCGGCATCGACCCGCTCCGCGACCTTCTCGGAGTACTCGCGGCCACGGCCCATGTCCCGTGCGACGAACATGTCGCCGCCCTCGGTGCCGAGCTTGACCGGACCGACCTGCGTCGTCATGCCGTACTCGATGACCATCTTGCGGGCGATCGAGGTCGCCTTCTCGATGTCGTTGGAGGCGCCGGTGGTGGGGTCGTGGAAGACGAGCTCCTCGGCGACGCGACCGCCCATGGCGTAGGTGAGCTGGTCCTGCAGCTCGTTGCGGGTCACCGAGTACTTGTCGTCCAGCGGCAGCACCATCGTGTAGCCCAGCGCCTTGCCGCGGGGCAGGATCGTGATCTTCGTCACGGGGTCGGTGTAGTTCATCGCCGCCGCCGCGAGCGCGTGTCCGCCCTCGTGATACGCCGTGATGAGCTTCTCCTTGTCCTTCATCACGCGAGTGCGACGCTGCGGACCGGCGATCACGCGGTCGATGGCCTCGTCGAGGGCGCGGTTGTCGATGAGCTGCGCGTTCGAGCGGGCCGTGAGCAGCGCGGCCTCGTTGAGCACGTTCGCTAGGTCGGCACCGGTGAAGCCGGGGGTCTTGCGAGCGACGACCTCGAGGTCGACGTTCTTCGACAGCGGCTTTCCCTTGCTGTGCACCTCGAGGATCTTCTGGCGGCCCTTGAGGTCGGGGGCGTCGACACCGATCTGACGGTCGAAGCGGCCGGGGCGCAGCAGCGCGGGGTCGAGGATGTCGGGACGGTTGGTGGCCGCGATCACGATGACGTTCGCGTTCGGGTCGAAGCCGTCCATCTCAACGAGCATCTGGTTCAGCGTCTGCTCGCGCTCGTCGTTGCCGCCGCCCATGCCGGCGCCGCGGTGACGGCCGACGGCGTCGATCTCGTCGATGAAGATGATGGCGGGAGCGTTCTCCTTGGCCTGGCTGAACAGGTCGCGCACGCGGGAGGCGCCGACCCCGACGAACATCTCGACGAAGTCGGAACCGGAGATCGAGTAGAACGGGGCTCCTGCCTCGCCGGCGACGGCGCGGGCGAGGAGGGTCTTCCCGGTTCCGGGAGGGCCGTACAGGAGCACGCCCTTCGGGATGCGGGCGCCGATGGCCTGGAACTTCGCCGGGTCCTGCAGGAACTCCTTGATCTCGTGGAGCTCCTCGATGGCCTCGTCGGCACCGGCGACGTCGGCGAAGGTGACCGTCGGGGTCTCCTTGTTGACGAGCTTGGCCTTGGACTTGCCGAACTGCATGACCTTGCCGCCGCCGCCCTGCATGGACGACAGGAGCCACCAGAACAGCAGGCCGAGCAGCACGAGGGGAAGCAGCAGGGAGAGGAAGCCGTCGAACCAGGTCGCGCGTGGCACGGCGTCGTTGAAGCCGTCCTTCGGAGCGGCCGCATCGATCGCGGCGACCACCTCGTCGGCGCGGGCCTCGACGTAGTAGAACTGGACGTTCTCGGAGCCCTCGAACGGCTTCGACAGCGTCATGTCCACGCGCTGATCGCCGTCGGTGGTGACGACCTCGGTCACGGTCTTGCCGGAGAGCAGCTCGAGCCCCTCCTGCGTCGTGATCTGCTTCGGCGCACCGAGGTTCGAGATCAGCAGGAATCCGCCGAAGAGCAGCACGCCGATCAGAGCGACGTAGATCAGCGGATTGCGGGTGAGCTTCTTCACATCCATGGTCGGATCAGCGTATCGCCTCCGTGCTAGGGGGCCGCTGTGCGTTCACCCACGGCGCAACGCCCCTCCCCTGGGTCGCTGAGCCTGTCGAAGCGTCAGCTGTAGACGTGCGGTGCCAGCACGGCGACGTCGCGGAGGTTGCGGTAGCGCTCCGCGTAGTCGAGTCCGTAGCCGACGACGAATTCCACGGGGATGTCGAAGCCGACGTACTTGCAGTCGATCTCGACCTTCGCGGCCTCCGGCTTGCGCAGCAGCGCGAGCACCTCGATCGACTCCGCACCGCGGGACTCGAAGTTCTCCAGGAGCCAGCTCAGGGTGAGGCCGGAGTCGATGATGTCCTCGACGATGAGCACGTGCTTGCCGTGCAGGTCGGTGTCGAGGTCCTTCCGGATCTGCACGACACCGCTCGACTTCGTGCTGGCGCCGTAGCTCGACACCGCCATCCAGTCCATCGGCGCGTGGAAGGGCAGCGCGCGTGCGAAGTCGGCCATGACCATGACCGCGCCCTTCAGCACGCCGACGAGGATGAGGTCCTTGCCCTCGTAGTCCTTCGCGACCTGCGCCGCGAGCTCGTCGAGCTTGGCGTGGATCTCCTCCTCGGTGACGAGGATCTGTGCAAGGTCGTCCTGGATCTCCGCGGCGCGCATGGATCGATTTTAGGCGACGCGGCGGTGTGCTCCGGTCGTGGGCGCGTACCCTCCCCCCGCAGGTCGACACCGCACTACTCTGACGGTGACGCGGGCGCACGCCCCGACGGAAGGAGATCCCCATGGCGACCCAAGACATCCTCAGCCAGGTCCCCCTCGACGACATCGCGCAGAAGCTCGGAGTGTCGCGCGACGAGGCCAAGGTCGCGGTCGAGCAGGGCGGCGCCGTGCTCCTCGGCGGGCTGGCCAAGAACGCGGAGAGCTCGGAGGGATCGGCGGCCATCGAGAAGGCCCTCGGCAAGCACCGCGGTGCGTCGAGCCCGGCGACGGTCGACGACATCGACCAGGAGGACGGCGAGAAGATCGTCTCCCACATCCTCGGCGGGAAGGAGAAGGAGGTCACGAAGGAGCTGACGGAGTCGAAGGCGACTCCGGGAATCGACTTCGGAAAGCTCCTCCCCATCCTCGCGCCGATCGTGATGGGTCTCATCGCCAACGCGACCAAGGACAAGACGGCGAAGGCGGACGCGGGCACGGAGGGCTCCGGTGGGATCGGCGACGTCATCGGCGGCATCCTCGGCGGCGGCGACTCCGGCTCCGGCGGCGGGTTGGGTGACGTGCTGGGTGGCCTCCTCGGCGGCGGCAAGAGCGGCTCCGGCGGCGGCATCGACCTCGGCGGCGTCCTCGGGGGCCTCTTCGGCGGCAAGAAGTAGGACGCGACGCCGCCGCGGCCCGCGATTTAGCGGGTCGCGGCGGTGAACACGATCCGGCCGCCCTGGCGCACGGCGGCGCACCCCGGCAGGTCGATCGGGCCCTGACCGGACCAGTCGGTCACGAGGCGGGCGACCTCGATCGTCTGCGCACGGCTCAGGCTCGCCCCGAACTCGCTGTCGACCACGAGACGGATGATGCGGTTGCGCAGCGCGGCCGGATTGGCGGCGAGCGCGGCGACGCTCACCGAGATCCCGGCCTCGGCGTGCTCGACGATGTCCTCGATCGTCTCGTGGATCATCTCGTCGAACGCCTCCGCGTCCTCCCGGAGCTGCTCGGCGGTGCGGGCCAGCGCCTCGGCGATGCCCGGGCCGAGCTGCGTCTCCAACACGGGGAGCACGTGGCGACGCACCCGCACGCGCGTGTAGCGGTCGTCGGTGTTGTGCGGGTCGTCCCAGGGCTGCAGGTCGGCCGCGGCGCAGAACGCACGGGTGGTCTCGCGGCGCACGCCGAGCAGCGGGCGCAGCCATCGGAGGCCGTCGTCGTCCTGCCGGTCCGGCGCCATGCCCTGCAGGCTCGTCGCCCCGGAGCCTCGGGCGAGTCCGAGCAGGACCGTCTCGGCCTGATCGTCGAGCGTGTGACCGAGCAGGACCGCCCGCGCGCCGATGTCGCCCGCCGCGTCCCGGAGCACGCGGTAGCGCGCGTCCCGCGCGGCCGCCTCCGGACCACCGTCACCGTCGACCTCGACGCGGACGACGAGCGCCTCCAATCCGAGTCGTCCGGCGATGCGTGCCGTCTCGACGGCGACCTCGGCGGACCCGTCCTGCAGACCGTGGTCGACCGTCACCGCGGTCGCACGCACCCCGACTTTCGCGGCCTCGAACGCGGTGGCCGCCGCCAGTGCGAGCGAGTCGGCACCGCCGGACACCGCGACGACGACGGTCGAGCCCTCGGGCAGGTCGGCGAGCGCGGTGCGCACGGCGAGGCGGATCTCGGCGACGGCGGGGTCGAGGGAAGGCATCCCTCCACGCTAGGGCACCGCCTCGGCTGCCGTGTCGCCCGAAACCGCGCGGGGCTATCCTGGCGCCGTGACCGGTCGCTCCCCTGCTCCGTCGTTCCGCCCTGAGCGCTTCAAGGCGTTCGTCGATGCGGTCGTGGCGATCGCGATGACGTTGCTGATCCTGCCGCTCACGGACTCGGTCGCCGAGGCGGCCGCCGATCACCTGGATACGCCAGAGTTCCTCGCCGCACACGCGGGCCAGCTTCTGAGCTTCGGATTGAGCTTCCTCCTCATCGCGGTGTTCTGGATGGGGCACCACAGTCAGTACCGGGACGTCCAGGCGGTCACGCCGGCACTGCTGTGGATCAACGTGGCGTGGATGGCGACCATCGTGTGGCTGCCGGTGCCGACGGCGATGATCGGTCAGATGGAGCCCGCCCCTCTGCAGGCGGTCCTCTACATCGGCACGCTCCTTCTGACGCAGGTCACGACGCTCGCCGGCTGGCTCTATCTGCAGCGGCACGGGGAGCTCATCACGGCACCCCCGGCGGTGATCCGCGGCGGAATCGCCGGTGATCTCGCGGCGATCGTCCTTTTCGCGATCGCCCTGGTCATCGCCGTCGCCGCGTCGCCGAACGGATACCTGGGGTTGCTGGTCCTCCTGTTGAGCAGTCCTCTCTCACGCCTCCTGAACCGGATCGTCCAGCGGCGGCACCGGGACAGCCACCCCGCGACCCCCGAGTAGGCTGGTCCGCGGCATCCAACCGATCTTCCTGAGGAGCACACGCATGGGCGCACACGACGCCGTCATCGAGATCCCGCGCGGCAGCCGCGTGAAGTACGAGGTCGACCACGAGACCGGGCGAGTGCACCTCGACCGCGTGCTCTACACGACCTTCGGCTACCCGGCCGACTACGGCTACTTCGACAACACGCTCGGCGAGGACGGCGACCCGCTCGACGTGCTGGTGCTCCTCGACCACCAGATCTACCCCGGCGTCGTCGTCGAGGTCCGCCCCGTCGCCGTGCTGAAGATGAGCGACGAGGCCGGCGGAGACGACAAGCTCGTCGCCGTGCTCTCCAAGGACCCGCGCTGGGCGCACATTCAGGACATCGACGACGTGCCGGAGTACACGAAGAAGGAGATCGCGCACTTCTTCGAGCACTACAAGGACCTCGAGCCCAACAAGTGGGTCAAGGTCGACGAGTGGGGCAACGCCGCCGAGGCGCAGCGCATCCTCGACGAGGCCATCGTCCGCTTCGGCGAGCAGGGCCACTGACCTTATCCGGGTCGCTGACCTCTCTGGGTCGCTGACCTCTCTGGGTCGCTGAGCCTGTCGAAGCGAAGACCCCCGGACGCCAGGCGTTCGGGGGTCTTCTGCTGTCCAGCCGTCCGTCAGACGGAGATGCCCTTGCCCGCCATGAAGTCGATGGGGTTCGTGTAGCGGCCGTTGATGTAGACCTCGAAGTGCAGGTGGCAGCCGAAGGAGCCGCCGGTGTTGCCCGCGTAGGCGATGACCTGTCCGGCCTCGACCCACTGGCCGCTGCGCACGGCGAACCCGCCGGGCTTGATGTGCGCGTAGCCGGTGGCGATGCCGCCGCCGTGCTGGATGCGGACGTAGTTGCCGTAGCCGCCGTTGTAGAAGGCCGCGTCGACCGTGCCGGAGTGTGCGGCGTAGATCGCTGCGCCGCAGCCGTTCGCGAGGTCGACGCCGTAGTGCCAGCTCGACGAGCAGCCGTTGGCGTTGCACTGCTGCGAGCGGGGGCCGTAGCCGGAGCTGCGGTACCCGCCGTGCGGACGCACCCAGCCGCCGCTTCCCGGGGTGCCGCCTCCGCCGCTGTTCCCCCCGGCGTTCGCGGCGGCCTCGGCGGCCTCGCGGCGCTTGCGCTCCTTCTCGCGCTCCTCGACGCCCTTCTGGTAGCCGGCGACGGTGGTCGCGGTGGTGTCCTTCAGCGCGGCAAGCTGCGCCTGCATCGTGGCGAGGTTCGCCGACTGCTCGTCGAGAGCGGCCTGGGCGGCGTCGGCGGCCTGCTGCGCCGCGACCATCTTCTCTTCGGCGATCTTCTGGAGCCGGTCGCGCTCGTCCCGGGCGACGACCGCCTGGTCGCTGAGGGACTGCGCGGAGTTCCGCGCGGCGACCGCGTCGTTGTAGACGGTCTGGTTGTACTCGAGGAGCTTGTCCATCGAGCCGAGGCGGGCGAGGAGCTCGTCGGCGTTGGCTGCGGAGCCCGCGAAGAACAGCTCCAGCGAGGTGTCGTCACCGCCGTTGCGGTAGAGCTGCGCGGCGACCTGACCGGCCTTGCGGGCGGACTCGTCGGCGACGGCGGCCTGCGCGTCCGCCTTCTCCTGCAGCGAGTCGGCCTCCGCGATCGCGGCGAAGTAGGCCTGTTGCGCGTTGTAGAACTCGGTCGAGGCGACCTCGGCGGCGGCCTGCGTCTCGGAGACCTTCTGCGTGAGCGACTGGATCAGCCCCTCGATGCGTTTCACCTCTGCGGCCTTGGAGGCCTCGTTCTGCTTGGCCTTCTGCACGTCGTCCCAGCTCGGGTACGACGCGGCGTGGGCGGCCGTGACTCCGGACGTGATGCCGAACGCGCTGAGGGCGACGACGCTGAGCGCGCCGAGTCCGAGAGCGCCGCGGCGGCTGATGCCGTCACCGAAGAGGGTACGTCGCTCCGTCGGGGTGGGCGCACACCCGCAGTCCGCGGATGCCGCGAGTGCCGCATCCTGCGTGGTCTTGTCGTTCACACGGCCCCTTCCGCCGGTTTCACAGATGCCACAGTAACAACAACTTTCACACCAGCACCAGACTCCTAGAGCGGCGTGAACGGCATCCCCGGCCCCTCCATGGTCCCGCTCGAACACGCCCGGGGGAAGCGGGTTCCGGCCTCGATTCGCGATTTGCCCGGATGATCCCTTATGCTTGAGCGTCGGCAAGGAAGTCCCCCGGGACTGACTCGGCCCCATCGTTTAGCGGCCTAGGACGCCGCCCTTTCACGGCGGTAGCACGGGTTCGAATCCCGTTGGGGTCACTCCATCCGATACAATTGAAAACACCAGTATGGCCCTGTAGCGCAGTTGGTTAGCGTGCCGCCCTGTCACGGCGGAGGTCGCGGGTTCAAGTCCCGTCAGGGTCGCTCCGTGCGACGAGCTCTTTCTTCGGAGAGGGCTCTTCGTCTAGGACGCGGCAGCATCATCGCCGCGCGGCTCTGTAGCTCAGTTGGTAGAGCGTTCGACTGAAAATCGAAAGGTCACCGGATCGATGCCGGTCGGAGCCACTCGCCCTTTCCCTAGGCTTCTACTGGGGAGAGGGCGTTTTGCTTTGTGACCAGGATATGCCTAGTGCATCCGGTGGTGCATCCGATTCCTCACGCCGCCCTGTTAGTCCGCGCTCGGGCTCGGTTTTCGATCCGTTCCCTGACCATACGCGCCGTCACCGGGTCGACGCTGATCCCGTCAACGGATCGCGCGGCACGGTGGAGGAGCGTGTAGTAGCGGACTTCGCTGATACCAAGTTGGTGTCGGATGGCGTGAGTCTTGGCCGGGGTGTGTTTCGGGTGGCGGGCTTCGAAGGCGAGTAGTTCGGCGGGCGTCACGCTCGACACGATGCCACTAACCACCGACAACCGGTTCAACTGGTATCGTGGCTGGTCCTGGGAACGCCCTCGTTGATTCGAGGCCCAGAATCCACGAAGGCCCCCTATGAACGGGGGCCTTCGTGCTTACACTTGGTTGTGTCTCGGCCGGAGGAAGGATGATCCGGCATGCAATCACGAGGCCTGTCCCCCACAACCAAGCTCAGTATCGAGTTGGATGCAATCTGTTCACGCAACAGGTACACGACCGACACGGCGCCCGTTCTAGACGAGCTCAGGGCGACCGCGGGTGAACGCCTAGACGTGCTCGCTGAGGCCGTGGGCACATGGGTTGGCTACTTCGAGGACGACTACACGGCGACCCTCTGTACGGCCCTCAGAACGCTCCCTGACCTGGACCCGTGGATCGCGTTGGGGAAGCATCGTCGGTCGCTCCCAGACCCGTCCACACCGGAACGGTTGGGGCATGGGCAGCCGGCGGCACTCCCCCTCTACATCACCACCGACCCGGCCATCCTCGACGCCCCGTAAACACGAAAGGCCCCCACCCGGCCCATTACGGGGCGCGGGTGGGGGTCTTTCGTGCGTCGCCGCCCTAGGAGGGGGTGTTGGCGTTGTCGATGGCGATACCGAACACGAGGCGCAGGTACGTCCATCCGGCCATCGCGGGGACGGTCAGCCACGTCACGTCGAAACCGTTCGAGGCTGCGTCGACCGCGATCACGGTTCCGAGGGCCGCGCCAACCACGTCGAGGGCGGTACGTGCGACCTTCCGGGCGCGGGGGCTCTCGATGACCACGTTCGGGGTCTGGGTGGGAACAGGTGTACTCATCGATTACTCCTTATAGATAGGTGGTTCTGTATGCCACTCGTCATCAGCCAGGTACCCCAGGCCGAGACGGTGGAGAATCTGAGGCGGCGGCATGGGCATGTCGCCAAGACGGCCACGCTGACCCCACCGCCATACGCCCACGATCCACTCGCGGAACGCGTTCTGAATCTC
>NZ_JBFBLT010000013.1:0-59718 GCF_040702645.1 Microbacterium sp. NPDC078814
GTCTACGGGGCGCGCCCGAGCGCGGCCTGGCGACGGGCCGGACTAGGCCGGGTCGGCGAGGTAGGCCTCCAGCGACTGCCCGGCATCGGCGGGTCTTCCCGGGTGGGCAAGCGGCTGCGCCGCACGCCTCGGGCGGGCCGGCGAGCCGGCCGCTGTCGTGGGTGCAGTTGTCGTGGCGGTGCCCGGCAGGTCCGGCTCGCTGCGCTCGGCCGGCCTCGCCTCGATTCCGAGCGCGGTCGACACCGCGGCTCCCCCGGTCAGCGGGGGTGATGGGTACGGGTGGCTGTCGCGATGCGCTCGAGTGCGGTTTCGACAGGAGTCCACGGACGCACGATCTCGTCGACGGTGTCCTGAGTGAGGCCGAGGCTCTCCATCTGCCAGGTGATGCAGAGCCGTCCGTCCTCGAGGTACATCGGTCGACCGTCGTCCCAGGTGGCGTAGCTGCCGATGACGCGGGTTGCGTCACGAGCTCGCATGCGCACATCGGTTTCGACGATCGCAGTGATGATGGCGCCGGGCGCGCACCATGAGATCTCGTGGCCGGCGAAGTCGGGATCTTCCTCGGTGGCGCCGATCGGCTCGACGGCGTAGAGGGTGCCTCGCGATGTCAGGGTGCCGGAGGGTGTGGTGATCTCGGTCTGGAACGCGAAGGCGCGAGCGAACTCCTGGCGCGTGCTGAAGTAAACGCGATCGGTGCGAGAGACGAGGCCGATTTGCGGCCGATCGCGGGGTGTGTATGAGATCGGGATGCGCGCGGCCGCGGCGTCATAGGGACTCAGGAGGCGTGAGCCGACCGTGAGGCCGGGGAACCCGCCATGCCAGAACGTGGGGCCCGTGTGCCCCTTGCTCACGGGGTCTGCTCTCTGCCGACTGCTTCTTCTGCTTCGATACCGGTGGCGAGGATGCGCAGCGCTCGAGCCTGCTGAGTGGGCGTCATTTTGAGCGGGGCGTCGACGATGTTGTGGATGCTCAGGCTGTACTCCCCGGCGCCGTCGAGCGTGATCGTGGCGACGGCGAGAAGCTCGTCCTCGTCGGGAAGGTTGAGCGGGAGCTGTCGGAGCATGCCTCTGCCGCCTGTCAGTCGCTCTGTTCGGTGGTCTTGCGGACGCTGGTGCGGGCACGCTTCCGGTAGGAGCGCAACGTCTTGCGGGGAGCCTCGTCGAGGAAAGCCTTGCCAGCGCCGCTGGCGAGCTTCGTGTTGCGCAGCTGGACTCGGTAGGGGTAGACGTCCTCGAGGAGCTCGCTACGGGCGACGATGGCTGCCCAGTAGCTCGGGAAGGTCACGCGCTCGACGAGCTCGCCGCCGGCGACGAGACGCTTGTCTGCGGCGCGGTCGCGGTCGGTGCGGGCCATGCGGACGGTGAGGACGGGCATTCCCTTGATCTTGATGATCGCGAGATCCCACTGCTCGAGGTAGCCCTTGTAGCCCCAGAGTGCGACGGCGTTCTCTGGATCGGTGGTGATCTTGGTCACGGCGCCGCGGGCGTAGACGAGATCCTTGCGCTCCTGGTCGAATGCGCCCTGTGGTGGGCGGACGAGCGAGATGACACGCTCGAGTCGACTGGCAGGAACTCCGTCGCGGATCCACCGGCGGATGGTGCCCTCCGAGACGCCGAAGGTGTCGGAGGCGGTGCCGGCGTTGACGTGGCCGAGCCGGTTGAAGCTGCCGAGGGCGGCGCCCATGATTTTGCTGAGCTTGTGGGCTCCCCAGGCTTGCTCGAGCGCATCGACGTCGGCGCTCTCGGGGGTGAACCACAAGGGTGCCGGCGTGTCGATCTCGTCTGGCATTACCTGACTCCTACTAGTGAATGTGACATTCACAGCCTAGAGGCGTGGGCGCGCTCCGTCAACCGAGCTGGTGCCGGCGCTGCGGCGAGCGCGAGGCGATCACTCGACTGCAGCGCCGCGGTAGGCGAGTACGTGGGCGACGAAGGTGGATCCGGTGTCGGCATAGAGCTTCTTGAGCGCTGGCGTCGAGACGGAGTCCTTCTCGGTGCGGGGCAGGCTGAGATCCTCGAAGAGGGCCTGCTGCAGCTGTTCGCGGCTGCGCAGGTTGATCTCGCGGCCGAGCTCGGCGAATGCGCTGTGAGCTGCCTCTTCCTGGGCGGTGTCGCCGGCGGTCTCGGTGAGGCGTCGCTGGATGAACGCGTCGGCGTCCTTCTTGCGGAACAGCGGCGAGCGCGCGGTCTTGGGTGCGACCGACTCGGGGAAGCCGGCCTTGCGCTGCTTGGTGCCGGTGGCGTAGACGCGCACCGTCTGCTGAGAGACGTTGAGCTTCTCGGCGATGTAGGCGTAGTCGACGAGCTCGGGCATGGAGGCTGCCATCGGCTGGTCCTTTCTCTGGTCGTCAGTCCGGTCACACCTGATAAAAGCGTGACATTCACTACATACAGCGTAGCGTGACGAGGCTGTGGTGCCGGGTCATTCGTGTCAGCGGAACTCGACGCCCTTGATGCCGTGGAACTGCCAACCGTCGACGTAGCGGTTGTCGTAGAGGCCGGTGAGGTAGTCGGTGGCGCCGGTGTCGCCGCCTTGCACCCAGGCGTCATAGAGCTGTTGCTGCTCGGAGGGCGACATATCGAGGTTGCTGAACCGTTCGGCGACGTACTTCTTGTCCGTGGGGTCTGCGGACGGGCCCTGCAGCGCGTTGATGCGGATGGTGCGCTGACGGGTGGGGATCTGGGATTGGATGCGCTTGGCGAGCTGACCGCGGCCGCGCTTGGTGGTGACGGACTGGCGGACGCGCTTGGTGAGCTCCTGGGTGATCGCGGCGCGGGGATTCTGCGCCCCGCGGATCCAGCGCTGCACGGTGCCCTGGGAGACTCCGAGCTTCGTGGCGGCGAGCTTCGTGGCGATCGGGAACCGGTCGCTCTGGCCGGGGAAGAGGAACTTGAGCATGGATTTGGTGTCGCGGGAGACCTCGGGGAGCTTGTGCCCGGTGAGTCCCTCGAACATCGCGGCGAGCTGCCGCGCTTGCGCTTCCTTGCTCAGTGCCATCAGATCAACTCATTCAGGTGTCGCTTGCCCTTGTAGGTGCCGTCGCCGTTGAGGAACTCGGCGTGATGCGAGAGCTGGTCGGAGCCCTCGTACTTGTACTGACCGAGGCCGCGGCCGAACCAGGACGGGTCGCCGGGCCAGGCCTCGAGCGGGTCGATGTGGTCGCTGGTGTAGACGACGGTGTCCTTCTCGATCGCGACGGGCCAGCGGCCGGTGCGCTCGGCGTTGGCGAGGACGCGGCGGATGATGTTGGCGCGGGACTTCGCGACGATCATGTCGTGGCGGTGCGGGGCCCACACGGCGAGGGTGTCGTGGTCGCCGCGGTAGTCGAGCATGCCGATCGCGGCCGCGTAGACGATCTTGAGGAGGTCACGAGCGGCCTGGTCGTCGACGTCGGTGGTGTCGAGGGTGGTGCGGGCGTCGCGGACCCGCTTGTACCAGGCCTCGAAGACCTTGGCTTTGCGGTCCCACAGCCAGGCTTCGTGGATCTCGAGCTCGAGGCCCATTTCGCTCGCGAGCTCGAGCGTGGGGGTGGTGACCCAGATCTGCGATCCGGTGAACCCGTCACGGACGATGCCTTGGGCGGCGAAGATGTCGGGCATCAGCCAGCTGCCGGGTTCCGGTGCGGTGATCAGCCAGTAGCCGGGCTTGTTCGTGGCCTTGGTGAATTGCAGCGGGCCGTCGTAGTGGGTGGGGGCTCCGACGCCGACCTCGGTGCTCGCGGCGGCGAGGTAGGAGCCTCCACGGTCGAAGCCGTGTACCCAGCGCTGCTCGAGCTCGTCGCCGAAGAGCTTGCGCTGCCAGTTGAAGTCACCCTCGGCCATCATCTGGTCCTTGACCGGGCCGGGGCGGTCCTGTGGGTAGTAGATCTCGTCGTGCTTGTCGCGGGGCAGCAGCGCGCGCATGAGCTTGGTGCCGGTGGTGCCGGCGCTGCTGCGGTAGGGGAACTTGAGCGCCGCGGTGAACTTCCCCAGGCGACGGGCGATGGTCGCGGGGTCTGGGTCGCCGTCGAGGATCGTGCTGATGAAGCGAAAGTCCTGGGCAGGGATGAGGGCGATGTGCGCGCCGATCCGGCGGTCATCCTCGCGCCAGATGTCGATGCTGCCGGCCATGGATCCGTCGCCGCTGAGCGAGAATCCGGTCTCGGTCGCCATGGTGATGAACGGGTGCCCCTTGGTGGCTTCGCGCAGCAGCTTGCCGTAGTCGGAGTCGGTGGACTCGGGCAGGGTGTCCAGCGGGAGTCCGAGAGCGAGAGCGGCTTCCATGGTGAGGAAGATCTGGCCGCGCTCGGTCTTGCGCGCCCCGTTGGTGCCCTGGTTGATGCGGGTGCCCAGGTTGAGGTCGGTGGCGAGCTGCGCGAGCTGGCCGGCGTGCTCGAGCTGACCGCGGATGGTGATCAGCTCGCCCGTGGACAGCCACAGCCCGTCCGTGTGGAGCACGCCGAGCGGTGCACGGAAGTCCTCGGCCGACGTCGCGACGGCGGGCTGTGCGGGCGCTGCCGGTCGGGGGGCAGGCGCGGCGGGTGATTCTGCGGATGCAGGCTGCTGGGGCTCGGTCACGGCGGGCTGTGCGGGCGCCTCGGGGGTGGTTGTGGCCTCGTCGACCTTGGGCGCCTCGAACAGCGACGGGATGTCGTTCTCGGGCGGCGTCTGGGGGCCTTCTCCCCCGTCCAGGCCGGTGTCGTCGTTCGGGGTGTCGGGGCCGCTGCCGGTGAGCGCGGACAGTGGGATGTCCCACACGCGGTGCTGCATCGACCGTCCGGTGCGGCGGACGACGCTGCGCTTGCCGGCGCCGTCCGCGATGAGCCAGCCGTGGGAGAGCATCGACGAGGAGAGCGAGGTCTTGGTGTCGCTGAACGCTTCATCGGCGCGCTGCGACATCTGACGGGCCACGGCGACGGCCGTCGTCGGGAACAGGTAGAGGCGGTCTTTGTTGATGACGCCGACGCGCTGCCCGTTGGGGCGCCACTGCGGGTTCATTCCGGTGGACTGGTCGGCCCACCCCAGCGAGCTCGCATCGTCGGGGACTGTGCCGTCCATGCCGGCTAGGTGAGCGTTGCCGTTGGCGATCGCCTCGCGCAGGTACTCCATGAGTTGCTCGGCGGGGTCGGATGCGGACGAGTCCTGCAGACTGATCGCCTCGGCGATGCCCGCTCGCGCCCACCCGTAGAAGTCGCGGGCCTCGTCGTCGCTGATGACGTCGAGGTCGCGGAGCATCATCAGCATGATCATGATGCCGCGGTCCAGGACCACGGCAGACTGCACGAGGCGGTCGTGGAGGCCCGCGTGCCCGTTCTGGCGGGGGATGGCCTCACGCCAGTAGGCCTGCGTGCACAGGCGGTGCTCGCTGTCCTCTTCGGCCTCGGTGAAGTCGTCGACGAGCTGCTGACGGCGCGCGGCCGTCCACTGCACGAGCGAAGCACCGATGAGCGCGCGAGCGTGGCGGGCGCGCTTGGACTCGAGGCGACCGAAGATCACGCCGCCGTTCTTGAGCGTGGCGGGATCCAGCGGGAGGTTGACAATGCGGGAGTCGGCGGAGCCCTGGGCGGAGAGTTCGCCGGACGTGATGATGCTGGCGAGGATCGGGCGGTCGGCCTCGGCGCCGCCGCGCTGCTTGCCGCGGATGCGACCGATGCCGTTGAACACGGTGCGGCCCAGGGTGCTGATGCGGCGGATCGCGTCGCTGGCGTTGCCGTCCGGGGCGAAGTCGTCGACGATCACCGGCACGTTGCTGATCGCGGAGAGGGTGCGCTGCAGGCCGATCGCGGTGGATCCGCCGGATGCGCCGGAGATCAGGCCCTTGGTGTTGTGGGTGAGGTTCGGGGCGAAGTACTGCACGGCCAGACGGCTGTGTGAGGTCTTGTAGGAAGCGAACCCGCCCACCAGGTGCAGCAAGATCGGGCCAGGCAGGACCGGGGCGGTCCAGGAGTGGCCGAGCAGCGGTGCGATCACACGGGCGGGCAGCTCGGATTCCCGCAGCGCCACGGTGCCGTCGAGCCACGCCTGGCGCAGCTGGTCGCGGTCGGTGGTCGGCTCGGGCATCGCGTAGATTTCGGAGGTCGTCGCGACGTCGACCTCGACGCCGAGCGCGCCGTTCTTGGCGATCGCGCCGGTCGCGTGCACGAAGTAGTCGCCGGTGTCGGTGGTGCGCCATCCGACCGTGGTGTGCACGATGCTGTTGTTCCGCGGCGGCTTGATCGCGTTCATCGCATCCCATGCCTGATCCGCGCCGCGGCGGCTGTTCGACTCGAGGAACCCAGGCCAGGGCATCGCCTTGGACCATGACCCGTCGCGGATCTGGTCTTCGGTGTACTTGAGCACCACCGACTCGGTCTGGAACTGGCCGGTCTCCTTGTCGCGGATCGGGTAGCCGCGATCGTTGCGGACCCACCGGGAGAACTTGATCACGTACAGGTGCGGGGGGCGAGCGATCTCGTTGTCCGTGCCGTCGTCTTCGATGGCGACTGTCTGGACCTCTGCCCAGCCGTGCATGACCCGATGGTACTGGTCGTCCTCGTCGCCGGGGGTGTGCTTGATGAGCACGGTCTGCCCCTCAACCACGCCGTAGTGGTTGCCTCGGATGAAGGGGCGCTTCTCGGGCTGGTCCTCGGGGTTGTCGTTGCCGAAGAACACTCCCCCGCCGCCGCTGCCGGTCTGCGTGAGGGGTGCGGAGGGGGTGATCTCGATAGTCTCTGCCGGCTGCTGCTCGTCGACGACGGGGCGGGTTGCGACCACGGAGGAGGCGACCGCTTGGGGCACGTCGAGACCTGCGACGATGTAGGTGTCGCGGGAGATCCGCGCGCCCTCCGCGACCGCGGCCGCGTACTCGGTCAGGGCGACGCGGCCCCGGTCGCTGAGTTGCTCCGCGGTCAGGTCCGGGTTGATCGCGTGGATCCGCTCGAGGCGGTTGAGGGACTCGCGCGCCCACGCCTCGGCGTGCTGCTCGGAGGTTGCCCGGTCCTGCTGGTTCTGCTCAAGCTGGGCAGTCGCTTCCTTGAGGCACACGGCGACGCCGGTGCGGCCGTGGACGAGCTTGTCTGCCTCGGCCGCGGCGACCATGGCGCGGGCGTCGTCGACGGAGATCTCGACGAGCGTAGCGACGGTGCCGCCGGCGTCCATGTGGTCGGTGAAGTCCGACTTGCGGTCGTCGAGGTTGGGCAGGTAGATCCGTGCCGGGATGCCCAGCTCCGCCAGCTGCGCGCCGACCGCCGCGGCCCGCTGTGCGCCGGCGGGATCGTTGTCGACGACCAGGTTGACGGTGGCGCCGCGGAACTGCTCGAGCAGCTCGGCGGGGAACGCCGTGGCACCGCCGGCGTTCGTCGTCGCGGCCAGGGCCTCGGCGATCGCGCTGTCGGCGTCCTTCTCCCCCTCGAGCAGCCACACGTCGCCGCCGGCGGCGACCGCTGCGCGGATCGCGGCGAGGTTGTACAGGAGGGGCGCAAAGCCTTCGGGCTTGCGCTTGACCCACCGGCCGTTGGCGCCACGGTAGCTCTGCGTGAACCTCTTGTGCCGCTGTCCGTCCAGGGTGGTCTCTTCGCGGTGCACGCGCTGCAGGACGACGCCGTTGTCGTCGACGTACTCGTAGACCTTGACCTGGCGCCATGTCGCGCCCGTCAGATCCGGAGTCTTGGGGGCGAGCTCATCTTGCGTCAGCCGCGGCGGCAGCGAGGGCCGCTTCGCCCGCGGGGTGCGCGAGCCGGTGCGGCGATCGGCGGGCAGCGGTGCGTCGAACAGGTCGCTGACGGTCAGGCCGAGCGCGCCGCACACGTCGCGGAGATCGAAGGCATCGCCGCAGCCGAAGCAGTGCAACATCACCTTGCCGCCGGTGCGGTCGTAGCGGATGCTCAGCGACGGCATCGCGTCGCCGTGCACTGGGCACAGCGCCATGTGCTGGCTTCCCTGCCGGCGGGGCTTCCACCCGCCCCGGTCCAGGGCCTCGAGAACACGATCGAGAGAGTTCGTAGCCGTCGACGTGCCGGTGTACTCAAGCGTCATCGCTGCAGCACACCCCCTCGGGTGCACGCTGCAGCGCCCAGCGTGTGCGACACGACGGCCACACCAACGCTAGACATCCGCAATATCGCGGCTATAATCATGAACATCCGATCATGGATTGACTGACTCAGCATCAGTAACTTGATCAGCCTCTGGCAGGAGGCTGTGACCCAAAAGCACTCAAGACCCCCGATGGTTGGCAGACCGGAGGGGGTTGAGTCTTTCTACGCGGACTTTGGCATGTCGAGCATGTCGAGCTCCTGTTCTGCCTCGCGCGTAGCGCGCTCGCGCGCCGCCTTTTCCAACTCGTCCTTGACGTAGTCCGGGATCTCAAGCCCGGCCTGCTGTGAGACAGCCAGCGCAAGCCAGCTGCTGAGGGGGATCCCAGACTCCGCAGCGAGGCGTTCGAGGATCGGGTCGTAGGCCTCCGGATATCGAACCGTCCTGACGGCGCGAGGGCCGTATGAACGACGTCCTGGCTTCGCTCTGGCTGGCATGCCCTGTTTCTAGCACGTAGCTGATTCAGAATCACGGATTGGTTCGGTGCGTCGCGCAGACGGCTCTGAGCTCTCATGCCAGGTATAGGCCCAGCCTCGGACGCTTCGCGGACATCGGTTCCCGAAAAAAGTTTGGCTTCGCTGTTGGTACACCTTTTACGCCTCGCGCGGGCGCGCATGTGTGAGGGCTGCCGCTGAAAAGGTGTACCAGGTGTACCAAACGCGATAAAAACACTGATCAGAAGGCAAAAATGCTTGGTACACCTTGCGAATCGGCAGGTGTACCAGAGGTAATGAAACCCCAGGTCAGCGCTAATTTCGTTGGTACACCTCAATTGTGTACCACTGCGCGCGAGTCGGGCTTTGCTGTTACAGCGACGTGCGAGCAATACTGCTGCGTCGACGAGGGTTGTGTGTCATCCGACGCTTCCTCGGAGTGGATTCCTCGGGTGGTGTGGCCCGTCTTCGCTCGCTGAGCTCGGCGTGTCGCGCTAGATCTCTCGATCGGCGGGGATCTTCCAGACGCGGGTGGGTTCTCCACCGATTCGCGCGGTCACGGTTCCGGTCTTGGTGCCGATCAGATGTAGCCGGCGCAGTGTCGTGGTGATCGCTTTGATGCTGAGGGTGGGGTCACCGTGCGCGGCCCGGATGAAGGGCAGCGCTTCGGTGGGGCGGATATACAGGTAGCGGTGGTCGGTGCGTCCGATCACCCACTCCTTGGTCTGGCTGGCGTTGTCGGTGAGCTCGCCGCCGTTGGCGAGCAGGTATCTGACGGCCTCGCGTAGGGCCCAGATGATTTGGTCGTCCTCGCCGAGCCATGACGTCGCGGGCTGGGCGGGAGCATCGAGGCCGAGGGTGCTCAGGATCGTGTCGCCGAGGTAGAACGCGGCGTCGAGGCGCCGGGGCTTGGCGAAGTCGGGATGTCGGGCGATGTTGATCCCATGAGGGTCGAGATCCAGGTGGGGCGCGTTCTGCTGCAGATAGCTCGCGATGATGCGTCGGCCGGCAGCGGCGGGTTCACTTCCCAGCGAGCGGAGCGGTTGAAGGCTGCGCGGACGCTGGGGAAGCTCGATGGTGATGGAGCGCTCGGCGCTGAGCGGCTGAATTGTCTGAGAGCTGGCGATGATCAGCGCGGAGGCCTTGCTGAGTGGGGTGGCGAATGAGACGAAGCTCTCGATCTCGATCTCGTCGAGCGCGCTGAGTGGTGCGCGGGGGCTGACGTGGGGGGCGCTGGTGAGGACCAGTGGCCTGCCGGGCACGACGGCACGTCGGACTCCTGCGAACGTGAGGGGGTCGATGTGTGGTCGTTCGATCTCGCCGGCGAGCTCGGCGAGTGCGTCGGCGAGCGCGTCTCGGGTTGTGGGGGTTCCCCCGATGATGAAGATCGGTGTCGGGAGGGGCTCGATGTAGGAGTACGCGATCGCGCGGACGAGCTTGTCGGCGTGGAGTGGGAACGCCTCACGCAGGGGCTCGATACCCGCAGCCCAGGCGCTTCGCGCGTGAGCTGCGGGTATCGAGTCTGCGAGTGTGCCCATGGTCAGCTGGCGTCGGTGTCGTCGGTGCGGATGGCGATGAGTTCGTGGCCTTCGGGGATCTGCGCTTCGAGCATCTCGCGCGCTTCCTGGTAGCTGCCGGCCTCGACGGTGATCCGCTCTGTGGCGGTGCTGCGGATGGTTCCGATGACGCGCATGGGCGGACCCTAGTGGTCGTCTCCGACATTCCCCGCTGTCATGCGCTGGCTTGCAGGTGCCGTTGCACGTACTCGTCGAGGGCGGCTCGGACGACGTCGGAGTCGGTCTTCATCCCCAGCTGCGCGCGCAGCTGGTCGACCTCGCGCTTGCGGGTCGGGGTGACGCGGGTGCGGATCGTCGGGGACGCGCCGGATCCCGCGGCCGTGCCGCCGACGCGGGGTCGTCCTCCGACGGCCCGTGCGACAGCCTGTGTGCTTCCGAGGGCCTCGAGGAGGAGCTGCTGCCCGATGGCTGCGGCGTCGGCGCCGTGGGCGCTATCCCCCGGCGTTGACGCGCCGGTGGGCTGCTCTTCGAGCGCGGCGAGGGTGGCGTAGCGCTCCTGGTCCTTCTTGCTGAGGGTCATTCGTTCTCCTCCTCCATCTGTCGGCGGTAGTAGGCGCCCAGCGGCATGACGTGGTAGACGACGAAGTTGCCGCCGGGCTTGAGTTCAATGAGCACTTCGATCAGCCGATCGGTCTGTGCGTGCTGTGGGCCGATGAAGACGCGACGCTGGTTGCGGGTGTCGCCGTCGTTGATCTTGACCTTGGTGCTCGTGTAGGTCGCGTTCTGCATTGCGTAGAGAGCGTCAGCGTGGGGGATGTCGTGCTTGTCAGCTGACTCCGGCCACTCGATTCCCATATAGGTATTGTGCCACAAAACACCTGTCTGGGGAACGTGCTGTGGAGAAGTCGATGCTCGCGGCCGCGCGGGGGCGTAGCTTCGCAGGATGGTCCACGACTGGCTGGCAGCCGGCACCCAGCCGCATTGCTGCGGTGTGGTGATGCGCGATCGCCCTGCCGCGTTGGCGTGCGTGGTGTGCGGCCGTGAGGAGGCGCTGCCACAGGTGGCCTCTCCCCCGGTCTTCGTCGGCGCGAGCATCCACGGAGGATGACCCTCTGCTACCTCGAGCTGGTGATGACTTCGATGATCCGGGGGGCGATCGCGGCCGGCGCCGGCGTGATGGGGTGTTCGGCGAGCTTGGTCGGGTCGGCTTCGCGCCAGATGATCCGCCGCTCGTTGCACCAGGTGCAGCTCGCCCCCCAGTGGTACGGGTCGGCGTCGTGCAGCCTGGTGCGCAGCGGCGCCGCATAGGGGCTCTGGATACCGGCACGCCAGCGGACGTGTGGGTGGAGGTCGGCCGCGGAGAGGTACAGGCGACGCCCGATGCCGAGACCCGCGTACAGCTCCCAGCGGTTGCCATCGTCGTGCGGGTTGTCCGGGTTGATCGACGGGATGTCGTAGGGCTTCGAGAACACGTCACCGAACCCGTCGAAGGGATCGACGGCGAATCGTCCACGCAGACCGCTCGCAGCGTGCTGCAGCACGGTCATCGGGTTCCCCTCTGGCGTCGTGGTGCGCAGCAGGTAGATGGTCGGGTCGTCCACCACGCGCCTCACCCGATCGACGTTCTCACGCGCGAGCTGTTCCGCGGCCGCGGCGGTGAGCAGCGGGTGGAGCAACTCGTCGTCACCGGCCTGCAGCACAGCCTCGGCCGCGGCCTCCTCGGCGAGGCCCGGAAGGTGCTCGAGCAGTCGCGGATGCCACTCGTTGGAATGCCGGGAGGTCCGCGCCCAGGCGTTCGCGATCTCGGTCAGCAGCATCGAACGCGCCCATCGCTGTGCTGCATCGTCGAGGCCGTCGCTCTCTTCGAGCTCACGGAGCTGGTCGCGTGCGCGTCTGCGGCCGAACCAGCCCGCGGCCGCGACTTCGGTCCGCGCGCGCCTGCGCCGCAGCACGCGCCGTAGGTACTCCCCTTCGGGGCTGTAGTACTCGTCGGACATTCAGCTGGCGAGGGTGGCGAGGGTGGCGACGATCGCGACGACCAGGCCGGCGGCGATCATGTAGGGGCCGAACGGGAGGTCCGTGCTCTCGTGTCCGTGCTTGCGTCGCACCGCCGCGATGATCGCGTGGGGGAACGCGAGGACGTAGGCGACCGCGATTGCGATGAACGGGAAGTACCAGGTGTGCCACCCGGTGAGCAGCCCCACGCTGAGAGCGAGTTTCACGTCACCGAAACCGACTTGCCCGAGCAGCCCGAACGCTGCCAGCAACACCGCGAGGCCGAGTGCGCCGCTGATTGCAGAGATCGCTGCACCGCCGGCGCCGGCAGTGATCGCGAGAGCGAGGACGGTGCCCGTCAGGAAGGCGGCGAGCGTGAGTGTGAGCGCGTCGGGCAGTCGACGCTCCTGCAGGTCCGTGCGCGCCAGGAGCGCCCCGTAGACGCTGTAGACGCTGATCATGACCCAACTGCCGACCGTGAGCCCGAGATCGGGGCTCAGGGGCGCTGTGATGGCCGCTGACAGAGCGAAGCCCCCCACAGCCGCGAGCGGGTACCGCAACGCCGGGAAACGTCCCGCGCGCGCGCTTTGGGGGGCCTCACGAGTTGTGGTCATGGGTCAGCTGGCGATCGCGTGGCGCTGTCGCAGCTGAGCGATGAGGGACTGCGTCTCGGTGTCGGGCTCGTAGTCCTCGTCGACGGCGGCAAGGTTCTGCTCGAGCTGCGTGATCAGTCGCTCGACGCCGGCGTGGTCGCCTGCCTGGTGCTCGGCGCGCAGACCGTCACGCCAGAAGACCTCGTTGATGGGGTCGACCATGCGTCCGATCGCGGAGGCGAGGCGTGCGTGTCGGACCTTCCCTGTGGACAGGCTGCGGGTGGCTACCTCATGGGCGACGTCGCCAATGGTCGCGATCATTTCGTTGCGCAGCCGGTCGGCGAACACGTAGCGCTTGTCGGGGACGCCGCTGATGGGCTGTCCCTTGACGAGCTCGAGCGCAGCGAGCAGCCGGTCGGTGGGGGTGTCAGAGATCTCGTCACCGATGAGACCGAGGAAGTCCTGCCAGTCGGAGCGGACGTCCTCGTGCAGCCGGTACTCCCCCGTCGTCACGAGCGGCACATAGAGCTCGCCGTCATCGTTCTGTCCGAGCCAGCGGCGAGTCTTGGAGGTCAGCCCGTTGCGGTCGTCGTTTGCCTTCTTGCCCGAGGCGATCTGGCCGGGCCAGAACACGGCGTGTACCTGCTCGGCGGTGGCGTTCGGGTTCACCGACAAGAACGCGACCAGCTCGGTCCCCTTGCGGATTGCCGATCGCCACTGCGCGGCGGTGTTCGGGTTCACCGGCGCCTCTCCACGCGCGCCGCGAACCTCGACGGGTCCGAGCAGCTGCAGGTACGGCCCACGGTGCAGCGGTGTGATCGCCGCGAGCGGCTCGTCGTGCTCGGCCGCGGCCTCCTCGTCGACCAGGTCGACCGTGACGGTCTCCGCCGGCTCCTCGTCGACGGCGGCGGGTGCTGCCTCGTCCGCCTCGGAGATCTCCGCCTCCTTCTCGGCGGCGACAGGCTCGGAGATCTCGACGTCGGGCTCGTCGACGAGCGGGAGCTGCTCGGCTTCGACCTCGTCGGCTTCGACTGCAGCGGCGGGGATCTCGTCGAGCTCGAGTTCGTCGTCGAGCGCGACGCCGGTAGCGGCGCCCTCTGTGGCGACGTCGAACAGCGCGAGGATCTCGTTGTACTCGCGCGTGCCGACAAGCTGCGGGGTGATCGGGATGGCGACGCCGGTGCCGGGGATCTCGAGCTGAGCTCGACGGTCCTCGGTGAGTGCCAGGTTCCAGCTGCCCGTCAGGTGGCCGGCGCTGACAGCTGCGATACCGACCCGCGGGATCCGGGTGACCAGCTCGCTGATGGCTTCACGGGTGGCTTCGTCCGGGTTGTCGCCGAGGATGATGATTTCCGGCGCCCAGGCCTCCGCATCCGCTCCGGTAGTACGTGCCTGCTCGAGCCCGTCGACGCCGAGCTCAGCGAGAGCAGCTTCGACCGCCGCGGCCTGTCCGTGCAGGTTGCGCAGCAGCGTGTCGGTGTCCTCGACGTGACGCACGCGGCCGCTGCCGAGCGCGAGCGGGAGGCGATCGCCGACGCCGACGAGGGTGACCTGGACGTCCTCAGACCAGGTGTTCGCGGCGAGCTCGATCGCGATGGCGGTAAGCACGCCCTGGCGCAGCTCTCCGGTGGCGCCGGTGACGTTGAGCGCACCGATCCGTTCCAGGTCGACGAAGATGTGCCCGTTGTTGTCGTCGTGGCCGAGCATGACCAGCGCCGGGTACGGCGCGGACGGGACCGTGTCGAGAGGCTCGAGGTCGGTCAGCGCGACCATCCAAGCGAGCTTGTCTTCGGGGTCGTACTGGGTGAACGGTGCCGGAAGGTCGGTCGGCTCGTCGAGGTAGACGGCGACCGAGCTCTCATCGAGGCGGAGGGCGTACAGCGCGGGGAGCCGGCTGCCGGTTTCCTGCGCCCACACGGCCAGGTGGCGCAGGGCTGTGTCGACCGCCTCGGCGCCCAGCGGGTTCTCCACGGCGCGCAGCTCGAGCTCCACGGAGGACACCGTCTCGTCGGGCATCGCGATCCGCTGGCGGGGCTTGCGGTCGCGGCGCTGCTTGAGACGCCGCCACCCGAGGAGGGTGAGGAGGCCGGCGGCGAGTGTGGCGCCGATGCCTCCGATGGTGGCGACCTGGAAGTAGTCCTCAATGCCGCTCGTGTCGTCCTCGTCGACGTCGACGGCCGCGGCCGGAGCTGCAGCCTCGTCGACGGGCGCCTCGTCGGCGGGCGCCTGGGTGGCATCCGTGGTGAACCCCAGACCGCTTGTGGCCTCGTCCTCGGCCGCGGCATCCGCACCCGACGCGCCAGCGCCTTCGTCGGCGCCGCCGCCAGCACCCGCGGCACCAGCACCCTCGTCTGCGTCGACGTCGACGGCGCCGGCAGCGCCCTCGTCCGTGTCGATCGAGCCAGTGCTGCCGGTGGTGCCCGCCGCGTCGTCGGTCGGAGCGATGGGGACGACGGTGGCCACGGGGATGTTGACCTGCTGGCCGGGGTAGATCCAGTTCGGATCGGTGATGGTGCCGCCGCCAGGCTGAACGATGTCTTTCGAGGCCTCGAAGATCTCGGGGTAGCGGGTACCGTCGCCGAGCTCCTCGGCCGCGATGTCCCACAGGGTGTCGCCGGAGACGATGGCACGCTGCTCGTAGGTGATCTCGGTGACCGTCTCCGCCTCGGCGCTTGCAGGCGCTGCCGCGACATCCGCTGCGGCTGGCACGACGGCGTCTGCCGGCAGGGTGAGCACCCATCCCTCCTGCAGCCATCCCGATGCGGTCAGCGCTCCCCCATCGGCCTGCTGCACACCGAGGTTGAGCGCGGAGATCTCTGCAGCGCGGCTGCGGTCGCCCAGCGTGCTCTCCGCGATCCGGGCGAGTGTGTCCGTACCCGTCACCACGTACTGCGGGCCTGCCTCGACGACAGGGGCCTCCTCAGTCGCAGCCTCGGTGGTCGCAACCGAGACGACAGAGGTGCTCATCGACACCGAAGGCTGTGTGGGTACCTCTGACGCAAACGCGGCCGCGGGCGAGAACAGTGCGATGACTGCGGCGAGCAGACCGCCCATGACCTTCTGCTGGACGCCGAGGCCAGGGATCCGCGGCCGCGGCACGCCGCGCAGCTGCGCGGGCAGCTCGGCGAGGAAGCCGACAGCGAAGGTCGCCCACGCGATCCACGCGACGATCGGCATGATCGTCCCGATCAGGAAGGATCCGGTGTAGTCGCGCATCGTGAACCCGGCCACGAGCTCGTCCCACGACGGCAGCGGGTTGCCGGCGAAGAACACGAGCCCGGCGGGGATACCGACCAGGAGCACGGCGAGCAGGATCAGCGACCCGAGGCCCTTTCCGATGCGGTTCATGATGCCTCCTTGGGGGTCAGGGGACGATGACCGTCTGCAGCTCGTTGACCTCGAGGTCGACTGCGCTGTTGGTGGTCAGGTTGATGGTGCCGCCGGGGCCGGCGAGAGAGGTCCACGTCACGGTCCAGTTCGTCGTGGCCGTGACCGTGAAGCGATCGCCGGGGTTCCGGCTCGAGGTCGACGTGTACTGGTAACCGCAGGTCGGCGACGTCGTCATGCCGTAGCCGACGTTGTACGGGGTGCCGGTGTTGCCGCAGGTCGTCGACGCGCCGTCGCCCATCTGCCAGCGAACGGACGTGGCCTGAGCGGTCGCCGTGATCGTCTGCCCACCCAGCGTCGCGGTCTCCGTATAGGGGCCCCAGGTCAGGGGCTCGGGGTTGTTGACCCAGAGCCAGATCGGCACCCCGACGTAGCCGCGACGGTGACCCCATTCCGGGTTGACCTCGGGAGCCATGCCGATGTCGATGCCGCGCAGGGCGAACGTGGAGATGAGCTGTTGAGCAGCGGCACCCGGAGTGAGCACCCGCAGCCCCGGCGGGACCGTCTCACCCCAGAAGTTGCTCTCCGTGCCCAGGCCCGGCGATCCACCGGGCGTCGGGTTGAACATGATGCAGCCGTAGTAGCCGGCCTCCTGCGAGTAGCCCGGCGGGCGGGCCGGCCATACGCCGTCCTTCATAAAGACGTAGCACTGCCGCGTGTTCGACCAGTACGAGTCGGATCCACCGCAGTCGATGATCGCGTAGAAGCGCTGGTAGGTGCCGCCCTCGAACACTCGAATCTGATCCTCGGTCCAGCCCAGCTGCAGAAGGCCAGACTGCGAGTTCTCGTAGTAGCAGGTCGGTGCGCCAGGGGTCCACCCGTTGCTGTCCGGGTTCGGCGCCGGATCCGAAGGTATCGAGATCGTGAGGTAGCAACGCGAAGACTCCGGGTCACACCAAACACCACCGGCAGCATTAGCAGGCGCAGCCGTGGCCATCAAGGTGCCTGCGATCAAGGCGATCGAGGCAAGGGCGGTGACTAGTCGTTTCAGCATGCGATCTCCCGAGCTACGGTCAGCAGCTCTCCCCCAGACTGATCAGGTTGTAAACCAGCCAGGTCTCGCTCTCGCTGTCGTAGACGACCTGGTAGTCGAAGGTGCTGCGAGCTTCGGGGCGCATGGCCTCCGACCCGTCGCTAGCCCAGACCTTGTACTCGCTCGCGTCCTGGCAGGCATTGATCGTGACAAGACCGTTCTCGATGCCTTCCCACTCCTGCCCGTAGGAAGCAACCGTTTCGTACTTGATCGCTCCCTCTGTGGTTGCGGGGCCTTCGACGTTCACCTGGTCGACGTTGAGAATCGGCCCCTCTGCGATGCCAGCTGCATCGTTGACAGCGACCTCGAGAGCTCGCCCGGTCGCCCACGCCTCAAGCGGCGCAGTATCGGTACCACCAGCTGCGTTGACCTCGCCCCGTGTGACGAAGTACTGGGTCAGCACGGTCTCCGCTGCGGTGATCGCCTCATCCTCGCTCGCCGGCGGCGGAACCTGTGCGTTGCTGGCGGTAGGCGTGGGGGTCGGGGTGTCTGTGGGGCTGGCGGTGGGGTTCTGGTTGCCGGTGCCCGTGCATGCGGTCAGCGTCAGTGCGGCGGCGATGATGCCGGCGATGGCGAGGCGCTTGATGCTCATGGTGGGGCTCCTATTGGGTGATCAGCTCTGCGGTGGCTGTGGCTTGGACGGGGAACGGCACGGGGAGGAAGGTTGCCGAGTAGTCGGTGTCGACGGTGACGGTGATGCGGTCGCCGCTGACGGCGACGCTTCCTCCGACGCCAGCGGCGGCGAGGTAGCCGTTGGCGGCGCTGACGGCTCGGTTGCTGTCGATCGCGGTGGTGCCGTCGATGATCGCTTGGCCGCTGACCGCGTTCGCTGCGGCTCGGGCGGCACTGGCTGCGGTGGTGTAGGCCTGCTGGTTGGCTTGCACCTTGCCGGCGCCGTCGACGACGAGTCCGACGATCGCGAGGAACGCGACGGTCATGATGACGAAGTAGATCGTCGCGACGCCCTTGTCGTCACGGAACTTGGCTTGGAGCCTCTGGATCATGGTTTTCATCGCCGCTCCCTGTAGGCGTCGACCGGAGAAGCAGCGGTGCCTGTGAGGTCGCGGGTGCCGGGGAGGCCGATCATGGCGGCGTCGCTGAGTGCGACGGTGCAGGAGACGGTCGCACTGACTCGGCCGGTGGTCCCGATCGGGGCGCTCAGGCCAGAGGCGTCGATGTTGACGGAGAGGGTGGTGCAGTTGACGCCGGACTGTTCCATCGAGATCCGCGCCATGTCTTCGGCGGCTTCCTGCGCCTCGGCTGTGGTGCGCGCGAGCGAGGCTTCGCGAGCTGCGGCTGACGCTGCGGACTCGACGGCATTGCCGGCCAGAGCGAGACGTCCGGAAGCTGCGAGCAGCACGAGCACGGCGGCGAGGGCCGGGGCGAGGATGGCGATCTCGAGGCCGGCGGAGCCGCGGTCGTCGCGGAGCTTGGCAATGAGGGTGCGGATGGTGCGCATCAGTTGACCCACCTTTCAGTGGGGCCGGTCACGGTGACGTCGATGTTGGTGGTCAGTCCGGGGACGAAGGAGGGGGCGTTGCCGGTGACGGTCACTGTCACGGTGTTGGCGCCGCGGTCGACCGCGACGGACGCGCCGCTGATCGGTGAGCCGGACTGGTTCAGGACAGCGAGGCCGGCGGTGGAGCCGTCTGTTCCGCTGGCGTTGTAGGCGCGGGCGGCGTTGTAGGCGCTGGTGGCGGCGGCGTGGGCGAGGTTGTTGGCGTGAAGGATGATGCCCAGGTGCAGGAAGACCGCGAGGACGAGCAGCAGTACCGGGGCGATGATCGTGTTCTGCAGCGTGGCCGCACCCCGATCACCGGCGAGCGCTTCTCTGAGGCGCTGCCGGTGACCGGGGTTGGTGGTGCGGACCATCTGCGGGTGGCTCTTTCAGCCGGTGGGGATCTGACCGGCGTAGGCGTTGATCGCGGTGACGATGATCGCCACGACGGCCACCGCGGCGAGCGCGATCCCGGCGGTCCAGATGACCTGCTCGAGGGTGATGGAGCCACGTTCGGGCTCTTCGGTGAAGCGAGCTGCCCGCCCGCGCATGCGGGACAGGAACTCTCGGCTCAGGGTCGACATAGGATCCTGGTTCCTTTCTCTCTCTGGGTGGGTGGTGCTTGGTCTACTAGGTATAGGCCCCGGTTTGGAGCCTTCGCGGACATCGGTGGATAAACAACCTTTCAGAAGAAAGCGTTGAGAACGAACGGTGTGCCGAGGAGGAGCATGAAGAGGACGCCGGTGAGGGTCATCGGGATGGTCATCTTGTTGGTTGCTTTGTTCGCCTCCGTCACTTCGTCATTCAGAAGTCGGTCCCGGAGGTTCTGCCCCCGTGCCCTGAGTGTCTCATATACCGATGCTCCTTGCTCCCCTGAGAGCCTGATCACCTTGGCGATTTCACCCAGGTCGGGGACGTTGATCTCGACGGAGAGCTGCTCGAGCGCGTCCCAGGGGGCGGTACCGGCGTAGCGGGCTTCGGTGAGGGTTTGGCGGATACGGACGAAGGCCCAGTTGCGTCCGACTTGGGCTGCGGACTCGAGGGCTTTGCCGGGAGGGGCGCCGCTGATGCGTTCGGATCCGACGAGCTCCATGTAGACGGCGACCGAGCGGGAGAACTCCTTGCGGGCGGCTTCGGCTTGGTCGCGGACGAGCAGGTTGGGCAGGTACCAGCCGCCGATGGCGAGGGGGATGCCGAACAGTGCGGGGATGTAGAACGCGGTCAGGCCGAGGACTTGGAAGATCAGTCCGATCGCGATGGGGGCGATGAGGCCGAGGCCGGCGGAGAGCACCTTCTGGTACAGGAACCGGTTGACGCTCATGCCGATCAGGCGCAGATCGCGGGTGGGGATCTTGAGCGAGGGGCTGTCGCCGACGCGACGGAGGACGGCTGAGCCTACCCGGTTCTCAAGGGTGGCGGCGTAGGCGGGGTCGGCGGCGACGGTGGTGGTGCCGATCCGATCGAGCGCTGCGGAGAGGCTGGGCTGGGTGGGCACCAGTGCGGCGATGACCAGCGCGAAGCCGAGCCCCAGGACGAGGCCAGGGAGGACGATTAGTGCGAGGTTCACTTCTCACCAGCTTTCTCGGAGGCAACGAGCAGACGGGGTGCCGGCACGCCGCGGCTGATGCGTCGCATCCACAGCAGTACGAGGGCGTAGCTGACGAGGTACGCGGCGAACAGGAGTTGACCGATCGGGGTGCCGTAGGGGGCGGAGTACTGCTGGGCGAGGACCAGAAGTACGAGCAGCGCGACGGTGAAGTAGACGACGAACCTGGCCTCGTTGCGCGGGGTGGCGCGGTCGGCTTCGATCTGTCGGCGCATCTTGACCCGCTCGAAGATGCTCTTGGCGAGATCCTCGAGCGAGGCGGCGAGACCGGAGCCGCGGAGCTCGGCCTTGCGGAGAAGATGCATCACGAGCACGTCCGCGGTCTCGTCGTTGAGATCGTCGGCAAACGCCTGCAGCGCCGCGGTGGTGGTCCACCGGGCGTTGATGCGCGCGACGAGCTGCGTGACCTGTGGGCGGATCGCTTCGGGGCAGCTGCTCAGCGATGCGGCGATGGTGCGTTCGAGGCCGGCACCGGAGACGGTGAGGCCGGCGAGGCTGCGGGTCCAGGACTCGAGGGCGTCGAGCTTGGCGATCGTGTTCTCCTCGGGGCCCTTCTGCAGCAGCCATGGCAGGCCGACAGCGGCGACGGGCACCGCGATCACGAGCAGCCACCATCCGGTGATCAGCGCGAACACCAGACCGACCGCGGCGCCGCCGACGAGCTGGATCTGCTGCGTGCGGGTGAAGTCGCGTGTCGCCTTCCCGCGAAGTGCGCTGCGCGTGGGCAGCCCACTGGTGCTGGGCTTATGGGCGGCGCCGAGGATGACCAGGATCGCGCCGGCCACCGCGACGATGATGCACAGAGCGAGGGTTGCGGTAGTCATCTCACACTCCCAGGTTCGCGGGATCGAAGCCGTAGAACTTGAGCTCCTCGAGGAGCCGCGGCGATGGCATGTCAGCGGTGATGAGGCTGCCGGTGGATCGGTCGAAGCGGAACACCTGAGAAGCCACAGGGCGGGAGTTGTTCTGCTCCTCGCCGGGCAGGATCTCGGCGATCTCGGTGACGACGCGGCGGGGCTTGCCGGTAGCGGGGTCGATGATCTTCGAGATCTGCACCACGATCTTGATGTTCTGCTCGATCATCCGGTAGGCGTACACGGGGGTCGTGTTGTTGCCGCGCGACAGCATCAGCGCCGACATGCGGTCGATCGAGTCGTCTGCGCTGGCGGCGTGCAGAGTGGACAGCGACCCGACACCGGACTGCATGGCCTGCATCATGGCGTAGATCTCAGGCCCGCGGACCTCACCAACGATGAAGCGCTGCGTGTCCAGTCGGAGGGTGTCGTAGACCAGGTCTTCGGGGGTGATCTCACCAGGCAGCCGCCCATCGGCGCCACGCTCCCCCTCCCCCGGCTTCGCCTCGAGCGAGACCACTCGAGGGTGGCGGTCGTTGATCTTGTGAAGGTAGAGCTCACGCTCCATCTCGATTGTGACGATCTTCTCCTCGGCCGGGATGCAGTCGGCGAGCGCGCGCAGCAGTGTGGTCTTGCCTGCGCCGGGGAAGCCGCTGGTGACGACGGAGACCCCGGCGATGACGGCCGCGCGGAGGAAGGCTGCCGCCTGGCGGGTGATGGTGCCGCGCTCCACGAGCTGGTCGAGGGTGACGTCGACGAGGCGGTGGATACGGATGACGATCGTGGGGCGGGTGGCGACGGGTTCGGCGATCGCTGCCAGGCGCGCTCCGCCGGGCAGGTCCATGTGCAGTCGCGGCCGGGCGCTCGTGAACGATCGTCCGCCCTCACCCGAGCGGGCGGCGAGCAGGTTGATCTCTCGCTCGAGCTCACGGTCATTCTCGGCGATCGGGTACTGGTACTTGACCACGCGGCCGTCCGCGTAGGAGATCCAGACGTCGTCGAACCCGTTGATGTGGATGTTCTCAACGTCGGGCTCGTCGACGAGCGGCTGCAGCCGACCCAGGCGGAACAGCTGGTCGAAGACGGCCTGCCGGATCGCGGTCTGCATCGGCGCCGGCCAGCGGCCCTCGCCGGGGCGTCGGGTCTGGTCGTCGACGCGAGCTCGGACCCGGTCAACGATGTGGTCCTGCGCTGTCTGCTCGCGCTGCTCGGCAGTGATGTCCATGGACTCGCTGAATACCGCGGCGAGCTCACGGGAGACCTCGTCGCGAATGGCGGCGATGTCGGCCCAGGGCAGATCGCTGCGCGCGTCGAGGGTGGTTTGCGGAGTGACCTCGGGTGCAGGCCGTTCGGGGGTGGAGGGCGGTGTCGGCACGATCGGAGCAGCAGGTGTCGTGGGGGCGGCTTCGGCCGGAGCGTTCCGCTGCGCCGCACGGGTCAGGTGCGCGGCGGCGTGTCCCAGGTTGCGCAGGCCCGTGTCGGCCGGTGCGGTCGTTGGTGCCTGCGGTGTTGCCGGTGCCGGCGCGGTGGCCGGTGCTGGCGCGGTGAAGAACGGGATGTTGCCCAGGTCTGCAGGGTCGGGCGTGGAGTCGCTCACTGCTGTCCCTCCCAGTCGGTGGTTGTGTATGTGCGGGTGTTGAGGACATCGCTGTAGCTGTGCAGCAGTGCGCCGATGGCCCGCGAGTAGGGGGTGCGCTGGGCACCGAGGGTGGGTGCGCCGACCGAGTAGATAGCGGCGCCCTTCGGATCCCAGGGGATGGTGCCCAGCAGGTTCATGCCGATCTGCTTGGTGACGGTCTTGAGAGGCCAGGTCTCCTGCGTGGTGGAGCGTTCGGTAACGAGGAGATCCACGTAGCTGGCGTGCCCGATCTCGTTGAGCGTGTTCAGCAGCCACTCGGGGACGGTGTTGCGGTTCTCGTCGAGGGATCGCCAGTGTGCGAGCACGGCTGCCACGGAGGGCAACGTGCGATCGGTGAACAGGGTGATGCTGTCCGCCTCGCGCAGTAGCGGGAGACGAGGGTCGTTGACGTGGAGGCGCCCGCCGTCGACGAGGATGTCGTAACCGGCGGACTCGTAGGGTCGCAGCGCGTCGAGCAGTGCCCGCCAGAAGTGGGGGCCCGCGCCGGCGGCGCCCTGCAGGCTCTTGAAGCCGGGGATGAGCACTGAGCGGGGGCTGAGCTCGACGGTCTGCTCCCAGAGCTTGTCAGGGGTCAGAGCGCCGTACTGGTCTGCGACGGCCGCTTCGGTCAGTCCGGTGCTGTGGTAGACCTGCCCGCGGATGAGTCCGGGGATGATGCTGCTGGTCTTGGTGGTGTCAGCCTCGACGAGGATCACGGGCTTGGACCAGTTGAGGGCCAGGGCGCCGGCGGCGGTGGTCACGCCGGGGGCGCCGGACGCGCTGGCAAGGAAGATGATCGCCATGCGGGGTCACTCCCCCGTCGAGTCGATGACCAGCGCGACACGGCCGGTGGCGGCACGAGCGGCGATGTCGGGTGCTTCACGGTTCGGCACGACCAGGTCGACAACCCACACCTGGGTCTCAGTGTCGTAGGTGGCGGTGAACACCGTGGCGTCGAAGCTCTTGGGGGTTTCGACGGGCGGGTCGCCCTGAGTGACGGGGGTCTCGACGACACGGACGTTGTCGCCTGCTGCGAGCTGGTAGCCGGGCATCTGCGCCTGGGTGAGCGTGACGCCCACGATCGAGGAGCCGGACGGCACCGCGAGGGTGTCGCCGGTGTTGGCCGACGTGATGAGGGTGCCAGCGGGCAGGTCGACCAGCGCGGTGGTTCCGACGAGGTCGGCGGCATCCGCGGCGGAGACGGCGTCGACCTGCTGCCCGCCGGCGAGCTGGATGGTCGTGAGGTCGTCTGTGGTGATCGTCTCCCCGCGTGAGACATCGACGCTGGTCGCCATGACGCTGACGGTGCGGGTGAGGTTCGTGGTGACCCACCACACGCCGATTCCGCCGAGGAGGACAAGCGCGATGCCGAGGGCGATGATCGCGGGGCGCCGGCGAGACTTCGTCGGCTGCAGGACTGCAGGAGTGAGTCCTTGCTTCTGCTCGCCCTGCTCGGTGGTGTCTTTCGTGCGCTTGCTCTTGCGGTCAGTGGTGGTGGTCATTGGAAGTCAGTCCTTCAACGTGGGCGGATGTGGCGTAGGTGTCTAAGCAGTTCGGTGAGTGTCTCATATACCGCTGTCGCGACAGCTGGTCTTCTGCTGTAGCTGGACACCGCACCGTCTATTCGAGAGGCGGAAGGAATGCCTCGTAGGCGGTGATGATGACGAAGTTCCGGGAGGGAGCATCGAGTTCAGCGGTGACGCGATCGAGGATCGCGCGGTACGACGGGGCAACGCGCACGGTGTGCTTGACGCGAGGCCCCGCATCAGTGACGGGGGCGGGACGCTTCTGCCGGTTGAACAGATCCGTCCAGTCCTCGTCAGTCTCTTCTCCGCCGGCGGTGGCCTGGCGGATCAGTTCAGGAAGACGCTTATAGGTGGCCGAGACGGCGTCCAGGAGGACCGTCTGGTGGCTCTTGCGCGTCTTGGCCATGTACGCCTGCAGTCGGTCGTTCAGCGGGACCGGAAGGTGGACAGGGACGCCCTTGGTCGCGGTCTCCCGCTCCTCCCCCTCTCCCCCGTCTTCGTCCTCCGCGCGGGTCGTGCGAGTCGGCTGCTTGCGCGGCGCCTGCTTCTTCGCAGGAGCGGCCGCAGGTTCGACCGCCGCTGCAGGGACGGGCTCGGTGGGCGGAGCCTGGTCGACGGTGGGCTCCACGGGTTCTGCGGGAGCCGGCGTCGGCACGGCGCGGCGGGTGAGTTTTCCGAGATCCTGGCGTGCCACGTCAGGCCTCCTTCATCTGGTTGGCCCACAGCGATGTGAGCTCCAACGCGACACTGGTGTAGTCGGAGATCGCTGCTTGGTTCTTGCGGGAATCGGTGTACTGCGTGACGACCTTGCCGTCGTAGGGAGCGTCCTCGATGCTCGCGGACAGGCGGATGTGACGCTGGAACCGCGGGAGTCCGATCTGTCCTTCGATGAACTCGACGGTGTCGAGCTGCTCTTCCCAGTCCTCGAGTCGCCGCCCGCCTCGGCGGGTGTCGATCTTGTTCAGCAGGAGTCGGTAGGGCACCCCAGTCGGGATGATGTGCTCGGCGAGCGTGTCCGCGACGGACTCGATGGCCATGGTGGCCGCTTCGAGCGGCAGGACGATGAAGTCGGCGACCTGCAGGACTGCGGTGAGAACGCCGGTGTTCTCATGGCTGCCAGGTGTGTCGACGAGGACGATGTCGTATCCGTCGAGGTCACGCAATCCCATGATGTTGTTGGGGTCGACGTCGGCGGCGAAGTCGAACGGAAGGTCATCCCCCGCGCGCTCGGCCCAGCGTGCTGCGGACTGCTGCGGGTCGACGTCGACCACGAGCACATTGTTAGCGCGGGACAGCGCGGCCGCGAGGTTCATGACGGTGGTGGTCTTGCCCACCCCGCCCTTCTGGTTGCAGACGCCGATGATTCTCACGATCGGCCTCCACGGCTGAGGGCGTTGGCAGCGGTCGCGCCAGTCGAGCGCGCGGTGTGCGGATGTGTGGCGCGGGTATGGGGCAACTGTGGCGGGTTCATGGGCGCCAGTATAGCGTCACATTCACGCCTATATGCAACAACAATCGCGCGTGTCTGGCGCGACACATGCGCTAGAGCATGTGGAGCTACGGCGCTAGAACTGTGCGATGAACGCGCTCTGTCGGTGCAAGAACAACGCAAGCAGAGCGCTTGACAGTGCGCATCATCTAAAACAAGACCCGCGCCATAGTGGCTACATACGGGCACAAGCAATGCGCAAGTAAGGGGCCGTACAGGCGACAGCCGGGCGCTCGTAATGCGCACGTTAGAGCGCAACAGCATGCGCGGGTAGGGCGATGTAATAGCGCGAATATTGCAGTTGATATTGCGGATGGCTGGCGCGGGTATGGCGCGGGGGTTGCTCAGCGTATCGCGCAAGTGATGCGGTGATCTGGCGGGGGAGTGGCGGAGGCTATCGCGGTGTTGCTGCGAGGGTACAGCGCAGAGCATGGCGGCGGGGTGGCGCGTGTGTAGCGCGGCGCTGGCGATGGTGGGGTGCGCGGTGTCGCGAGGGCTGGTCATGGAGTCGTGGTGGGGCATCCAAACGATGGATGCGGGCGTAGACGGGCCTGTGCGGCCTGCTGAGGCGATTTCGGCCATGAGGAGGGCTCCGAGTGAGGCGGAGGGGAAGACAGGGCCCCTGGGGGCCATCCAGAGGCCCTGTCTGTCTGGGGGGGCGGAGCGGGAGTGTTGCTCCGGCCTGTGGGGAGCGCTCGACTCGTCGACTGCGCTTGCCCCCTGGATGGCGGGTTGGCTCAGCTGCGGCGCGGGGCGTAGGAGACCTTGGCCTCCATGTCGCCGCTGACGGCCTGCATGAGCTTGGTGCGGATTCGGCACACTCGGCGGTTGAGCGTCTCCCGGCTGACGCCGAGCTCGACAGCTGCTTCCTCACGCGCCACACCGGGATCACCCTCCGCGAGCTCGATGCGAGCAAGCAGCTGGACCTCGTCGCGGCGGAGGGTGCCGGAGTCGATCGCCCAGGTGAGGATCGTCACCAGATCCCGGAAGACGTCATCGCTCTCGTCGGGGCCTGCGATCTTCTCGAGCAGCTCGTCTTCGACCGGCATTGCGTCGACGCTGTGCTCGCTGCCGAACCAGACTCCGAGGTTCTTGATCGTCTCGAGGCGGATGTTTCCGGAGACGGAGTGGACCCGCTCGAGCGGGTAGGTGTGAATGACCTCCCAGAGCACGCCGATCGTCGCGGTACGGGCGTCGGCGGGGGAGTGCTGCCACAGGCTGCGCATGCTGCTGCAGCTGCTCGGCAGCCGCAGCGCGAGCGGCATGAACGACTTGAGCAGGACGCGGCCGGCGATGGTATCGCCGGCGTGCTCGAGGGTGAGCAGCTCGAGCAGGAGCGCGTCGCGCTGTTCGGGAGCTTGCGGCTGCCGGATGAGGTTCACGGCCTCATCGCCAGTCAGCTCGCCGAGCGTTCCGAAGTGGTGAGTGGTGTGGGAGTGGAAGCTGTTCCACTCATCGAACAGCTGGTCGGCAAGAGGTGATGTCTTCGCCCAAGCAGTCATGAGAAATGGCCCTTCGTCGTGACGTCGGTTGACGAAGGGCCACGTTCCTCAGCACCCCTGGTTCAGATCCTGGAAAGTTCCGGCCGGGCAGGAGAGCGCCCGATCGGCGGATGCTGGCTTCGGTGGATCTGAGTTGCGATCCGATGCTGTAAATACCTGTTCAGGGGCGGTTTCCATGCCTCGCTGCATGGGCGCAATATCCACGCAAGATTTCTTCGATCCGCGATGTCCGCGAAGGGCCGAAAACCCGGCCTATACAGATATGCCCCCGTTGGTCGGGAGGCATCAGGACTCCGCGGAAGGGACAGAAACGTGAGCGAGAGCAGCACCGCAGACAGCGCCGACGACGCCATGTGGGAAGGATTCAAGCCCGACGCTGCACGCGCGATCCGTGCGCGCCAGGGGTTCGAGGAAGCAGTGGCGAGCACTCTCGACGCACCCTTCGACCCCTCCACGCATGGTCGCGTGGTGAAGGCGGTTGAGGAGCTTTCGGCAGCGGTGCCGGCAGCTCTGCGGGTGGCGCAGCTGCGAGTGGGAGGAGCTGCATAATGGCGCGTCGTGAGAAGACGTCGAAGCCGGCCAAGGAGACGAAGACCGTCCCGGCACAGGGGAGCAGCTGGACCCATGGTCGGCAGCTGGGCGGCAAGCTGCTGTCCGCGCTTCTGTTCGCCGCGATCGCGTGTGGGCCTATCGCGCTCTTCGCCGCGGCCGCACGTCCGGCGCCCGTCGTCGCCGCAGCGCCCGAGGCGCAGGCAGCGGGACTGAGCACGCAGCAGCAGGCTGCCGGCGGTTACGCGGAGGGCTTCGTCTCCTCGTGGCTGAGCGCGACGAAGGACGCACCGGGCGACCTGGCTACCTACGTCGACCTGGCGGCGCTGCGGCAGCTGTCGGTCACGGCCTGGGAGTACCGCGACCTGTCCGTGGTCTCCATCACGCCCGTCGACGGCTCGGACTTCGTCAACGTCGTCGTCGCGGCGAACATCAAGGAGCTGTCGGTGACGGACTCCGACGACACCAGCACGACGAGCTGGCCGCGCCGCTACTTCCAGGTGGCGATCGCGGTCAACGGGGACACGGTGAGGGCAGTCGGTCTCCCGGCCCAGATCTCCGCTCCCGTCCAGGGCGAGACAACGTCGCTGGTCTACAAGCAGACCATCGGATCCTCTGACCCGTCCGCGGAGACAGTGTCGGCGTTCCTCGGCGCGTACCTTGCCGGCTCGGGTGACCTGTCCCGATACAGCGCCCCGGACACATCTTTCGTGGCGATCTCGCCCGCCCCCTACGTGATGGTCAACGTCGAGGAGATGCGGTCAGACCTGACGCCTACGGAGTCCCCGAGCGATGGCGACACCCTCAAGGTGCTCGCGACCGTCTCACTGCTGAGCCCGCTGGACCAGCAAGTGACCTCGACGTACACGCTCACCCTCACCGCGCGTGCCTCCCGCTGGGAGGTCAGCGCCATTGATCTTGCACCGCAAGCGGTCTCCGACAAGGGATCGACAACCCCCACGCCGACACCGTCCGGTAACGGCAACTAAGGAAGGAACACCAACCATGTTCGATTGGATCAACGGGATCACCGCTGATGCGACGACTGCTTTCCGGGCGGTCGTGTTTCTCGCAGCAGCAGTGATCTTCTTCGTCGTCGCCGCCAAGGTGCGGTTCGCCATGGCGACGACCATCATCACCGGCATCGCGTGCGGCCTGGCCATGTTCCTCGCCGCCGGCGGTGGCGAGTGGGTCATGGGCCTCATCCAGACCGAGACCGTCGACGCCATCGGAGTCACGATCCATCAGATCGCAGCTCCGGCGGACGCCCTGGTGCTCAACGAGACCACCACCGCGGCCGGCGACACGGTCTACCGGCTGGTCGCGTAAAGGGGCGAACGTGGCCGATCGCGACGAAGAGAGAGAGGTTGCGCGCTTCTACACGCGCAGCCGCCGGTTCCCAAAGTTCATCGGCCGTCTCCACGACGGCACGAAGATCCCCGGGGGCCCCTACACGCTGACGCAGGGCGTCGTCCTGGCGATCGTCCTGGTCGTCGCCCTGCTGACGCAGAGCGTGTGGGGGACTGGCTCTCCGATCGTCGATATCCCCGTCGCTGCCTTCGTGTCCTGGGGAGCAGCGTGGGGAGCCGGAAGGATCCCGGCCACACGCCGGAACCTGCTGAGCATCATCACCAGCGGCCTGTCCGCGATGACCCGCCCCGCAGCCGGCCGCTACCGCGGAGTGACCATGCGGGTTCGCCCGCCCCACTTCGCAGGCGGCGGAACAACGATCGCCGAGCCGGTCGGAGCCACGCTCACCACCCCGGATAGCGAGACCACCGCACCCGCACCGGAAGCGCCCGTCGTGGCGCAGCCGGTCCTGCAGCCGCGCTCGACGCCGCTGCCGGCGCACGCACCCGCACACGCGGTCAGCGGCGTCGAGCGCCTGCTGCAGCAAGCCCGAGGAGGCAACTGACCATGAACAACACCGACATCCCGCTCGGCATCATCGGCCGAGGCCGCGGCTACGTCATCAAGACCCTCGTGGTCAAGGCGGAGACCGCGCGTGGGCCGATCTGTGCGGACCCCGCTACCACGAGCTACGCAGCCCTCCTCCCCATCCTCGGCGGCACGCCGATCACGGCACCCCTCAGCGGCGGTCGCGATCTGCTGCTGGCCACGCCGACCGACTGAGAAACGAGACGACGATGCAGATTCCGGCAACAGCGATGACGAGCAACCTGATGTGGACCCGCTCGGGCGTGGTCTGGGCTACGTGGCGGCTGCAGCCGCTCCCGTATGCCTACGCCACCACGGCGGCAAAGCAGCTCGTCAAGGCGCACCACCAGGCGCTCTTCCAGGCGCACCGGGGCGAGGGACTGCTGCTGGGGCTGTGCGCTGACCTGGATCCGGTGTCTGTCGTGGAGCGGATGCTGGACGGTGTTCGCATCGACGAGTGTCCGGACTGGGCGCGCGAGGTCGAGCTGACCCTGGACGCGCTCGAGCAGATCCCGCTTGGAACGCGCGCGTTCTGGTTCTCGGTCCCGCTCGCGGCCGGTTCGATGAAGGCTCGCGCGAGGTCGGCAGTGCGCGCCGCCGACACCAAGCTGCGCGACACGTTGGCTCTTCCCCGTCAGCTGCCTACCGACTCCGAGATCGCTGCGGCCGCGCGGATGGCCAAGGAGATCGAGGTTCGCATCCCGGCCGCGTTCCAGCCGACCCGTGCAACGCCGGCCGAGCAGATCTGGATCGCCCTTCACTCGCAGCAGCGCGGCCTCTCCGCAGATCTCGCCGCCCCTGTCCCGCCCGCCGAGGGTACCGAGGACGGATTCGGCGTCGACGAGCTCGCGCACTTCCAGATGCCCTCCGCGATGCCGAACCCATGGCTCGACGAAGGCGGACAGAGCGACCTTCCCAAGGGGCAGCAGTTCCTCCCGTTCAAGCGCCGCTACCTCAAGGTGCACAGCCCCTACGCGGACGAGACGTCGTCCTACCAGGTGGTGCAGGCCATGGTCGCCGCACCCAAGGCCGGCTGGGTTTCGCCCGGCGTCGAGTGGATCTCACACGTCGACCAGTTCCCCCTTGACGTCGACTGGGGGATCCGTTTCACCGTCACCGGCGCCGACGAGGTCAAGCGTCGCAACAAGAAGGCCGAAACCGCCCTCGAGGAGCAGTACAAGCACCAGGAGGGCACCGCGACGATCACCGGCGGCGGATCCGACCTCGGAGAGATCGCGGAGACGCTGGCCGCCTACCACGCCTCCCTCAACCGCTCCGATAAGGAGGTCGAGGTTCAGGCGACGGTGCTGTTCGCTGTGGGGGCAGATACCGCCGATCTCGCGAAGGCTAAGGGCCGGTTCGTGGCAGACGAGTACAAGCGCGCTGACTTCCTCCTCGAGGCTCCCCTGGGAGGTCAGGAGGAGCTTTGGTGGGCGATGATCCCCGGCACGCCCACCGGGCGCATCGTCCGTGAGCTCACCCAGATCACGACGGGCCGGGAGTTCGCGACCGGCGTTCCGCTTTCCAGCAACGAGCTCGGAGACGAGAAGGGCGCCCGCTTCGGCGAGAACATCAGCACCGCCCGGCACACCCCGATCCTCCGCGACGCGGACGGCAGTATCCAGGCCGACACCAGCGCCAGCTTCGGCGTGGTCGCCGAGCTCGGCGCCGGCAAGAGCGTGCTGCTCAAGGGAGACATGGGCGACACGGTCGACCGCAACGGCCGCGTCGTCGCGATCGACCGCACAGAGGCCAAGGAGTACGCGGTTTTCGCGCAGAGCCTCCGGCCGGACACCACGACGATCGTTGACCTGATGACCCCGGAGTACTCGCTGGACCCGCTGCGGGTGTTCGGCCCTCTCGTCGGCGCACGCATGGTGCAGTCGCTCTTCGCGGTGATGCTCGGCATCCGGGCCCGCGACTCCCGAGGCGTCGCCCTGTCCCGCCTCCTCGAGCCGGAGTACGTCGCCGCGCACGACATCACCAGCCTCGGTCGCCTGCGGGCGCACCTCAAGACGATCTCCTCGGCGGAGAGCGATGAGCTGTCGGGCCTGATCAACCTGGTCGCGTCGAAGGACATCGGCGAGGTTCTCTTCAATGACGGGCTGACCGCTGTCGACCTGAAATCGCGTGCCCTGGTCTTCCTCACCCATGGGCTGTCGCTGCCAGACAAGACCGAGCTCGAGCACGCGCACCTGTTCGAGGAGATGCCCCTGGAAAAGATCTACGGCCGCGCCATGTACGCGATGCTCATGGGGATCTCCCGCGAGGTCTGCTTCATGAACCCCGGCGAGCTCGCCGGCGCCTACTTCGACGAGTGCCACCACATCACCCAGTCACCGGAGGGAGAGCGCGACCTGCGCATCGGCATCCGCGACGGTCGCAAGCACCGCGCGTTCTTCGCCCTCGGCTCGCACGACCCCGCCGACTTCGGAGAAACCCAGACCCGAGGCCTGCTCAAGACCCGCTACGTGATGCGCCAGACCGACAAGGAGCTCGCTCGCCGCGCGATCGAGTGGCTGACCGGCGAGCCCGCGGACCCGGCGATGGTCCAGGTGGTCACCGAAGACCTGTCCCCGCTCGGGGCGGACGGAAAGGTCGCCCCGGAGCGGCGCGGCGAGGGACTGATCCGTGACCAGCGCGGTCGAATCGGGAAGTTCCGCAAGACGCTGCCCGAGCGCCCCGACCGCCGCGAAGCCGTGCTGTCGACCCCGTCTCTGGTGACACCATGATCACCTTCTACCGGCACACCTTCGAGACTCTGGGCGGCGCGTTCTGGCGGGTCCGTTTCTGGGCGCACGATCACCCGCGGTGGAGCAAGGTCATCGCCGTCGTCCTGATCGACCTGTTCCTGGTCCTGTTCGGCAACACGTACTGGGCCTTCGCCGCTGACGGCGGCGGCTCGTCCCCGTTCATGCTCGGCGGCGACATCACTGACAGCGACGGCGTCCCGCTGACCAACTACACGGTGCTTCCACTGGACCGCGGCGATGTGTTCACGATGGGGAAGTTCTTCATCTCCATGTGGATCGACCCGATCTGGACCGGGCATCTGGGTCTGGTGTCGTGGATGATCTGGTTCTGCAACTGGCTGCTCTCCTTCGAGTGGGTCGACATCGTCGCGGCACCGTTCGGCGCGCTGGCCGACCTCTTGCAGGACTTCCTCGGCGAGATCGCATGGATCCCGTTCGCGCTGACGATCGCCGGCGGTGTCGCGGGCCTGGCGATCATGCTCGGCCGGCACTCCACCGGGTGGGCGGAGTTGTTCATCTCTGCGTGCTGTGCGGTGCTGGCGACCGGTCTGCTCGCTAACCCGATCGCCTCGCTCACCGCCGCAGGCGGAGCATTCGACACCGCCCAGGAGTACGGCGGTCAGATCGCTGCCGTCGTCGTCACCGACGACATCAACAGCACGGAGCTCGACTCCGAGAACCTGCTGTCAGCTGCGGTCACGTCGCAGCTGGTCGACATCTTCGTGAAGATCCCTGCGCAGACGATCGCGTTCGGCCACGCCCTCGAGGGGCAGTGCGCCGCGACGTTCACCGACACGATGACCAACTCGGCGCCCATCCAGACCGGCGGCAACGAGGTCCGTGACGCGGTCGGCGGGTGCGACGAGGCGGCGAAGACGTTCAACCAGAATCCGAACTTCGGCCAGGTGCTCACGGCCGTCACGATGACCCCCGGAGCGCTCACCCTGTTCATCCTGCCGATGGCCTTCGGGGTGCTGTTCCTAGTCACGGTTCTCGGCTTCCTGATCTCCGCACTCAAGACCATGTGGAACGTCTACATCGGGATCCTCCCGGTCAACCGATACCCGCTGTGGAAGTCCCTCGCCGACACCTTCATGGGCCTGGTCGCCATCGTCTTCATGGCAGTCGTCATGGCGGCCGTCCTCAAGCTCACCGTCGCAGCGATCACCGGGCTCAGCAGCCTGGGAATCCCGCTCGTCGCGCAGATGACCTTTGCGACGCTGGTGATGATCGTGCTGCTGTTCCTCATCATCCGAGCGCGTCGCATTGCCAAGAAGACCGGCCGGTCGATCGCCGAGCAGCTCTCCAAGTACGGCATCGGCAAGGGCGCGCCGGCGCAGCGCGACGGGGTCAAGACCGTCGCGGCGATGAGCGCCGTATCCACCGTCGCGGCCGCGGCGCTGCGTCGCCCTGACAACAAGGTCGACGCGCGCTCCATCAACTTCGGCGCGGGGGCTGCGCAGGACATCGGCACAATGACCGCTACACGCCCGCCCGCGGCTCCCAAGCCGCCCTCGACGCCCTCTGGCGGCTCACCGAGCCGTCCCGCCCTCCCGTCGCCTCAGATGGGCTCTGGGGGCGGCGCTGGCGCGGGTGCTGCCGCCAAGGCCTCGAAGACCGCGGACCTGGTCTTCACGGCCGCGCGGATCGGCAAGGGTGCCGCAGCGGGCGGTGTGGCCGGCGCCGCCGGCGCCGCGGCGCTCGAGGTCGGTGGCCGAGTCGCGAGCAAGGGAGCGTCGAAGGCTGTCTCCGCGGCCGCGGCAGGCGCGAGCAAGCCGCGAGCTGCGGGCGACCCGAAGGTGGTCTCGATGGTCGTCGACCAGGGCCCGGCGCCCACGCGCACCCCGGACGGTCCTCGACGGATCGTCGTCGACTCCTCGGGCATGGGACACATCGAACGGCGCCCCTCGTCAGGTGTCGTCGACATCTCGTCCCTGCCGGCGCGCGCGCCTCGCTCTCCGCGCAGCGGTGAGATGCGCGCCCGGCTCGCGATCGCACAGAAGTAACCCCGCATGTCCGCATCGGGAGTACTCGAGCGCTCTGCCGACGTCGCCGGCGCCGTCAATGGGGGAGACGACGGGGACGGTGGTGGTTCGCGCAAGGTCGTCCTCTGGGTGATCGCGCTCGTGCTGGTGCCGGTGGTGCTCTTCGCCGGCTACACGATGTTCCTGATGATGGCGATCGCCGGCGCCTCCGGCGGTGGGTCGTCGCAGTGCACCGCGGGGTCGCTGACCACCGACAAGCTCGAGGTCCAGACCACAGGAGGATCGACCCGCACCCTCGGTGCGACGGAGCTCGGCCACGCGGCCACCATCCTCTCGGTCGCCCGCTCACTGGGCGTGTCCGCGCGGGGCCAGCAGATCGCGATCATGACCGCGCTGCAGGAGTCCGGCTTGAAGATGTACGCCAACTCCTCCGTGCCTGAGTCCCTCGATTACCCGCACGACGCGGTCGGCAGCGACCACGACTCCGTCAACTACTTCCAGCAGCGTGTGTCGGGCTGGGGCACCGTCGAGGAGCTCATGGACCCCCTCTACGCAGCCAAGGCGTTCTTCGGCGGCGAGGAGGGCCCCAACGGCGGATCGCCGCGTGGGCTGCTCGACATCCCCGGCTGGGAGGACATGGGGCTGGGGGAGGCCGCGCAGACCGTGCAGGTCTCCGCATACCCGACCGCTTACGACAAGTGGGAGCCCGCAGCACAGCAGATCATCACCGCGGTCGGCGGGTCGATCAGCTGCGACAGCAGCACTGTCGTCGGGCAGGCCGCTTTCCCCCTTGCGGCCGGCTACCAGATGACCTCCGGCTACGGGCCGCGCGACATCACCGTTCCGGGTGCGTCGAGTTGGCATGTCGGAATCGACCTGCAGCGCTGGCCAAACCCGTGCGGCGACCCTGTCTACGCGGTCCTGCCGGGCACGGTGACTCTCAGCAGCTCACTGTGGTTGTCGATCAAGCACCCCGATGGGTTCGTGGTGTCCTACCTGCATATGTACAAGAGCGAGCGGCTCGTCGACGTCGGAGACACCGTCACCGCCGGCCAGCAGATCGGTGTCGTCGGGAACGTGCCGCCCAGTGGGGGATGCCACCTGCACCTGGCCGTCAACAAGAACGGGACGACGAATCAGGCCGTCGCCGGGCTGCAGGAGGCGACTGCACTCGGTGCCCCCTCGCAGTACGCCGGCTACGTGAACCCCGAAGAGTTCCTCCGCCTGTATGGCATCGAGATCTGTCCCACAGACGGCACTTGCCGACGCCTCTGACCCCCCTGGAAAACCGAGTCAACTCGCGGCATGTAACCCTCCTGACGGCCTGGAAACCGGCCTGTAGGCTGGGGGCAGCCCCGGCCCGAAACGGGGCCGAAGCCTCTCCCACCCAGACGGTGACTCGTGCCCTCAACAGATGTCAACGCCGCTGGTGACACCGACCGACCCGCCGGGTCAGTGTCGGCCACCGGCTACCGCTCGATCGCATACTTCCTGCCGGTCGCGCTGCATGCACGGCTCAAGGCTGCGTGGTGGTCGACGAGGGATGAGCCGGAGGGTGCGCCCGCGCTGGCCGGTCTCGTCGAGGTCGCCATCGGCCGCGAGACCAACCGCCTCGAGCAGCTCTACAACGCCGGCTCCCCTTTCCCTCCTGCCCCCGACCGTGCCCAGGGTGTGAACCCAAGAGGAGCCGCGGGATACCGCCATCAGACCTACTACCTGCCGGTCGCGCTGCACGCGCGCCTCAAGGCTGCGTGGTGGTCGACGAGGGATGAGCCGGAGGGTGCGCCCGCGCTGGCCGGTCTCGTCGAGGTCGCCTTCATGCGGGAAGCCGACCGCCTTGAGCAGCTCTACAACGAGGGTGCCCCGTTCCCGCCGGCGCCGGCCAAGGCGCGAGGGATCAGCCGCGCTGCAGCACAACGACAGGGCGAATGGCTGCGAGGCGAGTGGGAGCGCCGGCGACAGGCGCAGACCCCGCCGACCGACTCCAACGACTGACCCGACTCCGCGCCACGGCGACGTGTTGCACCGGGTGTGCGGTGCAGTATGCCGCCGATGTGCGGCGCAGTATTGCGCCATAATGTCGGATCTCGCTTGACTTGTCGGATCTCGGATGGGCTGACCGGGACTTCTCTCATTCGCGGTGCAGTCCCGGCAGAGCGGTCTGTCTCACACGAGTTGTCACGAATCCGACCCTGCTGCTCCCGCCTCGAAGCAGCACTACGCGGCGCGCCGAGCATCGGACAACTGGAGTGAGAATCCGACAAGTGGAGTGAGACGACTCGACAGGTCCGTGAGAATCGGACAACTGGAGTGAGACACGACACATAACTGCGCGGGTGTGCCTGCTGGAAATATTTCCCAGGGGGAGGGGTTCAAGCTCGATTCGACAACCGTGCCTGCGGCAGAACGCCGATCGGGCTTGATCCTATCACCCGTGTCAAGCGCGGGTGTGGCGGAGGTATTGCGCTGGTCTGCGCCGCGATGTGGCGCAATAACCCTTTCCAGCCGCCGTGGCGATCTCCTCGAGCACACTCTTGCACAGGGGACATCACGAGTGCGTCAGACGCGGGGAGAATCCGCGATGTCCGCGAAGGAGCAGATCTCCGGCCTATACCTCGCAAGAGGGTCGTGAAGTACTCGGCCCACTCAGGAGGCTCGAATGGCAACGACAACTCGTGTGGCATCTCGTCCGCCGGCGCGCCCACCTGCACCGGCGACGGTGGCTCTGGGTGTTCTTCCTCGGCGTCAGCTGACCGGGATCATCCCGGCGCTGCTGTGCATCGCACTGGCGACCGCCGCCACCGGGTTGAACGCGGTGCGCCCGTTCACCGATCTGATCCCGCTGGTGTGGGTCGTGGCCGTGTTGCTCGCCGCCGGCGCGGTCGCATCCGGCGTGCGGACCTTCCAACGGGAAGGGCGGATGGACCCGGCGATCGAGGCGGTCCTTCCGATGCTCGGTGCGGCACAGCCAACCCGTGCTCTCGTCGTGCCGGTGAAGTGGACTCGTGGATGGGTGGGCCTCCCGGAGCGCATCAAGATCCGGTACGCCTCGCACGTCGATGACACCGACCCCCGCTTCGTCGACCAGATCCTCGCAGGCCTTGCACGCAGGCTTGGTGCCGAGTACCGGGTACGCAAGCACAACTCGAGGCGGTGCGTGCTCGTCGTCGAGCTCGCACCCGTGAGTGATCCGGTCTCCCGTGAGCAGCAGCGCGCGATCGAGGTCGTCAAGCTGGTCATCGACCCGACCGCGAGCGTCTCGGTGAAGAGTGCCGATGACGGCTCGGTCTCGAAGATCGACGTCAAGCACAACGTGGGACCGAAGATGGCGATCGCGGCGCGGCGCTCCCAGGTCGAGAAGGTGGTCTCCTCGATGCTCCCTGGCCGGTGGCGTGCGCACTGGGATCTCGAGGGCGACAAGATCACGTTCGAGGTCCGACCGACGATGCCCGACATGGTCCTGCACGAAGTGGAGCCCGCGGCCGCACTCACCCACGCCGCCTACAAGGCGTTCAAGATCCCGATCGGTCCTGACGAAGACGGTCAGATCCAGTCGTGGCATCCGGCGGTCTCCCCGCATTGCCTCGTCATCGGTGGAACCGGATCGGGAAAGACCAGCTTCCAGCACACGGTGCTCACCCATCTCGCGCACGCTCACTGGCGGGTGTGGGTACTCGATGGGAAGCGGATCGAGTTCGCCGGATTCCGGGACTGGCCCAACGTCGAGCTCGTCGGCGCGCGGGTGGAGCACCAGGTGCGGATGCTGCACGCTGCGCACGAGCTCATGGAGGAGCGGTACTCGCAGCTCGAGAACGGCACGGCCCGGCTCGAGGACTTCGACCCCCTCGCGTTGATCATCGACGAGTACGCGACGTTCAAGGCGCGCGTGCAGCGCTGGTACAAGACGGTGAAGCCGAAGGGTGCGCCGGCGCAGGCCCCCGTTCTCGATCTGCTCTCCGATCTCGCGCGACTGGCACGGTCGGCGAAGATCCACATCCTGCTCGGTCTGCAGCGCCCCGACGTCGAGTTCCTCGGCGGTGAGATGCGAGACAACTTCGGCGCCCGCGTCAGCTTCGGTCGTCTCTCCCCGCAGGGCGCCAACATGATGTGGGACAGCTTCGCGGTCGGTGTCGCGATCCCTCGCAACAAGCGTGGCCGCGGTGTCACTCTGAACGCCGAATCTCAGCCCGTCGAGATTCAGGCGTTCTACACCCCCGACCCCGCCAAGCTCGACTCCACCGACAAGGCGGACTGGGATCACCTGGCGGCGCTGCGTCCCGACGCTGCCGACTACGAGCGGATGATGGTGCGCGACCCGGAAGCGGAGCTCACCGACGACGGCGAGGGGGAGGAGCTCGAGCCCGACTACTTCCAGTGGTCCTCGGCCGAGATTGTCGCTTGGGATGCATCGGTACCGTCGACGACCAAGCACGACGCGCTTCGACCCTCCAATGTCACCCCACTGGACTCTCGTGAACGGGTCCGGTTCGTGCCCGAAGTCGACGACGATGCACCGGACGTCGACGCGGCCGCTGACGGCGACGGATACGGCGAATCCCTCGAGGGCCCCGCGGTGGAGCTCGAGGTCGGAGATCTCCTGCTCGTCGACGCGACTCTGGGGCTGTGGGGAGTGGTCGAAGGAGTGGAGCCCGACGTCGTCGACGACGAGTACCTCGCGATCGAATACCGCGACCTCGACAGCGGTGAGGACGGGCTGCTGACGCTCTTCGACAACTCGGTGATCAGCTACCGCCGACCCGAAGCAGCCTGATCGTCGTGGCCGTCATGATGCTGCGGGCCTACCGGCCCCGAGAGAAGGGATGAATCGCGTGTCGAACCAGAGCGTGTCGGAAGACGACTGGATCTCGCTGCTGCTGATCGCCGTGCTCGTCCTGGCCAGTGGCGCAGTGTCGCTGGGGATGTTCCTCGATCCGCTGCGCGCGTGGATGTTGAAGTACCACTTGCTCGAGCAGGGTGAAACCGTGGCGATCCCCGTCGTCGACGGCGTCGGCCTCGGCTGGGGACAGATCCTCGTCATCCTCGCGATCCTGATCGGTGCGATCGCGCTCATCGTGTGGCTCAAGCGCCGCGCGGCTGCCCGTGTCTGAGCTGCCCGCCATGCTCAGCAAACGAGACCCAGGAAGGAGGAGAGATCACCCATGACAACCACACTGACGAACGGCGACAAGACGATCACGCTGTTCACCAAGAAATCATGCGTACAGTGCGTCGCGACACACCGCGCGCTCGATGCTAAGGGAATCGAGTACGACGTCGTCGACCTCAGCGAAGACGCCGCAGCGCTCGAACAGGTCAAGTCGCTCGGCTACCTGCAGGCACCGGTCGTCATCACGGATGAGGATCACTGGTCGGGCTTCCGTCCCGACAAGATCGACGAGCTCGCGCAACGGCTCGCGTGATTGACGACAGAGGCCCCACCGGCAGCTCTTCGCCGGTGGGGCCTCTGCTCTGCTCATCGGAGCGGGACATCATCTGTGCGGCATGTGCGCCGCTGCCCACCGCTGCAGCAGCTGCTCCCGCAGAGGCCCGTTCCGCTCGAGCATCATCCGAACCCCTGCCGGCGCCGCGCCTGCCGGCGCACCGGCCTCGAGGGTGCGCAGCCCGAGATGCTCGCATGCCCAGTCGGCGAGCTCGTCGAGCTCCACAGTGACGGTGGCGGTGACGTCGACGCGCTGCTGCCATTGGACCTTGTAGGCGGGCATCGGACGCTCAATCTGGGTTGCTGAAGAAGTCGATCACGAGCGCGATGGTGATGGGGACGAGGATCACCGCCGCGGCGGTGACGATGATGCGATCGAGGATCGGCGCGGCGAGGATCCCGAGCCACCCAGAGAGGACCGCGGCTGCGATGTACAGCAGCGCGATTACGAGACGGCGGAGCCAACGAGTCGTGGGCTCCGGGATCGTGCGGGGGCGGGCGGCGATGGTCATGAGATCGCTCCGCTCTGGCCGGCACGGTGCTCGCGGATGTGCGTGTAAGGGACTGTGCCGCGGTGGCCGTAGGCGTCGACGATGGTGGCGCTCTTCGGGTTGGTGCGGGTTACGGTGCACCAGGCGCCGAAGTACTTGATCTGGTCGCCGACGCTGATGGTGTCCTTGCTGTGGTCGGTGGCCGCGCCGGTCGCGACCTGCTCGGCGCGGACCTCCTGCCAGTAGGTGAGCTGATCGTCGGTCGCGGCCAGCTCCCTCTCGAGCCGTTCGGCGTAGGCGCCGGTGGCTGCAGCCGTGACCTCGACATACCCGCCAGGAAGGGTGCGGCTTGACCCGTCGAGACGTCGACGGATGCCGGCGCGATCTGCGCGGAGCTTCTCGATCCGGTTCGCCACGGTGATCGGCGCATACCGTGCATCGGTCGCCGCGGCCGCGACGTCGGCACGCACCTGGGCGCGCCGTGCCGCCGCGTCGGCGTCGATGGAGCGGCGGATCGCCGCGTCCGCCTTGCCGATCGCTCGGCGGTGGCCGGCCTCCGAGTGGTGTCCGACCTTGATGGGCTCGCCACCTTCGGGGAGGCGTCGCAGCGCGCGGGCCGCGCGCTCTGCCTCTTCGGTGGCGTCCTGGTGTCGTCGATCTGCGCGCACCGCCAGGGCGGCAGCGCGATCGTTCCTGCGGTCGACCAGGTCAGCCTCGACGACGGCCGCGGCCCGGCGTTCATAGTCGATCGAGATCTCGACGACGAACCCGGCAGCGGTGAGCTGCTCGGCGGTGCGGTTGATGATCGCGATCTTCGGTTCGCGGTCGCGGGAGTGGGGGATGTACCAAGATCCGAGCGCCCGGCTCCACCGCCAGCCGTTGGCCTTGAGAGTATCGGCCGTGCCGTCGCCCCGGCTGGTCCCTTCGATGAGGGTGCCTTCCGCGGCCGCGTGGATGATCGTGAGCATCATGGCCGGCTCCCTTCCCGCGCGGCCGCGTCGTGCGTGAGAGGGTGGCGGAATCCGATCTCCCGTTCCCAGACCTCGGCGGCGCGATGCAGGCCCTCATACTCCTTCACGCCCAGGTGGTCCGGGGAGTCGACGAGCGGGCGGTGAGCGAACCGTCGCGCGATCGCGTCGCCGAGGCGTTCGACGAGGTCACGCGCAGGGGACTGATCCCATCCGGGGTGATGGCAGGAGACTTCGGCGAGCAGTAGACGGCTGCGCTCGATCTGCAACGCCTGCTCGTCATCGGCATGGGGGACGATCTCGGCGACCGGCTGCCATTCGTAGCGCGGTGCGGCGATGTGCTGCTTGATCGCGTAGCTGACGCTCGCGTAGTTCTCATCCCAGAGGCTCTGACCCATCCGGTCGGCGTTCTCGGCGAGCTCGCGCGGAGTGCTGCTGCGGTAGGCGGGTGTGGAAATGTAGGCGGCGGTGACCAACAGGTCGATGGTGTCGCGGTTCACGGGAAACGCGCGCATGATGACCCCCTCAGGTGGTGAATGTGACATTCACTACCCTAGAATCAGTCGGCGCTCATGTCAAGACGTCGTCGTCGTCGTCGTCGCTGTGGTGGTGGCGCCAAGCAGCCGCCACGCTGCGGACGGAGGTCGGGTAGTACCGGGTGCGAGTGGTCTGGCCGGATAGCGTTGGGATCGTGCCGAAGTCGTTGTCGATGAATGAGATCCGAGCCCGCGCTGCGCAGTTCACCCGTGACTGGCAGGACGAGCCCGGCGACGAGCGACAGCAAGCGCAGTCCTTCGTCCGGGATCTGCTCGGCGTGTACGGGATAACCCAGACCCGCGCGGCGTTCTACGAGAAGCGTGTCAAGCGCTCGTCGACCGGCTCGCGCGGATACATCGACGCGCTGATCCCTGGTCTCGCGCTGATCGAAATGAAGTCCGCCGGCAAGGATCTCGTCGCGGCTGAGCAGCAGGCGCTCGACTACATTGACGACCTTCCTGACCCGGAGGTTCCTCGGTGGGTAATCACGAGCGACTTCCGCCGGTTCCGTCTGCTCGATCTCCACGCTGAGAGCGAGGGTGTGCAGGAGTTCGCCCTGACCCAGATGCGGGATCGCGCTGACGTGCTCGCCTTCCTCGCCGGGTACGGTGAGCGCACCTTCGGATCGAAGGCGCAGGAGTCTGCGTCGATCAAAGCGGCAAAGCTGATGGCGTCCCTCTACGAGGCCCTCGAGGGGTCTGGGTACGACGATCACGAGGCGTCGGTGTTCCTGGTGCGCACCTTGTTCGCCCTCTACGCCGATGACGCCGGAGTGTGGGATCGCGATCTGTTCCTCGAGTTCCTCGAGACCCGCACCGCGACGGATGGTTCCGACCTCGGGCCTCAGCTGTCGTTGCTGTACCAGGTCATGGGACGTGAGCCGTCTCGTCGGCAGTCAAACCTCGACGAGCTAATCTCGCGATTCCCCTACGTCAACGGTGGAGTCTTCGAGGAATCGGTGTCGATCCCGTCGTTCGACGCAGGCATGCGTGACCGGCTGATCGCGGCTGCAATGTTCAACTGGTCGGCGATCTCGCCGGCCATCTTCGGCAGCCTCTTCCAGGCCGTCAAAGACAAGACCGCTCGGCGTGAGCTCGGCGAGCACTACACCACCGAGACCAACATCATGAAGGTCATCGGCCCGATGTTCCTCGATGAGCTGCGGCAGCGGTTCACGGACGGGTACCACGACACCGCCAAGCTCAAGAAGCTGCGTGCGGACATGGGGCTGATGCGATTCCTTGATCCGGCGTGCGGCTGTGGCAACTTCCTGGTGGTCGGCTACCGACAGATGCGAGCCCTCGATCTTGAGGTTCTGCTGCGGATCCAAGAGCTGTCCGGTGAGACGGCCCGCACAATGTTCTTCACCGAGGAGCACCTCGCCGTGCGGCTGTCGAGCTTCCACGGGATCGAGCTCGAGGAATGGCCCGCGCAGATCGCAGCGACGGCGCTGCACCTGGTGGAACACCAGGCAAACCAGGCGATGGAGCTGGCGCTTGGATCTGCACCAGATCCGCTGCCGCTGGACAAGATCAAGAGCATCGTCGTCGGCAACGCGCTGCGTGTCGACTGGGCAGCTGTCCTACAACCGACTGAGCACCTGTACATCATGGGCAATCCGCCCTTCCTCGGCCACGCCACCCGCTCGACCGAGCAAGCGCAGGAACTTCGCGACGTGTGGCGGAGGGACGACATCGGTCGGCTGGACTATGTCACCGGCTGGTACGCGAAGGCTCTCGAGCTGCTCGGCCGTCCCGGCTACCGAGGCGAGTTCGCGTTCGTCTCGACAAACTCGATCGCACAGGGAGAGCCGGTGCCAGCGCTCTTCGGCCCTGTGTTTGCCGCAGGGTGGCGCGTCAAGTTCGCGCACCGGACGTTCGCGTGGACCAGTGAAGCGCCCGGCGCTGCGGCAGTGCATTGCTCGGTGATCGGTTTTGACCGGCCGTCGAGGAAGAGAGCGCGGCTGTTCGACTACTCAGGAAACCTCAAGGGCGAGCCCGTCGAGATCCCCGTCGTGGATCAGCTCAACGGATACCTGGTCGACGGTCCCATTGTGCTAATCGATCAGCGGCGAAGCCCGCTGGCGTCGGCTCTCCCTCCGATGGTGTTCGGGAACATGGCTCGCGACGACGGCAATCTCCTGATCGAGCCGGCCGACTATGCGGAAGTGATGGCAGATCCGATCGCCGCGAAGTACGTCCGGCCGTTTGTCGGCGCCCGACAGCTCATCCACAACGAACCCCGGTGGTGCCTGTGGCTCGTGGATCTTGACCCCAGCGACATCGCCCGATCCCCGATACTCCGCGGGCGGCTGGATGCCGTGCGTCAGTTCCGCGCAGCGTCGAAGGCCGAGTCCACGCGACAGATGGCGGACACGCCGCACCTGTTCGGTCAAAGGTCGCAACCCGACACGCCCTATGTCTGTGTGCCGCGGCATGTGAGCGAGACACGCAAGTTCTTCCCGACCGCCCTGTTCACCCCTGATGTGATCTGCGGTGACGCGAACTTCAAGGCAGACGACCCAGACGGCCTCGCCTTCGCAGTGATCTCGTCGTCGGCATTCATCACCTGGCAGCGCACTATCGGCGGTCGCCTTGAGTCTCGTCTGCGCTTCTCGAGCACCCTGACGTGGAACACTTTCCCCTTGCCCGCCCTCACCGACACGCAGCGTGCCGCCATCATCGCCGGGGGGCAAGCCGTTCTGGATGCGAGAGCGCTACGCCCAGAACGCTCGCTCGCAGACCACTACAACCCCCTCGCGATGTCGCCCGAACTGCTCCGGGCGCATCGTGAGCTCGACACTGCTGTCGACAAGGCCCTGGGCCTGCGGGGGATAGCGACGGAGGCTGACCGACTGCGAGCGCTGTTCGCCAGCTATGCGAAGCTCACCACGGTCGACGAGCTCGCGATGCCGAAGAAACGTCCCCGCAAGGCGACAGCAGCGAGTGCGGCATCGTGAGCTGGCCGTACCCGACCGTCCGCGTCGATGGGACCGCGACGGTCGATGAGGAAGGGGAGAATCAGGTCTGCGCCTGTGGCAATGATTCGTGGACTCAGGACTGGCGGAGCGCCGATCGTCTTGGGCGTCTTGCCTTCGATGCTGCTGGTTCGGCCGACCCCGACGAGTTCGCGGTCTGCCCAGTGTGCGGCCGTGTGTATCCCAACGCTGCTCTGTTCCACGGCGCCGCGGCCGCGGTGGCTCGCTATGAGATCACTAGTGCCGAGTTCATTGCTGCGCTACAGCGGTATGACCACGACGCCTACGGATCCGGCGGGTCGCTGACGAGCTGAGTCACGCGGTCGTCGTCGGCACGGGGCTGTCGGTGCGCCGGCATAGTGTTCGCTGTTGTGGTGCAGCACTGGTCTCCGATGTCTCAGCTGCAGGCGTCGCCGGAGCCGGGGATCTGGTACGTGTTCGACCACAGCAAGAGGATCGCGATCATCCGCCATGTCGAGATCCGCGGCCGTAGGCTGCTGCGTTCCGTGACGTTCGATCGCGATCCCGAGCGGCGAGTGTTGATCGGCTACTTCCCCGACGATGCAATGAGGCTCGCTGTCGAGTGCACCTGGTCGGAGTATGTGAGGGCGACTGGTCCACCGGTGAGCAATCGTCGATGATCGCGTGCCACCGGGGCAAGAGAAAACGGCACCCGGCCGGAGCGTGGAAATTGTCACATTCACCAACGATCCAACTGAGGAGGAGCCATCGCCCCGAGGGGCGGAAGGGAACCTGCTCAACAGCCGGGTGCCGCGCCTTAGTGTACCGCGCGGGGCGGTCAGAGCGGGGTGGATTGGAGGAGCTCGTCAGCGACTCGGTCGAGCAGCTGAGGGGTGAGCTGCTCGTGGCGTCCTGCGCGCTTTATGGCGTCGATCGTCGCGAGGATCGTGGTGTGCGCGTCCGGTGCAGAGGGGATGGTCTTCTGTGCCTGTCGGATGCGTGCGCTGAGCTCAAGGATCGCGGTCTCGTCGCGTTCATTGTTCGCGTAGCCGGCGGCGAGCTCGAGCGACTTGTGTAGCAGGCGGGTCTCGGTGGTGGTGAGCGGTGCGGTCATCGTGTCCTCGTGTTCAGGAGATCTGCGGTCAGTCGGGCGAAGCGTGTGTCGACGTCGCGCTGGTCGGGGAGATCGACGTCGGCCGCGATGGGTCGGGCGTCGTAGAAGTGGTGCCGGATGACGCGGCCCCGGTGGTCGACCAGGCCCTCACCCTCGCCCTCGATCGGCTCGAGCAGAGCGACGATGGTGACGGCGAGCTCGCGTGCTGTCGCGCGCTCCCGGATGAGGGCATGATCTCCGAGGCGCAGTGCCGGCCACGCAGTGAGCTCGGGGTCGGTCATGAGGGTGTTCCTTCCTTGCTTCTGGGGGAGGAGCGGCGTAGCCGCCGAGCGGATTTGGGGAGGGGTTCGTTGCGAGGCAGCTTCGCGAGGCGCCAGTCATCGCGGACGGCGATCGCGGCGGCGAAACAGGTCATGAGCGTGGGGTGGTGGTGGTTGGCGCATCCGGCGCGGGTCTGACATCCGAGGTCGTAGCCCTCGGGGCTGCCGTGGATGATCTGTCGAGCGACCTCGTCGGAAAGCATGGCCTGGTCCTCAGTCGAAGCTGGCGTCGATCAGGAGGTCGAGCGCGTCGGCGAGCTCACGGAGCCTGTAGCTGCGTCGACCGGCGATGACGTGGCCGAACAGGTTGACGAAGTGCAGCTCGCGAGTGGTGGTGTCGGCGACGGCGACGGTATGGACGTCGTGAGCGTCGATGTACTGCCAGCTGATGATGTAGTTGCGGCCGGCGACGTGCGCTTGAGCCCAGCGGAAAAGCAGTGCACCGAGCGGACCATCTTCGGATGCGCGGGTCGAGTAGGGGTCGGCTGGCACGATCGCGTCGACGGAATGGAAGCCGACAGAGGAGCGGGAGATCTCGTAGCTGTCCAGCGGGATGTCGAGGAAGAGATCGTTGTAACGGGTGCCGGTGTCATCGGTGATGACGATGTTGTTCAGAGTGCTCATCGTTGTCAGTCCTCTCGGGTGGGGGGTCATGCGGCGCAGCTGGCGAGCTGCGCGCGGAGCGTGGAGTAGTCGGCCGGGTTGACCGTCAGCTGGTAGGCGGTGAGGACGTCGACGAAGCGCGCAGCGTAGGCGCATCCGTAGTCCGCGTTCGGGGGCATCCATTCGGAGGGGCCGCGATCGCTCTTCGACTGGTTGGTGCTGCCGTCCGTGGCCTGCAGATTGAGAGGATCGTTGGCGAAGCGCTCACGCTGGGCCTCGTCCCATTCGTCGGCGCCCTGACGCCACCCCCACGCGAGCGGCACGACATGGTCGATCTGCACGAGCTCACTCGTGCCCTGGCCGCGCTCGAAGGCGATCGTGAGCCCGGTGTAAGGGTCGTGAAGCGTTCCGGTGAGGACGACGCAGTCGTGTGTGCCGGGCTTGGTGGTGATGTTCTCGAGCGCGGCCGCGAGTGCGTCGTTGCGCTGGTCACAGCCGTTGCGGTCGATGTCGGCCCAGCGTTGCCCGAACGCGTCACGGTCGTAGCTGTCCTGGTCGGCTGCATCGGCCACGACGAGCTGCTCGAGCTCATCGAGGGCTGCGGCGGCGTCCGCGGAGATCTCTGCGGTAGGCACAGGCACAGGCGCGGGCGCGGTGTCGGTGAGGTCGCTGACGCCGGAGGGCTGGCTGGTGATCGCGATCGCGCCAGCGAGCAGGGCGACGACAACAGCGCCGGCGGCGGAGGCGAGGCGTGTGGTTCGGCGGTTCATGAGTGGTCCGTTCAGAGGAAGAGGGCGGCGCCGAGTACGACGGCCGCGGCGACCGCGGCGACGCTGAGGAGAAGGGTGACGAGGAACTTGAGGCTGCGCCGTACCGTGCGCTCTGCGCGGCGTGCAGTGTCGACGGTGACGAGGATGCCGACGAGGCCGCCGCTGCCCAGCAGAAGGGGAGCGAAGTCGCGGGCGGTAGACAGGGCGAGATCCATGGGTTCCTCCGGGGTATTCGTCTAGGGGTATAGGTCGCAGTTCGGGGTGTTCGCGGACAGAGATTCTCGGGGGCGGGCATAGGCGAGCCCGCCCCCCGAGGGCTGTTACGCGGCCGCGGCCTGGTCGTCGGCGCCGAGCATGGCGTCGGCGATCGCGTTGACGGCACGGAGGACGTTGCCGGCGACGCTGCGGATGAGGTCGACGTCACCGCCGGCCCATCCTGCGACGTACCCGATCGACCACGCGGACGTGTCGAGTCCGAGGAGGCCACCGGCGCAGTACGCGACCGACTCGGCTTCGGTCTCGATCACTCCGCGGTGCTCGCGGGTGCTGCCCTCGTCGAAGTGCAGAAGTGCGTGACTGATCTCGTGCAGGAGGGTCTTGACGCGCATGGCCGGTGCCATCTTGCTGTCGACCCGGATCTGTCGGGCCTGGCCATCGGTGTACCCGTTGAGCCCGTCCTGTGCGATGTCCTCGAGCGCGACATCCCAGCCCTGCGCGGTGATGAAGTCGGCGAGCTGGTCGAAGAGGCCTGCGACGTCGTCGCCCTCGAGGTAGATGGCCGGCTGCTCGGGGAGCGGCTCGCCATCGGTGTCGCGGACGTCGAACACGGAGAGCACCGGGTAGATCACTCGACTGCTGGTGGACTCTTCTCCGGTGGCCTCGTCGACCTCGACGATCCGCTTGGTGGAGTAGCCGAAGATCTTGATCGACTTCGCGCCCTTGACGACGTGACGGCCGAGGGTCTCCCACTGGCGGTAGCCGAGGCAGTGGGTGCCGCCCTGCGCGAGGATGAGCATCTGGTTGGAGAACGAGCGCCGGCGGACGATGCGCGCGAAGCGCAGCCAGGCCTTCCAGTTCTCGCTCTCGGCCAGCGTGGCGACCTGTGCGGTGAGCTGCTCGTGGAGCGCCTCGGCCTGTGCGCGGCGCTCTTCCGGGGTGCGGCGGGTGGTGCCGCTGCGGCGGGTCTTGGTGGTCATGGTGTCCTCCCTCAGAGTGGACGAGTAGTGAATGTGACATTCACTAGTATGAGGCATTCGATATGCCCCGTCAACTCCGATTTGCACCCGCCTGCAGCGGGGGTCTCAGCCCGGAAGGATGTCGGTGGCGGCTTTGGGGTACGCGGTGCGCGGCAGCCCGATCGGCAGCCGGCGACGCTGGGAGCTGCTGCCAAGAGGGAAGGCGTATCGGAAGTTCCCCGGATGCCTGATCTTCGTGACATCGAGCGCGGCGAGCGCCTCGCGCAGCCAGGCTCGCGGGTCTTGCCCTGCGCGGCGGATGGGGGCGCCGAGCGAGACCAGGTGTCGCTCGGCGGCGTCGGCGCCTCGCTCCTGTCCTCTTACCTTGGACAGAGATCTCTCGGAGAGCACGAGGCCGCGGCGGGGGAGGTAGTTCAGGGTGCGTGCGGTGCTGCGGCCGAGGGCGATCGCGTTGACGCTTTGGTATATCCCGCCGATGTGGCCGGGCGAGGTCTGTTCGATGCGCTCGATTGTGGTGCCGTTGTCGAGGGTCTCGGTGATCTGTCGGCGCCGTGGCAAGGGGTCGGCGAAAGAGACGACGCCGCGGATGCCCCGGTCGTAGGCGTGGCGGAAAGCGCGTGCGAGGAACCAGGATTCGGCGTTCGCGGGTGTGTCGGTGAGTACGAATCGGCCGAGCTCGATGCTCTGTTCGTAGGGCTCGAGCGTGCCGAAGACGGAGCTGAGGACTCCTCTGCTCATCGGGGTGGAGAAGGTGGCGACGCCGACCAGTGCCATCTCGTCGACCATGGCGCCGTTGATGGGGAAGCGGTCGTCGCGGGTGAGCAGCCCGATCGAGAAGCGTGCTGCGGGGAAGGATGCTGCGTAGTGCTCGTCGATGACGAATGCTCGCGCGGCGGCTTCCGTGATCGGGGCCACCTGGTATAGACGGGGGTCGAACCCGCCTTCGGAGATGTGGCGCCACGAATGGGCGCCGCGAGACCAACGCTGGCAGTAGTCGCTCGCGGGGGAGGAGGGCGGCTCGGCCGGCATGAGTACCGGCCGAGCGTTCAGGGTGGGCATGAGGTCAGATCTGCGCAGCGATCGCGCGGAGCTGCTCGTCGACGTCGGGGGCGACGTCGATCCACTCACCGGTCCTGGGGTGCAGCCCGACGATGAGCGCGGTGCTGAACAGCAGTGCGCTGCGGCCGTGCTCGGTCAGGTAGAGCGAGGCGAGCAGGTTCGGCTCTGTGACCTTGAGACCGGCTTCCTCGTCGACGAGCAGTGCGTGGCCGTTGGTCAGGCGGAGCTCTGCGACCCAGCCGCCGATCTCGCGCTGGTAGTCGGGCAGCTCGTCGATGCGGATGGTGTCGATCTCGCCAGCGGGGGTGATCTTGATGGCCGTTGTCATGGAGTCCTCCTCAGATCAGAACGGTAGTGAATGTGACATTCACTGATGGTACGCGGGCGACGTACCCTCGTCAACCGCCGTGGACTAGAGGAGTGCTGAGTCGACGCGGCAGCACTTCTGCTGCGCATAGGGGCGTTCACTCAGCGGCATCCAACCCGGTTCCCTTCGCCGAATGAGCCGGGGATGCCCGGCTTCCCCCTCCGTGGTCATGTGGGGGCCGGCGTTGGTCCAGCAGTTCTGCGCGCGCGTCTCGCACCACAGCGCGAGCCGCGCTTCGCGGGGGAGGCAGGCACGATGTGTCCACCAGGCGCGCTTCTCGCCGTAGGGTCCGAACTGGTGGCCCTCGCTGTGCGCGATCGCGTCGTGGACGGCGCGGAAGACGTCGTTGGCGAGCATCGGCGCCCGCTCGCCCGTGGGCAGGGTGACCGTAACGCTGCGAGCCATCGGATGATCCGGCGGAAGGGCCCCCTCGCTGTGCTGCGAGACCTCGGTGCGGAAGTAGAACAGGTGCTTGTTCTCGCGGAGATCGGCCAGCATCGCGGCAGAGTCGGCGTAGGGTTGCTCGGTCTCGCCGTGCCAGGGCTCGAAGGTGTAGCCGGCTTCTGTGAGCATGTCCCACTGAGCGCCGATGTGCTGCCGCAGTGATCGGTAGGAGCGGGCGACCTGCGGGTGCGCGGGCTCGTGCGGTGCGGCCGCGTATGCCCTCGCTGCAGCGATGTCGTCGAGCTCGGTCAGTCGGGGGATCGGCGTGCGCTGTGGGAAACCGTGCGCATCGGCGTACCGCTCTCTGAGCGACTGGATCTCCTTGATCGGCTGGTGGTGACGGTAGCTGTCGTTGCCGGGCACGAAGGCAACGTGCGCTCGAGCGAAGGTGGGTTCTGTTCCGAGACGGGCGGCGATCGCGTTCACGGCGGATGCCGGCAGCGGATACTCGGCGGGTTCCGCGATCTCGAGCTTGCCGTCATAGAGCCTGCCTCCCGGTGCGCCGGCGGCGCGGAGAATGTCGAGGGTCTCCTGGACCTGCTGCTGCGAGCCGGTGCCGGCGGCGAAGCTGTAGACCCGGTCGGGGCCGTCAGCGTCGAAGTACCCGGCCATGATGCTGTCCTGCTCATACCGCCCCGCCAGCTCGCCGGCCCAGTCGGTGACCTGCTCGAAGCTGTCCGCGTGGACGATGTAGGCGCCTGCAGGCTCCGACGTGCCCTCCCAGAGCCCGTCCGCGTGCTGCAGCTCGGAGATCTCGATCCCGTGACGTTCCGCGGCCGCGCGCAGGGTGTCTTCGTACTCGATCCACTCGTCGGTGTCCCAATAGCTGGGGCGCGAGCTCATCCGCATCAGCTCGCCCGAGACCGGCCGGAACGGGGTCGCGCCGATGAAGGCCTCAAGCTGCTTCTCGGCGTTCCGCTCGCGCTTCTCGGCGCGGCGACGCCGCTGCCCTTCGGCCGTCGACGACGGGCACCGCCGCCCTCCGTGGTCGATGTCGTCGCACATGGCCTCTCCCGTTCGTCTGCTGGGTATAGGCCGGGGTTGGGGGTGTTCGCGGACAGAAATCGGGGCCCCGCCGGTCGGCAGGGCCCCGATGAGGGCGGCATGGTCAAACGTCAGCCGTTGAGCTCCTCCCACACCTGGTAGGCGCGGTGAAACTCCGGGCTGTCATCGTCGCCGTCACGCACGAGCTGGTCGAGGTACTCGTCGAGCTCAGCCTGGGAGAGCTGGCGGGGATCCTTCATCCTTCGGCTCCCGCCTCGGCAGGCGGGCAACTGCACCGTGCACGCGGCCGCGAACCGTTCCAGTTCCCGACGTAGAACAGCGCGCACGGCCATTCGTGCTCGCCGCGGCGCCGCAGCCTGGGGACGGTCACCGTGAGCTCGCTGCCCAGGCTCAGCGCGTCCATGATGTCGTCCGCGATGTAGCCGGCCTCCTCGTCCGCCTCGTCCGTGTGCTGCTGGATCGTGCGCACGATCGTTGCGCGCACGTCCAGCGTGACGGTCGGCGATGCCTCGTTCATCGGGTGTCCTCGTCGGGGTCCACACGCTGGATCGCCTCGTGCAGGCGGGCCAGTCGGTCCTCTCGCACGATGATGACGAAGACCACCGCAATGCCGGCAAGAGGCAGGAGCACGATCGGGGCGGGGACCACGATCACCACGCCGACAGCGAGCAGCACGATCGGCAGGATCACCCTCAGCGTTGCGCGGCGGTGCTGACCGAGCTCGTTCCTGATGCGATCCTTGATGACCCCGTCCTGCTGTGCGAAGGCGGTGGCCGGGTCCGAGGAACGCAACATGCTCCGGATTGCGCGAGTTGTCCACTCGCTCAGCGTGCGCTGATGCCGATCCCTACTACTCTCACGCCCGGTCATCGCGTGTACTCGCTCGGGGACGGGATCGGCAGGTCAGGATCGCGGATCTCGTACTGCCGGTCCTCCACGTAGGCCGCGTACTCGTCTGCGAAGTCGTATGCCTCGGCCTCGCTGTGCCCTTCCTGGCGCGCATGATCGAACGCGCTCCGCCACGGCTGACCGGTCGAATCGAGCGGCGGGTACAGGCGGTCGATCAGCACCTGATTCGCAGCGTCGTCGATCCTTCCGCGAGCCTCGGCGTCGGCGATCGCTCTCGCAGTCGCATGTGTGCCGTCTCGCAGCCGCGACAGATCACTCGAAGAGGGCACCACCCGCGCATAGGTGCAGTCGTCCCACCGGCAGTAGGTGGTCGTCTCCTCTGGCGTGAGCGGGCGGGGAGTGACGCTCACCAGCGCGGCGCCGCGTCCGCACACGGGGCATCGTCGAGCCTCCGCGCTGCGGACACCAACGCCGCGGCGATGGGCTGTGTTGTTCCGGCGCTCGGTCATCGCTCGCTCCCGCTCTCGTTGGGCGGGTTGGTGATGATGAACCCTGTGCCGGCGTCGGGCTGGTCCTGGCGCAGTCCGACGATCTCGGTGTCGGTCGCGTCGGTGTCGTTGAGGGTCTGAGCGAGCAGGTCGGCGTACTCGTCCGCGGTGAGTGCCTGGACCGCGGCGGCGTCGGTGACGTCGACGGGCTTGCCGTTGACGTGGAAGATGCGGGTCATGGGGTTCTCTCCTGCTGATGCGTCGTGGTGTCCATCCTCGTCGTGGGTCAGCGGAGGTCGAGCTCGACGCTGTCGGCCTCGAGGTCGGGGATGGTCTGGGCAGGGTGGCTGAACGTGACAGCCGGGCCGTGGACGATTACACGGTCGCCGCGGTGGGTCGTCAGCCGGAGCATCTCGGCGAGGATCCCGTTGGCGTGGACGTTGTATGAGCCGGCGTCGGTCTCGACGCGGAACCCTACGCGCGCCTGACGGTCGGTGAGTCGGCGGACGAGGGTGAGCGGTGTGCGGACGGTTCCTGCGATGGTGACCGCGGTGCCCGTGGGGGCTGCGGCCTGGGTGATGGTCATGGCCTGTCTCCTCAATCAAATAGTGAATGTGACATTCACTGACTATACGCCTGCGAGTCTGGTAGGGGAACCCCCGTGCCTGACTGTGCCGCAGGCCCTTCTTGCTGGGTATAGGCCGGTCTTGGCGCTGTTCGCGGACACCCGAGTTGCGAAGATCGGTGAGGTTAGTCGTCGATGCTGCTGTCGGGTTCGTCACACGCGCCACTGTTGATGGCATCGACGCCGGCTTTCGTGAGCACCCAGCCGGGTTCGACCCATGAGTAGCGCTCGATCAGACCGCGCCTGCGGAGAGACTGGATGGTGCCACCGGGAATCCCCAGGCCTGTCGTATCGAGGTAGCTGGCGCCACCGGAGGGGGACCGGCCATCGGCGATCATCCGCATGGTGACCCGCTGCGACCAGTTCAACGGCGGGGCCTTCTTGCGGCGGTTGAGCTGTCGATGTCAGGCGGAACGTGCGAGCTGCGCAGCGGAGGCGGTCGGCTGCAGCGCGAGGAGCCGCTGCGCCTTCGCTGCTTCGATCTCGCCCGGCAGCTCTCCCTTACGAGCGCCGGAGCGGCCGTAGAGAAGGACTTTCACGCCGGTCTTGGAGGCCTGCGCTCGGTCGGCGATCTCGAGGATGGTCATGCCGGAGGCCATCAGTTGTCGGACGTGCCGGCGAACGGGGTCAGCGGGCACGCGCGGGGCCTGCGGGGCGATGCCGGCTTCCCGCCGCCGGCGTCGCTCTTCGGTCAGCGATGCGTCGGCGCAGGAGATCTCGGCAGGGCATTGATCTCGGTCCTTGCAGCCGAGCTGGTAGCCGTAGGCGGTCCCGTGGTGTTCGGCCGGGATGCTCTGTTCCTTCCGGTTTGCCATCCACTGCCGGTGATACTCGCGGCCCGCCTCGATGCACTCCGGTCGATCGCAGCCACGCGCCCGGCAGGCGTTGGTGCCGTGCGGCTGCAGCTGCCGCGGTCGGGAGACGCGAGGGGCCCGCGGGGTCTGCGGCCGCGGCATCCGCGGCCTGGCCGGCGGTGCCGGGCGATCATGCTTCGCGAGCTCGTCGACTGCTGCCTGATGCCTGGCGGTGGCGTCCTGCAGAGCACGCTCGATCACGCCGCCGACCGATAGGCCGCTTCCGGCGGCGATGGTGGCCGTCTTGAGCGTCTCGACCGCGGAACGCAGCTGGACGCGCAGATCCCGGTGGTCGCTGCGCCACTGTGCGAGCTCGTCGACGTGACGATCCAGCGCTGCTTCGTAGCCGTCGACCGTCTCCGCGAACGTGCTGGCACGCTCGACGGGGAGCGTCTCGGCCGCGAGGCGGGCCTTGTCGATCCACTGATAGCCAGGATGCGTGCGCGTCCTCAGCAACGTCGGTCGCGGGGTCGCGATCCTCAGCGGCGCCGTCTTCGGCGGGCGGGCGGGCCGTGCTGTCGGTGTGCGCTTCGAGGCCTGCTTGGGTCGGCGGGGCTGCGTGGCTTCGGCCGCGGCCCGGCGCTCTTCTCGAGCGGCGATCTTGTCACGCTGCCGGGACTGGTCGCGTGCGGCTGCGTCGCGCTCGAGGATCTCCGCAAGGGGCGTGCCGGCGTCGATGAGCTTCGCGAAGGAGAAGTCGCCGGCATAGCGGGTGTGGATGGTGCGGCAGGGGATGAGCGCGGGGCACGCTGCAGTGCGGCATCCGCGGCGGTACCCGTCCGGGGTGCCGTGCGGGAAGCTGTCGTCGAGCAGGTCGAGGGTGGACATCACGTTCGGCCTCAGTAGCGCAGGAGCTTCGCGGTGACGAGCGACAACAGCGCCGCCCGTTGCGGAGAGTTGAGGCGGGAGAAGTGCGCGCCCAGGGTGTCCAGTGCTGCGGTGAACTCGGCAGGCAGCCCGTCGAGATCCCGCTTGACGCGCCGCTCGTTCGCGTCGCGCTGCGCCTCGGCCTGATCGGTCACACGCCACTCGTCGGTGGCCGCGCGGTCGGCATAGGCGCCCGTGATCCGTGGCGCATGCAGCCCGCGGGTGTAGAGCGAGTTCGGCTCGTCGATCGGGCGAGTGATCGTGATGATCGCGCCGACCGGCGCCGACGTGTACGGCTTGTACGAGCCGAGCTCCTTGTCGGAGATCTCGCCGTCGACGAGCGTGCGGTACCAGTGCGCGAGCTTGCCATTGCCCGCCTGCCTGCGCCCGACGTAGACGACATCCTCAGTGACGGTCTCTGCCGATTCGCTCATGGGCGATCTCCTCAATCAATCAGAAAGTAGTGAATGTGACATTCACTGATACTAGAGAGGTTGCAGCGTTCTCGCAACCGTCGTCGTCGTCGTCGCCGAAAGTCGAGAGCGCTGCCTGTCGGCGGGCACGGTGCGCATGGGCTCATCACGAGGCGCTTCGATCTCGAAGCCGCACGCGCCGCAGCTGTGCAGTCCGACGCCATCGACGTCGTCGGATGGGATGTACATGGTGGTGGGCTCTTCGCACATCAGGCAGCGCATGGTGATCTCCGATCGTGTGGTCAGGCGGTAGCCGCCGGGGTGATCTGCTCGACGGTGGCTGAGTAGCCGCGGTGGGAACCCCAGGCGGCGGCGATGCGGTCGGCGACGTCGCGGTCTTCGCCGAGGTAGGGGCGGTATCGCTTGCCTCGCGGGTCGGTGATGACGACCTGGACGACGCCGGAGGGCTCGCGCACGGTGACTCGGGCAGCAGGGATTGGGTGGGCGTGGACGCGGCCGGCGATGATGAAGGTCGGGTACAGATCGCGTGCGAGCTCGGGGGAGCGGAACACGTCGTGGACCCATGCCGTGATGGCGATCGCGCCGGCAGGACTGAACCCGATGAGGCGGGCGGGGAGCTGCTCGAGCCCGGAGCGGACGAAGTAGTGCTCGTCGACGAGTATCGGCGCCGGCGGATGCAGAGACCGCTCGTCGTGGGCGGGGTAGATCGTCAGGCTGGTGCGGCTGTTCATGAGGCGCTCGTTCATGCGGTGCGGCGGATGCCTACGGCGATGATGTGCGCCTTGGTGGGACGGGAGTAGAAGCCGAAGCTGTCGTCGTCGTCCGAGGCGGAGACGGTTGCGGTGAATGCGACGACGTCGCCGCGCGTCGCGGAGGAGATCTCGGAGGGCTTGGTGCCCCACACGCGCCAGCCTTCGCCCTGGACGAGGATCTTGACGGTGATGCCCCACTGGGTGTCGGTGGTCTTGGTTGCGAGGATCTCACCCTGGATGAGGGTGCGTCCCGTGGGGACGGGGCGGCGCGCTGCCAGCTCGCGCTCGAGCTGCTCGAGCAGCTCGTGGGCAGTGCGGACCTCATCGGCGTCGAGGGTGCCGGTGGAGTCCTCGAGCGAGTCGAGGAGGTAGCCGATCTTCTCGCGCAGCGGGTTGCCCTCCCGGATGCTCAGATGAGCTTCGGTGAGCTGGTCGCGCAGGCCGGGGTGCTCGGCCTCGAAGGCAGCGCGACGGGCGGTGATCGCGCGCGTCGTGTCGATGTGCTCGGCGTGCGCCTTCGCGTGGGCGCGGGCGGTGGCGCGAGCGCTGCTGACGAGCCGGCTGCGAGTGCCGGTGCCGTGGCAGTCGAAGCAGATCGGGCGACCGTGGCCATCGGTGAAGTGGGTGGGCCCGGTGTACAGGCCGGTGCCGATGCACTTGCCGCAGGTGTCGGTGATCCGCTCGGAGCCCTTGCGGCCGGGGAAGGGGTCGACGTAGAAGTCGTGCCAGTCTGCCGGTGCGGTGGTGTCGATGCTGTCCATGGGATCCTCCGATGCGTCTGTGGGTATAGGCCGCGGATCGTTCTCTTCGCGGACATGAAGGGGAAGGTGCGGGGGCGGCTATGTCACGGAGCCGCCCCCGCGGCGGCGACCTGGTTGGGAGGACGGCGGTCGCCGTGAGGGACGGAGCGAAGAGCGCGGCGAGCGCTCGTCAGGCTGCGGTGTGGCGCCTGTCCCTGGGAGGGGAACGGCGTTGCGCGGTTCCCCTGGCTGTGGGTCTGTGGGGTCTCCCTCTACTCAGTTAGTAGTGAATGTGACATTCACAGAGTAGGGGGTTTCTGCGTGCGGGTCAAGCGTCGATCTTGTAGGGATCTTTCTGAAATGTCCATTTCGCAGTTGAAATGTCCACGCGATGTCCATATGGACATTTCGGACGCCGGCCGACCGTCGCGATCATGTGGGCGGCGGTTTCACAGCGCCTCAGCTTCTCTGCTGGATCGCGGCTAGCGCCCGGGTATTGTCGGCACGATGCCGTTGCCGCGTATCCGTTGTTGAAGGGGTGAGTATGTCTGCTGTTGTTGCGCGACTTGACGTGGACCTCACGGATATTGAGTGCATTGTGAAGGTCACGCGGCCACTGGTCGGAGTACCGGACTCCGTGAACTGGACGGAGTTGCCGTCGGGCGTCGCGAAGATCTCCGCTGACGCGACGTTGTACATCTTCGATGACGACGACGAGGGGGAGCCGGAGCGTCGTGTCATCGCGCGCGCTACTGCGTACACCGTCGACCTCGACCGGGTGGGTGACGTCGTTGACGTGTTCGATCAAGTAGGCGGCGAAGCATTCGAGATCACCGAGTCGATTCTCGGTGATGAGAACGTCTTCGAGTGGCTCGACTCCCGCGATCCGCTGGTTGGCGAGCAGGTGTCGCAGCTCGTGATCGTCGAGGGCGTCTTTGTGGAGCCACCGTACCGGGGTCAGCGCCTTGGTCCACGTCTGCTCACGACGCTGGTGGAGACGGTGACCGGCACGGGGAGGGAGACTCTCATCGTTCTCCGCGCGCAACCGGTGCCGTGGGAGCACCTGTCCGAGATCGAGTTTCGGCGCTCCCGAAAGAAGGTCGCTGCGTCGTACGAAAGCGTCGGGTTTGCGCACTTCCGGGACAACATCTATTGGCGTCACAACGCGTTCGTCGGGACCGAGAACCTCGAGGCGTGAGTCACGCCCCCGGGTATTTGGGAACCTTCAGGTCGACCTCCCCGGCCAGGTGGCGAGCGTCGTCGGGCGGGTCCAGTTGCGGCGGGCGGTGCGCTCCGTGGTGAGATCGTGCGGAGCGGCAACGATCCACACGGTCGCTTCCCGCGTCGATCAGATCCGACGAGCCCTCACTGACTATCACCACGATGGCTCACCAACGTCTACGACGAAGACAACCCGGCCGGATCCTCCACCACACCAGGGGACAGGACCATCAATCAAGAAGGGTTTCTCATGCAGTCAGCGCCTCGAGGATGAGACCGCGCACGTGATCAAAGTCGAGGTCGGCCGGAAGCTGGAGCCACGCGTTCTTCTGACCCTTGTAGTGTGTCCCGACGCCGGCGTCAACGAGAGCCGCCGTGCGCATTGGGTCAAGCTTCACCACCACCTGCCCGCCGCTGGTCATGGCGCGCACGGCGCCACTGCTGCTTCCCGAGACGATGAGACTGCCGCGGTGGTTCCGTGACACACCGTCAAGCGCAGTCATCTCGTGAGCGATCGTGTCGAACACTTCATCCCCAGTCATCACGGTTCTCCCTTCATGCGCGGTCGACGACCCCAAAGCGATCCCTACAGGTGGCCCTCAGAAGAAGTGTCCCACTCAGGCTCCTTCACGCGGAAGACCACGGCGCGCAACGCTTCGGGCGCAGAGCTGCGGATCAAGGCCGCCGGGTTACCGGCTCGCAAAACGTTGGAGGACTTCGATTGGGATGCGCAGCGGAGGGCGCTCGCAGACCAGTTCTGACGACCGACAGCAGTTCATCGTCAGCCGGTTCCTACAGATGTCACGCTCCGAGTTGTCCATTTCGCAGGGGAGATGTCTACGCGATGTCCATATGGACCTTTCGGGGCATTGGGGCGAGTCGCTTCGGTGGGATTCGCAAAAAACGTCGAGACGCCGACTGACCGGCGCTCGTAGATTCGAAGCGTGTCCTCAGTCGTCCTTCCACTCACCGCTCAGCGGCATGCGGAACGTGTGAGCCGGGCACTTCACTGGATGGAGGAGCGTCTCGAGGAGCCGGTGACCCTCGCCGAGATCGCGGCGGTCGCTGGTCTTTCGCCGCATCACTTTCACCGCGTCTTCCGTGCGGTCGTGGGTGAGAACCCGAAAGCGCACCTGCGCCGGTTGCGGCTTGAGCGAGCGGTCTACCGACTCAAAGTCAGTACGGACACGGTGCTGCACATCGCGTTGGAATCGGCCGCGTCCGTTTGAGTGGTGGTCTTTCGCTTCGTTGCGATGATCAGCTGTCGTTAGTTTAGGCGGCGGTGATCTCGGGGAGTATCACCGCCTC
>NZ_JBFBLT010000014.1:0-37657 GCF_040702645.1 Microbacterium sp. NPDC078814
CTCTGAGAGTGCGATCGGAGGCTTTGCCCGTCGCAGCGAGACGAACGTTTTCACGTTGGTTTTGAACACGGGGCGCTGTTGCCAGGGTCCAAGGGACTGATCGATGTGGGCATACACGCTTCCCGGGGTGATGTCGCCCACGAGGTTCGCGGCGGCGCCGCTGAGCGCGTCGACCAGCAGGCCAGTGAAGACCCCGGAGCCGCCGGATTCCATCGCATACTGGTCGGCGGTGGAGGCGGACAAGATGGTGACGCCTTCACGTATGTCGGCCTGTGCTGCGCCAGTCGCCGTGACGGCGGCGGCACCAGAGTGGCAGCTGTCGAGAATGATGACTTTGTTGGTGGCCGGGGACTGGTTCGCGAACGTCATAACTTCGCTCAGAGCGAGTCCGTCATCGCCGCTTCGCGCGTCGCTGGAACATAGGTATCCGCCGGTGTCGTCGAGATAGCCATGCCCGGAGAAGTAGAACAGGGCGATCTCGGCGTCGTCGCGGAACAGTTCCCGCACCGCCTCTTTGAGGTCGTGGCGGTCGACCGGTGAAGTTGGGCCGGTGCCTGTGATCAGGCGGGGGGAAGTGAAGTTTGCGGTGCCGTCCGCGTCTCGCTCCAGAACACCGTTGACGCTGTACGCATCGTTGACGCACCCGCGCAGAGGCGTGATGTGGTCGTAGTGGTCGATGCCGACGATCAGGGCTTTGCGCATGACCCTGGACTACAGCGAGTCGATGAAATCGCTGATGTTCTTGTCGCTCCACGCGACGGTGCTGACTCCGGGGAGGGTGGTGCGGTCGTCGGAGTACGCCCAGATCCCGCGGATAGGTTTGCCTTCCTCGGCTGCGCACTGAATCTCCCACGCCTGCCCAGTTGAGGTCAGGGAGTTCTTGCTGACGAGAACGATAACCCCGTTCGAGCGCTTGATTCGCGTGCGGACCTTTTCTTTCCAACCCGTCTCGTACGCCTCCTTCACCGACATGTCGATGAACTCGTACGGCGCCCGTGGTGACAACGACTGGCCTTTCAAAAAATCGCGCTGGCGCTCGTCCTCAATCGCGAACGCGACGAAAACAACCTTGGTATCAGCCATGACGGCCCCCCTTGCAAGTCAACAACAGTGTCGATTTGAATCTATCGCCCATCACACGCTTTCAGGGGCTCCGTCGCGACTCTTCCTCGCGCCTTGACCCGGTGTGACTCGACACCGATCCATCTTGCCGCGATCGGAGAAGCGGCATGGCTTGCGACGGGTTCGGCCTGTCACCGCAGCCGAGGAGGTCGGGCAGGTCGGCCGAAAACGATCGATTCCGGCACGAGCGCCGACGGCATCCTGGCGACGTCGACACGCCGTGCCGAAACCCTGTGCCGAAACCCTCTTGTGCCGAAACTTCTTATAGACCGTTTTCGGGAAAACCGATAGACTGGTAGGACGACGAAGGGAGCCATCGTGGCTGAGACATTCACGGTCGAGGAGCAGTGGCCGGAGCTGTTCGCGCAGCTCGACGCGACGCAGCGCGACAGCGTGCGCCAGGCCCTTGCCGCCGGATGGCACGAAGGGTTCACCCCGACACGCGAGGACGTCGAGAACGTGACCGACTACACCCGCGGGGCGATCGACCTCGCGGAGTACCGTCGACGCGGCCACGCTGCCGCTCGCCGCGCGGCCGGCGTCGTCGGCGCCGGCCGCTGACGTGGCATCCCAGTTCGATAGCTGGGAGTCGTACTTCTACCCCGACACCATCGACCCGCTGACGGGGATCGGGACGCTGCGCAACCTCTACGACGAGCGCGACGCGCGGGTGCTGTCTCGGATGGAGTACACCGACACCACCGTGCGCGCCGTGCAGCTCGGTAACGGCGAGGTCGACGTGCCGCGCACGTTCGACGGGGAGCACCTACGCGCGATCCACGGGCACCTGTTCCAAGACGTCTACGAGTGGGCGGGGGAGTACCGCACGGTCGAAATGTCGAAGGGTCCGGGCCGCGGTTTCGGTGAAGTCAAGACGGGCGAGGTCGACCGCTATCTGTCGGACGCGCAGCGGCTCGTGACGTCGACGGACTGGGCGGGGATCAGCCGCAACGATTTCGTGGCCACGGCCTCGACCGTGTTCGCCTACGTCAACCAGGCGCATCCGTTCCGAGAGGGCAACGGCCGCACGTCGAAGGTGTTCATGGCCCACGTGGCCGAGCAGTCGCCGTACCGATTCGACTTCGCTCGTGTGAGCCCGGAGCAGTGGAACGCGGGATCGGCCATGAGCCGGCCCGACATGTTCTCCTACGCTCCCGAACCGGCTTCCCTCGTCCCGGTGTTCGCCGCGGTGACCGTCGAGCGCACCGCAGTGCCGCCGGCCCCTGACAGGGCCGCGCAGGCGCGTTCAGCGCTCAGTGCGTCGTATCCTCGGCCAGCGGTCGACGCGACGAAGCAGACCCCGCAGCAGGGCACCCAGGCTCGCCGGGGAAGTGCCGGCTATCGCACCGACCGAGGCTCAGGGCGTGAGTGATCGTGACCGACCCCGAGCCCGTTGACCGCAGCGCCACCGAACGGCGATCGCGCCCCAGACGCGAGGCAACCCCGATCTATGACCAGCTCGCCGCAGAGCTAGAGCGCCGAGCGCGAGAGCACCAGGAGGAGGCGTCATGACGAACGTCGTCGGCTACGCCCGCGTGTCCAAGCGGGAGCAGAACCCCGCCGCCCAGGAGGCCGAGCTGCGCGCGGCCGGCGCTTCTCGAGTATTCGTTGACCACGGGGAGTCCAGCCGCCGCGCAGACCGCCCGCAGTGGGTCGCCTGCCTCGACTACCTCCGCGAGGGCGACACGCTCTTGGTGCGCCGCCTGGACCGGCTCGGTGGCACGGAGCGGATCGTCATCGAGACGCTGCACGACCTCGACCGCAGAGGCGTGAACATCAAGAGCCTGACGGAACCGATGATCGACACCACAACCCCGATGGGCCGCGCCCTGTTCGGCATGGTCGCCGTGTTCGCGCAGCTCCGCGTCGACACGATCCGGGAGAACACGATGCGCGGCCTCGCACACGCGAAGGCACAGGGTCGGGTCGGTGGCCGGCCGTCGAAGATGACGCCGGAGAAGATCGCACAGGCCCAGCGGATGCGCGCCGAGAATCGCAGCCTCGACCACATCGCCGGAGTGCTCAGCGTCGGCAAGTCGACCGTTGCACGCGCCCTCAGCAAGACCGATCAGGAACTCACTCAGACGAAGCGGTAGCGCCGTCCTGGTCGTCGTGCAGCAGAACACCCGGAGCCACATCGAGAGCCCCGGCTATCGCGTTCAGCTCGTCGACCGTGAGGCCCGCCGGCCTGGTCAGGTGCAGCCGCCGGGTGAGGGTGCGCAGCTTGATCCCGGTCGCGTCGGCCAACCACTCGACCGTCAGACCCCGAGTGTCGAGCACACGCCGGATGCGCTGCGCGACCTGCACAGCGATCGATCGCGTCATCGGCCATCACCGCTCGGATCGCTCTCGCGGGTGAGCGTGTCGATCACCGTCACGACGTCGCTTCCCGGCACCGTCACGGATGCCGCGAGCCGGTAGCCGGAGCGCCCGTAATCGTAGAGCTGTTGGTCCCGCTCGCTCACGTTCCGCAGCAGCCGGCCGCGGTCGTCATCCGACGGCGGAAGCGTCGTTGTCAGCGTTGCGAAACTCACGGGTGCACTCATCGTTCGATCCCCATTCCCTTGTTGTGTGTCCGATGAAAGTAGGCAGTTCGGCGGTACGCCGAGGTGCCGGCTTTCTCGGAACACTTGCCGCCTTGCACGCAGCGGAGAGCCGGTCAAGGGGAGCCCGCAGGGCTCTCCCGAAGGGACGCGCAGCGCCCTTGACGGGATCGGGAGCGGAGTGCAACCCCGCAACGCGGGGACACACGAAAGCCCCACGCCGCAGAGCGGAACGTGGGGCCGGAACCGTGCCAGCGATCACCCCTCTATAGAAGGCTCCGACTGCGCATCGTCAGCCGCCGCAGGGGCCGAGCTGGACGCAGGCTTGCGCGTCGGTCGGCGCCGGGTGCGCGCCTTCTTATCGGGCTCGGCAAACCCGATCTTGCGCAGCTCGTCCGCAGACCATCCGGCGCTCAGCGCAGCCGAGTAGGCGCGCACGTCCTCCCGCTCCGCGGTCGCGATCCGCTCAGCGATCTGCGCCTGTAGGTCGGCCAGCTCGCGCGCCGTCTCGTCGCGCACATCACTGAGCGACTGCCGCGCCTCTGCGACGGTACGAACCGCAGTCAGGCGGTCATCCTGTAGACGTCGCGCGCGCTCGATTGCTTCCTCTGGTGTCAGTTGCGTAGCCATGCACCAATCGTACGGATCGCGCGGTTCTAAGTCGACGCCTGTCGACACGTCAAAAGCATGCCGAGGCGAAGCCTCGACCACTCCCGTCTGTCGACGTAAGCGAACCCGAATGGAGTCCCAGACGGAGCAAGCTAAACACTTAGCAGGGCTAAGTGGGCTTGACCCCTCGACAGCCGTCGACGGGTGCGGCACACTGGACGTGTGGTCCCCGCACGGGGCGGGGTCGCTGCGCTGGGCCGAAGGAAGGGGATTGCATGTCTGATGAGACGGCAGCCGAGCCCCAGACGGAGCGGCGTCGGCGTGCGAATGCCCCTGGCGGTCGTAAGCACAAGCACGAAGTGAAGGTGACTCCCGAGGAGGAGGGCCGGCTGCTGCGCCTGGCGCTCGCTCAGCGGGTGACCATCCCGCGGCTGCTGGTCGAGACGACCCTCGCATCCGAGACGGGGGAGACGGTCACCGAGCGGCGCAACGCGATCGGGAAGCTGTTCGAGCTGCACCGGCTGTTGGCCGCCGTGTCGAACAACGTCAATCAGATCGCGAAGGCCACCAACGCCACCGGTCAGCGCCAGGCAGAGACAGACGCCACGCTCGCCGCGGTGCGCCGAGTCGCTGAGCGCATCGACGCCGCCGTGGACGAGCTGAGCCTGTCATGATGCCGAACGTCACGCGCGGCGATCGGATGCCCGGCCTGGTGTCCTACCTCGTCGGCGGCGGCCGCCACAACGAACACACGGAGCCGCACCTGGTGGCCGGCGATCACGCGCTGATGGCGTGGTACGACGACGCCGAGCTGAGCGGCGACAACGCGAAAGCGATCGCGCGTCACCTTGACCGGCCGCGCACCGCTATGGGCGTCGAGGTCAAGGGCGGTCACGTGTGGCACGCCTCACTGTCGCTGCGCGCCGAGGAGGGCATTCGTACCGACCAGGAGTGGGCCGCGATCGCGCAAGACTTTGTGTCCGCGATGGGGTTCGACGACAACGACGGGACCAAGGCCCCGTGCCGTTGGGTCGCGATCCGTCACGGCCTCTCGCAGGCCGGCAACGACCACGTGCACATCGCCGTGAACCTGGTTCGCGAGGACGGCACGAAGGCGTCGACGCACTTGGACTACCAGCGTGCACAGAACGCCGCGCGCGCCCTCGAAGTGAAGTACGGCTTGGAGCAGTTGGAGTCGACGAAGGGGGAGCGTGCGACGCGCGGCTACAGCCCCGCGGAGCAGTCCCGCGTCGAGGAGCGTTCGGCGCTCATGGCGCAGCGCAAGTACGAGCAGCACGCGGCCCGCGTTGGGGGAGAGCAGCCCGAATGGCACCGCCTCGACCCGAAGGAACGTCAGGCACGGATCACGGCTGAGGTGCGATTGAACGCGCCCCGGAACGACCTCGCGCGCAGCGTCCGAGCGGCGGCCGGCGCGAGCGAGAACGAAGCCGAATTCGTGCGTCGTCTGCGCCGCTCCGGCGTCCTCGTTCGCCCCCGGTTTGCGGAGGGAACGACGGACGTCATCACCGGATACTCGGTCGCTACGCGGCCCACGAACGGCGAGCGTCCGATTTGGTACGGCGGCGGCCAGATGGGCCGCGACCTCACCCTGCCGAGGCTCCGCGAGGGGTGGCCTGACACACCCACCGGAGCGACCGACGCGGCCGCCGAGTGGCAGGCGGCGGGACGGGGCCGGCGACCCGTTGCACCTGGTCGCGAAATGCGCGAACCAGACCCCGAGCTGTGGCAACGGCACACCGAGGAAATCGGGAAGCTCCGCGAGCAGCTTCGGGCGATTCCGCTCGACGACCGCGACACCTGGTCGACGGTCGCACGGCAGACCGCGGCCGCGTTCGCAGCCTGGTCGAACGCCGTCGAGGAGACACCCGGCGACCTGGCCGAGGCATCCGACGCACTCGCCAAGTCGGCGCAGACCTACCGTCGCCCGGTGAAGCCCCAGCGCGCCGGCCGGGTGGCAATGTCGGGCGCAACTATGCTCCTCGCCAGCGTCGCCCGCGGCGGCCAGGGGACGGCCGCACAGCTCGCCATGCTGCGCCAGCTCATGAACCTCTCGCAGGCCGTCTACGACGCCGCCAAGGCCGCCGGGGAGGCCCGGCAGGCAGCGAACGTCGAGGCCGCCGTGCGGGAGCGCGTGATGAACGTTCGGCGTCAGCTCGAAGCCATGCCGGCATCGGCGGCCGCGACGTCGACGACGGCCCCCACGTCGACCGCCACGGTGACCGCGCCGAAGGTCGACCGCTCCGCGATCGTCGACGCATCCGTGCAGGAAGCGCTCGACAAGATGCAGCGCGCGGAGGATCAGCGCAACAAGACCACCGGCTCGCCGGTTCCGCCACAGGTGGAGCCCGCGCGGCCGCGCACCACGACGAAGCCGGGCGCAGATCGCGGCCCGGAGCGATGAGAAGGGAGTCAGATCATGGCCGATGAAAGCGACGGCATCGAGGAAGCATTCGACGGACAGCTCCGCATCGCCGTCACCGCGGCAGGGCGGGTCGGTGAAGCGTTCGCCCGCGCACGCGAGGAAGCGGCACGACGGGCGCAGGCACAGAGCGAGCAAGCAGCCCGCGAACTGTCATCGCGGTTCGAGGCAGAGAAGCGCGCAGCTCGCGTCGAGCTGGGCGGCGTGTATCGCTCCGACTGGTGGGACAAGGCGACGCCACAGCAGATCGGCGGCGCACTCACCACGGCGCGCGCGTGGGGTGCGGATGACCCCGAGGCGCAGCGCGCGGAGGGTCGCATCCGCGACGAGCTCCGCACCCGCTACGGCGTCGACGTCGACAACACCGGCGCCGATCCCGCGGCCGTGCAGGCGGCCGTCGAGGCCGAGCAGCTACGCCGGCAGTCGGACACCGAGCGTCAGCGCAGCGCCACCGAGCAGGCCGAGGCGGTCGCACTCTCGCGACAGGCCGACGAAGCCGACCGCGCCGCCGAGGCGGCGCGCGATCGCGGCGACGCGGCGCCCGACGAGGCGGAGCGCGAGCAGGCACAGGTGCAGGCCGAGCGGGAGCAGAACCGCGCCGAGGCCACCCGCGAGAAGGCCGCGCCGCTGTATGACTCGTCCGAGCGGCGCGAGCGCGACGCCGACAAGCTCGAACAGCGCGGCGTCGGCAAGGAGGCCGTGAGCGCGAAGATGGCCGCCGACGTCAGCCAGGGCAAGCCGGCCACCGAGGCGGTGAAGGCGCAGCAGCTACAGAGCGCCAAGGCGCGGCCGAACCGGTCGCGCTCGTCCAAGGTGCAGCGCACCGAGATTGGGCGATGAGCGCCCGCGGGAGGCTCGTCGCCCAGCTCGTCGGCGTCGGAGTGCTCGCAGCGGGCGCCGGCTTCGGCGTACGCAGCCTCCTACCGCCGTTCGTGCTCGACGACCCGTTCTGGCGGGACTTCTGGTCAGGCCCGCCGATGGCGGGCCTGTTCGCCATCGCCGCGGCCGCGGTCGCGTTCTATCCGGCGTACCGGTCGACGCTGATCGCGCGCGAGAACGCAGCGCGGGAGCAATGGTGGAAGCGGGCGGAATGGGCGCTCGGGCAAGCTGGTTCTGACAATCAGACCGACCGCGAAGTCGCGAACGACGCCCTGGTGGCGCTGTTCGACGAAGCGACCGAGACGGAGGGCAAGATGATCTACCGCACGATGCAGAACTTGCAGGATGCGAGCGGCGTAGACAGCGAGCCCGTATCGGCGGAAACTAGTAGTAGATGGAGGTGGCTACCGTGGGTGAAGTGACGAAGAAGGCAAGCAGCTTGCAGCGTCGTATCGCGGCTGGCAAGGCCGAGCCGATCAGCGATCGCGAGCGGGCGCAGCTCCAAGAACTCCGACAGGCCTACATTCGCCGCTTCGGGAAAGACCCCGACGCGCGGACCGTCGCCAAGACTGCCTGAGCAGCCGTCTGAGCGCACGAGAGAGGGACCGACCCACTGGGCCGGTCCCTCTCTCGTTGTCCGCTCAGACGCCCGTAGGCGGCTCCTCGCGCAGGTCCGGGTACAAACCCTCCGGCGGTGCCGTGTACGGCAGCTCAGCGCCCTTCTGATCGTCGTTCGTGTTGACCCGGCCATCACCAGCCCCGGCGGCCGCGAACGGGCCGTGAGGGTCGAGCAGGACGCTCATGTGGTGCTCGGCGTGATCGCGGAACCAGACGCTCATCCCCGTTGTCGGGTCGAGGCGCAGATGCTCCCACGCCCGCCACAGAGCGTCGAGCCGGATCACGGCCTCCGGGTAGTTCCACCAGTCGGCCGCCCAGACGCTCCGCTCCCCGTCGACGCGGCGACGGTAGTTCTTCACCAGGTACTCGCGCACGAACTCGTCGACGGAGCCGTAGTACAGCGCCGGCTCCTCGTCGGCCGGCTCGTCGTCGTCGAGAGCATCCATCGCCGCGGTGACCGCACGACGGGCGGCCGTGGCCGCCTGCGCTTGCAGCTCCTCGACCACCGTCGGGTCCAGCGCCTCGTCGACCTCGGCCGCGACGGCATCCTTCACCGCCCCGGTGATGGCCTTCTGCACCACGGCACGAATCGCCGGGGCCGCGAGAGCGGTCGCAACGTCGCCAATGTCGATCCCGAACAGCCGGCCGGGCTCGCGCTCCGGCAGCTCGGCGTCGTCGCGCGCGTCGGGCTCGTCGCCCTCGTCCAGTTCGAACGGTTCTGCCTCGATCCCCTCGTCAGCGGGAGCATCACCCCAGTTGTCGCTCATCAGGCCGCGCCCCTGCCGTCGACGGCGGCCGCGACCTCACGCACCGACTCCTGCGCTTCGATGATCGTCCGCGACGCCTGCGGGTCGTGAGCTGCGATCGACGCCTTGACCTTCTCCGCGTGCGGGCCGGTCATCCACGGCTGCGTGCGGATCAGCGTCGGGCGGTTCCCCGAGGACAGCACCACGGCGCGACCCTTCGGCATCGCCGCCAGGTCGGCCACGTCCAGGATGCGCTCACGGTGGAGCTGTTGATTCACGCTGCGCCCGCCCCGACCGGAGGACACCGACGACGCCTGGCGGTCGTAGTCACCGATCAGCTTGGAGAGGCTTTCCAGGAACGCATCTTCGGAGACACCGCCGCCGTACACCTTGACGTTCGAGGCGCTCCACAGCTTCCGCATGCCCGAATCGCCCCACACGTCGACGCCCTGCGACCACGACTGCAGGATGGTCATCAGCACGATTCCGCGCGAGCCGTAGTGGCTGTAGAGGTTCGGCAGCTCACGCCACCGGCAGACGTTCGCGGCCTCGTCGAGAACACCGAGGAGAGGCACCGACAGGCGGCCGCCGGCAGAGCCGGCGGCCAGCTCCTCCGCGGCTTCCACTACCGCGACCGTGAGCGCGGTCACGAGCGGGCCGGCGGTTCCGCGGCCCTCCTTGGAGAGCGAGTACAGCGTGCCGCCGTCACGGACGAACGCGGCCGGATCGAACTGCGGTCGCAGATCGGGCTCACCCTGCGGGTTCACCCACGCGGCCACCTGGCGGTTGGTCAGGCACGACGCCATTTGCTGCGCCGTGCCGTAGATGCCGCCGCGCTGCTTCTCCGGGGCGGTGATGACACCGCGCACCTGGTCGGCCGTTAGGTCGTACCCACCGCGCCGGAGGATGCCGATTGGCTCCTCCTCCGTGGGGCGCGTCAGCCACCCGTAGACGTCCGTGATCGGCCGCGAATCGAGCGCGGCCGCGAGCAGGAGCCCCGCAAGGAGATCCTGCCCCGCGGGGTCGAAGTAGGCATCCGTCTTGGCTCCCGGGTCGCGGGAACCAGAGGCGAAGTGGTCGGCCAGCTTGGCTGCGCGAACCTCGTCGGTAACGTAGCTGAGCGGGTTCCACCACCACGTAGGGTTCTCGAGCGCGATTCCCTGGGGATCGAACACCCAGACCGGGCCGGCCTCCGCACGGACGTCTCTGGTCGCGTCGACGACGTCGCGCTTGTTCGAGGTCACGAGAACGCCCCCAGGAGCGTCCAGGATGGCCGGGACGGCCCGTGAGGTCGTCTTACCGGTGCGAGGCCCCCAGATGTCGATGTGCATGTCCTCCCAGGTGCCGTAGAGCGGCATCTGACCGAGGGTCTTACCGATCGGCACGCCGAGAGAACCGGTGACGCCGAGCCGGGTTGCCTGAGCCTGCGCGTTGCGCTTGCTCAGCCCCTCGACGTCCTTCCCGCGGCCCATGTACGAGCTGGCCCGGTCGACGCGCGTACGGCCCTTCCGGTAGCGCACGACGCCGACGATCGCCAGCACCACGAGGGCAAGGACGATCGCCAGGAGAACCGCGACGATCCACGTCGCGGAGGCCGGCCACTCGATACGGCCGATGATGACGCCGAGCGTGAAGGCGAACGGGTCGGTCGGCAGCTCAGCGCCGGTCCCGTCGAGCTGGTGCCCGAGGCGGACGGCGACGTTCAAGACCACCATCGTGGCGATGACGCCACCGATGCCGATCACGAGCATCATCGTCTCCGCGCCGAAGCCGCCGGGGTCGCGGCGGCGGTTGTTCGGAGTGCTCATGACACTCGCTCCTCGTGCTCCTCGACCAGCTCCTCGACGACGTGCAGCGCGCGCCGTCCGGTGCGGGACTGTTCGTACCACCGCTGATTGGTGTCGCGGATGGAGCGCTCGGCCTCCGTGAGACGGACCTCGACCGGAATCCCCGGACGGGTGCCGACCTTCACGAGGAACTTTCCGCGGCCGGGAGGGTCGACCTCGCGGCCTGACGCGGCATCCCACGCGGGCGGGTCCTGCCAGCCCGTCAGTAGCTCTTGCTCAGCTTCCGAGAACGGGATGACCGTCGTGAGCTCCGGCATTTCCGTGTACGGCAGACCCGCGCACATCACCATGCCGGCGCGCTCGACGAAGCCCTTCGCCTTCAACCGGTCCTCCTCAGGGAGAGCGCTCAGGTCGGCCATCGTGTGGGAAATCATCGCCGTGCCGACGCCCACCTGACGGTTGAGCCGGGTGAGGAAGTCGACGCGATCGACGATGCCGTTACCGGCGCGCAGCGCCCGCCACAGCTCGTCCATGATGACGAAGTAGTGCCGGCGGGGTTCCAGGTCGGCATCCGCGAGGACGTTCGCGATGTTGACCGTCGCGAATCCGTTCGACCAGCAGGCGAGCAGCGTCGCCGCTCGCAGGTCGCCCTCAGCCTCACCGATGGCCGAAATGTCGTAGACCACGGGGCGGTCGAGGCGCATCGGGTTCGTGGTGTGCTTGGAGAACATTTCGCCCAGACGCCCACCGCGCGAGAGGCTGATGAGCGACGCTTCCAGCCCGCGCGTGATCCGCTGGTATTCGGTCCAGTCGCCGCGGTCGACGGCCACCAGGCGCAGCTCCTCCGGTCCCTTCTGCACGACGTCGAGAAGATCGCCCAGAACGGGGATGCCCTCGAACTCGCGATCGAGGTAGCGCAACGCCTGGTCGATGATCGACTCCTCGACGTCGCTCGGCGGGGACTTGCGGAGGATCGTCAGCAGGGACGAGACCATAGCGAGGCGGCGGCCGTGAGCGTCCTCCAAGACCTCGCTGGCCTCCTTCTCGAAGCCGGCAGCGCGGAGACGCTGCGCTGCTTCCTGAGACTCGCCAGGGTCGAGCACGTTCAGATACCCGCGGCCACGGCCCAGGGTGATGACCTGGCCGCCGAGCGCGCGGATGACCTCAACGTAGTCGGGGCGAAGATCGCCCAGCACGAGCGGCTGCACGCCGTAACCGGCGAGGCCGATCGCCATCCGGGCGACGGCCGTCGACTTCCCGAGGCCGGGCTTGCCGAGCACGAATAGCGACGGGTTGCTGATGAGCTTGGCGCGCTGGAACCACGAAATCGGGTCGCAGCAGAGAGTCGCCCCGGTGTGAATGTGGCGGCCCAGCGGGACGCCCACCATCGGCGTGCCGGCACCGATCGAATACGGCCACAGGCCGCAGACCTGAACCGTCGTGCCGCGCCACTCAGCCGGCGGCTGGATGAAGGTCGACATGCCGCCGCCGGGGCCGCTGTAGCCGCGCGAGGTCAGCGCGCCGGCCGACGTCGACGAGCCCGCATCGGCGCTCTTGCGGCCGGTGCGGGCGAACAGCACACCGCCGACCGTGACCACGACGACGAGCCCGCCGAGAACGGCAAGGGCAATCTGATCGGGAGTCATCAGACACCTTCCCTCACTGCCGCAGGGACGGCGACGTGCTTGGTCAGCACGAGGCCCAGGGGCAGCGCGGCGGCGAATGCGCTGTCCTGTGATCCGTAGACGGGCCGCAGCCGCAGGCGTGCGGTCGCACCGAGGTTGTCGACCGCGGCGCGAGCATCGGCCTCCTTGGCGGGGTCAAGCACCGTCGCGGTGACGAGGATGCCGAAGTTGACCAGACCAGCGCCCGACGCCTCCTCCGATTCCGTCGCCTGAGCAGAGCGCAGCGCCAGCGAGTCGCGCGCCGCAGGCTTGCGGGTCGACGTCGCCTTGAACTCCGCAGCTCGCACGTCCGTCTGCACGAGCGTGGCCGCTCGCGCCGGGTCGATCGGCTTGTACAGCAGCGTCACCCGCTTGCGGGCGATATCCCGGTGAGGAGCGAGGAGACGAGCGAGCACACCCGACTGCACGAGGCCACGGGGAGCCTGTGTCATCGCCCAGGTGACCGACTTGGCCGAGTCGTGACGGTATCCGTCCCACCCTGCCTGCGCGGCCGTCGGCCCGACGTCGCTCCATCGCAGATCGGGCACCTCGCCGTCAGCGTGAGCGTCGTCGATGAGCGTCGCGGCCGCCGGGTCGTAGGCGACCCGGATCGTCTCGCACAGCTCCTGCGCCGACAGCGGGTGAGCAGCACCCGCGCCCGTGGCCTGCAATGAGGCGGTGAGGCCAGGCAGGCGCGCCGCCAGCTCGCGCGCCATTTCGTCTGGCTTGCGCACCTTGGCGCCCTTCCGCGGCGCAGCGGCGAATGTCAGGGTGACGTATGCCTTCACCGTCGACGAGCCCGCGGGGTAGCTCAGCACGACCTCGCCCAGCATCGCCTTGGCGAAATCGGGGCCGTCCGGGTCGGTGTTCGTCTCGACCTCGCGACGAAGCCGGCGACCCGAGTCGGGGGCCGTCTCGATCGTGACCGAAGCCGCCTCGATGTTCGGCTCATCACCGAGGTTGCGCAGCCAGTGGCCCCAGTCGGCCACCCACAGATCGACTTGCTCCTGGTCGACGAGGGCCGCACCGTCGGGGTCGGTGCCGATGACGAGTGAGTACGTCTTGGCGTGCGGCGAGTAGATCATCGCGAACGGCCGCGCGTACGAGTCCTGGTGCTCCGAGAGCTGAGTCTGCGCGCCGAGGCCGGGGAGCTGGTTTGATCCCCAGTCCGAGCGTCCCAGCGGGCCGGAGCGGTAGATGTTCGCTCGGCGTCGCTTTGCCGACGACCACGCAACCCGGTTCGCGGCCCGTGAGAGGACGCTACGGCCGTCCCCGTCGCGAACTGTCACGAGCAAGAACACGCCCGCGAACACGAGGGCGGTGATGAAGGCGTTGAGGATGTTTGTCGTCATCAGAACGACGATCACGATCAGTAGCGCCACGAACATCAGGACGGTGCCGACGGTCCCCAGGCCCAGGAGGCCCGGCGAGGTCGGCTGACGCCAGTTGCCATACGTGCGGACGCCCCTACGGTTTGTCTCTACGGTCGCCATCAGCTCCCGCTCCCTTCGCCTGTCGCTTGGTCACCAACGTTGCGAGCGGCCCCAGCGGCCGCTTGTCCTGCCTGCTTGGCGGCGCCGATGGCCGCACCCGCAGCGATACCTACCGGCCCGGCGGCCGCGCCGCCTGCCGCCCCGGCCGCAGCTCCTCCACCGGCAGCAGCGCCACCGGCAGCAGCGCCACCCGCGGCAGCTCCTCCACCAGCAGATGCCGCCGCAGCGCCCGTGCCGCCGCCAGCAGCACCGGCCGACTTCGCAGCGCCGGTCGTCGCGCCCGCTCCGCTAGAGGCCTGCGCGGCTTGCGGTGCGGACTGGCCGCCACCGTTCGCGCCAGACGGGCCGCTCGCGCCCGTGGAGCCCGCAGGACCGGCCGAGCCGGCGCCACCGGACGAACCACCGCCGGAGCCGGTAGCCAGGCGCCCCATCGACGCTGCGCCGGTCGGCAGCGCCGCGAGGGCCGCGACGCCTAGCGCGCCACCAGCTCCCGCGGACATGGCCCCGACGAGCGGGGTCACGAACCGCATCAGGGCCGGCATCGCGAACAGCGCGAGCACCATCAAGATCAGACCCGTCAGCACCGCGATGAAGCCCGTGCCGTCGTCCTGGAACACGTTCGTTCCCGCGAGCTGGAACGCCGCGGCGTAGACGATCGCGGCGGCGGGCTTGTAGAGGATGAAGGCCACAAGCCACCCGACGTTCTTCTTGAACCAGCCCTTGCCCATTTCGGTGTTGGTGGCCGCAGCGGACAGCGGAAGGATGCCCGTCAGGATGACGAGCATGCCGCCGCGCGCGATCATCAGCACGATTTGGAAGGCCGTCGCGAGGATCGCGATCAGCCCCAGGATGATGATCAGCAGCGCGCCCAGACCACCCGTTGCCGGGTTGGTCGTGAGCGCGAGCAGCGTCGCGATGTTGTTGCCGAAGCACGCCGTGTCGGTGCCGACGTCGCAGTTCAGAGCGCCGTTGAGAATCCACACCGAGAACGAGTCGAACGCCGACACGAGCAGGCCGACGATGGTCACGCCGGCCCCGGCAACGACGATCAGAGTCAGCAGGCTCTTGACCGTCTCCTTGCCCGGCTCCGCGCGCTGTTCCCACGCCATCCGCACGCCGCCGATGATGACGGACACGACCGCGGCCGCGCCCATGTACCACCAGAGCGACGACTGCAAAAACAGGACTGTGCCGCCCGCGCCCTGAGGCCCATTCGGCAGCAGCCCCGACACGAGGGCGGTTGCACCGCTGATGAGGAAGATCGCGCCGAGAACGATCCCGAGTCGGCCCGCGGCCTGGAACCCCTCTCCGGCACGCATCTTCGTAGCGATCAGAGCGCCCAGCAACACGATCGAGATAGCCGCGAGGACGATCGCAATCCACGTCACCCAGCCGAGCACCGTAATGATGCCGTCCGAGTTAGGGGCCGTCGTCCCTGCGGCGATGGATGATCCACCGCCCGTCCCTGTGAGGTTCGGTGTCCCGACGTTGACCCACAGGGTTCCGAGCGACGCGACGGCTTTGCCGAAGGCCTCGAGAGTGGCGTTCGCCATGTTCTCAATAGCGTCGCCTACCGCGTTGTTGATCGCATCGCCAACGCAATCCATTGGGCTAGTGATGCTGCACGCCATGTCAGGCTCCCCACGGGATATACCCTGATGTGTCGGGAATCGTCGCGAAGTCGAACGGGGTCGCGCTGTTCGCGTTGATCTTCCAGTCGCCTTCCTCCCAGATCAGCTCGTAGACGGTCGACGCAGTGATCGTCGTACCCTCTGACGAACCGCGGACAGCCAGATCAACCCGTGCCGTTTCGCCGTCGTAGGAGAGAACGCGGAAGCCAACCACTTGCAGGCGGACGCCCGACGAGTCGGACGAGCCGCCGAGTTCGGCAAGCAGCGTCTCGCGGTAGGGGCCCGTGCTCAGCGCGTAGTTGATCCACGGCTGCACGAGCGCACTGTCAGTCGGGACGGCCAGAGCCGTTGCAGCGGCGAACAGCGCACCTTCCGGTGAGTGCTGGAAGCACGTCGGATAGCCCTCCGGGCCAAGGTCAGCGGGTCCGAACTCCGGGGACGTCGGGTATGCGACAGTGCGCACGAACGCCCATTCCGCCGCTGGGGCGGTTGTGACGTTGCCTGTCAGCTCGACGCCCTCCAGGCCACAGACGCTTGCGCCGCCCGCGGCCTCGGATTCTTCCGGGGACGGGGCCGCGCTGGCGGTGGCGCTGGACGACGGATCGGGAGCCGGCGGCGCGGCGTCATTCCCACGGTTGAGGTTGATAACCGTGAGGACGATGGCGGCCACGATGAGCGCGGCCACCACGACCGCTCCGACGATGAAGCCGGGGCGGGTGAACGGGTTCTGCTCGGTGTCGTCCTCAGCCATGATGTCTGCCTCCTCTAGCTACCGATCAAGGTCGTGATGATCGCGACCCCACCGCCGATGACGATCGCGCCGCCGCACGGCCAAAGAATCTTCGGGAGGGCATCGTGGCCCTCCCCGCGGCGGAAGCTGATCGCGATCAACATGCCGCCGATGATGATCGCGCCGCCGACCACGGCGTAGCCGATCCACTTCAGCCAGCCGATGAGGGTCGTGACGCCACCGGTTCCCGGAGGCTGTACGGGGTCGGGGTCGGGAATGACGCCGGCCAGGGTCACGGCGGTGTCTGCCGCCGCGTGGAACACGTCGAGAACGGACATGCTGCTGCCTTTCAGTTAGTGGTGCCGGCGGCACCGAGGATTGCGCTCAGCTCGTCGACGAGTCGCTGAACTTCGCGCGGAGAAGATGCGAGAGCCGGCGGCTCTCCCATGCGCCATGCTTCGACCCACGGCACCGACCAGGTGCGCGGGACGCCTCCGCTGACGACCTGCATCAGGTCGCGCAGCGAACGAGGTAGACGGCCCGGTGCGTCAGCCATGACAACCAGACCCAAAACTTCAACCGATGGGACGAGGCCGGCGGCCCACTGCCGCATCGCATCCTGCGCCGAGCGGAGCCCACGCGCATTCGAGCGAGCAACGAGGACCGTCCGAGCCGGAGCATCGGCGGGGGTGCGCGGCCATGCGTGGCCCGCCGCCTGAGAACCCGGCATGAGGGCCGCGAGGGTCGACTCTCCCGCGCCCCCGTGCGCACCGACCCACCACAGGGCGGCAGTCGTGCCGCGGTCATAGATCGGCAGCTGGTCGACGCGATCCGGCGCCGGAATGCCGCGCTGCGGCGCCACAGGCCCAAAGGACCCGGGCACCGACGCGATGGGCGCCGCGACGTCGACAGGCGGCGGCGTCGTCGGCCGAGAAAGCCACGGGTTGAGCGGTTCGCTCATGTTGCCCCCTAGGTACAGTGAGTTTCACCCTTACAGGGAAACACTACGCCCGCACCACCCAAATAAGGAAGGGTCAACCCGAATGATCCCCAACCTGTACAAACATGCCCGAATGAGTAAGCTAAGGACGTGGCCCCACCAGGAGGACTCTCCATGAGTAACGACAGCGATGCGGTTGATCGCCTATTCGACCAGAGCCCGCCGACGCTGGGCGTGACCGAAGTAGCAGAACGTCTCGGAGTTTCGACGAAGAGCGTTTATAGCTGGCTCCGCGAAGGACTCGTGCCCGGCTACAAGATCGGGACCACCTGGTTCGTCATCCGTGACGAGCTGAAAGACACGCTCCGCAAGGGCGCGAACAAGCGGGCCGGCAGTGGTCCCGTCGTCGTTCTGAGGCCGGATATCACGCAAGGAGACTGACATGCGGAAGATCGGGACGGCGCTCCTCGTCGTTGTCGCGGCGGCGACTTTGACCGCCTGCACCGCCCAGGATGACGCGCCTACCCCCACCCCGAGCGCGAGCAGCACCGGCCCGATCTATCCCGACCTCGATCAGTTCACTCCCGCCCCCGAAGGCCTCATTGACGAGGACTCCGGCGAAACGCACGGACCCCGGCCCGTGCCCACGTGGGACGACGAATCGCGCGAGAGCGCCACGGCGGCTGCGGTCGCCGTGATGACCGCCTACGCGCGGCCCGATCTTCCGTTCGAGGAGTGGTGGGCGGGCTTGCAACCGCTCCTCGACAACAAGGCCACCCAGGACTACGCCTACATGGACCCGACGCGCATCGTCGCGACGACCATCACCGGCCCGGCCGTCATCACCGACGACACCAGCGCTTACGTCGCATTCGTCGACGTCCCCACCAACGCCGGCACCTACGGCGTCGTCCTCAGCCGAGCTGACGCCGACTCACCGTGGCTCGCCGGTCGGTTCATCCTCCCCGAAGGGGTGAACTGATGGCAGGGACGAAGGGCAGCGGCGCGTACGCGATCGCCGCCGTCCCCCTCCTCATCATCGGTTCGTTGCTGGGCTTCTTGGTCGTCGGCGGCGACGACTGCGGGGCGGAGGCCGGCGGCGGGTCGAGCGTGTCGATTGACCCCGGCTCCGTGCCTCAGACCGAGATTGCCGGCTATGGCCACGAACAGCTCGTGAACGCCGCGTACGTCATGCAGGCCGGGAAAGACCTCGGCCTGAACGTGCGGGATCAGACCATCGGCGTCATGACGGCGATGGGTGAATCGAGCCTGCGCAACATCGACTACGGCGACTGGGAAACCGGCGGCGTCACCAACCCCGACGGCACCCGCACGACCTCGATCGGTCTGTTCCAGCAGCAGGACGGATGGGGCAGCCGCGAGGAGCGCCTAGACCCCTACATCTCCTCGACGAAGTTCTTCCAGGCGATGACGACGAAGGTTCCCGACCGCGAGTCGCTGGAACCGACCATCGTCGCCCACCGCACACAGGTCAACGCCGACCCCTACCACTACACCCAGTTCTGGGCCGGAGCGGTCGAAATCGTCGAAGGCCTATCCGGTACACGCACCGGCCTCGACTCCGGCGACGGCAGCGCCAGCGGTGGCGCATGCGAGGGCCTGCTTCCCGGAGAGGTAAGCCCGCTCGGATGGGCTTCCCCCGGCGCCGGCCCTGTGACCAGCCCCTACGGCATCCGCACGCACCCGATCTACGGCACGCAGCGGCTCCACGCCGGCACCGACCTTGCCGGCGGCGGCTGCGACGGCCCTATCTGGGCCGCACAGGACGGTGTGGTCACGTTCCGCGGGTTCGACGACGCCGGCAACGGCACAATCTCGATCGACCACGGCGGCGGCGTCACCACCCGCTACCTGCACATGTACGACTCCGGGATGCTCGTGCAAACCGGCGACAAGGTGACAGCCGGCCAGCAGATCGCGCGCGTCGGCAGCAGCGGTGAATCCACCGGATGCCACTTGCACTTTGAGGTGCGCGTCGACGGCGAGAACGTCGACCCCGCGCCCTTCATGGCCGAAGTCGGCATCCAGCTCGGACAGTAGATCAGGAGACGAACATGAGCAGCATCGAAGTACCCACGTTCCCCAAGATCGAGGCGCGGACATTCGCGAACGGATCGGGCGAGGTCGCGATCAACGGCACGTCGTATCCGATCGAGACGGCCACTCTCGAGGACGCTCGCGCAGCGATCCTCGCTCGCGTGGCAGAGACCGCCGCGAAGATGCAGCGCCCCGTGCGCGTCACCACCAGCGGCCCCGACGGCGAATGGCCCCTCATCGTCCACCCTGACGGGAGCGTGGAGGCAGACGACAGCCTCCCCGCACACCCGGCGCCGATCGAGGACACCACCCCGGAGCCGGAGCCGGAGCCCGAGCCCGAGCCCGAGCCTTCGCCCGCCCCGGCGCCGATCGACGAGGTTCCCGCCCCGTCAGCGGCCCCCAGCGGCAACGCATGGGTGCGCGAAGCCCCCGCGCCGGCACCGGAGTACCCGAGCCGCCGTGAGGTCCGTCAGTCCTTCCTCACCCAGGAGCAGATCGAGGAGCCGGCGACCCAGGGATGGCGTGGCACCCTGACCCGCTTCGGCATCCGCATGAGCCCCAGCGAGTCCGAGCGCGCCGAGCGCTCCGACGTCCTCGCCGTCTCGCAGCACTGGCCTGGCCCCCGCACCATCGCCGTAGTGAACGGCAAGGGCGGGGCGGGCAAGACCCCGACGACCGTCCTTCTGGCGGCCGTGTTCGCCCGCAACGGCGGCGCAGGCGTGCTCACCTGGGACAACAACCAGACCCGCGGCACGCTCGGCTGGCGCACCGAACAAGGGCCGCACGAGGCAACCTTGCTCGACCTCCTCCCCCAGGTCGACCGGCTCCTGAGCACCGGGGCGCAGTCGGCCGACCTCGCCCACTTCGTGCACCACCAGACCCGCGACCGGTTCGACGTGCTGCGCAGCAAGCCGATGGCCCTCGCGCACGAACAGCGCGTGGAGCCCAGTGACGTCGACGCGATCCACGCCGTGGCCGCGAAGTACTACCGCCTGATCTTCATCGACTCCGGCAACGACGAATCCGACCCGATGTGGCTGCGCATGATCGACCACACCGACCAGCTCGTGGTCGCCACCACCACCCGCGACGACCACGCCGAGGCCGGCGCGCTCCTCCTCGAAGCTCTCGCAGAGCGCGACGCCGGATCGGCCGAGCTGGCCCGCGACGCCGTGGTGATCGTCAACCAGGCCGACCCCAAGTCGACCCCGGCCGAGCTGGCGCGCGTAGCCGACGGCTACCGCTCGCTCGCACGCGAAGCCGTCACCGTTCCTCACGACCCCGCAATGGTCGACGGGGTGCTGCGCTTCGGCTCCCTGCGCCCTGACACGCAGCGTGCGTGGCTCGCAGCGGGCGCGGCGGTCGCCCGTGGGCTGTGAACGCCACACAGCCCGTCGTCGGGCTCCATCGCGTCCCTGACTGGCCCCGCGTTGCCGCCGACGTCGCAGAGAACGGCACAGGCACGCTCACGATCAACGGCGTCACCCGCGCGTGCGCGGCCGAGTCGGTCACCGCGCTACGCACCGGCATGATCGCCCGCGCCGTGGCGATCGCCAACCAGCTCCGCAGACCGATCCGGCTCGACGTCACCGAGAGCGGCCAGACGCACGCCCTCGCGGTCCGCCCCGAGGGCCACGTGCAGCTCATCGGCGCCGACGGCAGCATTCCTGCCCCTGACGGCCTCAGCGTCGACGAGGGCCGATGCCGCGTCTGCCGTCGCCTACAGCCGGTGACGTCGACGACGTGCGTCCAGTGCGCCGTCGACGAGCCGCTGCGCGTCGAGGTCTCGCCCCCCGCAGAACCAAACGCGATCATCCCCCCCACGGCCGTACCCGTGACCCGGCCGCGCGCCGTTGAGCTCCACGAGCTCGACGAGCTGCACGAGGTCGAGCACACGCGCATCAGCCGGCGGTCAGCGGCACCGCCCGCACCCACGTTGCACCTGGCGTTCAACACCCAGGCCAGCGTCGATACCGGCGCGCACATCGTCATCGGACGCAACCCCGAGCCCGTCGCCGGGCGAGAGACGCTGACCGTCGCGACACCCGGCCGGATGCTGTCACGCACCCATGCGACGATCGACGTCGACGACGCCGGCCAGATCGTCGTGACCGACCTCGATTCCGCAAACGGCATCGAACTGCAGTCGGCCCCGCCGCAGTGGCTCACCCCTGGTGAGCCCACCGTCATCCCGAACGGCGCAACGATCCTTCTCGGTGACGTCTACTGCACCGTCACCAACGGTGGCGGCGTGTCATCCCCTTTGCGTTAACGAAAACCGACAGACTGACGCGCATGGGTACTCAGAACGGAAGGCCGAGCAAGGGACGTCGCGACGCCATTCTGGCGAAGCCGCCCGTAGAGTTCGGCGCGATCTTGAAGCAGAACGCAGACGCAGCCGGACTCTCCTATGGCGAGTACCTGGTGATGCTCGCGGCCGATGCACTGGGAATGCCCCAGTACGCACCGCCGCGCCCGCGCGATCGCGCAGCAGAGCTGCCGATCCCGGAGCTGAGCACGGCCAAGGAGGCAACCTCGAAAGCCGCATAGAACGAGCGAGCCCCCCGCCTCTACGAGACGGGGGGCCGAAGCTAAGTGCCTGATCTTCTGAGTTTGGCGACACGGGCAGATCGAGGCAGTTCCAGAAAAAGCCGGTAGGGAACCGGGCCTTCGCTGTACCCAGCGACCGAAGTCGAAAGGTGGTGCCATCATAGCGCGCGCTCCTCAAAAGCGATATCGCGTTCTCAGCGAGTCGTGGGCGCTCACCGTGGCGGTGAGCCCGCGCCGTCGTGTGCGCGTGGCCCTCGTTGACGCCTACGGCACAACGATGAATCGCTACATGGACAGCGCCATGCGCGATCGCGCGCCTCAGCGGCCGTGGGCGATGTACTTGGCCGGCGCCGATGATCGGTTCCGCTTCCTCGCGTTCGACCTCGACGCCCACGGCGACGCTGCCGCTCCGCTGCGCGACCTCGACGTGCTCACCGGTCACCTAGTCGACGCCGGTATCCCTTTTCTCGTGTGCAAGTCCGGTCCTTCCGGCGGTCGTCACGTGTGGGTCGGCCTGGCCGAGTCCGTCGACGCCGATACCGTGGCCACGCTGAATCGGCTCGTCAAGCACCTTTGCCCGAGCCTCGACCTCTCCCCCCTGTCCAATGCGCGGACGGGCTGTGTGCGGCCCCCAGGAGCCCCCCACCGCAGCGGAGGGGTGTCGACACCCCTCGCGGGCTCGCTGGACGTCCTCACGGACCCTCAGACGCCCGCAGACGCGATCCGAGGCCTCGTAACCCGCCTCGCTGCGCTCGTGGACGACACTGAGCCGGCAGACGCCGAGGGAGGCCGCTACGTCGGTCCAATCCCCGTCGACGCCCACCGCCGCCTGTACCTCGTCGGTCGACGCCGTGAGCTGCCCGCTCCCAGCGCCACAGCGCTGCGCGAGCTGCCGGCCGGCGCCGACGCCTCTGCGCATCTGTGGCGCGTGCTCATCGGCGCTGCCGCCGCTCGATGGCGTCACGCCGACGTCGCTGCGCTCGTCGACGACGCTGACGGCCTAGAGCACGTACGCACCCGCGCGAGCCCTCGTGGCCGCACGCCGCGGCCGCGGCGCGAGCAGGCCGCGATCCTGGCCCGCCAGTGGGACAAGGCTGTGCGCTACGTCGCCAACAGCTCGCGCCAGATCGGGGACGATCCGACGTTCGATCGGCGCGCCGACCGGATCGCCGCCCACGTGCGCGACGTCCAGGAGCGCGCTGACGCCGCTGCCGGCCGTTGGACCCGAGGCGGTGGCCCAGCCGACCGCCGCATCCTCGACGTCCTGTGCGTCATCGCTCTGCACGCGCTCCGCGGCACCGTGGAGGCCGACACCCGCCGCTTGGCCCTACTAGCCGGCGTCGGCCGTGAAACGGCCAGGACGGCGCTGCTACGCCTCGCGCAGGACGGCTGGATCGCTCACGCCGCCGCGGCCGAGGGACCGCGCGGCGCTCATTGGACGATCGACCCGAAGAACGCTCTCCACAGCTCCTCCGACCATGCCCGGTCACAAGCGGACCCGCGCCCCCCAGGGGCCGGGGCCGCTGAGAGAAACCAGCTCCTCGCAACGCTCCGCACCCGAACAACAGATGCCGCGCACGACCTATTCACCTCAACCCGCCCCGCACTAGGTCACCTGGCCGGGAACATCTACGCACACACCGACTCCGCGCCCGCCACTCTTGACGACCTCGCCCGCAGCACCGGCGCCGGTATCGTCCGCACCGCTCGCCTGCTTGACCGTCTCGCTTACGCCGGCATCGTCGAGCCGACGCCGACCGGATGGGTGCGCAGCTCACGCAGCACCGTCGACGCCGCGGCCGAGCGCGCGGGAGTCGCCGGCCGCCTTGACGCCCGTGCCCTCCGCTATCGAGTCGAACGCGAGGTCTGGGCCTGGTGGAAAGCCGAGGAGACGTGGATGCATGCACCACGTCGACCCCACGCCGTCCGCCGCCCCGGCCGCGGACAGCTCTCGCTCGTCCCCGATGACGGCACACACGCCTACGGCCCACACCCTCGACGCCCTGACGGCCGACTCGACTTCGCAGAAGCCCGCCGAGTCGTCGTCGACGAGCGCACGGGCACCGCAGCTCGCGACCGCGCTCCTAAGCGTGCAGACGGAGATCTCCGCTCGAGAACGGTCGACCAGGCGCAAACCGTTGTCGAGCCCCTCGAGCTCGACGACACCGACCGCATGATGATGCGGATTCTCGGCGCTGTCCGGATCGCGTGAACGCCGCATAAGGTCAGGGAATGGTCGAGCTGCAATACCCGCCCTACAGCGCCGAGCTGCACGGTCAAACCTCGATCGACGCGCGTCCCCTGCCGCTCGCTCTGCTGAAAGAAATGCTCTGGTCCCGGTCGGAGGACCGAGACGACGCCCTTGCCGTCATCGCCAACCTGCACCACAGCCTGCAAGCTCCTGACGGCACCGTGCACCAATTCGCGATCGCTGACCACGTGCCCAACCTCATCGAGGCGATCACGATGCTCGACATGTTCGACGAAGCGAGCAGCGTCGGCGCGATCGGATGGGATGAGGAAGCCCAGCGCCACGTCCTCGTCGACGCCGAGCTGCGCGGCCTCGACCCCGACGGGTTTCCTGACGAGCTGCGCGCGTTCCTCGTTGCCGTGATGAGCACCGAGCGCCGCTGAGCGGCAGGACGGTTCCCGTCCCTTGCGAGCCGGCGGCTCGCTGATCGAGCCGGCGGTGCCGGCACAGTCAAGGCCTACGGCCCGTTCTTTTGCCGTGAAGCCTTCGGCAGCATACGGTCGTCAACCCTCCACCCAAGCGGCTGCGCCGCCGGCTCCTCCGAGACTTTCGGCACGCGGTCGCTGCGCTCCCTTATTTCGCGCCGAAGCTCTCTCCCCCACCGCCCTACGGGTTGAGCTCCGGGCATCCTCCCTAGCGGCGGTAAACCGCCTTCACGGCAAAAAAACGTGGAGGGGATGAGCAGGGAAATAACCCTATTACCGGCACGGAAGGTTCCGAACATGGCACGCAACGTCAAGACCACCAAGACCCCCGAGCAGCGTCGCGCCGAGGCCGAGGAGCTACAAGCGACGATCGCGGAGCAGGTCGAGGCGCTGCGCGAGTCGGAGGCGTGGGCGCGGTTCCTGGACTTCACGAAGGCATTCCACCGCTACAGCATCAACAACCTGTTGTTGATCTTTGGCCAGTGCCCCGAGGCGTCCCACGTCGCCGGTTACCGGACTTGGCAGAAGCTCAACCGCCAGGTGCGCAAAGGTGAGCGCGGAATCCGCATCTTCGGCGGCCGCGACGTGCGCGAGACGGTCGAGAACCCCAAGACCGGCGAGGACGAGGAGCAGCGCCGAACCCTGTTCTTCCCGGTGTCCGTGTTCGACATGGGACAGACCGACCTCATCGACCCCGAGGCGGGCGACCCGACCGACATCGCGCGACCGCTGACCGGAGACGACCCCGCAGGCATCTTCGACGCCGTGGCCGACTACCTCACCGGCAAGGGCTGGACCGTCGAGCGCGAGAGCATCCCCGGCGGCGCACACGGCTACACCGACCCCGAGAGCCGTCGCGTCGTGCTCGATTCCGACCTCTCCCCCGCCCAGGCCGCAAAGACCGGACTTCACGAGGCCGCCCACGTCATCCTGCACGCCGACGAAGATCACGCCGAGTACGTCGAGCACCGCGGCACCAAGGAAACCGAGGCCGAGAGCGTCGCCTACGTCGTCGCCGGGATTCTCGGACTCGACACCAGCGCCTACAGCGTCGGATACGTCGCCGGGTGGAGCAACTGCGACGCCGAGACGATCAAGGCCACCGCAGCGAACGTGCTGCGCGCAGCTCACGCACTGGCCGACGCGCTCACCGAGCAGCCCGAGGCCGTCGCCGCCTAAGCGGCAATAACTCTATTGCCGTCAAGGCCGTCACGAGGAGGAACGATGACCGCGGAAACCCTGTTCGACCTGGCCGAGTTCGAGCGCGAGGCCGTCGTTGCCACCGCATGGAACGGCGCGCCCCTGGCCTACACGACCAGCTATTACAGCCCCGCCGAGCTGGATGCGGCATTCGACCGCTACCGCGCCGAGTTCGGCGGCTTCGGATGCATCCCCCGCTCCCACATGTGGCACCGCAACAGCTACAACCAGGGCGAGCGCGCAGCGACCGACGACGGTCACGAGCTGCACATGTTCTACGCCGACGCCTGGTGCAAAGAGGCCGACCACGACCACGCCGCCGACCCGCTCCCCAGCGGCGGCCGCTATCAGGCCGTGTGCCCCGGCTGCGCCTGGCACATCATCACCGAGCGCGAGAACGACGCAGTAGAGGCATGGCACGACCACGCCCTGCCCGGCTGGCGATCACTGCCGATCATGCCCCGCCCCGCCGCAGCGGCCACCGACGAGAAGAAGGCACGAGCCGCCGCCGCCAAGTGGTGCGCGGCCAACTACCCCGCCGAGTGGCAGCGCCCCGGCTCCCCCGTCCGCACCACCCGAGGCCCGCACGGCGGCCGACACGTCGAATCCCGCTCCCCCTTCGGCGGCTACGACCTCGCCGCCGACTGACCACCCCGACCAGACAGGAGACCCCCGTGCACACCCTCACAGAAACCGACGTCGCCGCCCTCCTCGACGACCTCGCGCAGCTCCTCCCCTTCCCCACGACGCTCTACACCGACATGGGCGCGGATAGCTGGGCCCCTCAGCTCTACTTCGGCCCCGTCGACTCGTCATCAGACCTCGCCGCACACCGCGCCGGGATCGACGCCGACACCGTGCGCCCGGTCTGGTGGATCGACCTCGACGGCGGAACGCGAACGATCCTCCTCGACGAGGTAACCCCCGACGACGTGTGCAACGTCGCCGCGCGAATCACCCAGCTCTACCCCGAACACCGGCAATAACTCCAATACCGGCCCGCCGAGCTGCGCCCCTCACGTCCAGGGCGCGGCCGGCGGCGGACGGAGCCGCCGCCGGCTAACGGACGGCCGGACGGAGCCGGCCGACTGCAGGGGCCTGTTGGCCCGTTCTTTTGCCGTGAAGCCTTCGGCAGCATACGGTCGGCCAACCTGCGCGCCAGTGCTTTCGCGGCATATCCTCCCTCGCTGCGCTCAGTCCGGTATTCCACGGTCACTGGCACTCCTGCCGCCCTCCCTAGCGGCGAATGAATTCGCCTTCACGGCAAAAAAACGAGGGGGAGGAGAGAGACAATGAGCGACATGATCCGGGACGAGCTGGTGGTCTACAGCAAGCCGTCGTGCGTGCAGTGCAACGCGACGTACCGAGCGCTGGACAGCAAGGGCATCCCCTACCGCGTGGTCGACCTCAGCGAGAACCCCGATGCGTTGGAGTACGTGCAAGACCTCGGCTATCTGCAAGCCCCCGTCGTCGTCGTCGACGATGACGATCACTGGGCGGGATTCCGCCCTGACCACATCGAGCGCGTCGCTGCCCACTTCAACGCCTGAACAGTAGTAAATAACTCTATTACCTCTTATACTGGTAATACCTACCCAAGGAGGAACCATGAACGCTCGCAACCTGACCCCGTATGACCGAGGCACCCGCCTAGAGCCGCAGCTCTGGCCGCTCGGGGACGACCCCGACAGCTACGGCCGGGTGGACTTCGACAACGAGGAGTCCGCAACCGTCCTGACCGCCTATGTCGAGCGCGAGGGCGACGGATACGCGATGCACGTCGCGGGGATGGCCGAGCCCCTGAGCCTGGTCGTCGACGGCGGCGGGCGCGTCGTCCCGGTCGACGCCGAGCTGTGCGCGGGGATCGATGAGCTGCTGGACATGGCCCGCCGAGGCCGTGAGGACTTCGAGCACCAGGCGAGCTATGGCGACTACACCCCCGAGGATCGCGCGGCCGCGGATCGCCGTTGGCTGCTGGCCCAGAAGGTGGCCGAGCTGCTGCGCGGAGAAGCCGAAAAGGCTTGACGCGAATAGAGTCGTTAACTACAATAGAGTTATTACTGAGGAGGACAGCGTGACCACTCAGACCATCACCGTGACCCGGCTTGCCGATCTGCAATTCGGTGACCGGCTCAAGAGCTGGGACGGCCGCCCCTACAACCCGCCCCGCCGCGTCGCATCCGAGCTGGGGGCAATCACCGCCGGTTCGCCCGTGCAGGGCGTCCGCTTGCAGAACCCGAACCCCACAAGCCTTATCGAGCTGGTGCTCTACCCGTCACAGATGGACGGCCGCAGATTGGAGGTTGAGCGCGAGACATTCGATCCGGCCTAATAACACTATTAGCGGCAACACCTGTAATACCGACCGATGGAGAAGAACCCATGAGCTACATCACCCGCACCGGCAACCTGGCCGCGACGCCAACCCTCCGCGAGGGGGACAACGGCCCGTACACCTACGCCCGCGTCCTCGTCAGTGACCGCATCCGCCAGGAGGACGGCAGCTACACCGACGGCCCCACCGTCGCCTACGACGTCGCCGTGAGCGGCAACCAGGCCGTGAACCTCGTCGAGGTCGCGGAGCAGTCGGGCAACGTCCGCGTGACGTTCTCGGGCCGCTACCGCGTCACCGAGTACAAGGGCGACCAGGGGAGCCGCTTGCAGCACGAGGTTCGAGCTGATGAGGTCGCGGTGAGCCTGCGCGGGCAGAGCGTCCGCGTCGTCGGCAAGCCCGCATCGGACCAGGGCGACGACACCCCGTTTTGAGCGCGGATCGAGGGGGGGCGTGCTGCGCCCCCCTTTCCCATTCCGTCAACACCGGCAATAGCCGTATTAGAGTTGTTCCCGTCAACGGAGGTATTTTCTTATGACCGCTCGAATCCTCGCCCTCTGCAATCAGAAGGGCGGCGTCGGCAAGAGCACGACGACATTCCAGCTCGCCCGCGCCGCGGTGCTCGCCGGTCGCCGCGTGCTGGCCGTCGACAACGATCCGCAGGGCAACCTCACGAGCAACATCACCGCCGAGGAGGTCGACGCCGAGCAGGCGGGCCTGGCTGATGTGCTGAGCACCCGCGCCGACGACACCATGCGCGACGTCATCGTGCCTGGACTCTGGCCCGGCCTCGACGTCGTGCCGACGTCCGGGGCCACGCTCGGGAACGTCCGGGATGAACTCGTGATCGCCGGCGCCGGCCGAGAGGTTCGGCTGCGCGAGGCACTGGCCCAGGTGGTCGAGGACTACGACCTGATCCTGATCGACTCCGCGCCATCCCTCGACCAGCTCACGATTAACGCCCTCACGGCAGCCGATGGAGCTGTGATCGTCACCCACACGAAGAAATGGAGCCTTGATGGGCTCGGGCAGCTCCTCGACACGATCGGCAACGTCCAGCGGTACTACAACCCCGGACTGAGCGTCGCGGGAATCATCGTCAACCAGCACGAGGAGCGCACCGTCGGCGGGGCCGCCTGGCTCGACGAGCTCCGCGCGGCCGCCGAGGGCCGCGGGCTGCGCTTGATCGGTCGACCCATCCCTAAGCGCGTTGTGATCGCAGACGCCACCGAGGCCGCGCGGGGCCTCGACGAGTGGGGGAGTGCCGAGGCAACCGCGCTCGGAGCGATCTACGCCGAGCACCTGGCAGCTATCGAAGGAGATCCCTCATGAACCGTCCCGCCCCCCGCAAATCGAGCCTGTCGAGCGCGAGCCCGTTCGATCACCCCACGGCCCCGGAGGCCGCCCGGGAGGCTCCCGCAGCGCCTCCCGCCTCCACTGCGCCCGCCCCGGCGGCACAGAGCGCCACAGAGCCGCTGAGCGCCGCTGAGAAGGGGGAGAAGCCCGGCAAGCCCCCCAAGATCACGATCTACCAGCACCCCGACGACTCCGCCCGCATGCGCGGCGCGATCGTCGCCTACATGCGCCACGTCGGCATGACCAACCTGTCGAAGTTCGCCAACGAAGCGATCATGGAGAAAGTCGAGCGCCTGGAAGCCCAGTACAACGACGGGAAGCCGTTCGAGCCCGTCGGCCCGGGCGTGCTCACCGTCGGCCGACCGATGGGGGAGTGACATGGCAACGCGCACCGCAACAGCCGTGATCGTTAAGGCGTCCACCGTCGACACCGAAGGCGTCGAGCTGACGCGTCACTACGGCCCGTTCCTGCCACACGTCGGGTCGGCCACGACAACGTTTCTCGAGAACCTTGAGGACGAGCTGAGGGAGTCAGGTCGATACCGGGACTGGGAGCTGTCGATCGAGGACGTGTTCATCGGTGCGGACGAGTCGGACTGCGAAGTCCGAGCCACCCGGTAGAAGGCGATGGCCGTGGACGACTCGGATGCAGCCACCTACGCCAGTCACGGCCCCTCGTCCGTCGCGCGCAAAGGTGACCGGCTGCTACGCGGCCCACTACCTCCTGCGCAGCCGGTGAACGAGTACCTTCACGCGATGCGCGAGGACTGGGACAACCTCACGAACGCGCAGCGCGTCGAGAACGTTCGTGCCTCGCTGCTGTTCATCGCAGACCCGGTGTCGCACCTCGACGAGTTCGACCACTCGAACCTGGCGGACCTGACGCTGGGCGAGCTGTATCACGCCCGCCTCGTGCTGCTGCGCTTACTCCCGCACCTGACCGTGGCCGCCGACGCCGAACGGTCCTAGACCTCATCGGCGGTTGCTCGACGGCGGGCCGGCATGCTTGACGTACTCCGACCAGGTGCACTCGACCGCGAGGCGCATCGCGTCCTCGGGGAAGTAGCCGATGAGCTGCCGCAGCAAGGGGTCCGGGTCGAACGTCACTGAGCGCAACAGCCGGCGGCCCCGAATCTCGACCACGCGCAAGATCGCGATCCGTTTGCTGCGATCGAACACGTACCAGACGCCGGGCTCGGGGGAGCGCTGCAACTGAGACATTGGGGACCAGTGCTGCACCACGAGCCGACCCTACAAGCATTCGAACACTTGTTCGAATGGGTATCGGGCCGGCTCGTGCTGCAATCAGTGCGCGGCGCCGAGTTCGATGAGAAGAACGCCGCCGACGATGAACACGATGCCGAGCCCCATGAGCCAGGTGAAAGGTTCCTTGAAGAGGAATTTGCTGAGGATGGCGGTGAGTGCGACGCCGGATGCGGCCCAGATGCCGTAGGCGACGCCAAGGGCCATGCCCCCGGCGAGGGCGAGGGAGAGAGAGGTGAACGCGAGGACGTAGCCGACGGCAACGCCGATGTACCAACGTTTCTTGTCGACGGCCATGCGCAGCGAGAGCGTGCCGACGACTTCGAACACGATGGCGCCGATGAGGAACAGCCAGACCATCACGCGACCTCTGCCTTCTTCTTGTGGCCGGCCTGCGCGCCGAGTTCGACGCAGAGCACACCGGCGATGACGATGATGATTCCGATGCCCATCAGGAGGGTGAGCGGTTCACCGAAGATCACGAGGGACAAGAGCGCGGTCAGGGCGACACCGGACGCCCCCCAGATGCCGTACGCGACGCCGAGGGCCATGCCGGTGCGGAGCACGAGGCTGAGGAAGACGAACGCGCCGAGGTAGCCGACGACCACGAGGGCGTACAGGGCCGGGAGTTCGAGGGCTCCTTTCAGCGAAAGGGAGCCTGTCACCTCCGCGGCGATCGCGCCGGCCAAAAACAGCCAGCCCTTTGCTTTGTTGTTCACTGGGGTTCTCCTTGGTTGACGAGTTGGATGGCGATGACGCGCAGCACTTTGCGTTCGTCGTCACGGACGGTGGGGATGCCGAGAGCGGCGTTGAACCATGCGCCGTCGGCAAGTAGTCGGGCGGCGCGTAGTGATGCCCGACTGGCGGGGTCGGCGTCGATGTGATTCCCGAACCAGGGGTCCAGGCGCTGCGCCCACAGGGTGCATAGTCGATCGCGGAGGTTCACGTCGGCCAGAAGGGCGAGGTCGCTCGGGTCGAACGTTTCGGTCAGGGCGTAGTCGACGTAGGCGCGCAGCTTGTCGATCGAGCTGGCGTCATCGGCGGCTCGCGCCCGCAGGCCGGACTCCCATCTGTCGATGATTCGATCCACGACTGCGACCGTCAGTGCTTCCTTGGTCGGGAAGTGATGCACGATCCCGGGCTTGCTGAGCCCGGCTTCGCGCGCAACGGCGTCGATGGTGAGGTTCTCGCCGCGTTGGAGGACGCTGATCGCAGAGTCGAGCAGCTCGGGTTTGGTGGGCACCTTCCTAGTATACCATACCATATGGTTGGTAGGTGCATTAGAGTTTGAGCCACCAACGTTCGATGCCGAGGGAGAATGCTGTGAGTTCGAAGCGACTGGTCACCAATGGGTATGTCGTCACGATGGACGATTCCCTGCCGGAGGTGCCCCGAGGGGCTGTCCTGGTCGAGGACGGGAAGATCGCGGCTGTCGGGCCGGCGGATCAGTTCGACGGTGTTGACGCCGACGTGATCGACGCGCGCGGGGGCCTGATCATGCCCGGCATGATCGACACCCACCGGCATACCGGCGCCAGCCTTAATCGTGGGTTCGGCGCTGATAAGTCCCTCCTGGAGTACCTGAGTGACGTGTTCACTCGTTTCGTCCCAGCATTGACCGTGGACGATCTGCACCTTTCCTCTGTGATCGGGGGGCTGGAAGCGCTCGATGCGGGAGTCACAACGGTGCTGGACTGCGGCGACGTCACGACCACGCGAGGCCACGCAGAGGCCAACATTCAGGGCTTGGTCGACTCGGGCATTCGCGCGGTCTACGCGTACGGATTGAGTGACGAGGACTATCCGGGTGTTGGGTCCGGGGCGGTCGCTGCTCGTGCTCGCCTGACGGACGTCGCTGAGCTGAAAGATGCCGGCGGCGACCTCGTGCGTGTGGGGATGTCGCTCGCGCACCTCGGGACCGTTCCGTTCGAGCAAACAGAGGCGTCCATCCACCTCGCGGATGAACTCGGCATGCTGTGCTGCTCTCACACGGCAGGGTTGAAGAACTCGAACTACATCAACGGCGTGCGCGAACGCGCTCACCGGGGGCTGATGCTCCCGGGGCACGTCTACATTCACGTGACCAATCTGAACGACCAGGAGTGGCAGCTCATCGCGGACACGGGAGGCAAGGCCTCCATCGCTCCGGAGACCGAAATGCAGATGGGGATGGGTATGCCGCCGTTCCGCGCGTGCATGGACCACGGGCGTGCCGGTCTCGCTCAGCACGGACACCATCGGGTCCGGGTCTGCAGACCTGCTTTCGCAGATGCGGCTGGGGCTGCAACTGCAACGTGCACTGGACAACGAGGAGTCGCACGGGCGTGGGGCTATCCCGTTCCGCATCGAGCTGACCACTCGTGATGCCCTCGCGTGGGGCACTCGTAACGGCGCTGACGCGCTCGGCCTCGACCGCACCGTGGGCACCTTGACGATCGGGAAAGCAGCCGACCTCGTGGTGGTGTCTGACCGCCGAGCTCTGTCGCCCACGAACGATCCGGTCGGAGGCGCCGTGCTGCAATCGACGGCCGCCGACGTCGACCTCGTGCTGGTCAACGGCGAGGTTCGCAAACGGGACGGGAAGCTCGTCGGCCACGACCTCGCCGGTATTCGAGCCCGTGCCACTGAAACCCTGGGGCGTATCACCGAGCACGTCGCGCAGACCGCCGCTCTCACCGGCCCGCAGCTCCGCGCGTTCCTTGCAGACAGCGAGCGGCAGGCAACGGTCCACTTCGCGGAGGCTTACACAGCCCCTGAACGCGCCGCTGACTGAGCGCTGCCCCACATCGCCACGTACGAGTGCGAGCAGAGTTCGAGCACGGAGCCCCACGGGTCTTCGGCGTAGACGATGCGGTGGTTCTGCTCGGGGTTGACGACGAACACGGGTGTGCGGGCTTTGCCGCCTGCTGCGACAATCGCGCTGAGCTTTTGGTCTAGGTCGGGCACGGTGAGCCCGAGGTGGTTGAACCCGCCGAACCAGTACTCGAAGTTGTTCTCTCGTGCGACGGTTTTCGGAGAGTCGAACTGGAAGAGTTCTAGGCCGAAATTGTCGTCGGTGGCCAGGTGGGCGAACCTCCATCGCTGGTACCCGGCACCGTAGATCTCCATCCCGACGTCACCGAGAGCGGTGCCGTCTTCGCTGATTTCGAGGGGGCCGGCGAGCAGTCGGAACCCGAGCACGTCGGTGTACCAGGAGATTGCCTGATCGAGGTCGGGGACAGACAGGCCGACGTGCGGAGCGGAGGCCCGGTTGGTGCTCACTTCTTCGCCCCGGTCTTGCGGCGAGAGGACGTAAGAGCCTGCGCGACGAGATGCCCTGATCCGCCGTTGAGGCCCGCTCCGGGGTGCGTCGATGCGCCGATATGCCAGACGCCTTTCACGCGGGTGGCGTGCCCGCCCGCGTGGGGGAGAGGCCGCCACAGCAGGTTCTGGTCAAGCTCGGCGGAACCGCTATAGGGGTCGCCGTGAACCGCGTTCGGGTTCGCGGCGGCCAGGTCGACGGGGCTCAGGGCTTCCACTTTCAGGATGCTCGAGAGCGTTCCGGGCGCGTGCGCCTCGACCCGGTTGAGCACCCGATCGATGTAGGCGGCCTTGGTGGACTCCGACCAGGTGCCATCCACCGCGATCGTGCCGGCCGCGTCGGCGGTCGGCGCCCAGGGTGCCTCCTGCAACTGCAACCACAGTGAGCCGGCCCCTTCCGGGACGCGCGCGGGGTCGAGCAGCTCCTGCCGTCCGACAACGATCGTCGGCTCGGCCGGAAGCATGCCGGCATCGGCCTGCGCACATGCGATCCCGGTGCTGCCTGACCCGTCACTGATGTGCACCAGCGGGACGTCCTGAACGGTGTCGTCGGCCCACACCAACGGGCGATCGAGGGCGACATGCACCTGAACCGCGGCGCGACCGTAGCGGTACCGGGCGGCCTCCGTACGGATGCGCTCGGGAACCAGCGCAGACTTCAACAGGGTGCCGTACAGCGCCTGCGGGGTGACACTAGCAATCACGGCCCGGGAGGCTTTCACCACACCCGCATCGGTGACGACACCGGAGGCGACGCCATCGGTGACCTCGATCGATTCTGCGCGACGGTTCGTCATCACCGTCACGTCGAGCTCCGCGAACAGACCCTCGAACGCCTTGATGAAGTTGGCCGCGCCACCCACCACGACGGGGGCCCCGAAGCCGTGCAGCGTCATCGCGAGTACCGGGATCATCATCCCGCCCGTGGCGTGATCCGGCGACATTCCCGCATGCAAAAGCCAGGGCGCCCACATCTGGTCGGCTTGCGGGCCATCAAAGCGCCCGCGCATGAAGGAACGCCCGCTCATCACCGCGTCGCGGACGAGCATTTCCAACCCGTCGAGCTTCTGCGACCGCAGCGCCCCCAACCCCAGCTTCGCCATCGTCTTCGTCGCGCGAATCTCAGATCCCAGCGCACCAAAGACCGTGCCGGCTCGCGCACCCATCTGATCCATCATCGCCATGTACGCATCGCGATCGTGGGTGCTCGCCAAACCCTCGGCGGTCTTGGCGGCGTCCCGGTACACCACCGCCGATCCCGTCACTGCCGTGCTCCCCGTCACCGCACCGTCGGTGTTGGCGTACTGCAAACCGTGGGCGTGAAGCTTCTCCCCGAGCGCCGCGTACGCGCCTCCCGAGGTGAACTGCGGATGCCACGACGAGAAAGTGTCGTGCACATACCCCGGCAGAGTCAGCTCCCCCGACGCGACAAACCCGCCCAACTGTGGGTGCTGCTCGATCAGAGCAACCTTCCACCCGGCAAGACCCAGTTCCGCGGCCGCGACGAGTCCGTTCACACCAGACCCGATCACTACTGCTTCGAAAGACTCCATCGTCAAACTCCTCCGCCGGACACGGCGCAGCCCCGCAACGATCAGCCACGGCGCTTCCACACAATCACCTACCTTTTGGTAGGTGATCGCCATGCTACTCCTCGGAGCGGAACCGTCGACGGGGCTCCTAACCTGAAGGCATGGCCCGAACGAAAACCGACTTGCTCGACGACGCCATTGACGTCCTGCGAACCGGGGGAACCCTCACCATCGAATCCCTCGCCCAGCGCGCTGGCCTTACCAAGCCCGGCGTCCTGCACCACTTCCCGAGCAAAGAAGCGCTCATGGAAGGCCTCATCGAGCGGGTGGGGATGCTGTGGGAACAAGAACTCGTCTCGGTCACCACTGCCGAGGAATCTGATCCCCTGGCTCGGTTCCGGGCGTACGTCACACGGTCGTTGACGCAGGATTTTGACGGAGCCGATCTTGCACTGATCGGCGACGTGCGACTACGGGCACAGCTCTGCCAGCAGTGGACCGAACGACTCGACCCCTGGTTCGGGAACGAGATTCCCGCCACCCCCTCCCAGCGTGCGCTACTGCACGCCGCTCGATTTCTCGCAGACGGAGCCTGGTTCGACCAAGGACTCGGCATCGCCGCGATGTCGAGCGACGAGCGATCCGCAGTGAAAGACGTCGCCCTCGAACTCATCGACAGAGCCACCACCTAGCCCCGTTCGGCTCGTGGGATGCTGCGCGAACGTGATCGGAGGCACGCCAGGGATGCGATTTGTCAGCTCGCCAACGGTGAGCGTGACCCCTCACGCGGCTCGTGGCCGCGTTCGAGGATTGCGGCAACGAGCATCTGGTCAATTTCTTCCGTGGGGGCATCAAGCACAAGACGCAGCTCCGTGCGAATCGGTTTGAACGCCGCTTCGAGCTGGTCGCGCTCACCGGTTGAGACTCCACGGAACTCACGCCGCCGGTAAATATCTCGTGCCACCGAGGCGACGGTGAACGTGTCGCCGGAAGCAAGCCGCTCAGCGTTGGCCTTGAATCGGCGCGACCACTGCTTATCTTCTGGCGCGCTCTCTGACCGGAGGACGTCGAAGAGGTCGTGAATCTGCTGTTCTGAAAGGAGTGGTCGGATTCCGAGTTAACTCGCGCGATCGATGGGCACAGACACCGAGAGAGCGTTCGTGAGGACGGACAGCTTGACGTACTCAATGGCTACGCCTTTGACCTGACGGGTCTCATGGCCGATGACGGTCGCCGGTCCGTGCGCCGAGTGCACGACGGTCGTCCCAGGAATGAAGGTGAGCATGGAGTCCTCGCCTGATAGGTGACGCCGCACTCGACATCGAATCGCGAGGATTCGACGGCTCCTGACTCACGCCTCAAAGACGGAGGTTCCTGAACGCGGGAGCGGCGAAACCGTGTAGGACGGCGCACCGATCCTGCGAGCCGGGCAAGTCCAATTATCTCAGATGCGGCGGAGCTGCTCGCGATCCCCCCACGTGGTTCCGTCTCCCTGACGCATCCTCGTGGGGTGATCCTCCGCTGGGATCACTCTGAGCCGCGAACGTGGCCCGATAGGACTTTGAGGTACTCCCGAGCCTGTTCGCGGTCGCTGTCTTTTTCTGATTCGTCGAGGTCGGCGTATGCCGTGTCCATTTGGCGAGTCCACCGTTGGGCGAGGTTGGCGGGGATGATGAGGTTGCCGTCGGCGTCGACCTGGCACTGCTCATGGAGATACCGCTGCCAGTGAGCCCACCGCTGGTGAGCGACTGCCGCGATCGCTTCGAGCAGTTCTTCGGAGGTGAGGGCGTCGTGCGGGTCTTGCTTCACTAGATCAGCCGCTCGTTGACGAGGTTCCAATAGTGCTCGCCGGTGACGGTGAGCTCGCACGACTTGTTCCCCATCGCGGCCCAGTACATGTGCTCTGCGCCCACGGGGCGCACGAGGTTGACCCGCGCATAGTTCTGCAGGACCTTGAAGGTGGCGACGTGAATCGGATCGGGTGCGGGGATGGTCGGGTCGGCCACTTCCTCTGCCGACCGTGCAGGTTCGTAGGAGGGGTCAAGAGGGAGCTCGACGCCGGGGACAGGGAAGATTGTCGTGAGCTGGTGGAGCTCTGAGAGTGCGATCGGAGGCTTTGCCCGTCGCAGCGAGACGAACGTTTTCACGTTGGTTTTGAACACGGGGCGCTGTTGCCAGGGTCCAAGGG
>NZ_JBFBLT010000015.1:0-24830 GCF_040702645.1 Microbacterium sp. NPDC078814
CTGCCCGAGGCCGCCTGGATCAACCAGCCCTCACAGGAGGCCCTCATACAGACCGCCTGACGGAATCTGTCTCACCCGCCTTGACACTTTCCGCTTCGATTACAGCCCGATCACGGAGCGACCGACGATTTCGTGGCCGAATGGGGCCCGAGTGGCGTTCTATGTCGGGCTGAACATCGAGCACTATCAGATCGACAAGCCCTCCACGAGCATCTTCGGCGGTACCGCGATGCTGCAGCCGGATCCTTCGGGAGCTGGGGTATGACTACGTCCTGGACTGGACGAACGACGATCAGCCGTATCCGCTGAACGTCGACGGGATGTTCAGCGTTCCCTACACGATAGAACTCAACGATGTGACGATGTTCGTGAGTAAGAGCTATACCGGCCCGCAGTTCCTGGAAGCGGTGATCGACCAGTTCGATCAGCTCTATTCAGACTCCGAGCACTCGGGTCGCGTCATGTCGCTGCCGTTGCACCCGTTCATCGTCGGCCAGCCGTTCCGCCACCGCTACCTTGATCGGGCCCTCGAGCACATCACGTCTCACGATGGTGTCTGGGTGACGACGAGCGATGCCATCGCGGCGCACTATCAGTCGACGGGGAACAGGAGAGCCGATTCGTGACGAATACGGAGCTGATCGATGAGTACGCACGGCTGCGCGACGAGTTCAAGGCCAAGGGATTGGGCGGCCGGATCGGCTACGGCGAGAAGCCGGCGCTGCTGATCGTCGACTTGATCACCGGATTCACGGACAGCCGTTCGCCCCTGTCAGGCGAACTGGAGTCACAGCTGGCCGCCACCAATGCCTTACTCGTCCCCGCCCGTGAACTCGAGATCCCCATCTTCTTCTCGACGGTCGCGTACGACACCGAATTGCAGGAGGCGGGGCTCTGGATCAAGAAGATCCCGTCCAACCACCTGTTGGTGGAGGGCAGCGAATGGGTGGAGGTCGACAGCAGGCTGGGCCAGCTGCCCCACGAGATGACCCTGGTGAAGAAGTACGCATCCTGCTTCTTCGGAACTGATCTCGCCGCACGCTTGATCTCACGGGGTGTCGACACCATCATCATCGTCGGCTGCACCACCAGTGGGTGCGTGCGCGCCTCGGCGGTTGACGCCTGCTCCTACGGCTTCCACACCATCGTCGTCGAAGAGGCAGTCGGCGACCGGGCAGCCCTTCCGCACCTGGCCAGCCTCTTTGACATCGACGCGAAGTACGGCGATGTCGTCAGCCTCGACGACGCACGTGCTTACCTGCGGGGGCTTGCGCAACAGAACGATTGACTGCAGTAACGCCGTGGGGCCAACTTCCTCTGTGCGGAATATTGAACCGGCGTGCAGGCCGAGATCCCGCAGATGCTGGCGCAGGGCGGCGGATCCATCATCAACACCGCCTCGTCCCTCGGGCAGGTCGCCATCGCCCACCAGTCCGCCTACGTCACGTCGAAGCACGGCGTCATCGGCCTCACCCGAGCCGCCGCGGTGGAGTACTCCGACAAAGGCATCCGCGTGAACGCAGTGCTGCCCGGGGTGATCCAGACGCCAATGATAGACGCGCTGGAGGAGACCTACCCCGGCTTCAAGGACGCGCTGCTGACGAAGCACCCGATCGGCCGACTCGGCACGCCGCACGACATCGCCGAGATGGTCGCGTGGCTCGGTTCCGACGCGGCCGCCTTCGCGACCGGCGCGCAGTTCGCCGTCGACGGCGGGTACCTCGCGATTTAGACGAGGTGGCCACGACGGACGGGAGGCACGGTGTCAGCTGACACCGTGCCTCACGTCCGTCACCGGTCGCGCCGCGACCCGCGTGTCAGCCGTTCTTCGCGGCCAGTCGGTCCGTCTCGCTGTCGTTCCGCCACCCGGCGGTCGCGCCGCCGTCGACGCTGTAGTTCTGTCCGGTCACCCAAGAGGACTCGTCGGAGGCCAGGTAGAGCGGCATGTACGCGATGTCCTCGCCCGTGCCGGGGCGTTGAATGAGCGCGTTGCCGACCTGCCAGGCCTTGCCCTCCGCATCCACCGCCTTGTCCGTCGCCGGGGTGCTGACGAAGCCAGGCGAGATCGAGTTCGCGCGGACGCCGTAGCGGGCGCCCTCCGCAGCGAGCGACTTCGTCATCGCGATGACGCCGCCCTTCGCGGTGGTGTGCGCGACCTGGCGAGCGGCTCGATCCCGCGACCTTCGCGATCGACGGAAAGCAACTCGAGATCGATCTCGAGTTCGAGGCCTGGGCCAAGAGCGCGCGCCGCATCGGCGCAGCCACCCGGCGTCCGGCGAGGACGTCGCGGGGCGGACGGGCCGATCTCAACACGGTGCGTGAATGGGCCAGTCAGAACGGACACCAGGTCAGCGATCGCGGCAGGGTTCCCGCGTCCATCCTCGAGGCGTACGACGCGGCGCACTGACGCGGTCACTCCTGGGCTGAGCCGCGCGCTGCGCGCCAGTGCTCCGTGACGGGATAACCGGAGCGCACGTGCGCGCGCACGTGGACCTCCCCCGAAGGGGATCCGCTGCCGCCCGGCTCCGGCGGCGGAGGGTTCTGTGTCCAGCCTGAGCCAGGGACCCAGACCGTCCCCGGTTGCACGGGCGCGTCGGCGAGCGCGGGATCGATCAGCTGACGCGCGAGAGCCACGGCCTCACCCAGATCGGTGATCCCGCCGGCTGAGGGCGTGCCGGCCGCGAGCACCCGGTAGGGACCGTCCCAACCGTCCGGGACCGTGAACGTAGTGAACGAGTCGAGCTTTGACAGTGCACGCTTCGCGTCGATGGCCATCTGCAGCTCGCGCAGGTCGACGCGCTGCGTGCGTGCAATGGTGACGATGTCCACCAGGTCTTTCGCGCGGCTGCTGGGGCGGCCGTTGTAGGTGCTCATCGTCGCAGTGACCTTCTCCGCGACCTGATCGGAGATCGGGAACAGCCGGTAGGGGTGCGACGGGACCGGCCGCCCCAGCTGCAGCCGCGTCGACGGCTCGATCGTCTCGACGCGGCCGACCGGGGGAGGGCCGACGACCACGTCGATGGGGATGTCGGAGATCCTCCGGCCGGTGTTCGCGTCCAGACATGTGAACACCAGGCGCCGGGTCGCGACACCCGGCTGGTTCTCTCCTCGCCCGGTCGCACGGGCACGGGTGAGCTGGAACCGCACATGGTCGCCGAGATCACGCGCGGCTGCCTGCTCGAGCGCCTGCTGCGCGGCATCCAGATCGGCGGCGCCGGTCGAGGCCAGATCCAGGTCTTTCGTCGACCGTGACTTCGGCACCCGGGCGAGCATCGCCGTGCCGCCCTTGAGCAGCCACTCGGACTCTTCCCCCTCCGCAAAGACCCGGCTGAGGAAACGATCGTGCTGTGCCTGCACGATCTGCGCATTCACATCCAGCGCGCTCGCGCCGTCACCGGCTGCCTTCGTCGCGGCCGCCTTGATCGCCTGCGCAAGCCCCGTCCAGTCTTTGTAGCCGTCGGGCTCAGGCATCGGCCGGCACCACCGCGTCGACGCCCGCAAGAGCGAGCAGATCAGCCGCGAGCGCGGCACCCGAGGGGTACTTGTTGGGCTTGGCCAGCGGCTCCAGATACTCGGTCAGGCGGGCGGGGGAGAGCAGCTTTCCCGCGTCCGCGGCGTCGGCGAGCGCATCGGCGACGAGGGAGCGGTCGACCCACTGCTCGATCAGGTCGGCGATCGTGCGCTCGACGCTCATGGTCGGCATCCCGTCGACGGAGACCACCTCGGTGGGCGCGAGCTCGCGGGTGCGGAGCCGCACCCCGTCCAGGCGGGTACCGCGGCGGGTGGGAACGACGAACTCGAGTGGCCCGGGGAACCAGTCGCCGATGCCATGCAGCTGCGCGGCCGTCTGGCCTGCGGCGACGACGGGCGGGACGCCGGTGTCTGTGCGGGGACGGTCGGCGCCGCCGAGGGCGAGCCAGGTCGCGAGGATCGCCTCCTGCTCGTGCTCTGGCGCGCCGGCGAGGCGGTAGACGCCGCGCGCGACGCGGATGAGCGCGCCGCTGTTGGCGAGGCGCGTCAGGGTCGGGCGCGCCACGCCAGCCTCGAGCGCCTGGGCGGTGGTCACCAGGCCCCAACGCTGTGACGCGAGCTCGCCCAGACGAGCGAAAGTTGATCCTGCCATGCGCACAGTGTAGCGAGAAACCGCAACAAACGTTGTAGCTCGTTCAGATTGTCGACTTCGAGCCTCTGGGGCCACCCCTTAGCAGTGAGGGGGTTCCAAACCCTCGGGAACGGGTTATATTCGGGAATATAACCATCTGTGAGGAGGAGAAGATGCGGACCCACACCTGCCCGCCGGACCACAAGCACGGGCTGACCTCCACCTGCTACGTCGTCCACCTCTGCGGGTGCCGCGCCTGCATGGACGGCAACGCGCGCCGCCGCCGCGACCGCTACCGTCTCCTGGCCTACGGGCGATACCAGGACGCGCACCAACCCATCGAGCCGATCCGGCAGCACCTGCAGGCACTGGTCGACACCGGGATGATCCCCGAACGGATCGCCATCAGCGCCGGCGTCGGCGGCGCCACGGTCCGTCGCCTGCTCAACAGCGAGACGGCACGGTTCGTCACCGGCGCCACCGCCCGCAAACTCCTCGCAGTCACCCCCGACAGCAGCACTCTCGCCGCGCAGGGCCGAGTCAACGGCCGCGGCACCCGCCGGCGCCTCCAGGCTCTGGCCGCGATCGGATGGAACCACCACGAGATCGCACGCCGACTCGGCTACCCGCGCTGGAAGGTCAACAAGGCACTCGAAGGCGCCTACGTGGACATCCGTGTCCACGACGACATCGCCGCGCTCTACGACGAGCTCTGGGACCAGCAGCCCCCCACCCACACCCGAGCGCAGCGGGTCGGCCGCTCCTACGCACTCACGGTCGCACGCCGGCACGGCTGGCTGCCGCCGCTGGCCTGGGACGACATCGACACCGACCCGGCACCGCCCACAGCCGGGCAGGAACCCCTGCTCGACGAGATCGCGATCGAGCTCGCTCTCGCCGGCCAGAACGTCCGCCTCACCCGAGACGAGCGCCTCGAAGCCACCCGACGCGGGACCGAACGCGGACTCAGCCTCACCCAGCTCAGCGACCTGCTCGGCGTCGACGTCCGCACCATCGACCGCGACCGTGACGACCTCGGACTCCGGCAGGCCGCCTGATGAGCAAGACGCTCGACATCCTCGAAGCCGCCCTGCACGGCACCACCGCCGGCTACCTGGCCGGATGCCGCAGCAAGGGAGGATGCCCGAACCACGGCAACCGCCAGCTGCTCACCTGCACCGAAGCGGCCCGCGCCCGCCGCCACTACTTCTCGCTCGCCTCGCTCGAGGAGACCGAGCCGATCACCCGGCAGATGCTCCGCGACGCCAAGAACAGCCCCTTCGCACCGAAAGAAGCCGCAGATGTCTGACCAGCCGAACACCTTCACCATCGACTCCACCAAAGAGGGAGAGTGGCTGCGGGTCGTCCGCGCGCTCGGCGGCCATCGCTGGGCCCTGTCGCTGCGCTTCAACCCCCTCCCGCTGACTCAGCGAGGCGCCCGGCACACCCGGCCAACGCGGCAGCCCACACCCCACGCGGCAGCAGGCCACGGGCCGAACGCGAGACTGCACCTGCCCAGCTGCGCGATCTCCCCCCAGCTCGGCAACGGCCGCGGCGCCCACCTCAAGCAGATCCCCCACCTGGGCCGAACCGAGGAGCACTGATGACCGACATCGCCGTGCGCCTCCAGGAAGCCATGACCATCCAGACCGGCACACCCGTCACCGTCCGATGGAGCTTCCGCGAGTTCGCGCTCAACTGCACCCGCCGCGACGGCCGCCCCCTCACCCAACGGATGCACAGGCTCTTCCAGACGCTGCTCAACCGTGAAGCGCTCCGCGAGCTCACTCCAGGAGAAGACCCAACGATGGGATCCCGCGCAACCCTCATCGAGATCATCGACGACCTCGCCGTCAGCGCCGACCACCAAGGCGCCCGCGCGGCCGCGCTCGCCGAGGTCCTCCTCAGTGCCGGCATGTTCCACCTCGGCGACCAGCTCCGCCGCCAGAGCCACGCACTCTCAGAGCTCGACGCCGACGACGAAACCCTCGAGGTCATCGACGAGGCACGCACCCAGATCGCCCGAACCATACTGCTGCTCGACCAAGCCGACACCGCACAGGCAAAGGAGCGCAGATGAACCGACGCACCCGCCGCGCCAGCACAGCCCTCGCCGCGGTCGCAGCTCTCGCGCTCGGCTTCGGCGCCCACCAGCTGGGCATCACCTCCTGGATCGACACATGGACGCGCCCGCAGGCACCCGCCCCGGACCCGACCTACGACTACACCGCGCTCGCCGCAGTCGCGCAGGAGCTGCCGCTGATCGATCCCACCGAGGAGATTCCCGAGTATCGCCGCGCCACGTTCGGCGAGCGCTGGATCGACATCGAGGGAAACGGCTGCGATCAGCGAGACGATCTCCTCGCCGTCCAGCTGCAGGACGTCGTCCGTGACGGTTGCACGGTGCTCTCCGGCGTGCTCGACCCCGATCCGTACACGGGCACACGCATTGAGTTCGAGCACGACCGGATCGCCGCCCCTGGAGCCCCGGGAAGCTCCGGCGTCCAGATCGACCACATCGTCAGCCTTTCGGCGGCGCACGCCGGGGGCGCGTGGGCGTGGACCGAGCAGCAGCGCATTCAGTTCGCCAACTCGTTCGACAACATCGTCGCCGTCGATGGCAACACGAATGCGGCCAAGAACGACCACGGGCCAGCCCTGTGGCTGCCATCGAACGCCGACTACGTGTGCACCTACGTCGCCCGCTACACGGAGATCGTCGACACCTGGCACCTCGCGGTCGACGAAGCCGACCGCGGTGCGCTCGTGGACACGCTCTCAACCTGCGCTGCCCAGCAAGCCAGCGACGAGAGCGGGAGCATGTCGTGAAGCCGCTACGAACCCGCGTGGGATCTCGCCGCGCGCGCCTGACGCTTGGCCGCGCGAGCGCGGTCTACGACCTCGTTCGCATCCGTCGTGTCGACACCGAGGGTGCGCCTGATCACCTCGAGCTCGGCGTCGGTCCAGCGGGTGCGCCCTCGCATCCGCTCACCGAACGTGACGACGTTCAAGCCGAGCAGGTCGATCAGAGCCGCCTGCGTGGGAACCTCGGGCGCCCCCGCCCCGTCCGCGATCGCCGCCCGCAACCGCTCCGCGAAAGCCGCATCGCGCGCCAGTCCCGGCATCAGTCGCGGCCGGCGGCCGCGCTGCGAGGGCGCCCTGCGCGCGCGCTCCTGCGCGAATGCGTCGATCGCGGCCTCGTCGTAGAGCGGGGAGTTGCCTTCTATGGCAACCGGCTCGGGGAGCAGAGGACCCTCCTGGCCGGCTCTGCGCAGCTTGTTGCTGATGGAGCGCATCTTGTAGACCGCGACGACGGACACGCCGAGCTTCTCGGCGACGTCCGCCGTGGTGAGGTGCCGTCCGGTCATCAGCGCTCCTCTCAGCTGGATGAATATAACCACTTTCGCGGTTACGGCGCGCCGCGGCAACCAGACCCAACTTGGTTGGGGATGCTGGGGCGCATGGCTAACAAGGACGCGGACGCCATCCGTGAGGAGCTCCGTCGCATCGGCCAGCAGCTCGCGCAAGCGGACGAGCTGCGCGAACGCCGCGGCAAAGTCGTCGACGAGGCGCGCGCGGCCGAGCTGACCCAGCGAGAGATCGCCCTCCTGCTGGGGATGACCGAGGAAGGGCTGCGGAAGGCGCAGAAGTCCTACCACGGACGCGGGCGCTCTTACGGCGGCCGCCTCGCGTCCTAGCGACCCCGCCAGACCTTCATGGAGCGCCCGTCGACTGCGAAATCTGATTGCAATTTTCAAGCACTCTTGACTAATATAACCTGACGAATGAGGGGGTGAGATGGACGAGCTGAACTACCGACCCAAGCCGTGGACGCCGAAGGACGTGCCCACGATCTGGGTCGACCAGACCACCGGGCAAGGCGTCACCGACGCCGGCACGCCCGTTCGCCCCGTCATCGGCGAGCGCCGCAAGAACCCCAACCTGACGGACCTGCTCGACACGGCTGCCTCGTACGGCGCTAACCGCATCATGCTGACCGGGAAGCGCCCCGAGCCTGCGCCTGGCGTGCGGCACTGGCTGTACGTCCAGACCCCGAACTGGAAGCCCGGAGCCCACTGGGTCAACAACGGCCCGCCCACCGGTCGGTTCGAGCACGCGGTCACCGGCTTCAAGATCGAAGTCCGCACCGCGGAGGAGTGGTTCGGCGACGGGCCGCTGACCCCTGCCCAGGCTCGTCTGGCCTGGAACGTCACCGCGTCGATCATTCGCCACGCCGACGAGAACGCGCGCCTGTTCAACAGCCCTGCCGCCACCGGAACGAACCTGTGGGCGCTGTCGCTGCCGAAGAACATCAACCCCGTGCCGGTCGAAGACGACATCGCCCAGGAGATCCACTTCACCTCGGGCCTGCACCACTACGACCACCTGGTCGCGGGGGAGTCGTTCGCCAAGCACGAGGACTGCGTCCCGCTGATCGACCCGGCCAAGACGAAGAAGATCAGCGAGTTCGCCTACGTCGACGGCCGGTTCATGTTCGCCGGCGTCGGGCGCGAGCTCGGTATCGGCCCCGCGATCCGGCTGAACCAGGCCGCCGCGTACGAGCTGCTCGAGCAAGACCCCTACGCGCGCGCCCGCTTCCACGTGCGGTTCCGCGTCCCTCAGGGCTGGAACCACGTTGGCCTGCTCGGTGTGAAGCACCTGGACGTTCGCGAAGGCTGGTTCTATCCGAACCGGCCCGGAGCGGTGCACGACACCTGGGCCGACGGCAGCGAGATCCACGTCGCCCTCAAGCACGGGTGGGAGATCCGCCCTCACGAGGCCGTGGTGTTCCGCAAGGCCAAGCCTCTAGACACCTTCACCGAGCGCATGACGCGCGCCCGCGAGCGAGTCCAGCTGCAGGACGAGATGCACCCGGACCTGCGCCGCGCTGTGCTCGCCGCGCTGCGGAACATCATGCTGCACTCGATCGGTGCATTCGCCGCCGCGGGCCGCGACGAGACCCGCGTCGCCGCGTCGCCCGATGACGTCCCGCCCGAGTACAGGGCCAAGATGCTGCGACAGGGCAACCTCTGGATCTATCGCATCCCGTCGCGCCCGAACGACCGCACCCGAAGCTTCTACCACCCGGAGCTCGCCGCCCAGGTCTGGGGTCGCGCACGCGCTCGCGTCCTCCACGGCCCCAGCTCCCTCGGCGGCTACACCTCCGGTGCTCTCACGGTCGACCCCTCGACGCTCATCGGCATCCAGGGTGATGCGATCTACACGACCAAGCTGCCGGCGTGGTCCCTGCCGGACCGGTTCATCGGCGGCGGCGACGACGGCAAGACCGGGCGCCTGCGCCTGCAGGGCTACCTCAACGGATCCTTCATCACGCCGGAGACGCTGCGGCAGCGTGACGCGCTGAAAGCACGTGCCGAGCGGGCCGGCATCGCCAAGGCGCTCGAGCAGGCAGAGGAGAAGGGCTGATGGCTGACCAGCAGCGCACCGCCCAAGACCTCATCCGCGATCTGCGGCGCAAGGGCATCAGCACGGCCGAGATCGCCGAGGAGCTGCACCGCTCGCCTCGAATGGTCCGCAAGATCCTCAACGGCGAAACCAGCGGCGCCCTCTACCGCCAGGCGCTCCAGGAGCTCGCTGACACCGGACGCCTCACCCACGTCCCGCCGCGGCGCCGGCGCAAGGACGGCTCGATCGCCCCCGTGCGAGGCAAGGCCGGCGCCAAGCCCGTCATCCCCGAAGACCTCAGCGGCACCTACGTTGAGGGTCGCCAGGGTGGTCGGCTGCGCGTCGACGTGGCATACGCCACCGGGGGCGACCGGTACATCGAGATGCGCATCCCCAAGGGCCGCACCGCGAAGGGCCGCGAGCAGGCGAACGCCGAACTGATCAAGCAGGTCCGCAACGCCGCCAAGGGCCAGTCCCACGACAAGCAGAAGCAGATCACCGCCCACCTGACCTTCTCCAACGGCCGCGTGATGGAGGTCAACTCGTACAACGCCTCGACGATGCTCAAGCGCATCCACGAGAACGGCGGCGACGCCCTCGGCTGGTTCCGCGAAGAGTCGAAGAACCGATACGTGAACCTCGACACCAGCCGCGACACCATCACCGGCGTCACCCTCAACGTCGTCAGCACGGCCAAGACGACCGAGTACCAGAGGCAGGCCGAGCGCGGCCGCACTCGCCGCCCCCGCTCGCTGTCGCCGGCGGAGCTCATCAGCATGGAAGAGAAGCGGCGCATCGAGGAGCGCCGCGCTCGCCGCCGTGGAAACCGAGGAGGTGGTCAGTGACCATGGCCGCCCCGAAGAAGCCCACAGCTGCAGCGAAGCCCCGCGCACGCAAGGCCGCGCCCCCCGCTGAGGAAGTCACCAGCGACGTCGACCAGGCAGCGACGTCCGAAGCACCCGCACGCGCACCTCGCGCAAGCCAGAAGCCGGCAGCGGCGAGCGCGACGCCTCCTGAGTCGGCCGAGGCGGAGACGCCACCGCCGGCGAAGAAGAAGCGGGGGCCCTACAACGTCGTCTACGTCCAGAAGAAGCCCGTCTCGATCCGTCTCCCCGACGACGCGCTTGAACTGATGGACTGGGCCAAGCAGGATGCAGCCAGCCGCGGCGACCGCCTCACCAAGGACGAGATCGTCACCGTTGCGCTTCGCGCCTACTGGGGCCGCAAACGGCGCCGCGGGTAATGACCGTCTCCTGAGCTGCTGGCAGGGAAGTCGAGATGAGTGAAACTAACGGGCCGGCCGAGTTGCCGGTCTACTCGATCGCCGAGGCATTCGTGAAGCGATCCGGAATGTATATCGGGCAGCCCGTCACGTTCGAGCGAGTGCACACGTTCCTGCTCGGTTTCGAAACGGCGATGTTGTACGTTCGCGACGAGCTCGCGCGCGATCGCAATGCGTTTCAGCCCGTGGGCGTGCTCGGTCAGTTCCGGGAGCAGCTGCGATCCGAGGGGCGGCTCAGGTGGGACTCCTGGTCCCTGACGATCGTGGCGGAAGCGATCGGCTGGACTGGCGACGAGCCTCCGGCGATCGACGATCTGACCGAAGAGCAGCACCTCGAGGCAGTCCGGGACCTTCTCCCGTTGCTCGAGAAGGTCTTTGCCCTCCCCGCGGAGCTTGTCACCTCGCTCCGTGACTCCGCCTGAGAAGGGTAGGCACCCCACCGCTGTCGGTGTGTCGTCCCGCCCATCGAGTTCGAGAACGCGTTCTATGCTGTGCGGCGATGATCAACCTGACCGCCACCGTCCCGCTTGGACCGCTGACAGAACTTGTCGGACGATCCCTCTCGGCGACTGGGAGATGGGTCAACTCATCCGGTAGCGCCTACCTGTCATATCCATCACTCAGAGGATCCTGACCCGGACGAACGATCGCAGTCGCTCGAGGGCAAAGGACCCGTGCGGATGTCGCGCGTCACACCTCGACCTCGAACGGCAACTTTCGCAGTGTCGTCGCGGAAATCCCGGTGCTCTTGTACATCCGGGCGTGGGCGTACTGGATCTCCGGCAGCAGATCGATGCGGCCGATCGCCTCCAGCATGATCTCGTCGGCCTGACCGGTGAGATGACGCAGTTCGGGGATCGCGTACCCGCCCACGTACTTCCCGGAGTTGAGATCCCAGGAGCGCACGGCCGGCAGCGCCTCCTCGATCCTCTCGCCGAGCTCCACCAGAGCATCGAACGTGTCCTGCCCGTAAGCGTGCGGGGAGAATGGGATCTGCGACATCGTGCCCTTGGTGACGTTGAAGCAGTCGCCCGTGAACGTCCACCACAGGAACGCCAGCCGCGACGCCGCGATCGCGCTGGCCGCGAGCTGGTCCTTCCGGTTCTGAACGAACAGCTTCCCCTCGTTGAGGGGCACCGTGGCGTGCGTGGTCTTGTCGTAGGTGACCGGCGGCACCGTGTACGTGCTCAGGAAGTACGTGGCGGTCTTCTTGAAACCGACGGAGTAGTCGCTCACACGGACAAGCGGCGTCGAGGAGATCGTGCCCTTCGCAAGCAGCGTGTCGATCAGCTCGAACATCGCGTCGCTGCTGGCGCGCATCCAGTTCGGGGTCCGCGAGCCGGCGGGCCGAAGCGAATACCGCAGTGTCGCCATCAGATGCGGACGGAACGCCTCGATCCAGCTGTGGGTGAGCGTCGTGTGCAGCTCGGAGACGCTGCCATACCCGGCGGCGGTGATGATCGTGCTGCGCACCTTCACCTGGAACAGGGCAGCCGGGCGTTCCTGGAAGGTGCTCACCCAGATCGCATCGAACCGCCGCTCGTAGAACTTCCGCAGTGACTCGTCGCGATCGGCGAACTGGCTGCGGATGGGAACGATCAGGCTGAGCCGGCCATCCGGGCGCGTGATCTGCGCCGAGCGCTCGCAGCAGGAGGCGTAGATGTCGTCGACGTTGTCTGTCTCGAAGCCGGTGATGCGGTAGCTGAGCTCGCGCCGGTTGACGTAGGGTGGGTTGCCGATGACGACGTCGAAGCCGCCCTGATTGGGGTGTGACACGTCGCCCCGCACCGGCAAGAAGCGCGGCCCGTACAATGTCCAGCGCATCGAAAAACACCCCGCGACCTTCCGACTACCTCCGGACGTCTTCGAGTACATCAACCAGGCACGCGACGAAGCCGCGGCCCGTGGTGATCGCCTCACCAAAGACGAAGCGATCACCATGGCAGTCCGCGCGTTCTGGGGCGGCAAGCGCCAGCGCCGCCGCTGATCACCACACCGACATAACCGACGAAAAGAACTCTGGAGGCATCTGATGAGCCGTCGATCTATGCTCGAGCAGGAAACCGATCCGCTACACCCCGCGCGGATGCTACCGCGCACCTGAGACGAACGCGCGGTCCTTCACCGAGGATGGCTACATCTCGACATGATCAACCGAGGCAGCGAGAAGATTTCGTGCGAAGAGGTGGAGGACCTCGTCTACCGCTATGACAGCTTCGATCTAGCGGCCGCCGTCGCGATGCTCGACCCCGTGTTCAGCGAGCGGGTATGCGTCTACGTGAGTCTCAAGGAGGGCGGCCCGCTCGGGCTCGAACGGATCCGCGCCGCCATGGAGTCCGCCGGGGTGGCTAAGCATAAGCACCCCGAGCGGCTGATCGCCGTCGACGACATGCCCCTCACCAAGGTAGGCAAGATTGACAAGAGGGAGCGGAGAGGGCTTTGCCCGCCGCGACAGCGCCTAATGGGGCAGACGCTCAGCGCCCGCGCCGCCACGCGAGCCAGTGGCGGATGCTCTCCTCGAGCGCGTGCAATAGAGGCAACATCACCCAGATGACGCACGCGACGGTCAGTGGCGTCGTACATAGGATCTGGAGGTACGGCGGCAGGCCGGTCAGGAGCGGAGCGATGAAGTAGGCGTTGAACATGGCAGGCGGTACCAGCGCGATCCACACTAAAATCGCCGTCCACCACCGCGGGCGCGCGGGACCGGCCGTCGGGATTGCACCGGTGAGGGCGTCCGGAGTCAGTGGACGGGCCTGCCCGATCGTGAGCGGCACGGCCTGTTGCAGGTGCGCCTGCCGCTCCTTACTGTCCTCCCACCGGATGAGGTCATGGGGGGAAGCGAACGTGATCTCGACGACAACCTGGCGCCGGTGCCGTTCCGAGACTCGGACCTTCGACTCCCGGTAGCCGGGGAACGACTGGGCCCGGCCGGTGAAACCATGCGCCCACTCGGTGAGATCGTCCAGCCGCCCGGGGACGGCTGTGCGCGCCACCCGAGCCGTGACCGTGAGGTTATCTGGTTGCATGGTGTCCTCCCGGGGCAGAGGAAGCCCCGTCTCCCAGCGTATTGCGCCGATGACGCGGCACTGAACAGCTTCCGACCATCGGGGTCCGGATCAATAGCGCGAAATAGTGCTCTTCCGAGCAGTGGAGTGTCACCGCCACTGCCGCCTCACGCAGGATGGAAAGTTGAAAGACCTGGATCGACGGGGAGGTCATTTGCACGAGGCGTTTCGCTTGCTGCGGGAAGAAAGGCTCAAACGAGGCCGATACCATCGCCGAGCGACGGTGTATCACCCGGACGTAGAAGAGGTCGACCAGCTCTACGGTGTCCGGCTTCAGCTGGAGTCCTTAGGCGCGCGCCGGACGGTGGACGGATGCTGCGCTCCGAGATCGGCGCTTCGCGCGAGTACGGGACGCTAATGGATGCGGCGCTGGCAGTCGGTGACATGGGCGCCTGGCTGGTGGCGCACCACGCGTTCCTCCGCTGCTGCGTCGCGCGTGCAGACATCCCGTTGGGGCGGGTAGTGGACTCCTACCCGGAACGCTGCTTACACATCTATCAGTTGTGGCACCCGCAGTCGTTCGCCATCGCTCATCGCGAGTACGAGGCCGTCCTCGAGTCGATCGTCAGGCGTCCGACGCCCAGGGGATCGATCTGTCGCCGCTGGCGACCCACGAGTTCGCCTTCGACGATGCCGCCGCCGCCTTCGAGCAGTCCCGCGACGCGTCCAGCAGCCTGAAGGTCCTGCTCCGACCGTAGAGCGCCTGGGCCGTCGGGGCCGTCACAGGGAGCCACGCGGGCGGCGTGGGGTGGCACGGGCTGCAGTGGCACCGCGGAGACGATCCTCCCGCCTGTCGGGTCGGCATCGGAGCGCGCGGTGCAGGAGGAGCGCGCCCACGTTGCAAGTAAGCTTTCTGCCGTGCAGAATCGACAGCTCGGGTCGCCGGGCGATCCACCCCAGTATCCGATCGAGTCGGTCGACAACGCGCTGAAGCTGATCCTGCTGCTGGGTGAGGAGCACGAGCTGCGGCTCACGGACGCCGGTGCCCTCCTCGGGGTGGCGACCTCGACCGCGCACCGACTTCTCGCGATGCTGGCATGGCGCGGCTTCGTGCGGCAGAACCCGGTGACCAAGGCTTACGGCCCTGGCCCGGCGCTGACGACGGTGGCCTTCTCGGTGCTGCGCAGGATGGATGTCCCGAGACTGGCGCAGCCGATCCTCGAGGACCTCAGCGCCGCCCTCGGTGAGACCTGCCACCTGGGCACGCTCGAGGGCAACCATGTCCGATTCCTCGCCGTTGCCGAGCCCGATGTGGCCGTGCGCGTGGTTTCGAGACTGGGCAAGACCCTGCCGGCGCATTGCACCTCGACCGGCAAGGCGCTGCTTGCCGAGCTGAGCGACGAGCAGCTCTTCCGGCTGTACCCGGACGAGCAGCTCGAGATCGTCACACCGAACTCCATACGTTCCCGAGACGAACTCGTCGCCGAACTGGTTCGGACACGACTGGACGGTTATGCCGTGAATCGGCAGGAAAGCGAGGACGGCGTGGCGAGCGTCGCGGTCCCGGTCCACGTCTCGTCGGGACTGCGACTGGCGATCAACGCCTCCGCGCCCGTGCAGCGGTTACCGCCGGGCAAGGTCAAGTCCCTAGCGCGGTCACTGCAGGACGCCGCGATCCGCCTCGCCGAACTGTTGGGGTGAACCGGCCCGGGTCGTCGTAGCGCCCATGGATGCGCTGCGCACGCGAACACGCCGCTGATGAGCGTGGCTGCGGGAGCGACCGACCCGCCGCCGTGGGCCTCAGTGCCCGTTGGCCGGATCGTCCGGGTCGCGGGCGGCTTCTTCGCCTTGATCCAGCCCACTCAGCGTCGCCATATCCTCCGAGCTGAGCGTGAAATCGAAGACGTCGATGTTCTGCGCGAGATGCTTCTCATCGCCGGCGCGCGGGACGGGAACGATCCCTTCCTCGATGTGCCAGCGCAGTAGGACCTGTGCGGGCGACTTGTCATACTTCGACGCGATCGCGGTCACCGCGGGATCGGACAGCAGGGCTCCTCCGCGTCCGAGCGGGCTCCACGCCTCGGTCAGGATGCCGTGAGCGCGCTGGAAGCTGCGCTGTTCGACACGGGCGATGTCGACGCTGAGCTGGATCTGATCGACGTCGGGGACGACACCGGTCGCGTCGACGACGCGCTGAAGGTGGTGAGACTTGAAGTTGGAGACGCCGATCGCCTTCACTCGTCCCTCTTCGAGCAGTCTCACCAGACCCTTCCACGCTTCGACGTATCGGTCGAGGGCCGGAACCGGCCAATGGATCAGGAACAGATCGAGGTAGTCGACGCGAAGGGTCTTCAGCGATCGGTCGTACGCGCGCTGCACTCCCTCGACGCTGTGGTCCTCCTTGTTGAACTTGCTCGTGATGAAGACCTCGTCACGAGGGATGCCCGATGCACGCAGACCGGCACCGACGGCCTCCTCATTCGCGTACTTGTACGCCGTATCGAACAGGCGGTAACCGTAGCCGACCGCCTTCTCGACCATCGTTGCGCACTCGTCTCCCGTGAGTGGCCACGTGCCCACCCCGATTCGCGGGATGCGGTGACCGTGCAGGAGGGGGAGGGTGGTGTCGTCAGCTCTCATCGGGCGGCCGCCTTCGCCGGAGCCGTGCTCGAGGGCTCGAGGAGGGCGCGCAGCCGATGTATCAGCTCGTCCGCCTTCGCTCGCGAGGCGACCGAGCGGCGGGCGTCGACGAGGGCACGCGGCCAGTTCACGATGACGGCACCTTCGGCCTGCCCTTGGCTCTCGCCGTACACGACGGCGAAGCGGTCCTGCGCAGGGTCGCCCACCATCGTCCAGTGATCAGATCCGGTATGCCCGACGATCTGGATCTTCCAGTCGTACTGGTCGCTCCACACATACTCCGTCGGGTCGTAGCTGCGCAGGTCATCCGGGTGAGCGATGTTATGCGCGACAATCAGCGCCTGATCCGTCGCGCTCGTCCAGTGCTCCAACCGGATCGGGTCGGGATGCCGTCGGTTCATGAATCGTGCCACGTCGCCGATCGCATACACGTGGGAGACGCCGACGGCGGCAAGCGTGCCTTCGCAGACGACACCGTTATCCAGCGCGAGGCCCGACGACTCGAGCCACTCCGTGTTGACGACCGCTCCGATACCGAGCAGGACAGCGTCGACATCCAGCGTCGCGCCATCGGTGAGCGTGACCTGGACGCGGTCACCCGTGCGCTCGACGTTCTCGACGGAGACGCCGAAGCGTAGCTCAGCACCCTCCCTGCGGTACTTCTCCGCGAAGATACCGCCCACTTCCATATTCATCGCCCGGCCCATCGGAGCACCGATCGGTTCGATGATGGTGACCTTGACACCGGCCGCAAGCGCTGTGGCGGCCGCCTCGGCGCCGATGAATCCGGCGCCGACCACCGCGAGGTGGCGGCCCGGAACGAGCTCCTTGCGCAGCTCGTCGGCATCGGCGCGGGTACGCAGCACGTGGACGCCGGGAGTGGAAGCCCACGGGGTTCGGCGAGCTCGGGCACCCGTCGCGATGACGAGGATGTCGTAGGTCAGCTCGCTGCCGTCGGCGAGCGTCAGCGTCTTGCCGGCAGGATCCAGCTCGGTCGCGGCGACGCCGAAACGGGTCTCGACCCGCAGGCCTTCGAGCGCTTCCGCCGTCGTCAGCGCGATCTCCGGGTCGGATGCGGCGCCGCTGAGGTACTTCTTCGACAGCGGGGGACGGTCGTAGAGGGGATGGCTCTCCTGGTCCACCAGCGTGATCGCGCCGGTGAACCCCTCCGAACGAAGATTCTGTACGAGCTTGACTCCGGCGACGGAAGCACCGACGACGACGACGTGAGACATGCGAATCGGCTCAACCCTCGACAGACAGCGCCGAGACCGGGCAGCTTCGGGCGGCTTCCTCGACGCGAGTGCGCTCCGCGTCCGGCACCTCGAGCTGCAAGAGCACGACCTTGCCGTCGTCGTCGATGTCGAAGTAGTCTCCCGCGGCCACGACGCAGTTCGCGTAGCCCTGGCAGAGGGAGAGGTCAGCCTTCACCGTGGCCATGGTCATTCCTCGTTGATGATGGGTCGGGGTCGGGGAACACGGGCGCGTACGGCGACCCGATCATCGCTGAGAACGTCTGGACGGTCTGCCAGGTGAGCGCCTCCAGCTCGAGCGGGTCGAGTGCGATCCATTGTCCGGATTTCGGAGAGTCGATGAGCAGACGCGTCCCGTTGCGGGTCTCGACCCGGCTCACCGTGATCTCAGAGAACTCGTTGGCGATCGTGAGCGGCTCGCCGACGGTGCGCGCGACCAAACGTGCGCGCTCCTCGGCGGCGGCGATCGCGGCGGCCCGATCGACGTCGGCGCCTTCCCACTCCAGGGTCACAGGAAGATCGCCAGGTTCTGGGTGCGCAGCACCGACTCGTCGACGAGGATGACGCGGCGCGCGAGCTTGTACTCGCCTCCGACGTCACGGAACACATCCTCCCGGTGGGCGGAGATGATCGACGGCTCGTTCACGTCTCCTCGGCTGCGGAACAGCAGCATCGCGGAGTCGGCGAGCACCTCGCCGGGCACGTCGGTCTCGAACACCCGCACGTTGGTCACGAAGTGACGCAGCCGGGACGGAGGGTCCTCGGTCCAGGCATGCTCGGTAAGGAACCGTGCGACGCGCCGGCTGAGCGAGTACTTGTTCTCGTCCCAGTGCGCCATCCCGGGGGACGTGCTGAAGGGCGTGCCGAGTGCGGTGGTCACGCGGACGGGCATGACGTAGTGGATGTCTTCCGTCAGCATGTCCAGCCAGCTCTCATACCGCTGCTGGTCGAGAGTGTAGGCCTCTTCGACGAGCCAGCGATGGATCGTGGCGTGCAGCTCGCTCGTGAAGGGCAGGGACGAGCCCACCCGGTCGGCGAGGGTTGACGACTTGCGAAGCCGGGAGACTTCGGAAACTGCCTTGCCGGTCTCCTCGATCATCGGACCACCTTCTGACCATTGTTCGTGATGCCCGCAGGTCGGGGCTCGACATCCAGTGGCGGCTCGCCGCCGATCGACAGGGCACGGAAGTCGACGCCCTCGTACTCCGACTCCAGGTAGTCCGCCCAGCGGTGGAGCAGATGGCGCTGGTTGTACTCGCCGTAGCCCACGTGCGCGACGCCGGGGCCGGCGAACTGGTCGGGGCCGAGCGGCTCGACGACCGGCGATCCATCCTTGAGGATGCCCATGCGGCTGTTCAGGAGCAGGCGCCGCGCCATTGATCCCTTCGCCGTGTTCGTGAGCGAGACCCAGTTCTCCACGTCGTCCTGCTCGAACATGCCCGTCGACCCGAAGCACATCAGGTAGGCCTTGTACGACAGTGCCTTGAACTCCTCCGGAGCCTCAGCGTCGACCGCGAACCAGGAGTACACCTCGGTCTCGTCCTCGCTGATCGGAAGCCACGTCCGGATGGAGATGAACGGGAGCACGTCCTCGTCCGAACCCTCCTCGACCTTGGGCCAGTTGTGGACGAAGGACATGTTCGGGAAGAGCGAGGCCGCGGAGATCATGAACCCGTCGCGGCCGATGACATCGAGCTGCTCCTGAGACCAGGTCGCCTTCATCCGCTCGACCATCTCGTCCGGGTAGCCGACGTACCGCAGCCGCTCCTCGAGCGTGCCCGGCGGGAGCTTGTAGGTCGTGCCGCCTCCGTTGCCGGCCCAGTATGTGTTGCCGTCCTTGCGCTTCTCGGCCTTCGGCTCGCGGAACAGCCCGATCTCGACGACCGAGGTGTGCGTCTGGGGCGTGTGGTACATGTCGCCGGCGAAGTTCTCGGCGCCGATCTTCCAGTTCGCCTTGACGCGCCACCGCTGCGGGCCCCGGAGCTCGATGCCGCTGGGGCTCTGCCGGGTGTAGTAGTCGAGATAGAACTTGAAGTCGCCGATGTAGTCCTCGAGGCTCGGCGCATCCGGGTCCATGCTGATGAAGATCAGGCCGTTGTACATACCGAGGTTCGGCGCCGGCAGGAGCCGTGCGCCCTTTCGGCTGAACCCGGCCTCGCCGCCGTAGGCCTCCTCGTGGAAGGGGAGTCCGACGATGCGTCCGTCGTTGCGGTAGGACCACCCGTGGTACGGGCAGCGGAAGTGCGAGGCGTTCCCCATCTCGGCCCGGCAGACCTGCATGCCGCGATGCAGGCACATGTTGAAGTGGGCGCGGATCTCACCCTTCTCGTCGCGGACGATGATGAACGAGTCGTCGAGTATTCGCCGGACGACGTAGTCGCCGGCCTGAGGAATCTCGGACTCGTGGCCCACGAACAGCCAGGCGCGGCTGAAAAGGTTCTTTCGTTCGCGCGCGAAGATCTCCGCGTCGTTGTAGATGTACGCCGGTATCATTCCGCGACGGATCTCGTCGTAGATCGTCATGCTGGAAGTGCTCATCGTCGCGCCTATCCGTAGTGTAATGCTTCGACACCGCTCCGACGTCGCACGTCGAAGCGGGCCGAGGCATAGTTTCTGATGTGCAGAAATTGATTCTGCCACACACGCGCGCCTTACGTCAAGTGGGCCCGAGGAAGGCCTTCGCGGCCGCGCTCGGAGGAGGAGGCGATGCGTCGCGGCTGCGAGGACCATCCTCCCGTCCCAGAGGGTGGGCATGCTCCTCTGGAACACAGAAACCGCTTCTGCTGGAAACGAGGAGTCAATGATGAGCCCGTCGACCGATGTCGCAGACCGGGAATGGACCGTCACTCTCGATGGCAAGCCGTGGGCCAGTGCCGCGCGCTACGAGGTCGAGAACCCCACGACCGGGCGTCCCCTGACCTCCGCCCCCGACCTCTCCGAGGAGGAGGTCGGGCGCGCGGTGGCGGCGGCGCAGGCTGCGCAGCCGGCCTGGGGCGCGATGCCGCCCCGAGCCCGGGCCGCCGTGATCCGGCAACTCGCTGCGACGATCCGAGAGCACCGTGAGGAGCTCGCCACTCTCGACGCACTGGACGGCGGGTTCACCCTCTCGATGATGAGGGGCGATGTGGACGCGGCGGCGGAACTCATGGAGATCTTCGCCGACATGGCGCTCGACCTCGGTGGCCGGACGATTCCGGTGAGCACGAACCTCCACTACACCATGCAGGTGCCCTACGGAGTGGTCGCGCGTATCGGTGCGTTCAACCATCCCTTCTTCTTCGCGGCGGCGAAGGTCGCCGCGCCCCTCGTCGCCGGCAACGCCGTGGTCCTCAAGGCCCCGGACCAGACGCCGCTGTCTTCGTTGCGCCTGGCCGAGCTCGCGGTCGGGATCCTCCCGGACAATCTGTTGATCACCGTCAGCGGTCGCGGCGCGGTGACCGGACGCGCGCTGGTGCGTCATCCCGAGGTCCGCCGGATCGGTTTCATCGGGTCCACCGCGACGGGGCAATCGATCCAGCGGGATGCAGCCGAGACCGGAGTCAAGCACGTGTCGCTCGAACTGGGCGGAAAGAACGCTCAGATCGTCTTCGCCGACGCCGATTTGGAGGCGGCTGCGGCCGGTGCCGTCGCGGGTATGAACTTCACGTGGGTCGCCGGACAGAGCTGCGGCTCGACGAGCCGCCTGCTCGTGCACTCCTCGGTGGCCGACGAAGTGATCGGCCGGGTCGCCGAGCGCATGGCCGCGATCCGGGTGGGAGACCCGCTGGACCCGTCCGTGGACATGGGCCCGCTCGTGTCGGAGGCACAGTTCCAGAAGTCCATCAGCGCCATCGCCGAAGGCAGGAAGGCGGGTGCCACCGTGGCGACGGGCGGCGGCCGTCCCGCCGGCCTCGATGAGGGGTGGTTCGTCGAGCCGACGCTGCTCACCGGTGTCAGCCCCGGGTCGTTCGTCGAGCAGAACGAGATCTTCGGCCCCGTCCTCTCCGTCACCACCTTCGACGCCGACGAGGAGGCCGTACGGATCGCCAACGGCGTCCAGTACGGGCTCACCTCGAGCATCTGGACGCGCGACGTCACGCGCGCCCACGTCGTCGCCCGGCAGATCGAGGCCGGCTACATCCTCGTCAACAGTGGCAGCCGGCACTTCTGGGGACTGCCGTTCGGAGGGGTGAAGGCTTCGGGGATCGGCCGCGAGGAGTCCCTCGACGAACTGATCTCGTACACCGAGACGAAGACCGTGACCGTTCTGCTCTCGTAGGGGGGCAGCGCTGCGCGCTGTACGTCGTCGCAGCAAGCGCGGCGCGATCCATGCCGGCGGTGCTGGGAGGCGCTGTTCCCGTCAGCCTCGGGCAAACCCCGTCGAGGCGAAGGCCGCCTGCAGGGATGCCTGGGCGCCGAAAACGTTCCCCGGGCCATCACAGAGGCGACACAGCAGTACACGAAGTGGTCGGCTGAGATCCCCCGGGCGGAGCGGCTTCCGGAGTTCCTCGAGCGAGCGTTCCAGATCGCTTCCACCCCTCCCTACGGTCCGGTGCACCTCGGCATTCCGATGGACTTTCTGGAAGAGGAGATCGAGTTCACCCCGGGACCGGTGACCGAGTATCTGCATGAGGCGCTCGATCCGGATGCGGTAGAGCGTCTCGCCCAGATTCTCAGGACGGCGGCCAGTCCGGTCATCGTGGTGGGGACAGAGGTCGCGCGGTACGGTGCGATTGCCGCGCTGGAAAGGCTCTCCGACCTGGTGGACGCGTCCGTGCTCGGGGAGATCAAGGGCGCCGACCTCGCCTTCCCGAACACCAATCCGAGGTACGTCGGCAAGCTGACCGCATCGAGCCCTGCACTGGAGGGCGCAGACGTCGTCGTCCTCCTCGGCGCCGAGCTCACCGAGGGGCTGGCGATGCCCCTGCCGGATTTCGGTGACAGCCTCGTGGTGCAGGTCACCGTGGACCCGCTCGCTCTGCGCCGGCAGTACGCAGGTCAGGTCGGCATCCTCAGCCACCCCGGGCGCCTGCTCGATGCGGTCGCCGATCGCCTCGCTGAAGGCGGAGCGGTACCCGTGAGCTCGGGCGGGCGGGTGCGAGGGCTCAGAGAGCGCTGGGAAGCGGGCCGCGAAGCCTTGCGGTCGCGCCTGCTCGGCGAGGCTGATGGCGCGGTATCGGCGGCCCACATCGCGGACCTCATCCATCGCCTCGGCGGCTCCGAGACGATCGTCGTCAACCAGTGCGGATCCGCGGAGGGCTTCATCGACACACTCGTCGACTATGGCGCACCGTGGACGTATTTCGGCCTCTCGGGGAAGGCGAGTGCTCAGGGTTGGGGCGCGCCGGCGGCGGTCGGCATCCAGATGGCTCGTCCCGATCGTCGAGTGATCGCCGTCCTCGGCGATGGCGGGTTCATGTTCAACTCCACAGCGATCCACACCGCTGCCGCGTACGACGTTCCGGTCGTCTACCTCGTCCTCGACAACGGGGGCTGGCGGGACGTCGCGACCGTGACGGGAGCGATGGGCAGCTCGCTCGGAGAGCCCGGCGCAGAGGATGCGATGCGCTGGACCTTCCGGCCCCCGATCGACCACGCATCGTACGCCCGAAGCCTGGGACTGAAGTCTTGGCGGGCGTCCAACCCGGAGGAGCTCGAGAGCGCGTTCGCCGCCGCGTTCGCCGAGGATGGGCCGACGCTGATCCAGGTCGCGTCTGCGATGGGCGATGTCCGGGTCTTCGGGCAGGCGTTCGCGTGAGATGTCGAGCAGGAGTGACAGCGCCGTATACGGTGAGTGAGCCGCGTGTTCGGGCTGACAGCGACACGTACGTCTGCAGTAGGGAGCGATGAAGGATGTCAACTGGTGATCGACTAGGGGTTCGAGAGGATCTCGTCGATGCGAATCGCATTCTCGTCCGCCACGGCATCCTCGATGCTTTCGGCCACGTGAGCGTCCGTGACCCCGACGACCCGAGCAGGTTCCTCATCTCCAGAAACCTGGCCCCCGGCCTCGTCACGCCCGACGACATTCAGGTGATCGGATTGGACGGGACGACCGCGGACGACAGACCGAGCTATCTCGAACGATTCATCCACGGCGAGATCTACCGGGCACGCGCCGATGTCCAGGCCGTTGTCCACAGCCACTCCGCGTCGATGGTGCCCTTCAGCATCTCCAGGACGCCTCTGCAGGCGGTGTGGCACATGGCGGGCTTCCTCGGCGAAGCGGTCCCGGTCTTCGAGATCCGTGACAGCGTCGGGTCCTCCAGCGACCTGCTGATCCGCAGCGGTTCGCTCGGCGCGGACCTTGCTGCGACCCTCGGGGGCGCGGCGGTCGCACTCATGCGAGGACACGGATTCGTCGCCGTGGGCGACTCGATCCCGCAGGCGGTCGCCCGCGCGGTCTACGCGGACCTCAACGCCCGAGCACAGGTGACGGCCGGTCAGCTCGGCGGCTACACCGCCCTCACCGCAGAAGAGGGCGCCGCGGCCGCGGAATCCAACAACGGGCAGCTCACGAGGGCCTGGGAGATCTGGAGAGCCAACGCCAGGCGCGGGGAGAGCGTCTGAAAGCGCGCCTCCTCCAGGCGCGCTGAGCAAATCCGCCCGCTCGCGGCCGGCGCGTCATCGCGTCGGCGAAGCCGGCCGTTCGCCCCTGGTGGGGCGGTCCGGCATGCCGGCACACGCCGCCCGCGCCTAACGGCTCGCGCCATGTTGTGTATCTGACACACACAACAGTAGTAGGGGGGGTCGGACATTTGACGGGCCGGGGGGTGGACACGGGAGCGCCCCGCCGGATCGTCTCGGCGGGGCGCTCGGGTGCAGCGTTATCGCGCCGTCCACCACCGCGGGCGCGCGGGACCGGCCGTCGGGATTGCACCGGTGAGGGCGTCCGGAGTCAGTGGACGGGCCTGCCCGATCGTGAGCGGCACGGCCTGTTGCAGGTGCGCCTGCCGCTCCTTACTGTCCTCCCACCGGATGAGGTCATGGGGGGAAGCGAACGTGATCTCGACGACAACCTGGCGCCGGTGCCGTTCCGAGACTCGGACCTTCGACTCCCGGTAGGGCCGCGTCCGTTTGAGTGGTGGTCTTTCGCTTCGTTGCGATGATCAGCTGTCGTTAGTTTAGGCGGCGGTGATCTCGGGGAGTATCACCGCCTC
>NZ_JBFBLT010000016.1:0-18600 GCF_040702645.1 Microbacterium sp. NPDC078814
CGTCCAGCACGCGCGGATCCACACGGGGAACAGCGCGAGCGAGTACTGCTGACCCCGCCAGGTCTTCACCCCCTTCGCGACCACGAGGAACAGACTTCCCGAGTGCCCCGCTCGCTGCGCTCGCAGGGACGGGCGCCCGGCAGGCCGGGCGCTGCGCGCGGGGTCGGGCCGCTGCGCGGCCCTCCGGTTGGGTGCGGTGTGCGTGCCTCTGGCTGGCGGTCTCGGGGTGGCTGGTGTCGGTACGTATGCCGGTCACGAGTCTCCCGCTCAGCGAGATCGTCGAGATCCATCGGATCCTCGACACGCACCACGCCGTCGGCAAGACCGTCGTGGACCTCTCCGACAACCCGCACCTGCCCCAGGAGGCGTGACCAGATGTCCACGACGCAGACGCCGACGCTGACGCTGATCGGCCCCGGTCGGCACGGCACAGCGATCGCAGGCCTGTTCGCCTCCCACGGCGTGAACATCAGCCTGTTCCACTACAAGCCGGCGAAGGCTGAGGCCGCCGCCCGGCGACTCCGACCGATCGCGCGGAATGCCCGCATCGACATAGCGACATCCCTGGAGGAAGCCGCCCAGGCATCCCCGTTCCTTGCCCTCACCACCCTCTGGGGCGCCCCGCAGCAGGCGGTGGTCTCTGCACTCGGGGACCTCCTGGACGGCAAGATCCTGATCGACGTCGCCAACCCGCTGGACGTCACGCCCACGGGCGTGCAGCTGCGGCGACCCGTGGAAGGGTCTGCGGGGCAGTACCTGGCGTCGCTCCTTCCGGCGAACGTGGGACACGTGAAGGCGTTCTCGAACCTCGCCACCGCCGCGGTCGCGAGCTCCGCGATCGCCGAGGCGAGCCCGAAGGCGGTCCTGCCGTACCTGGCCGACTCGGCGGAGACATCCGCGCAGGTCCGCCCGCTGCTGGCGCAGACCGGCTGGCAGCCCCGCTACGTCGGCACGCTCCGCAGCGCCCGCGACCTCGAGATCACCGGCACCTACAACCAGGTGTCCGGCCGGCTCGGACGCAACGTTCTCGACGTCGACGAGTTCACCGCCCGGTTCGGCCCCGAGCAGACGCCGGACGCCTGACGGCCGCGTGAGCCATCCGGCACACCGGGCGAAGCGGCGCCGAATCCCGGTCAGTCCCGTCGTGCAGGCGGGCTGAAGGCGTGCTCTGTCTTGATGGATGCCGTCGAATCGGACGCGAAGAACGCCAGGACGTCGCGGGCTCGTCGCGGGTCGGATGAGGTGGTCGCGACGGCGCCCGAGAACACGGTCTCGATGGCGCAGTCCGAAGGCAGGACACCGAGGATGCGCACCCCGGGTTGACCGACGAGCTCGCTGAGCTGCTGGAAGCCGAGGTCGACCTGGCCGTCGGCGAGCAGCCGGGCGACCGGGATGCCGGGTCGCGCCTGCACGAGACGATCGCCCACCTGGCCGGTGAGGCCCCAGTCGTCGATCGTGCGGACGAGCGCCGTGCCGCTCGGGCCGGTGGAGTAGCCGATGCGAGCGGCGGCGCGCAGGGCCTCGCGGACCCCGCGGGCGTCCGCGAACGCCGCCGTGTCGGGGCGGGCGGCGGGCGAGGGCGTGCCCGAGGGAACCGCGACCGCGACGCGCGAGAGCATGAGCGGTGTGACCGTCGCCGCGTCCACGTGGCCGTCTCCGGAGAGCCGGTCCAGAGCGTCGGCGGCGAGGAACACCAGATCGAGCTGCTCACCCCCGGCCACGCGCTGGGCGGCGTCCACTCCGCCGACGGACTCGATCTCGACGAGGGGCAACCCCCTGTCCGCTGCCGCCGTGGCCAGGTCGGCGAGGACCTGACGCGTCGCCATGGAGGAGATGGCTCTCACACGGCCGCCTCGAACGACTCGGCGTCGACCTCGCTCGTCCCGGTGGCGTTGTAGCGCGGCCCCGACACCGTGGCGGTGTCGATCAGCTCGCCCGCGCGCACGAGCACCGCGGGATCGACGACCGTGCCGAGAGAGCGCTGGTTCTCGCGCACGTGGTGCGCATCCGTGCTCCCGGGGATCGGCACGACGTGATCGCCGCGGGAGAGCAGCCACGCCAAGGCCAGCTGTGCCGGCGTGCGGCCGGCCTCGGCGGCGAGGGCTCGCCACGCGGGCAGCAACGCGGCGTTGGCGGCCCAGTGCTCCGGCTGGAAGCGCGGCATCGCGCGGCGGATGTCCTTCGGCGGCAACTGCTCCGGGTCGGTGATGGAGTCGGCGAGGTACCCGCGTCCGACCGGTGAGAACGCGACCAGCGCCACCCCGGCGTCACGGGTGGCGTCGAGGATGCCGAGCTCGGGATTGCGACTCCAGAGCGAGTACTCGTTCTGCACCGCGGCGATGGGCGCCGCCGCGAGCGCCTCCCGGAGACGGTCCACCGACACCTCCGACAGCCCGATGGCGCCGATCTTTCCCGCCGCCACCATCTCGGCCAGCGCCCCGACGCTCTCGGCGATCGGCACCTTCTTGTCCCACCGGTGCAGGTAGTAGAGATCGATGTGTTCGACGCCGAGCCGCCGCAGCGAGGCGTCGACCTGTGCGCGCAGCGTCTCGGGGCGCCCGTCGATGACCTTCACGCCGTCGACGAGCGCCATGCCGCCCTTGCTGGCCAGCACGACCTCGTCCCGACGCCCCGCGATCGCGCGCCCGACGAGCTCCTCGTTGCGGCCGCCGCCGTACAGCGTGGCGGTGTCGAGCAGCTGGACGCCGTCGTCGAGCGCGGAACGCACGAGCGCCACTCCGTCCTCGAGAGACGGAGGGGTGCCGTAGGCATGGCTGAGGGACATGCACCCGAGCCCCATGCGGGGAAGCCTCACGCGAGCTGCTCCTCGAGCGCGCCGAGCACGCGGTAGCAGTCGATGACCTGGCGGATCGACGAGTTCGGCTCGCGGCCCTCGCGGATCGCGCCGACGAACTCCCGGTCCTGCAGCTCGATGCCGTTGAGGCTGACGGCGACCTGCGAGACGTCGATCTGCTCGTCACGACCGTTGTAGAGGTCGTCGTAGCGCGCGATGTAGGTCTCGGTGTCGCCGATGTAGCGGAAGAACGTGCCGAACGGTCCGTTGTTGTTGAACGACAGCGACAGCGTGCAGATCGCGCCGGTCTCGCTCTTGAGCTGGATCGACATGTCCATCGCGATGCCGAGGTCGGGGTGGATCGGGCCCTGGATGGCGTTGGCCTGCACGATCCGACCCGCCTGGTAGGCGAACAGGTCGACCGTGTGTGCCGCATGGTGCCACAGCAGATGGTCGGTCCACGACCGCGCCTCGCCTTTCGCGTTCGTGTTCGTGCGGCGGAAGAAGTACGTCTGCACGTCCATCTGCTGCACCGCGAACTCGCCGGCCGCGATCCGGTTGTGCACCAGCTGATGCGACGGGTTGAACCGCCGCGTGTGCCCGACCATGGCGACCCGGTCGGAGGCGGATGCCGCGGCCAGGGTGGCCTCGGCATCCGCCAGCGAATCGGCGAGCGGGATCTCGACCTGCACGTGCTTGCCCGCGGCGAGCACCGCCTGCGTCTGATCCGCGTGCTGCTGCGTCGGCGTCGCGAGGATCACCGCGTCGACGTCGTCTCGCTCGAGCACGGCGTCGAGACCGAGCACGGCATTCGGCACGCCGTACTTCTCGGCCACCGACTCCGTGGGCTCGGGCCTGGTGCCGCTGACGACGGTCACCTCGGCGTCGGGGATGTTCGCGAGGCCGTCGAGGTGCTTCATGCCGAAGGCGCCGGCGGCGCCGACGACGGCGACGCGAACCTTGTCACTCATGCGTGGACTTCCTCCAGGGGGAGGCTCACACTCTCGGACTCGACGGGCCGCGGCGCGACGGGGTTGGTGACGACCAGGTGGCCGACGGCGGTGTTGGACGCCGGGACGTGGTAGAACCGGTGGTTCACCTCGGGCGCCCCGCCGCCGAACTGGTCGTCCATCGCCCCACGGGCGATGAGCCAGTCCACCAGCTCGATGCCCTCGGATCCGGCCTCGTCGACGTACTCCATGTGCGACCATTCGGTGAGGCCCAGCGGGTCGGCGATCAGGTGGTCGAGGAACGCGTTGTCCCACTCCTCGTTGATCAGTCCCGCGCGCGGGCCCTGCAGCTGGTGGCTCATCCCCCCGGTGCCCCAGATCTGCACGTTGAGCTCGGGACCGTCCCACTTGTCCAGCGCGCGACGGATCGCCTTGCCCAACTCGTAGCACCGACGCCCGGACGGAACCGGGTACTGCACGACGTTCACCGGAAGCGGGATGACCCGGCACGGCCACTCCTCGACGTCGCCGAACACCAGCGACAGCGGCACGGTCAGGCCGTGGTCGACGACCATCTCGTTGACGAGGGTGAGGTCGAAATCGTCCTGGATGACCGACTGGGCGATGTGCGCGGCGAGCTCGGGATACCCCTTCACGTCGGGCACCGGGCGCGGGCCGTAACCCTCGTCGGCGACGGGATAGTGCGCGCCCGTGCCCAGGACGAAGGTCGGGATGATGTTCGAGTCGAACGCCGTGGCGTGGTCGTTGTACACCAGGATGATGACGTCGGGCGTGTTCTCCTTGGCCCACTTCCGGGTCCACTGGTACCCGTCGAAGACCTTCTTCCAGTACGGCTCCTCGGTCTTGCCCAGGTCCATCGCGGCGCCGATCGCCGGCACGTGCGACGTGAACAGCGCCGACGTGAACTTCGCGGGGGCGTCCGGGCGCATCACCTCGGACTTCTCGTTCGAGGGCGGGGTCCACCCGTCGAGATCCTTCAGGCGCACGCCCTCGGGACGTCGGCCACCTCCGACCATCATGTCGCGGTACGCCGCCTCCGACATCCCGGTCATCGAGCCGGCCATCTGCTGGAAGCTCAGACCGTGCGTGGCGCCGATCTTGCTCAGGAAGTAGATGTTGCCGCCCTCGGCGATGCAGGTGTTCAGGTCGAGATCGAGCACCGCCTGACGCTGCACCGGGGTGAGGGGCCATTCGTCGAGGTACGCCTCGCGGTCGGCGAGGTAGCGCTCGCGGTTCTCGGGCTTCATGAGAGACATCGAGAACTGGTTGAGGTGGTAGCCCTTGCGGGCCTGCTCGGCATCGAAGATGGTCGTGCCGGGGATGTCCTTGTACGGCTTGTCGAGTGCCATGGTCATTCTCCTTCGGGCCAGTACAGCCGCGACGGGTTGTCGACGAGCAGCCTCTGCTGCAGTTCGGGGGTCGTCGCGATCTGTGGGATGTAGTCGACCAGCAGCCCGTCGTCAGGCATGTGGTCCTTGAGGTTGGGGTGGGGCCAGTCGGTGCCCCACAGCACGCGATCGGGGAACTCCTCGACCACGCGACGGGCGAACGGCACGACATCCGTATAGGCGTGCTGCTCGCCATTCAGCGCGCGCGGACCGGTGGCGCTGAGCCGCTCGGGGCACGACACCTTCGTCCACACGTTGGGGTTCTCGCGCATGAAGCGCAGGAACAGCTCGAACTCCGGACCCTCCGGGTCCTTCGTCACATCCGGACGCCCCATGTGGTCGACCACGACGTCCGTCGGGATCGCCGAGAAGAAGTCGTAGAGGTCGGGAAGGTCCTCGGCCTCGAAGTAGATGACGACATGCCACCCGAGGGGGGCGATCTTCTCCACGATCGCGTCGAGCGAGTCGGTCGGCACCCGGTCGACGAGGCGTTTGACGAAGTTGAACCGCACGCCGCGCACACCGGCCTCGTGCAGCTCGGCGAGCTCCTCGTCGGTCACGTCGCGACGAACCGTCGCGACCCCGCGGGCACGCCCCTTGCTGCGGCGCAGCGCGTCGACGAGCGCCCGGTTGTCGGCGCCGTGGCAGGTCGCCTGCACGATGACGTTCCGGTCGAAGCCGAGCTGGTCGCGCAGCGCGAACAGCTGCGCGGCCGACGCGTCGCACGGCGTGTACTTGCGCTCGGGGGCGTAGGGGAACTCCGCGCCGGGGCCGAACACGTGGCAGTGCGCGTCGACAGCGCCGGCGGGGAGCCGGAACGTCGGGGTCGTCGGGCCGTCGTACCAGTCCAGCCAACCGGGCGTCTTCTCGAAGCCGCCGCTGGTGTCGCCGTGCGCGATCGCCTGTGCGTGAGCCATCGTCAATCCTCCACGTACTCGAGGCCCGCGGCCGCCAGCGGCTCCCGCATGCCGTAGATGTCGAGACCGAGCACGCCCTCGCGGAACTTCTGGCGCTTGGCCTCCTCGTTGTCCTCGCGCTTCTGCGAGGCGTCGGCGACGGCGCCGACGAGCTCGCGGGGGACGACCACGACGCCGTCGACATCCGCGACCACCACGTCGCCGGGGTTCACCACGGCGTTCGCCACGACCACGGGGATGTTGACCGAGCCCAGCGTCGCCTTGACGGTGCCCTTCGCGCTGATGGCGCGGGAGAAGACCGGGAAGCCCATCTTCTCGAGGTCGGCGACGTCGCGGACGCCCCCGTCGATGACCAGGCCCTTGCAGCCCCGGGCGGTGAGGGAGGTGGCGAGCAGCTCGCCGAAGAAGCCGTCCTCGCTCTCCGTGGTGCAGCCGGCGACGATGACGTCGCCCTCCTGCACCTGCTCGGCGGCGACGTGGAACATCCAGTTGTCGCCGGGCTGCAGGAGCACCGTGACGGCCGGGCCGCACAGCGTCGCCCCGCTGTACGCCGGGCGGATGTACGGCCGCAGCAGGCCGACCCGGCCCATCGCCTCGTGGATCGTGGCGACCCCGAACCGCGAGAGCCGCGCGACGTCGGCGGAGTCGGGCCGCTCGATGCGCGTGCGGACGATGCCGAGGTCGTTCAGTCGCTGAGTCATCGGGTTCTCCAGGGTGAGGTCACAGGCCGCGGGCTCGCAGGGCGCGGTCCAGGCGCGGGTACACGCGGCGGGCGTTGCCTTCGAAGACCTGTCCGCGTCGTTCGTCGGTGAGGTTCCCGGTCGCATCCACGTATCGCTTCGTGTCGTCGAAGTAGTGGCCCGTGCGCGGGTCGACGTCGCGGACGGCGCCGATCATCTCGCTCGCGAAGAGGATGTTCTCGGTCGGGATGACCCCGGTGAGCAGGTCGATGCCCGGCTGGTGGTACACGCACGTGTCGAAGTACACGTTGCCCAGGAGGTGCTCCTCCAGCTCGGGCTTGCCGAGCGCCATCGCCAGGCCGCGGAAGCGTCCCCAGTGATAGGGCACCGCGCCGCCGCCGTGCGGGATGACGAGCTTCAGGTCGGGGAAGTCGCGGAACAGGTCGCCCTTGAGCAGCTGCATGAATGCCGTCGTGTCGGCACCCAGGTAGTGGTCGCCGGTGGTGTGGAACTGCGGCTTGCACGAGGTGCTCACGTGGATCATCGCGGGCAGCTCGTACTCGACGAGCTTCTCGTAGAGCGGATACCAGCTCTTGTCCGTCAGCAGCGGGGCGGTCCACAGTCCGCCGGACGGGTCGGGGTTGATGTTGACGGTCACGACGCCCAGATCGTTCACCGCCCGGTCGAGTTCGGCGAGGGTCGTCTTCGGGTCGACGCCCGGCGACTGCGGGAGCATCGCGCCCGGGAGGAAACGGTCGGGGAACAGCTGCGACACCCGCGCGACGAGGTCGTTGCAGATGCGCGCCCAGGTCTCGCTGACGGCGAGGTCGCCGAGGTGGTGGGCCATGAACGATGCACGGGGACTGAACACCGTGACATCGCTGCCGCGGTCGTCCATCAGCCGCAACTGGTTCGCCTCGATGGTCTCGCGGATGTCGTCATCGCTGATCCGCAGCGCGGCCGGGTCGGGCGCCTCGCCCGCGCCTTCCGCATACGCGATCTGCAGATCGCGCCACGCTCCCAGCTGCGCGGGGGCCGTGGTGTAGTGGCCATGGATGTCGATGATCAACGTGCGTCCTCGTCACTGTGATCGGGTCGGTGCCGGGTGGTGCGTGCCACGTCGGCAGCGGTGCCGGTGCTGTCACCCTGACTCTAGTTCGCTCTATGGGTATGGTCCAATAGATGTAGGAGCCGAACCGTATAGATGGGATCAATGCGATGTCGCTCACCGATCTCAACCAGTTGCGCACTTTCGTCGTGCTGTACGAGCTGCGCAGTCTGACCGCCGCCGCCGAGCGATTGCACGTCACGCAGCCGACGGTCAGCTACACGCTGAGGAGGTTGCGGCAGCGGTTCGGCGACGACCTGTTCCGCCGCCAGGGGAACGAGATGGTGCCGACCCCGCGTGCCCGGCAGCTGTTCGGACCGCTGCACGAGGCACTGTCGCGCATCGATGCCGTGGTGAGCGCGCCCGACGCCTTCGATCCCGCGAGCTTCGGCGGGGAGCTCTCGCTCGCGCTGACCTCGATCGGCGAGCAGACCTTCCTGCCGCCGATCATGCCGGTGCTCGCGAAGGAGGCGCCGGACCTTCACCTGCAGGTGCGGCGGCTGGACGCGGATCAGGTGGAAGACGGGCTCGTCCGGGGCACCATCGACCTGGCGATCACGGTGTCGTTGCTGGACTCGCCGCGGCTGTGGCGCACACCGGTGCGCGACGTGGAGTACGTGGCGCTGTCCTCGCGTGCCCATCCGCTGCCTCCGACCGCCGCGGACATGTTCGTCGGGCGCCGCTTCGTGCGGGTGTCCTCCCGCGGCGGCCACGTGTACCCGCTCCAGGCGATGATCGAACAGGGACTCATGCCGCAGGTGACGCTGACGGTCGAGGAGTACGCCACCGTGCCCGCGGTGCTCGAGGCGACCGATCTCGTCGTGCTGCTGCCGCGACACGTGGCCGAGGTGTTCTGCGGATGGTTCCCCGGTCTGCGCATCGCCGAGCTGCCGTGGCCGGGCCAGAGCACCCCGGTCGCGCTCTACACGCGACGCGAACTGAGCATGTCTCCCGCGCAGACGTGGTTCCGATCGGTGGTGCTGGATGCGGTGGCCGCCGACGACCACCGGCCGACCTAGCCGTTCTTGCGGTTCCAGCTTGCCTTCGCGGGCGCGAAAGGGCTGCGCACGTGGATCGACCAGTTCGAGTGCGGGTGGACGGAGAGGATCGCCCGTTCGAACCACGACCGGGCCTCGTCCGAGAGCTGCGGCAGCACCACGTCCTTGTCGAGGTCATCCTCCGGCCGCGGCCGCAACGCCTTCCAGACCAGCTGCACCTCGGGCGCACCGGTCGGAATGCCGTCGACCTCGAGCACGGCGCGATCCCACGGCAACTGCAGCCGCGGGTCTCGCCGGTACAGCCAGGCATGTTCCGTCCCATCCTCGACGTTCACCTGAAGCACCCAGGCGCCGGAGCGCTCGTCCTGAATCCGCACCGGCTGCACATCGGCATCGTCGGGCGCGTCGGCCCAGGGGATGACGGCGTCCTCCCCCGCAGGCGCCCAGGCGGTGAAACCGGCAGGCAACGCCCGGACCAGCTGCGGCAGCCCGCCTTGGGTGGTGCTCACGTCCGTGTTCGGCCGTTCGCGGATCGTCCGGCCCAGCCAGTGCTCCAGGGCCACCCCGCCCGACAGCCACCAGCGGGCGCTACCGACCCGAAGGAGCTCAGCGACAGCATGAGGCGTGAGGGGCTCCCAAGCCGTTGCAGCATCCGGAACAGAAACCATGAGCCGAGGCTACCGCCGTCGCGTCAGGCAGGGGACCAACCATCGCCGCAACACCGTCGACGCGAGCCGTGTCATCCTGAGCGCATGGCGAACTCGCCCTCCAGCGACTCGATGATCGACCGCATCGTGCGCGTCCTCGAGACGTTCACAGCTGATCGTTCGGTGCAGTCGGCCAGTCAGATCGGGCGCCGAGCGGCGCTGCCGTCGTCCACCGCGCACCGGATCGTGGACGAGCTGGTCGACGCCGGACTGCTCGGACGCGACGAGGACCGCCGCGTCCACCTGGGAATGCGCTTGTGGGAACTGGCCCTCCGCGGGTCGACCGCGCTACGTCTGCGCCAGGCGGCGCTCCCCTATATGGAGCGCGTGCAGACGCACATCCGCCAGCACACCCAACTCGCCGTTCTCGAACAGGACGAAGCACTGTTCCTCGAACGCCTTTCGCACCCCGACGCCGGTGCGAACATCACACGGATCGCTGGGCGGCTACCGCTGCACGCCTCCTCGTCGGGCCTCGTCCTGCTCGCGCACGCTCCCGCCGATCTCCGCGAACGCGTGCTCGCCCAGCCGTTGCGCGCTCTCGCACCCGAGACGGTGACCGATCCCGGACGTCTACGCCGTCTCCTCGCTGGCGTGCGTCGCGATGGCGTGGCGATCGCGCAAGGTTCGATCGAATCCGTCTCGACCGGCGTGGCCGTGCCGATCCGCGACGCAGGTGAAGTCGTCGCCGCGCTTTCCGTGGTGCTACCACGACAAGCGCCGCACACGGCGGCGATCATCGCTCTGCGAGAAGCCGTGACCGGCATCGAGGCCACGCTGCGGTCCCCCCGATAGTCGGCGTCTCCCGTTCAACGGGAATGCGGCGTTCGACCGTCTGAACCGGGTTCACACTGAGCGAGGCATCCGTTGTCACGTCGAAGGAGACGCCCCAATGTCCACCATCCGCACCCGCGTCGCCATCGTCGGCGCTGGACCCGCCGGACTGCTGCTGTCGCATCTGCTCGCGGCGTCCGGCCTCGAGTCAGTCGTCATCGATCAGCGTTCCCGTGAAGAGATCGAGACCACGATCCGGGCAGGCATCCTCGAACAGGGCACCGTCGAGGTGCTCGACACGCTCGGCGCGTTCAGCCGCGCCCGCACCCTGGGAGACCGCCACGACGGCATCGAGCTCCGCTTCGCCGGCAGCGGACACCGCATCGACTTCGCCGACCTCGTCGGCCGCGGTGTGTGGCTGTACCCGCAGCACGAAGTCCTGAAGGATCTCATCGCCGCGCGGCTCTCCAGTGGCCAAGACCTGCGCTTCGGCGTGACGGCGCATCGTATCGAGGACCCCGCGTCCGACCGCCCACGCGTCATCGCCACCGGCGCAGACGGATCGCCTCTCGAGATCGAGGCCGAGTTCGTCGTCGGCGCCGACGGGTCACGCAGTGTCGTGCGGGAGGCCGTAACCGGTTCCCACACAGGCGGGCACTTCCGCGAGTACCCGTTCGCCTGGTTCGGCATCCTCTGCGAGGCGCCGCCCAGCGCCGACGAGCTCATCTACAGCAACTCCCCCGATGGCTTCGCGCTCATCAGCCAGCGAAGCACCACCGTGCAGCGCATGTACTTCCAATGCGATCCCCGCACCGACCCCAGCACCCTCACCGAGGAGCAACTGTGGGAAGAACTGCAGAAGCGGGTGCCGGGGACGACGCTCAAGGAAGGCCCCGTCTTCCAACGCGACGTGCTGCGATTCCGGAGCTTCGTCGCCCTCGAACTGCTTCGCGGCCGCCTCGCACTCATCGGCGACGCCGCCCATACCGTGCCGCCCACCGGCGCGAAAGGCATGAACCTTGCCGTAGCCGACGTCCTCGTTCTCGAGCGCGCGCTGCGCGCGCTTCTGCTCGAGAGGGACAGCCGCCTCGTCGAGGCCTTCCCCGAGACGGCGCTGCACCGCATCTGGAAGGCCCAGCACTTCTCCTGGTGGATGACCAGCATGCTTCACGTCGCCCCCGATGCAAGGGACTTCGACCGCCTCCGCCAGCTCGGAGAGCTCCAATCCGTCGTCGAGTCCGAAGCCGGCCGCCGCTTCCTCGCCGAGGCATACACCGGCTGGCCCCTCCACACCCTCACCTGAGCCGGCGCTCACGGTTCGGACCAGAGGGTGCGGCACCCGCGGGTCGGCGTCAGTCCAGCCAGCCGGGGACCGCGGGAACCACCGGGTAGTCGATCGCAGGCGCGTCGCCAACGATGGGATCCATGCGGATCCGGCTCAGTCGCATGAAGGCGATGCGCCAGCCGGACTCGGTGAGTCGGTAGAGCTCCTCGTAGTAGCCATATCCCCGCATCCCCCTCTGTTCCGGCACGGTGATCCCCATATACCCTCGTGACCCGCGTGGCCACGTCAGATAGTCGGTCATGGCCCAGCGCCCGCGAGCCGAGAAGTCATCGATCCGCCGAAACTGCGGCATGAACCCGTGATGGACGCTGACGACCTCTTCGGTCATGTTGCGCATCAGGTTCTCCACGAACGTGTCGGGGTCGGGCGCGGCGGCCCACAGTCCTTCGAAGACGCAGTCGTCCACGAAGAGTCCGCGCAGTTCGTCCCACTGCTTCAGGTCGACGTAGTGAAAATAGCGTGCCTTCAGGTCGCGGAGCTCCTCTGCCACGGTGGGGGTGACCGCACGTACTCGGGGCATCGAGAAACCATCCTCGCTCTTCACGGCGCCTGGGTACTTCCTCTACTGCTCGTCGATCTCGAAGTCGACCGAGGCGATCTGCTCCGAGATCGCTCCGGAGAGAGGGAAGAGCGGCAGATGCGCGGGGTGCGTCGCGTAGGCACGGACATCGTCGAGGGTGCGGAAGTCGGCGACGAGTGCATAGTCCCATGCGCGTTCGCTGCGCATCACGTCGGGGCCGTGTGACAGTCGGACCAGGCCGGGAATCTTTCCGAGCAGACCATCGAGCAGGTCGCGCCACTCCTCGAGCACGGCAGGATCATGGTTCGCTGCGAACGAGAAGAACACGACGTGACGGATCATCGTGCCCCGGCTCCGTCGGCAAGGCTCAGGTCGCCGATCGACGCGCCGCTGGCGGTACGCCCGAGAAGGTAGGCCATGGTCATGATCGGACCGAGCGTGGCGCCGGCGCCGGGGTAGCCGGCGGCGAAGGCGTTCTCGGAGGCGTTGCCGACCGCAAACAGGCCGCGTATGGCATCGCCGTCTGCGTCGAGGACCCTTCCGAGGCCGTCGGTGGCGATCCCTCCGCTGGTGCCGAAGCAGCCGTTCACCACGGCGAGAGCGTAGTAGGGGCCTTGCTCGAGCGGTGCGAGGCTGGGATTGGGATACGGGTTCTGTTCGTCTCCCCAGTAGCGGTCGTACGCGCTCGCACCGCGGTGGAAGTCCGGATCCTCCCCACGGGCGGCGTGCTCGTTGAATCGCGCGACCGTCTCGGCCAGCGCCTGGGCGGGAACGTCGATCTTCCCGGCGAGCTCTCCGAGGGTTGCTCCTTCGACGAGCCAGTCGGGAGTCGGCTCCTGGCGTGCATCGACCAATGTCGGAGGCCTCCCGTAGCCTGTAAATGTCACATTCACTAGCCAACGTTCCGGGAGGACACCATGGCCACCACACCGACCACCATCAAGGCGGGCACCCCGCGCGACTTCCTCGGCCTCGTGCCCGCGCTGCTCGGCTTCACCCCGCAGGACTCGCTCGTGCTCGTGCCCTTCGAGGCGTCGCGCACGATCGGGGCGATGCGACTCGACCTCGACGCGGATGCCGCGACGCTCGCGCACACCGGCCTCGGGCTGGTCTGCCGAGTGCCGCGCGTGACCGGGGTAGCCGCCGTGATCTACGCCGCCGAGGACGCCGACAGCACCCGCGATCTCGGCCAGCAGATCGCCGATGTCGCCGACCGGCAGGGACTGCACCTGGTGGACGTGCTCTACGTCGCCAGCGACGGCTACGGCAGCCACCTGACCGGCGAGGCACCGCGCCCCGTCGCCGAGATCGCGACCCCGGACGCGCTGCGCGAGAAGGTCGCAGCATCCCAGACCGCCGGGGCGAGCATCCCCGACGCCGACCCGGCGCGTGCCGCCCGGATCGCGTTCGCGGCCGCGCGGATGGACGACGATGCCCTCGCGGACTTCGTCGCCGTCGCGGAGGACGCCCTGACCGGTGACCCCGCCGACCTCGACACCCGCCAGGCTGCGATCCTGCTCACCGGCATCGGCATCCCGCTGTGGCGTGACGTGGCCCTCATCCAGTGGGCCACCGACCGCGGCAACGGCACCCGTGCCCTGGCCGCGCAGATCGGCCACTCGATCATGGGCGCACCCGTCCCCGAGAGCATCGCCCGCACCCTCTACGGACAGGGCGACCGCCCCGACGCCGACCGGCTGACGGCGGGACTCGCGCTCGTGCGCCACCTTGCCGCCTACGCCGACGACCAGGAGCGCCCCAACCTGCTCGCCGCCGCCGCCTGGCTGTCCTGGGCGCTGGGCCGATCCACTCACGCCACCGTCTACACCGACCGCGCCCTCGCGATCGACCCCGACCACGGCATGAGCCAGATCGTCGCGACCCTCTGCTCGGCAGCCGTGCTCCCGGATTGGGCGTTCGCCCGCTGAGCGTCACCGAGTGCCCGCCGGTCACCCCGGCGGGCACTCGCCCGTGACGCACTCGCGATGTCCCCGCGCGATGTCGGAGGCCACCCGTAGCCTATGAATGTCACATTCACTAGCAATCGTTCCGGGAGGACTCCATGACCGAGACCATCAACAACGTCCACGACATCCGCGCAGCCGTCGAGCGCGCGATCCGCTTCCACGCTCCGCTGCGCGCCGAGTTCGACGAGGGATGGACGACCATCGAGCCGGACGAGCTGCGCCAGGCCTGGGACGACTACAGCCTCAGCGACCCGTTCACCCTCGACCCCGCAATGCCCGCCCTGCTCGCTCGCATCGACGCCGACCACCCGGACGACGACCCCCAGGTGTGGGTGCCCCTCGGCGGGCAGGGCGACCCCGACTATCTGGATGCCGTCGTGGTCACCGAGCGCACCGTCACCAAGTACACCGCGCGCGACGGCCAGATCGAGCAGCCCTACTCGCTCCCCGAGGGCGACCCCCACGGCCTCACGCAGAGCGGCTGGCGGGCCGCGGCGAGCGCAGCGCGCTACGCGATCATCGGCCTCAACGCCGACGCCAGCAACACCGAGTACCTGCGCGGGCAGATCGAGGCGTACCTGACCGCGTTCGGTCACTTCGAGCCGGGGCGCGATGCCGACGCCAAGCGCGAGCGGGTCACCGCCGAGATCACCGCGGCGATCGCCGCCCAGTGACCCACGCCGGGGCGGGCGCGCAGACCGCGCCGCCCGCCCCGCCCAATGTCGGAGGCCACCCGTAGCCTGTGAATGTCACATTCACCGTCGAGAGTCCAAGGAGGACGCCATGACCGACACCACCACCCTCATCACCCGCACCCCCGGCGACACGTTCCGCTTCCGCGGCACCGAGTACGTGCTGATCGACTTCGCCCGCACCAAGGCGAAGATCGCAGCCCTCACCGAACCCGGCAAGGTGTACACCCTCGCCCGCACCGCCACCGTCGAGCCGACCGGGCACAGCGACGACGCACTCGCCGCTGCCCTGCAAGCCACCGCGGCCGCGCTGCCGAGCCTGATCCCCGGAACCCGCGTGCGCATCGTCGCCAACCCGCGCACCACCCGTGACGGGCTGGCCGGAGTCGAGACACTCATCGTCCGCACCAACCCCAAGTCATACACGCTCGCCAACGGCTGGCGCGTCAGCCCTGGGCTGGTCGAAGCCGTCTGACCCCCTCGCCGCCGCCGGGTGCACACCTACCCCGGCGGCGGCGAGCACCACCCACCCGAGGGGAGCCGGCTACACGCCCCTCCCCTCGGCGGGAGCACCTCGAGTTCCATCCCCCGCCCGCGCTCGCCGCAGGCCTTCACCGTCCCCAGGAGGACACAATGACCACCACCGAACCCGCGGCCTCAGCCGCACCCCGCATCCCTGCCGACGACCTGATCGACCGGCTGTGGAGTCTCATGCACGACATCGAGGCAGCCGATTTCCCCGCGCTGCGCATCGTCGAGCTCGACGAGCCGACCGACTACGGCGAGCGCACCGTGCTGTGGTGCCCGCGCTGCGATCAGCACGTCAACGTCGAGGACGGCTACCTGCGCGCGATCGACATGGACGTGCGCTACAACAGCGTCGGCCAGATCAACACCATCGAGCGCACCGTGCCGCAGTACGAGGCAGACCCCGACCCCGGCGACGTGCTCGTGTACCTGCACCAGACCGACGCGCACGGCGAGCACGGCGTGCGTCTCCCCGAGGGCTGGGAAGGCGTCTGGAAGGCGTAGCCGCACCCCTGCGACATGAGCGCCCCGCGCCTCTGCCGGGGCGCTCACGCACGCCACGACCGACCCTCTGCTGCGATGTCCGACCCCACCCGTAGGCTGTGAACGTCACATTCACTAGCAAGCGATCCGGGAGGACGCCATGACCACCTACATCACCTTCGGCCCCGACCACGCCGACCTGCACCCGCACGTCGGTACGGGACTGAACCGCGGCTACGTCGCGATCAGCACCGGCGACCGCGGCCGCGACATCGCCGCGGCGTTCGCGATCCTCGGCGAGCAGTGGGCCTTCGACTACCAGGACGCAGCCGCGCTGGATGCCCGCTACCCGGACGGCGAGATCGCCCGCATCACCCTCATCGACGAGGCGGCGCAGAAGGAGATCGCCGGTCTGATCGAGGACACTTTCGCCGCGGCCGAGGGCGACAGCAACGACGCCGAGATCGAGGCGCTACAGGCCGCACGCGACCGCCTGGCCGCGCTGATCGACTACACCCCCGCCCACGAGCGGGACTGGACGCCGCTCGACGCGGCCTGATGTAGGAACCGCTCAGAGTTGTCCGCGGTGCCAGCCACAGAGCCGGGATCTCCCACCGAAGATGTCCACCGGAGTGCGGCCAGATTCTGTGCTGAGTTGTCCACGACGGCTGCGGCCAGCTTCGTCGAAGCCGTCAGTACTTGATTTCCGCTGGATCTCTGAACGCCACTAGACCTACGAGATTTCCTTCGGGGTCGCGAATGAATGCTTGCCATTCTTCTCGCCCTGCTGGTCCGAGCGCATCTCTGGTGTGAGTGAAGATCGGCCGCCCCGGGGATACGATTTCGACCTCGCCGGCTCGGTCGACGGCTAACTCCAGATCATCGACGCGGAGGTAGAGCAGCGCTGACGGTGCCGCGCTCTCGAGTAGCAAACGGACGCCGTCGAGATCGAAGAACACCAAACCGGGCGGATCGAATCGGGCCACAGGGGCGGAGCCGAGCAGTGCGGAATAGAAGGCTGTGGCGCGTTCCAGATCGACCACGCGCTGGGCTACTTGGACGAGAGACGCCATGCTCATTTGCCGTCGCCGTGCACGTCTCGAATGACGGCGAGGGAGCGATCGAGTAGTTCCCGCAGCGCATCTTGGTCCACCCCCGACAATCGGGGGAGGTAGAGGCACGCGCTACTGGTGCGGTGTGGACCGAGCCGCTCGAGCAGGTCGGGCCACCGCTCGGCAAACCCCTCGACCAGGTAAAGCGTGTGCTTGGACCCGGAAGCGAAGGCGATCTCAGGCGCGATACCCTCTCGCCCGCTGTCGTACGCGTAGCCGTATTGGCCGAACCCGACAATCCGTTCCGCCCACACCACCGGCGGGCGCTGTGCAACGTGCTCGAAGAGCTCGAGGAGTTCGGTTACCTCGCCGCGTCGTGGCCCGGTTGCCCGGTCCAGCGCCTCGTCGACGCTGGTGTCGGAAGGCATCACGAGGCGGTCTCCGTTGCTCGCTGCGATTCGATGTATGCCTTGAGTCGGGCCAGATGGTCGCCGTCCTCCTTCTTTGTGATCGCGGCCACCAGGGGCAGCATCATCCGCCGCAGTCCGCCGGCGGCGAGCTCGCACGTCCACTCGATCCGCGTGCCGGTGCCGGCCGGGTGCAGCCGGTAGACGTAGGTCGCGGTGATGCCCTCCGCCTCGCTGGCGACCGCAAAAGCGGTGGGCGGCTCGAGAGCCACGATCTGCAGCTGCCCCGTCGCCTCCTTGCTCTTCACTCGGCGCGTCTCCTCGATGACGGACCCCACAGCGAGCGGGCCATCCGTCACCTTCACGCTCTTCACGACACCGTCGACGTAGTCGACCGCCCTTGTGGGATCTGCCAGCACTGCGAACACTTCCTGTTGCGATCTGTCGATGTGCTCGGTGAACTCGAAAGCGATCATGGGCCTTCTCCTGGGTGATGGTCGGGGTGGTGATCAAGAGGCACATAGGCGTCTGTCCAGCTGACGCGAACGGCGTCGTTCGCGCGCTGGTCGACGTGATGGATCTCGAAGGGCGGTGCGCAGCGCAACCGCCACCCTTCTGAGGGCATCCATTGCACCCCGATAGCCGCGAAGGTCTTCGCGATCTGCTCTGCACCGCCGGTGTGCCGATGCGCGACGCACACCTGCGCCGGCATCTGGCGGTAGGTGAAGGGGTGGGGTGGATCTATCGGTGCGGCAATGGGGATGCCAGCGTCGAAGCGGATCTGCTCGTTGTCCACCACGTAAGGGTCATCTGGGGTGATGCCCACGAGGAGGTCGGAGGAGTGGGCGATGCCGTGCTCTATCGCGAAGGCCCTCAGCTGCTGCCACGGCTCGACCGATGGGTGCCCGATGCCGAGGCCGTTGTACCCGCGATGACGGAGGACGAGCAGGTGCCGCTCGGGGGTGCTCTCAACCCGTACCGGGACGGCATCGAGGTCATAACGGAGTGTCAGCGGCGTCTCTTCTGCGAAGCCCGCAAACGTCGTGCTCTGCTGCGCCAGGTCCGCGTGCTCGCGGTACGCGCGCAGCATCCTCCGATACTCCGATGGACTGATCTCGAACCGCTGCACGAACGCGCGTGTGAAGGTCTCGGGCGTTGCGAACCCGGATTCCAACCTGGAGTCCCGCGGGGTGGTGGTCTTTCGGGCCCGCGGCGTCGTGACCGCGACGGGGTGAGCCATCGTGCGATGGTCAGTGAGAACGACCAAGA
>NZ_JBFBLT010000017.1:0-12981 GCF_040702645.1 Microbacterium sp. NPDC078814
CTTGGTCGTTCTCACTGACCATCGCACGATGGCTCACCCCGTCGCGGTCACGACGCCGCGGGCCCGAAAGACCACCACCCCGCGGGACTCCAGGCGTCAGAACGGCAAGTCGCAGTTGCTTGTGGCTCGGGCTCTGGCTGGTGTGTTGCTGTTCGGGGAGAAGAAGATCGTGATCTCGGCTCATCAGCAGGACACGGCCCGTGAGACGTTCTCGAAGATGGTCGAGATCCTCGAGGCTGATGGCAACGGCTGGTTGATGGATCGTGTTCGCCCGAACGGGATCATGAATGCGATCAACCGGGAGGCCGTGAAGTTCAAGAACGGCGCAACGGTTCAGTTCAAGGCCCGTACCGGTTCGGGTGGGCGTGGTTTCTCGTCTGACTGTCTGTTGCTGGATGAGGCGCAGCGGGTGAAGCGTGCCGCGTGGGTTTCGATCAACTCCACGATGAGTGCGATGCCGAACCCGCAGGTGTGGCTTCTGGGCACGCCGCCAACGCCGGAGGATTACGCGGCAGACATGGGTGAGGTGTTCGAGTCGATCCGCGAGGCGGCGCGTAATGGCGTGTCTACTGCGGCGGCGTGGTGCGAGTGGGGCGCTGACCCGGAGGCGGATGGTTTTGACCCTGCTTCTGAGCTGACGCGGTGGCAAGCAAACCCGGCGTGGAACACGCGCATCAATCACGAGATCGTTCAGGGTGAGTACGAGTCGTATACGCCGGAGGAGTTCTCGCAGGACCGGTTGGGCATCTGGTTGTCGGATCTTGGTGCCGGTGGTTCTCGAGCGGTGAGTGCCCAGCAGTGGGCGGATGCTGCGGTCGATGAGGCGCCGGAGGGTGTGCCGTCGTATGCGGTGACGTTCAATCTGAATGGCGACCGCCTGGCGTTGGCGGGTGCTCGTAAGCATGACGCTGGTGTGCATGTTGAGGTCATTGATGCGTTGGAGGATTCTCGGGGCGTCGAGGGTGGCCTGAGCGCGCTTGCGGATTGGTTCTGTGAGCGGGATGACGAGGGGAAGCCGCGATGGCGGAAGTCGTCGGGTATCGCTTTGTCTGGTCGTGCTGGTGCCCCGGCTCTTGCGCAGTTGCTGCGGGATCGTGGTGTGCCTGACAGGTGGTTGTTCATTCCGTCTACGTCGAAGTATGTGGAGGCGTGTTCCATGTGGCTTGAGGGTGTGCGCGGTGGCACGGTGACGCGTAAGCGTGAGGGGCAGGCGGCTTTGGATGAGTCGGTTGCTGTGGTGGATGTCGATAAGCGTGGCGGTTTGGCTGCGACGGTTCCTGATGGGGATGAGACGCCTGTTGAGGCGGTGGCGTTGGCGCATTGGGTTGCGCGTACGTCGTCGCTGAACTCGCGGCGTATGACGGAGCGGAAGGCGAAGTTTCTATGAGCGTTCTCGCTGCGGGTGTCCCGAATGTGCCGGTGGATGAGTCGGATCGTGATCTGTTTTCCCGGTTGTTCTCGACGTGGGAGCAGAAGCGGGTTCGGAATCTGCTGCGTACGGTCTACTACGAGGGCAAGAACGCGCTGAAGGATTTCGGCATCGCGGTCCCGCCGCAGATGCAGTCTGCGTATACCCCGTTGCAGTGGATCGCGAAGGGTGTGAATGCGGTCACTGGCCGGTCGGAGTTCCAGGGGTTCGTGTCGCCATCCGGCGATGATGACCCGTTCGGGATGGCTGGCATCCTGGCGGACAACCACTTTCATGAGGAGTTTCCGCAGGCCACGAAGTCGTCAGCGATCCACGCGTGCTCTTTTGTGACGGTAACTGAAGGCGACGTGCAGTCGGGCGAGCCTGAGGTGCTGTACCTGGCACGCGCGGCGGATATGTCAGCTGCGGTGTGGGATCGGCGTCGGCGCGCGTTGGCAGGGTTCCTGTCGATCGTGGACACGGATGGCCAGGGGCCGACCGAGATGGTCATGTATACCCCGTTCTGGGTGTACTCGCTGGTGAAGCGGTCGAACTTCTGGTCGGGCTCGAAGATCCGAAACCGACTGAATGAGGTTACGGTGGCGCGGCTCGCGTTCGAGCCGGAACTGAACCGCCCCTTTGGTAGCTCGAGGATCACGCGGACGGCGATGGGGCTCACGGATGCGGCGGTGCGTACTCTGCTGCGCGCTGAGGTGTCGGCCGAGTTCTACAGCGCGGACAAGTATTGGCTGTTCGGTGCGGATGTGACGAAGTTCATCGGGGATGACAAGTGGTCTGCGCTGATGGGTCGTATGAACGCGATCGACGTCGATACCGTGGCGGGCGACAAGGTGGAAGTGCAGCGGTTCACTGGCGCGTCCCCGCAGCCACACTCGGATCAGATGCGTTTGATCCAGGCGATGTTCGCGGAAGATCAGGATCTTGATGTGAAGTTCGCGGACGCGTCGAACCCATCGTCGGCGGATGCGATCTACGCGGCGAAGGAAGACCTGATTGTGAAGGTTCGTACCGCGAACCGGATCTGGGGTTACGGGGCCGTGAAGGCGTTCCAGCTTGGTGTCAGGCTGCGTGATGGCGGCGAGATGTCGGATGAGTTGCGGGCGATGTCTGCTCAGTTCACTGATCCTGCGATTGTGTCCCCGTCTGCTCGTGCGGATGCTTTCTCGAAGCTGTCGACGAGCATCCCCGGTTTCGGTAACTCGACTGTTGGCATGAAGTATGCGGGTCTTCCATTGGAGGACATTACGCAGTTCAAGGCTGAGCAGACGCGTACGGGTGCGGCGGATCGGTTGACTCTGTTGGCTGAGGCTGCGAGGGGGTTGCGTGATGGCAACGGCGGCGCAGGTGGCGGAGTTTCGGCGGGCAAATCAGGATCTGACGGTTCTGGCGCAGGCGCAGCTACGGGACTTCCTGAGCAGCTTCCGTCTTGATGGTGACCCGGTTCGGGTGAGGAACGCGCTATTGGCGTTCTTCCCCGAGCTGGTCACCACGTACGGGGACATCTCGGCGTTGCTGGCCGCGGATTTCTACGACATGCTGCGGGACGTTCCGCCGTCCGCGGCGTCTTTCCAGGCGGCGTTCGCTCAGCCGGTCAACCCGGGTAAGGCGGAGGGGGCCGCACGGTGGGCTGTGAGGGCGTTGTTTGCTGAGGATGCGCCCCGGTTCACCTCCCAGATTTTGGGGGCAACACAGCGCCTTGTGGCGCAGCGGGGCCGGGACACGATCTTCGATAACGCGGGCCGTGATCCGGTACGAACGTCGGTTGCGCGCATACCGTCCGGAACGGATACCTGCACGTTTTGCATAATGCTGGCATCTCGCGGCGCCGTGTACACCGATCTGGTGTCTGCCGGCGAGATGAACGACTTCCACGACAACTGCGACTGTGTGCCTACGGTGATCCGTTCTGAGCGGGATTTCCCCGAGGGTCACGATCTGGCGCGGTTCACGGAGTTGTATACGAGCGGGTTGGGTACTGGACGGTACGCGCCCGCTGACTGAGTTTCCACGACGCACGTCGTGGTCATGCCCGCCTTCCGGTGGGCGTTCACCGCGCCCGCATGGGCGCATGTCTACCACTGGAGGGCCGCATGGCTGAGAACGAGGCACCGCAGGGTGCAGAGCCCGTTGAGGGTGAGCAGGCGCAGGGAACTGATTGGAAGGCGGAGGCCCGTAAGTGGGAATCGCGCGCCAAGCAGAACCTCGCCGACGCGAAGGCGAACGAGGGCGCCGCACAGCGCCTCGCCGAGATTGAGGAAGCGCAGAAGACGGAAGCGCAGAAGGCTCAGGAACGACTCGAGGCCGCTGAGAAGCGTGCCGCCGAGCTCGAACTGCGTGCCGCTCGCGCTGAGGTCGCCGCGACCAAGGGCGTTCCAGCGAATCTGCTCTCGGGCAGCACGCAGGAAGAGCTTGAGGCGTCGGCTGATGCGCTCCTCGCATTCAGGGGCGAGCAGCAGCAGAAGCTCATCATCCCCAACGAAGGCAAGTCGCCGCAGGGCCCCATCGGGGCCGAGAAGGATCTCGAGTTCGCGAACTTCCTGACCCGGCGCACCAACTAACCAAGGAGCAGTAATGGCAACTCTCACCACGGGGGCGTCGTCCACTTTCGACATCCCCACCACTCAGATCGGGCGCATCGCTGAGCGCGTGCAGAACCAGTCGGTTCTCGCCACGCTTTCGCCGGAGCGCCCCACCGTGTACGGCAACGTGCAGGCAGTGAAGATGTCCCGCAAGCCGCGGGCGCAGATCGTCGCTGAGGGCGCGCAGAAGTCGTCTGACACGGCGGCATGGGACACTGTGACGGCCTCGCCGATCAAGTTCCAGACCACCGTCCGTATGACCGATGAGGTTCGCTGGGTCGACCAGGATCACCGTCTGCTGATCGTGGATGACCTCGTGAACGCTCTCGGCGAGTCGGCTGCTCGTGCGGTCGACCTGATCGGCATCCACGGCATCAACCCGATCACGGGTACTCGTGCCGCGTCGGTGACGTCGTACCTGAACCAGACCACGAACCGCACCACGGCCGGCGCGTCCCCCACGGACGAGCTCATTGCTGCGGTCGGCGCGATCGCCGGTGGCCGCTACCAGGCAACCGGTATCGCGCTGGACAACGGTTACGCATTCGGCCTCGCGACCGAGCAGTACGCGGACGGCCGGGACCGCAACCCGGGCATGGGCTTCGGTTCGGACGTGCAGAACTGGAAGGGCCTGCATGTTGCCACGTCGTCGACCGTTTCCGGTCAGCCCGAAGCTCCCGACACGAAGCTGCGCGCACTTGCCGGTGACTACACGCAGGTCCGTTGGGGCTTCCAGCGGCGCTTCCCGGTCGAGGTCATTGAGTACGGTGACCCGGACGGCGGCGGCGACCTGAAGGGCAACAACCAGATCGCGTACCGCGTTGAGGGCGTCATCTATGTGGCGATCTTCGACCTGGACGCGTTCGCGGCGGTTGACGCGCCGACCACTCCCTGATCATGGGCAGGTATGTCACGCCCGCAGGGGTTGTGATCGAGATGTCAGATCATGCCGCACTCGCGGTGGGGTACAAGGCAGAGGTGCGTCAGCCTGACGCTGTCGACGACCAGGCAAAGCGGAAGCGCAAGCCGGGCCGTCCGAGGAAGTCCGAGTGACATGAGGAGGGGCGAGGCTTCGGCTTGGCCCCTCCTCATCTTGACCGACCTAAGCAGGGGGCCATGATGCCTAGTTGGACGAAACCCGAGGACGTGACGGCCGCGTGGATTGGTGGAGGCGCGCCTACGGACACTGACCTCATCCAGAACTGGATTGACCGTGCCGAAAGGCTCATTCGTCGCACGGTCAAGGATTTGCAGGCGCGGATAGATGCAGAGGCCGAGCTGGTGCCGCCAAGTACGGAACTCTTGGCTACCGCACGCGATGTGACTGTGGCCATGGTGATCAGGGTGTTCCGGAATCCCGAAGGGACACGTCAGGTCAACTCGACGACCACTACGGGGCCGTTTTCTGACACTCGCATGCAGACGTATGGCGGGGATGTTCCTGGTGGCTTGGATCTGACAGATAAGGAGATCGCCGCGTTGCAGGGCGCCTCTGAAGGGGCATTCAGTATTGACCTGATCCCACCGACGTCACCGTTTAGCGCTCAGGGCGGTGTCTACCCACTGGGGTGGAGCGGTTTGGCGGTGTGGTGATGTTGCGGCCGATTAGTGAGTATGTCGGCCACTCGGTCTTTGTGCCGGGTTCTGTCGATCCCGAGGGGAATCCAGTGGGGGAGTCTTGGGGTGCTCCGGTTCAGACTGGTGTGTTTGCGTTCGATCCTGGGTCGAGTTCTGAGCCGAGGCTTCCGGGCCATGAGCGCGTTGTCGTGGAGCCGACCGTCTATTACCCGGCCGAGGTTGTGTTCGGTTCGCGGGACCGTGTGGTGGCTAGGGGCGTGACGTACGAGGTGGAGGGTGAGCCTCACTTGTGGGTGCATCCAACCGATTCGGCTCGTCGTGCGAACGTCGTCACTTTGCGGAGGGTGGACGGCTGATGGCGAAGCCGAGGGTCAAGTGGAATCGCGCCGCGTTCCGCGAGTTGCGTCTTACTCCGGAGGCTCTCGAGCTCGTCGAGGAACACGCAGATGCGGTGGCCGCCCGCGCCGGCAGCGGGTATGAGGCTTCTGCGGTGTACGGCAAAAACCGGGCGCGCGCATCGGTGATCACGGGGAACTTTGAAGCGATCCTTGACAACGCCCGACACAACACTCTCCTTCGAGCGTTGGGAGGCACGGAGAGTGCCCCGGTTGGGCCGAAGAAGTATTCGTACACGACTCGGGCGGGGAAGACCATTCAGGCAACCCAGGCGCAGATCGATAACTGGACGCGGAACCGGAGGTCGTGATGGTTGAGGTTCTGGTCGGGCGTGATGCGGAGGGTGCGGCAGTGAGGTTCCTGAACACGGAGCTCGTGTCGCGTTCGGTCGGCGGCCGCGCGGTGAAGATCGTTCCGTCGCCGATGACGTTTCCGCTCGTGCGGGTGTCTCGGGTGGGTGGTGATGTCCGCGATGTCGCGTATGACTCGCCGTTGTTGTTGTTCGAGTGCTGGGCGAACGACATGAAGGCGGCGATTGACTTCGCGTCTGTGGTGCGGGGTCTTGTTCGTGTCTGGGCTCGCCTGTCTGACGATGTGACGGCGGTACGAAGTGCGGGGGATCTCGTGTTCCTTCCCGACCCCGACACCAACAAGCCGCGGTATCAGTTCGCCGTTCAGGTGGACATGAAGATGTCCGCTGTCTAGGTCAGCAATCAAGTAATCGAGCCGTCCTGTGGGGCGGCTTTTTCTATGTCCGCTGCGGCGGAGGAAGAGGTCAACAATGGCTAACACTGTTGCCAACGTCGCGTCGGGCAAGCCTCTCGCGTCTGGTGGGATTTGGCTGGCGCCGATCGGGACGAGCACGCCCACGGGTGTGAGTTCCGCCCTGAACGCGTCGTATAGGTCGGCGGGGTACATCGGTGAGGATGGCGTCACTGAGGGTGGCGAGCGTTCCACGACGAAGATCAAGGCGTGGGGTGGCGATGTCGTCAAGGTGGTTCAGGATGAGCATTCGCTGACGTACACGTTCCGTTTCATCGAGGCGATGAATGGTGACGTTCTTCGCGCCGTGTACGGGGATGCGAACGTCGCGACGACTGCGGCTACGGCCAGCTCGGGGACCATTCACGAGGTGAAGGTTACGGGCGAGTCCCTGCCGCACTTCCAGATCGTGTTCGAGATCAAGGACGGCGATAACCGCATCCGTATCTCTGCGCCGGACGTGCAGATCACCGAGGTGGGGGAGATCACCTACTCGGATGGTGACGTGATCGGGTATGAGGTCACGATTGAGTGCTTCGCGGACGCCGATGGTGTGAAGGCGACGAAGTGGCTCGACAACGGGGTGTTTGCGGGCGCCTGACTTTGGGTTCCGGGGGCGTGGGTTTTCGTGCTGACCTCCCACGTCTCCGGTTCATCACAGGTCAGCGCGTAGGAAAGGTCAGCACATGACTCTTGAGAAGTTTCATCACTCGGTCGGGAAGGTGAAGATCACTCTTCCGAAGTTCGATCAGGTGTTTACGACGTTTGGTCAGGTTCGTGAGTTTCGTCGGCTTCCGGCTGAGGAGCAGATGTTTGCCCTGATTGAGCGGGCTGCGGATGAGCCGAACTTGAAGCGTATCGACTCGTTGTCGATGCCGCAGGTGAAGGATCTGCTTGTTGCGTGGCAGCGGGATGCTGGCGTCAGCCTGGGGGAATCTTCGGCCTCTGCGACCTCGTAGATGAGTTCCCGGAGGCGGTTGAGTATGACGTGCTCAGGCATGGTCTTCGTCTTCGCGATTTGGGGTCGGATCGGTTGACGTGGCGGGATCTGCGGATTCTGTTGTCGCAGCAGAAGCCGGCTGAGTCGGCGTTGTGGATGGAGCAGAACCCGGATCACATGTGGGGTCTGACTGAGTTTCTGACGGCTGAGGTCGCGGACACGTTGCACATGCTCTTTTGGGCGAAGACGAAGGACGGCGCGAAGAACCGCAACCGTCCGAAGCCGATCGAGCGTCCTGGTCGTCGGCCGGAGCGGATGGGCAAGAAGCCGTTGCCGTTGAACGAGATGGCCGTGTGGCTTGCTGAGCGGGTGCCGGTGAGCGTGTAGTCCCCTCCGGGGGCAGTTATGTCCCTGGGGGTGGCTATGGCCGTCGAGCTCGCAACCGCGTACGTTTCGATCGTCGCTTCGACGGGTGAGCTGAAGAAGTCGATCCTGTCCGAGCTCGGCGGAATCGACGACACCGCGAAGAAGAGCGGTGCCGGTATCGGTTCGTCGTTGATGAAGGGGATCGGCGGCGCTGCTCTCGGTGGCGCTGCTGTTGTGGCTGCGGGCGCTGTTGCGACTCTCGGCGTTGCTCTGACCAAGGGGTTCGCGCGTCTGAACTCGATTGACCAGGCGACGGCGAAGATGGAAGGTCTGGGGTTCGCGGCGCAGGACGTCGAGGGCCTGATGTCGAACGCGCTCGACTCGGTCAAGGGCACCGCGTTTGGACTGGGCGACGCAGCCACTGTCGCCGCTCAGCTTGCCGCGACCGGCATCGGCCCTGGCGAAGAGATGGCGGCGACGCTCAAGACGATCGCGAACACTGCTGCGGCTGCTGGCGGGTCGATGGATGAGGTCGGGTCGATCTTCGCGAAGGTGGCTTCGTCGGGCAAGGCGCAGAACGACTCCTTGCAGCAGTTGTCCGACCGGGGTATCCCGATCTACCAGGCGCTGGCCGATCAGTTGGGCGTGACGACGGACGAGGTGTTCAACCTTGCGTCGGCCGGCGACATCTCGTTCGCTCAGTTCGCGGCGGCCGCGCAGGCCGCTGGTGGCGATGTGGCTGCCGCGATGGGTGGGACCGTTCAGGGGTCTTTCCAGAACTTGCAGGCTTCGCTTGGGCGTATCGGCGCCGGGCTGCTTGGTGGGGTCTTCGATGAGCTGGCGCCCACGATCCAGTCGATTACGGGTGCTCTCGGGCCGTTGGAGGCTGTCGCTGCTGACCTTGGGGCGAAGTTCGGTGAGTTCCTAGTCCCGGTCCTCGAGTCCTTCCAGGGGCTCCTATCGGGCGGGTTCGACTTCTCGCCGTTCCTTGAGTTCGCGTCGTACTTGTCGCCGATCGGTTTGGCGTTCAAGGTGTTGCAGCCGATCCTCCCGCAGGTGATGGAGGCGTTCGGTCAGATCGCTGCCGTTCTGGGCGGCGCACTGGGCCAGGTGCTTCAGGTGCTGGTCCCGATCATTGGTCAACTGGTGTTGATGCTGTCGGAGGGCCTGGCGCAGATCATCCCGATCCTGTTGCCGATCATCACCTCGTTGGCTCAGATCATCGGTCAGGTGTTGACGGCGGTGCTTCCGTTGTTGGCGCCGTTGATGCAGTTGGTGCAGGCGATCTTCCCGATCCTGATGGTTGTGATTCAGGCTTTGTTGCCGATCATCCAGGGGCTCGTGGACGCCATCGGCGCGATCCTGATCCCGGTCGTGAACATGCTGGTCGATGTTCTCGGCGGTGTGATCGAGTTCCTGACGGGCGTGTTCACGGGCAACTGGGAGCAGGCGTGGAACGGGATCATCGGGATCTTCGAGGGCATCTGGAACGGGCTCGGCGACATCTTCAAGGGTGTCCTGAACGGTGTCATCGACCTCATCAATGGGTTCCTCGGGAGCCTGAACGAGGTGGGGAACTTCGTTTCCGACGTCACGGGCGGGGCGATCTCGTTTGAGATTGGGAAGATCCCGCATCTCGCTGACGGGGCCACGGTTCTTCCTCGACGCGGCGGGACGTTGGCTGTTTTGGCTGAGGCGGGTCGTGCGGAGTCTGTCGTTGATACGGGTCTGTTGAACCGTGCTCTTGAGCAGGGCATCAATGGCTCTGGCGGTTCGGGTGTTGTCATCACCCAGAACAACGAGCTGGCGCATCTTCCTCTCGAGGTTTCTGTTGAGGCGGCTGGTCAGCAGTTGGCATCCATGGCTCGGCGAGTTCGGGCGTGAGGGAGGGTCTGATGCACGAACTTGCGATCAGTGCTGATGGGATGCAGATCCTTGGCTCTCCGAGCCGTGGGGTGCGGCAGGTCGGGGCGATCGTGAAGCCGGGCGGGTTCCAGGGTTGGCAGGGGCTTCCTGCGGGGCGTCGTGAAGCGCTCGCGCGAGCTGGCGGGCATGGTGAGCACGATGTTCCGACGTTCCTGCCCGCACGGGTGGTGACCGTTGATGCGTGGGTGTTGGCGGACAGCGCGTCCGCGTTGGGGCACCTGGGTGACAGTCTCGTGTCGATCGGTGCCACGGGTGATCGGTTCCGTTTCTCGGTTTCGATGTACGGGGAGACGAGGTGGGCTTACGCGCGCCGGATCTCTGCGGAGTTCGACGACAGTGGAGCTCGACGTGGCGACTACCGGGGCGAGTTTCAGTTGCAGGTCGTCTGCGCTGACCCGCGGAAGTATGGCGAGATCCGCGAGTTCCCGTCGCGCGGTTTCCCCGTGCCGGTCTTCCATCAGGGCAACTTCTCCGCGTTTTCGGAGATTGAGGTTTGGGAGGCGCCGTCTTCGTACAGCGTCACTTCTCCCGGTGGAACGTTCACGGTTTCAGGGGCGACGAGCGGCGGCACTCATGTCATCGACATGCGGACGGGGCGTGTGTTCCGCAACGGGGTCGAGCAGTTCGACGTGGGACGCGGGGATCTCTGGTCCGTGCCGCGTGGGGCGGTGTGGGAGCACACGGTTTCCGCCCCGGGTGTGATCCGCATCCCTGACACCGACATCTAAACGGGGGCGCCGTGAAACTTGAACTGTGGATGCATGACGCGATCACAGGGGACGAGATTGCCCGCGTGCACCCCATCCTGGATGGCGCATCGTGGTCAACGAATCTGGCGGGGACCGGGCAGTGCTCGTGGAGCTTCCAGGTGAACGACCCGAACACGGGGATGACGGGTGCCCGCATCTCGTCCCTGTTCCGCCCGAACGCTCGCCTGTTCGCTCTTAGGCAGGGGACCACTGTCATTGGGGCGTGGAAGGTTGAGGAGTGGGACTACTCCGCTGACACGTCTCGGCTGTCGGTGAAGGGCGTCGAGCTCGTGCGCAGCGAGACGAAGTGGCGCATGACGTACGGGTTGAACGAGTACACGCTCGGCACTCTCACGGTGACGAACCGGTCCTACTCGGGTGCGGTGCGGGCCATTCTGTCTCGCTTCAAGGACCGTTCGGCAGCGTGGAACTACCCGATCGACTTGCCGGCGGATGGCTCAGGGTCGTTCACGCAGACGTGGGAGTACTGGAAGAAGTTCACCATTGAGGATCTGCTTGCGCAGGTCGAATCCGAGGGCATTGAGATCTTCTTCCGCCCCTACCTGACTGCGGCGCGTCAGCTTCGTTTCGAAACCCTTGTGGGTGCGCGGGTCACCTCGGGGGCTTCGTCATTCCACCTGGGCGCAGACCGCACACCATTGAGCGGCGTGCACTACAGGGTTGGTGGTGCCGACCAGATCACGGGTGGTCAGGGGCTCGGTCAGGGAACGGGGCAGGATCAGGCGGTTGCGTACGCGGGTGAGCCTCCGTACACGATCCCGATCCGTGACGTGAAGCAGACCTTTCCGGATCTCACGGGGGCGCGTCTTCAGGCGGCGACCAACGCGTGGTTCGCGGAAGCGAAGAATCCGACTGTTCAGTGGACGGTTGACACGTTCACGTTCTCGGAGGAGCACCCGCCTGAGCATGCGCTGACGGCGCGCGCCTGGACGCTGCATTCGAGTAAGCACTCGGTGTTGCCCGATGGCCCTCATTCACTGCGCGTGATCGCGTCGTCCGGGTCGTTCGGCTCTCAGATCAAGACGGAGGTTCAGAGTGGCTAGGGACTTGAATGCGTTGTGGGATTGGATCCCCAAGCTTGTCCGACGTATTGAGCGGCTTGAGTCTGGTGCTCTGCTCGAGAACTCGTCGATCACTGGTGGTCGCATGCGGTTCATCGGTGGGCTGCTGCGGATCGATTCTGGTGGTCGTGTTGAGATCGTGGGTACGTTGCAGATCGACGGCACGACCACAGTGACGGGCACTTTCACGGTCACGGGAAACTTCAAGGTCACCGGTCCGTGGAGGCTCGAAGGCCCCGGCGACATCACGGGAAACGTTGATGTGACAGGGACGATCCGCGTGCTTGCGGGCGGCAAGATCCAGGTCGGGAACATCATCATTGATCCGACGATCTCGGGTGGGGCGATCACCTTCGCCAATGGTGCTCAGGTGTTCACGGACGGTTCTACGATCCAGGTTTACAAGGGCAACGGCGTTGTCCAGATCAGCGATACTGAGGCGAAGCTTCAACTCGGTGGCACCGTCCTTAGGCTGACGTCTGGGCACATCTATGCGACAGGCATGTCGACAAGGGATGCGTCATCCTGGCCCGGCGGGTTCGTCGGCGCGGTTGTCAGCAATGGTACCGAGCTCTTCCGCTTGATCTAGCCGAACTCCGGGCAGAAGCTGCGGACAGCACCGCTGCGGATTGCGATGCTGTCGTAGAAGTAGCCGGTCGTTTCGTGCGGCTTCTCGCCGTCCACGACCCGCACGTCTTCCGCGGCCACGCCTGATTCGAGTTGCTCACAGGCCTCATGTCCGGCGGCGATGAGCTGTTCATCCGTGGCGTTCGGGATCTGAGTTTCGGGGAGAAGGTTGTCTCGCACGTAAGCGAGAAACACTTCGTCGCTGCTGTCTCCGGAATCCGCGGGTTCTTCCGCTGATAGCGGCCCGGGCGTCTCGCTCGGAGACGGTGACGCTGGGGGCGCGCTGTCACTGGTAGTGCCGGGCGTTTCCGCGGAGCTACATCCAGCGATGCCAAGAACCAGTAGTAGTGCCGCTGCGGCGGCTGTTACCTTGGGCACGTCGACTCCTTCATAGTCGGCTCTGCCCCTCACCGGACCCACATCCGGTGGGGGGCTTTATCTGTGCCCTCACGATAGCGGGTCGCGGTTGCGCCTGCCAGAGCTTTAGGTGGAGGCACCGATGACTGATTCCCGTGTTCTTGTGCGCGGTCGGCTTACGGATGCGGCT
>NZ_JBFBLT010000018.1:0-12077 GCF_040702645.1 Microbacterium sp. NPDC078814
CTTGGTCGTTCTCACTGACCATCGCACGATGGCTCACCCCGTCGCGGTCACGACGCCGCGGGCCCGAAAGACCACCACCCCGCGGGACTCCAGGCTCGTCCAGCTTCTCCCCACCGTTCGAAACCGACATGGCGATGTCGGTCATGATCCGCGAGATCGCCGAACCACCGGCCTCAGCCTCGATACCCACCGAAGCGAGAGCGTTCGCGAACCCGAGAACCTGAGCCTCGGTCAGCCCAACAACCCTTCCTGCCCCAGCAATGCGCTGCGCCATCTGGATGATGTCGCGCTCCGTCGAAGCGCCGTCGTTACCGAGGGCGACGAGTGCGGCGCCGAGGTTGTCGACATCTTCAGGCGTGGTCTGCATCACGTTCATGAGCTGCGCGATCGACGTGGCAGCCTCATCGGCCGTCAGGTTCGTCGTCTCCGACAGGTCGATCATCGTCTTCGTGAAGTCGACAACATCCTCACGCGCCACACCGAGCTGACCGGCCGCCTCAGCGACCGCCGCGATCTCCTGGTGCGTCGCCGGAAGCGTCTGCGCCAGAGAGCGAAGCCCGTCCTCCAGCTCCGCCATCTGCTGCTCGTTGCCATCGACCGTCTTAGTGACACCAGCCCAGGCCGTCTCCCAGTCGATAGCAGCCTTCACAGAGAGCGCGGCGATTGCAGTCAGCGCCGTACCGGTGAGAACGAGGCCCTGACCGACGCGCTCAAACGCCTCCTTCTTCTGCGCCAGCTTCTCCGCCTCAGTGCCGACAGTGCGGGTAGCGCGTGCAGCTTCCAGCATTCCCTTCTCGTAGTCAGACACCTGCGCGGCCAGGCGCACCTTCACAACGCGTTCGGACACGAAGCACCTCCAAAGCCGCGGGGCGCCGGTATGATCCGGGCATGCGGAAGAAACTGATTGCGATAGTGGGCGTCGGCGTGCTGCTGCTCACCGGATGCAGCGGGGCTACCCCAGAAGCGGAGAGCAGCCCAGCGGTTTCAGAGACAAACGCCTCCCCCTCGACGACCTCGAAGTGGGACGACATGACGTTCTGTGAGTCGTTCGAAGACCAGCGCTCGGCGTATCAGGAAGCTCTTGACAGCCCGGATGGCGTACGCGTCTCTGAGCTCGCCGGCGAGTTCAACGAATGGTCGGACAAGTTGAAGACTTCCGCTCCCGTCGACATGGCAGAAGACGTGGCAACATTCACCGCACCGATCTACATGACCGAATCGGCGACCGTTTCGTTGATCGACGTCTTCGCCGCCGGCAACACCATCGGCGGATACTGCATCATGGGGAACTAGTCCCGCATCTGCACGCGCCACAACGTGTCGTGCATCGCTTCCTTGCCCCACCGCTTCTCGTAGGCATCCTGCTCACGCCGCAGCTTCCTCGCCGCGAAGTCGGTGATCGGTAGGGGAACCGTGAACGCATCCGCGTTGGCTGGGTCTGTCGCCTCCGTGAGCTTAATCCCGGTCGAACTGCGCGGCGCGTTCTCTTCACGACGGGACGCGAGCAGAAGCGCCACCTCGCGCGGCGTGAAGCGCGATTCAGTGACCGACACGGACAGCACTTCCCCGTCAGGGCCGAGCGTGACCGTCTTCGGTTTCCACCCGTGAAGCTCACGGACAGTGACGTGGAGCTCTCGGGCTAGCTGCGCTTCTTCTTCCGCGAGCCCGGTGAGACTTTTCCCGCGTCGGCGACCAGCCGTTCCGGCGTCCGCTCATGAGCCGCCCACATCGATGCGGTGACATCATCCAGGCCGGTTTTAGTCAACCGGGCGTAGACCTTCGGCCACACCGAGTATTCGTTACCCTCAGCGTCCGTGCGGGTCAGGCTGACGACGTTCTCGCCGTCAATCAACACCACATCCGTGTAGGCAGCGGCGACCGCATCCACGTTGTAACCAAGGTTCAGATCCTGGCGAACATCTGGACGGGGCGGATGCTTCAAAGTCAGCGCCCGCCACTCGGTACCAGACATGGGCATGTAGCGGACCCCTATGACGCGACCGCCGAGCGTGACGTCCACGAGTTCTGGTTCACGATTCTCGACCAGCTCGTCCGCCTTCGCGAGCAGCGCATCAAGGTCGAAGTCTTCGTCTTTCATTCTCACCTCTCACCGGCTTCTCACCACAGGGAGGAGCCGGGGCGGGATGGGTGAGAGCATCCCGCCCCGGGGCTTGGTCAAGCGACGATCGCCACTTCCGTCAGCACCTCGCCAGTGATCTCCGGGATCATCTGCTTGGCGAGTTCCGTGTTTGCAGTCGGGGGTACGTCGGTCGACGTCCCAATCCGCACGGGGATAATCGCGTTGATGATGTCGCCGGCCGCGAACACATGGTCGTTCGGGTAGCCAAGCACCTGCGCGAATGCGCCCTTGGTGCCCTTCGCCCCCAGCACGAGCTCGGCATCAGTCGGCTCCTCGCGGTTGTAGACGTAACGCGTGGTGAGCGTGTAGTCCTTCGTGCCCTCAAGCTTGAGAGCCTGTGCGAGGGTGTACCGCGTCGATGTGATCGAGTTGATCGTCACCGCGAGGTCGAAACCGTCGCCAGTGAGTCCGTACGTCACGCGCTTGTTGGCCACGTTGTTCATGTCTGCGACCGTTGGGGCGCCGCCTTCATAGCCGGGAAGCCAGACCACAATGCCGTGGCCGTCGCTTGCTGTGCCCTTCTGTACCGGTTCGTTCATTTCTTCTCCTTGAGGGGATGCCCCTCGGAGGGGCTACGTACCCGGAACCAGGGCGGTGTCCGGGCGTGCAAAAGGCCCGCACCATCAGGTACGGGCCTTCGCAGGATTATGGGGACTACTCGGCGGGCTTCACCGAGGCCTTCGCCGGCTTCGCCGTCTCCACCACTTCGTAGTCGTCGGGGTATCGCTCAGCCAGACGCTTATCCACCAGGAACTGCTTCCGCTTGCCCTTCGAAGCACGCACATTCACAAGCTCAGCCATCAGGCCCTCCTTGATTCGAACTCGAAACTCAGATCGAGGTAATGCAGGTCGGTCACGCTGTCGTAGCGGCCCCTGCCCTCTTCAACACCCCGCACCAGTGACACCGGCTCGCACCGACGACCAGGCACCGCGGGCATCTTGCCAATCAGCGACATCACGGAATCCGCGAGCAGTAGGAGGCCTTCAGCATCGACAGCCACGACGCGCACGTCATACCTGTACGTCGCGGTCGAATCGACCGCCTGCCGTGCAAGGAAACGGCGATCATCGAGCTCGGTCGGCGCATCAGGAAACAGCACCACATAGTTCGCGCGCACCGGCTGACCATTGGTCACCCGCACGTTTGCGAACACCTTGTTCGACAGCATCGACACCGCGAGCAGAAGTGCCTTGAACGCGAGGAAATGAGCGAGCATCGTCACCCCTTCTCAATCGCATCCGCCGTGGCATCGAACACGGCGATCTCGAGGCCGCGGTAGAAGTCTTCTTCGTTGGCTTCTAGAGCATCCCGGCCCGCGTGCTGGGGCGCCGACCGGACGCCACCGTTGGCGTCCTCCACGAAACCGAAACTGCCCTGATTGCGCGAAAGGTTCGGGCCGATCTCTGAGGTGATCTCGTTCTCCGCATACCTCACGTCGAAGTCGATCGACGCCGCATACCCAGACAGCCCTGTGCGCTCCGCGCCCTGCTGCCAGTCGCGCTTGATCTCCACCGACGTGTACCGCACAGCCTTGTCGATGAATCGGTTGGCGGATGACGGGGCGCCCGTCATATCCGCGGCCAGTTCCAGAAGTTCCGAGAAGTCGTCGCTCATGACAACTCCTTGAGCGGATACCGGTGCGAAGTCGTCTGCCCCGACTGAGGCGCGCCTTCCACGGTGTACCGGCGCCCGATAAGTAGATGGTCCGCCCTCGAAGCCGTCACCACCACCTCGTCACCCTCGTTGATCAGCGGTGAGCCGGTCGGAATGCTAAGCATGGGCGTCTGAGAACCCACCGTTTGAGACGACGTATCGGAGTCCGAAACCGTCAACGTCTCATACTTGATCCGCCCCAAACCGGCATAACGCTCGGTTACCAGGGTGCGGATCGCGTCAAGAGTGTCCGGGTCCGTCCCCGAGACGAAAATGCCGATCTGCACGGTCTCCGTCATGCGAGCTTCGGCGCGGGCTCGCCCAGCCTCGAGCACGCTCATAGCGGCACCCACGTGTCTGTCGTGGCCCAGTAGCCGGGGCCGCGGCCGATCGGGCGGGTGTTGATCGTCCACGCCCCCTCAGCCGCACCCGGGGCGTTGCCGAGCAAGGCGAGCTCAGCATCGGAGACGTACAGGGCGCCAGCGGACACCGCCGCGTCCCGTCGATACTGATAGTCGTCGATCTGCTCGGACAGGTACCCATCCGGGTTTTTCACGACTCGCAGAACCATCGCGCACTGAACCTGAACCACGAGGGCCCGGAATGCAGGCTCGGTGATGCGGTCCGCGACGTGCGGGCGGTGCGTGAGAATAAGGTTCCAGGCGTCCTCAAGGAGAACACTGCCCACCTGTTTCTCGGCTTCGGTGAGGGGACGGAATGACCGTTCCGTCAGATCGGTGATCGTTGCTGGGCTGGCCATCCCGTCCCCTTCCGTTGCTACTTCTTCGCCGAGGTCTTCGGCTTCGGCTTCTCGGCCTGCGTCCAACCTGCCTTCTCATACCGCTCGACGAGTTCCTCAGGAACGTCGACCGTCGCGGTGGAGTTGGGCAGGTTCAGGGCGGTCACGCCTGAGCCGCGTTCGACAGGCGCACGAAGTGTGCGATGTCGCGGACGCGGAAGCCGACCTCGAACTCAGCGCGCACCGCGAACATGTTCCGCTGCCAGAGGTTGATCTGAGTGCCGCCATCGTTGATGGTGGCCTGGTCGCTGATCGACAGCTGGATGTCCTCGACGATGCCGACGTGAGCGGAAGTCCAGTCACCGGCGAAGCCGAGCTGTGCATCCGTGCCCGAACCGGCGCCGTCGTAGTCCGCCAGGTAGACGCCCTTGGTGGTGTACACCGGGGCGCCGAGCAGCGCGGGAACTGCACCATCCGTCTGGATGTTGTTGATGAACAGCGGGCGACCGTTGCCGTCCTCCGCGCCGAGCAGCAGGCCACGAGCCTGCGGCGAGAGCGCCCAGCCGTTGAGCTGCCCGCCGCCGGTCGCGATCGACTGGTCAGCGGCGACGAGACCCTTGTAGGTCTTCCCGCCGATGGCAACCGTAGGTGCGCCTGCGAGGGTGTCGAAGTTCGATCCGGGAGCCGCGCCACCACCGAACACCGTCTGGTCCAGCTTCTTGCCGAGCGCCTGAGGGAGCTTGCGCACAACCTCTGCGTACAGGCGCGCCTTGTCGCGACGGAACTGGTTCGAGAACGGGACAATGACCGCCGCGGTGTACGGGGTCATCAGCTTGCTGCCGAACGTGGGGCGATCCACCGGCTTCTCGTTGGTCTCACCAACCCACTCAGCCTCAGGCTCACCCGTGATGATGTCGACCGAAACGCCCGAACCGGGCAGGTCGACTCGCTGAGCGAGCTGAAGGACAGCCGAAGCGTACTCAGCGCCCGACCAAATCTCTGCGGACTGCTCGGGCGTCAGAGTGATGCCCGCGGTAGTCCGGTTGACGTCAATACCAGCCATGTCCCCTCCTTGGGGTTGTTAGAGGCCGGCCTGTTCGAGCTGCTGCGCGAAAAGGTCGGCGTTGCTTGTTTTGCCCGCGCCCTTCGGCCCCTGCGATGGGTCCGCCTTCGGGAACGGGCTGGGAGTGTTGTCGGGCACGAGTTCACGCAGCGACACGGCATCCGCCTTGATGGACTCCTCGTCATCGCCCTGCAACCGGGCGATGAGGTTCTTCGGAAGCCCCTCATCAATGCCCGTGTTCAGGCGAAGAATGGTCCTGTCGCGGTCGCTGACATCGTTCGCCAGGTTCGCGTTTGCGGCCTCAAGCTCACTGATACGCTGCTGCGCCTTCTCGAGTTCGGTCTTGTCCGCATCCTCAATCTGCTGCAACTTTGCGTTCGCGGCTTTCAACGCCTTCTCGGCGTCATCCGCACGCTTCCGCTCGGCCACAAGAGCCTGCTTACCCGCATCGCCCAGCGCCTCAGGGTCGCCCTGAGGCTTGTTCTCGTCCGACATGTGTTTCTCCTTGAATCGCTCAAGACCCAGCACGCATCGCACGTACCAGGCAGGTTCCCGATGGTCGGGAAGATCAGTCAGCCGACGAACACACCGACAGAGCGGTAGAACGCATCGGCTTTAGCGCGGTCGCGCGCCGCAAGAGAGGCGCGCTCCGCAATCCAGTCGTTGTTGCTCAGGTTTCGGATGGGCGGCTCGAGGTAGCCAGCATCCCGGAGTAGAACGCGGCGCATATCCACGTCGTCGGTGAGGTCGATGATCGACTCGGGCATGAGCCGTGGACGAACGGCGGACCGGTACCGGTCGCGGCCATTGCGGACCATCTGCACGCCCAGGTCCTCCTGCTTGCGACCGTAGGTACCGCGTCGGCTCTTACCCTCAACGGTTACGTACCCGTATATCGGCGTGCCGTCCGGCTTGCGTCCGATCAGAGAACGTTGGATGCGCGACGGGCCGTACGTAACGGCCCCGTCCATCCGTTTGCGGTTCGCCCCGCGACGCGCGTTCACAACCTTGATCGGGTCAGCCCCAGTCCTGATCGCCTCAGCGCCAGCCTTCGTGAACACTCGCTCCTGCTCAGAGGGCGACAGGGACTCGAAGTAGTCCGTTGGTGTGTCGAACAGCCCATCCGGGATGCCACCTGAAACCGGGACCGTCGAACACCGGCACGCTGGATGGCGTTGAAAGTTTGACCTGAAACGGTCCGACCCGGCCAGGATCGCACACCGAGAGCAAGCCCCCGCATTCACCAGGCGCACATAACGCGTGTACTGCTTCCCGGACGCCGCCGCCATCGACGCCGACCGTTCAACGTCCGCGACCGCCGTTTTCAGCATCAAAGTCAGGTACGTTCCGCCGGTCAGCAGAGCCTCAGTTATTGACATGCCGGCCGCGATAGCCTGTTTCGTCGTCGTCACAGAACCGCGGAGCAGACCTCCCAGGGAGCGCCCTGAGCCGTCGACCCCCACGAACGCGTCAGGAACCAGCACGTCACCCGAAAGGCCGTCAGAAGCCGCCAGAGCGTTTGTGAAGCGCCCTGTAGCCGCCGCGTTCGCCCGCACCGCCGAACCCGTCGCGGAAAGCACCAAGGGCTCGATGCGATCCCAGGACCCGTCAAGATCATCAGCGTCAACCTGACGCCATGCGCGCTCCGCAATGTTCGCCGCACGATCAGACCTGCGGATAGCGGCATCCTGCACCGCTTGCGCCTCAGCCGCTATCCGCATACGTCACACCTCTTCGACGAACCTCTGCACCCCGGCAGTGAACGACGCCTCAAAATCCGACTGCCGGCGAGTACGCATCTGCTCGATAGCTGCCGGCGTCTCACCGATCCGCTCCTGCGCGGTCTCCCAGTCGACCAAGCCGACCTGATACCGCTTCACGATCGCGTCGGTAACCTGCGCCGTCGTCGGCGTACCGGCATCCCGCCAGATCGTCTCAAGACGCGTATTCGCGAGATCCCACGACCCCGTACGGAACCGCTGCACGAACCGATTCACGGTCTCCCACGAGTGCCCGAACGATGTCTGCTTCCGCTCCGCATTCTTGATCAGACGCGTCTCGCCAGCACGCTGCCCATCAGCAGACGGAGGGTTCTCCGTGTTCAGCCCGAAATACTCCACCGGCAGCGAGGCGACACCAGACGCGAGCCGTGCGTACACGTTCACGATCGTCTCGATGTTCTTCATGTCCGCGGCGTCGAACTGGAACGTCTTCGCGTCCTTATTCGTCAGCGCCCAAACCGCACCGAAGTACGTCTGCCACGCCGACAGCTGCTGCCCATTCTGGTCAACGAAGTCACCCTTAGTGGCGCCCAGAACACCGCGAGCCGGCGCGATCATCGTCTCCTGCAGCAACTGCGCGCCCGTCAGCGCACGAGAAGCCGAATCGGCGATCGGGATAATGTCCTTCATCTCCGAAACGCCCTCGAGGATCGACCCACTCAGACGACGCGTCGCACGGTTACGGTTCACAAGCGGCACAACCGGGACCGAACCCAAGTTGTGCTCGTCAGGAGTGAACTCATCCACCCAACGCGACCCGTCACGGATCAGCCACCGCGTGTAGTTCGGCATGTACAGCGTGATTCGCTTGTCCTGCCCGCTACCATCCTCCGGGTCGTACGACCGCAGAGCAGCCGTCACCCGGTGAGTGCGGGGATCACGCAGAGCGATCATCTCGTACGGCGACTCCACCGTGATCAGCGGATAGTCACGGTCACGGTCATTCGTCCCAATGCACACGTACGACCGAGCCAACGCCAATGCATCAGTGTGCGCGAACGACGCACGCTCATCCATGTTGTTGTACTGCCACACATCCCACAGGCCCGTATCCGGCTTGCCATCGCCCGCCCGAAAACCCTGAACATCCAGACGACGCTCAATCGCATCAACCGTCGTACGCGGCCAGTTCAGCACCACCGAAAACGCCTCAAGCTCCGGCGGGATCTGCAAACCCAACTGCTCAAGCTTGTGCGCACCCTCGTAGTACTCATCCAACGACTGAGTAGCCACCCGAGACCGCACCAACGTGTTCCTCAGGCCAGAGATGAACGATTCTTCCGTCACGGAAAGCGCCACGCGCCCACCCCCTCTACCTGAAAACAACAACCTTGGAATCAACCTGCGTGTAACCAGAAGCGCGTGCATCTGCGGCGGCTTCGTGTGCGAGAACCGAGCTCATCGCGAGGTCGATCTTCTGTTGCTCCGACGCCTTGAAAATCAAGTACGCCGGGTACGGGTTTCGGGCGACCTCGATGGCGTTCCGAACGTGCGATGCGACCGTGGGGTTACCGTCATGGGAGAACCCACCGTCTGGGGAGCTCACGTCAGTCTTGAACCGCTCGAGCGCCGCGTGCATCTGCTTAGGTCGGTACGTCTCCCACCGAAAGACGCGTCCCTGGTATCGCCCCTCGAGCTCGGATATCTCCGACTGCCAATACGGTGGGTCGAAATACGCGCGGGCAACATCGAACGTGTCGAACAGTTCCTCGAAAGCCGCCATGACCTCCGAGCGAGGAACGCGCCCGCCATGCTGACCCGGATCCCAAATCGTGAGCCGGCCGCCGTGATAGCTAGGCGTGAACTGGAACCCGTCAAGCGTTTCAGCACGAATGCCCGTCCAGTCGTTGACATCAGAACCGTCGAAACCAAGCACGATCGCAGTGCCAGGAGCAACGATCCGCTCCTCACGCTTCAACTCCCACTTCGTCGCGTCGATCCATGAACCCGAACCGGCAACGATGCGGTTCCCGAAGAACCGTTCCGCGTCAGCCGGGTCCTTCTCAAGCAGCTCGGCAGCCTCCGCCTCGATCGCGTCCACGGAAACCCACGGCGCAGCCCGGTAGTTGAAAGCGAAGATCTTCCGACGTTCGGCCTTGTTGCGAAACGAGAGGTTCGCCGGCGGCTGCTGAAAATCCTTGTTGATGTCCGCGGCCTGCGACTCGTACGTTCGCTGAGCTACGGAATCCTGAGCAGGATCCCAAGAGTTCGTCGTCTCGATCGAACGACCGCCCATGCCCGCGAGGCCTCGACGCTGTGTCTTCGCGAGCTTATGACCTCCGTTGGACTCAACCCACAGCCCCGTCTCGTCCTGGGCGGCGAACGTGATGCGCTGCCCAAGACGAGAGTTCGCCTTCGAGGTGACAACGTCGATACGCCCGCCGCCGGGAAGACGAATGAACTCTTCGCCCGTCTTGGGGATCAGGTCCGTCAACGGCCCCTTATCGATCATCGGACGAAGAGCATCGTACGTGTTGTCCGTCTGATCTTCCGACGTCGCCGTGATCTGAATGAGAGGAGTCGACCACGGGCGGCCCATCGGCTCCCGCTGGTCGTACTCGTACTCCCACCCGCAGCCGCAACCAAAGTCGCGGCAGTCATACACCTCGCCACCATGAGCCCGGCCAGCGAACACCGCAGGACCGACACCTTCAACGCACACAAATGCGGCAATCAGCGGCGATTTGCCCCACTTCTGCGCGCGAACCAGCTGGCTACGGCGATACACGAACGCGTCGACCGGCTTAACGATCCGTATCCGGTCAGCGTCCGACCGCACACGGTAGTGGTTCACGACGAAAGCGAACTGCTCAGCGCCAAGCTCAAACGCCCGCCCCACGTCATCACCGTCAGGGATGACACAGTGAGCCTCAATCCAAGCCGCAACCACACCAAGGGTGTCAGCCGCTTCCATCGACCACCTTCAAACGGTCCTTCATCGTCGGACCCTTCTTCGCCGGCGCGGAACGCTTTTCGCCCAGCTCGTCAGCCGAGAACTTCCACCGCAGGGCGTTCATGCCCACGGTGGACAACCCCAACTCCGCTTCCATGCGGAGAACTGGGGCAATCAGGCCGACCGGGGCGTCCTCCGTAGCGATCGATCGGAGATACGCGCGCACGTATGCCGCGACCTGCATCTCAAGTCCAAGGTGCGCCCAGATGTGCGCCTGGGGCTTACGCCACAGCCGAGCCCACAACTCAGACTCCGCCTCCGACCGCGAGGGCAACGGGCACTCAGGAACCTCACCCGAATAACCCGACGCGGGAAGCGTCAACCAATCCTTATCCCCAGACCGATCACGCCGAAGAGCATTCGGATCCGGAGAAGGCCCCGAACGGGGGCGCGCGCCACCAGAAACCATCGAACACACCTCCGAACAGGAAACTTTTGAACCCGGCAAACCAAAAGTTGCCCTCCCCGGCGGTCCGACAGGGTTGGGCGTGAGGCTCCACCCCCACCGGTCATCGGTTCGGTTGTGGAAGGATGTTCGATCGGGTCATCGACCGCGTGTTGCTCGGTTGCATGGTGGGTGCTCGGGTCCGCGGTAGATGCTGCGGTCCTGATCGTCGTGACCGAGATCCCATGCACTGTGCGCAGGGATGAGGTTGCCGCAGCGCCAGCATGTGACCGTGCCCGCGTCTACTAGTGGTTTCCATTGCGCTCTCACTCGGTCGTGCGTGGCGTCGTATCCACGCTGCCGCCTGTTACCGCGCCGTTGCTCGTATTGCTGTTGATGCAGGGAGCACTTGGCTACGATTGTGGGGTTTGGGCATCCCGGGACGTTGCAGACTCGCATCCCTCACCTCTTCGGTTAGGCGGCTAGCGATAGACCAGAGAGGACGAGGTGCCGGTACCGGCGATCGTCTTCGCGCCATGTTGTCTTTACGGGCGGCAGCCCGCGTCGTTTGCGGTCGGCGCTCCACTGGTTGAGTAGCAGGTCACGCTTGTCGGAGTTGCACCGGCCGCAGGACGGGAGGAGGTTGCCGATGTGGTTCTCGCCGCCTCGTGAGAGTGGCGTGACGTGCTCCGCCTGGATGTCCGCGAGCGGGGTGCGCTCGGAACAGTAAGCGCATGCCTTGTCGAATGAGATCCAGAGTTTCACGATCTGCGCGTAGCTGTAGCTCCCGAGGGCTCCGTGTTCGCGTCCGCGACGATCAGCTCGGTGCTGGGCTTTCTTGCACCTCTCGGAGCAGAACCGTGCTGACAAGTGGCGGCCGTTGCTCTCGCCGCACCACCCACACATTCCGGTGTTGCGGATGACGGGCGCGGACCATGCACTCGACCGTCCGTAGTGCCGCGCCCAATGGTCGAGTGGGATGGTGCAGGATGTTGGGCCGTAGGCGCCGTAGTCTCGGCAGAGTGTGGAGCAGTAGGTTCCGGCGTAGCGCTGTTTGCCTGCGTACTTCTCACAGCTTTCCCCACATGCGTCGCAGGTCTTAGCGACCTTGCGATGGTTGGGCTTGCGGCAGGCCTTGGAGCAGCAGCGTTGCCGTCCGTGTGTTGGCGTGAAGTTGATTCCACAGCCGGTGCAGTTTCTATCGTTCATCGATGCCTCCCCATGTCGGTGGGTATAAAGAAATGCCCACCGCGACGGGAGCTAACCGTCCGTGGGCACTCGTCCCCGACAGGACGAGCAGTTCGACTAGTGTTCTAGGTCGTCTGCGTCGTTGAGGGGCGAGCAACAGAGCATCACGCCGAG
>NZ_JBFBLT010000019.1:0-7650 GCF_040702645.1 Microbacterium sp. NPDC078814
AGCTGCCCGAGGCCGCCTGGATCAACCAGCCCTCACAGGAGGCCCTCATACAGACCGCCTGACGGAATCTGTCTCACCCGCCTTGACACTTTCCGGAAGACCACGGCCTGCTCACTCGCACCGTCTACCCCGAGGTTCCCGCTCGCGTGGAGTACGAACTTACTGACCTCGGACACAGCGCAGCCGCCCCGTTGAAGCATCTGCGCGACTGGGTTGAACACAACGTCGGAACCGACCAGTAGCGACCCCCTCGGCGCTACATCGAGCCAGGAGTCCCGGCCTCCGCGTAATACCGCGTCAACACAGACGAGGCGTCGCGGTCGCCGTCACCGGACACGACAGAGTTCAGCAGGTACCGGTACCCGTCACCGGTCGTCATCACCCTAATTGATAACGTCACACCTAGAAGGTGCGAAGTAACCGACGCGCGAGCACAGGAGCGCTTCTGTCATTTCGAAGGCGAGACTTCGCGCGATTGGGATTCGCCGGGCCATCCTTCTTCTCTTTCGTCGAACGTCACCGCAACACCGTGTCGCTGGGGTTCGTGAAATCTTCTTCCGGAAGCGAAACCCAGGTACTGCGCCATGAGGAACTCGCCGCAGCGATGCACAGGCGTTCGACAGTTCGGTCGCACGAACCGATCGTTTGTTAACGGACGGCACTGTACGTCGATCGAAAGTCGCGCCGACACCCCCTGCGAATTCGCGTCGCGGGATAGTTTGCCAGGATCCGGCGATCAGCGTGGTGCGCATCAAGGAGGTGCGCAGCGGCCTCAGCACGAGGAGCCTGCCCGCGAGGCCGACCACCCCGCCCCTAGGAACGGTAGGAGTGCGACGTCGGGGCGAGCTGGGGGCCACCCCCCGAGACCGAAAGTAGCACCGCAGCGACGATAAGCGCCACGCCAACCAGGGTGGTCGTCAGCTCCCCGACCAACGAACCGATCCATCCGCGTTCCTGGAGGTCTCGGAACATCCTTATGCTCAGCCCGAACGTTCCGTTCGAGCTGCGAACCGATCGTCTCGATGCGTCGTGGCAGACGCCTCAGCTGTCCACCGATGACCTGGAGTTGCACGCGGCCGTCGGCGAACATCTCCCTTGAGTCCATCGCCAGACGTATGAAATGAGGAGTTCGAGCAAGGGCCCGATCGACCAAGTCGTAGTCGGCAACGAGCTGGCACAGCGTTCCCTCGAGTGACACGAAGGAAACGACTGGCGTTCTCCTCCGCTGTTGGGGACGTCGGGTCGGCTGAAATAATGGCCGGGACGATACGGTGGCGAGTCAGAGCGCCGTGATCCACCGCGCGATCTCGTCAGCGATCTCGTCGCTATTGTCTTCGACCATCAGCGAGTGGCCGTTCCCAGCGAGAAGAGGCAGTTCGGACGACCAGAAGGTGACGGCGGCGCCCTGATCGGTGAGCCAGGCCACGATGTCCTGATCCAGCTGCGAGGGGTGGTCGGTATCGGCTCCACCCGTGAAGACGAGAATCGGCTTGTTCGTGAACGCGTCGGTCGGCCCGATCCTCATTTGGCTCCCACCGATGTTCTGACGCTGATAAAGCATCCGGGCCGGGATCGGCCGAAGGGTGCGGCGGAACACCTCGATGCACTCGCGGGGGAACCGCCGGCTGGGTCCGATGGCCTTGTCGTTCACGAAGGCGCTTGTGGGTTCCCAGAAACCCATCTTCGGGATGGTCCAGTCGATGGCCGCTCCACGGATGGAGACCTCCTGGTCGGACTCCCTCACGATCTCGGGCACCGCCTGTATATTTCCAGGCGGGCCCGGAGCGACGGCTACGAGCCCGTCGATGAGATCGCCATGCGTCTCTAGGAGGCGGAAGCCAATCGGACCTGCCATCGAGTGCACGACCAGCACGACGTTCCGGCCGAGACCAGAGAGGAACACGCCCATCCCTCGGCACACGCTCTCATAGTCCAGCCGCGCAGACGCCGCACGATCATCGACGTGTTGGGCCGCCTCATAGGACAACCCCAGCCAGTCCACCACCAGCACACCGTAGCCATGCGATACGAATCGTGCCGCCCAGCCCTGTCGGCCGTCGGGCGTCTCGAGATAGTACTCGTTCGAGGCACCACCCCCGTGCACGAGGACGATCCACCGAGCAGGCGCACCCGACGGCGCCAGTTCGGTGTACGAGATCGGCGCGACGTCGTCTGGGCGTGAAATCGAATCCATAGCTTCCCCAGGCCTGTTAGGCAATGACGGCGTCGAGGGCCCGTGCGAGCCTCTCCGGATGCGTGAGCATCACCAAATGGCTTCCGTCGATCTCGATCGTGCGCGGACTATCAAGCCGCCCGGCCGCGGCCTGGTAGATCTCAGCGGGAACGGCCTGGTCCTGAGCGAGGAACACATAACTTGACGGGATGCTGCTCGCCCAGAACCGGTCGAGGCGGATCGGCTCATCGGACCAGCCTGCCGGCGCTGGGACGAGCCTCGGCTCGAGCGCGGCGAGCTGCTGCTGCTCGAACGGGGACATGTCCTGCATAGACGCGGCCCAGAGCTCAGGCGGCATGACGATGGTGTTGTCGTCGGACTGACTCGCAAGCGCCTTCGTCGCTGCGACCAACGGATCGGGGAGCACGTCGTTAATGGTCTCGCCGTCGCGCAGCACCCAGGCGTCGACGAAGACGACCCGGCCGATGCGCTCGGGCATCGCCTCAGCGACGAGTTGGATGAGCGGACCTCCGCCGCTATGACCGACGAGCACGATGTCGAGCTGGGTGAGCTCTCTTACCTGATCGATCAGATCGCGCGCCATCATGCTCATCGTGACGCCGGAGCGGTCCACGTCACCGTCTTCGAGACCGCGCAGCGTCGGCGCGATCACCTCGTGCCCCATTCTGCGCAATTCGTCGGCGACGCCGTCCCACACCCAGCCGCCTACCCATCCGCCGTGCACCAGTACGATCTGCATTGATCATCCTCTTCGCATATTTATCTGCTGAGCAGAACTTGTTCCTAACTAGAAGACACAATAGCTTGCGCGGCGCCAACAGTCCAGCATGGCTCGAGCTCTCTTCAGAACGCGCCGAACGACCCCTGCACCAGGTCGCAGGGGAAAGAGACGACGAGCCTTCAGGAGGTCAGGTCGGCCAGACGTACGGCTGCCTCATCGAGGAGTGCGACGAGGGTCTTCACCTTGCGGGGAGGCAAGCGGAACACCGGGGCAGATGCGTTGATCGCCAACCGCAGCCCGCTCGCCGAGGGAACGGCCACGGCCACCGAGGCCACGCCCTCCTCGCTCTCCTCCCGGTTCGTTGCATAGCCCTGCTTCGCGACAAGATCCAGTTGTGCGAGGAGCTCGGTCTTGGTACGGATCGACTGCGGAGTCACCTGTGAGAGTTGCTCGTCGGGGTAGAGACGGTCCAATTGTTCTCGCGGGAGCTGCGCCAGGAGAACCTTTCCCGTGGAGGTGCAATGGGCCGGCATCTCCTTGCCCAACCGTGAAGCGACTCGCACCGCCGTCGTCGGTTCCGAGACTGCGAGAAAGCGAGTGGAGTTGCCGTCGAGCGTGCCGAGGTGAACCGTCTCGCCGGCTTGGTGGCTGAGTTCCTCGAGGATCGGTTGCACGATCTGCGGGATGTCCATCTTTCTCAGCACCGAGAAGGCGATCGTGGTCAACGACGGCCCTGGCCCGTATGTCTTCGTTCGCGGGTCTTGCCGCACGAATCCTCGCCATTGAAGCATCGCGAGGATGCGATGCGCCGTTGAGGTCGCGACACCCAGGTGCTTGCTGGCGTCCGTCAGTCGAAGTTCGTTCTTCTCACCGAGCAGGAGCAGGAGTTTCAGGGCATTGTCGACCGACTCGATCGGTATTGCGGAGCCGCATCGACTCCGTCGGCTGCTCTATTTCTCTGCACAACAGAAACTGTATCGTTCCTGCCGGCCCTCAGGGCCGCCATCAAGGGCAAGGCGATCCCGTCCAGGTCTATCCGGACGCCGATTCGAGCAGCCGGCCCAGTCGTACACGAACGTCGGAAAGCGACGATCCCGCTGCGATGGACCGGCGGACTTCGACGAGAGCGCGGGGCCAATTCAGTACCACTGCCCCGTCGAATGACAGACCATTCTGAGAGTACAGAGACGCGATCCGGTCGGGTGTTCGAGGGTCCGTCACCATCTCGGGGTTGACTGCCGTCGTGCGACCGACGATGTGCAGCTTCCAGTTGAACTGGTCACTCCAGACATACTCGACAGGCAGATATGAGCGTCGGTCGTCGGGATGAGCGATGTTGTGCGCGACACAGCGCGCCTGGTCGACCGCATTCGTCCAGTGCTCAAGACGGGTGAGATCGCCGCGAACCGGATGCCGCCACCGCGCAACATCGCCGATCGCATGGATTTCCGGGGCGCCGAGTGCCGTGAGGAATTCGTCGCAGACGAGACCGTCGTCGATCTCGAGCCCTGAGTCCTCGAGCCATTCGACGTTCGGCACTGCCCCGATGCCGATGACGACGACATCACCGTGGAGCTCGGAACCGTCATCCAGGAGCACGCGGAAGTCTCCCTTCGCACCGTCGATCTGCGCGACCGTCCGTCCGAGAACCGCATGTACGCCATGCCGGGAGTGCTTCTGCGAGAAGAGGGCGCCAATCTCGTCACCGAGCCGGCGTGACATCAGGTCGCGTGTCGCCGAGACCAGGGTGACATCGACTCCGAGCCCAAGAGCGGTCGCGGCGACCTCGGCGCCGATGAAGCCCGCTCCGATGACGATGATCCTGCGATCGGGAACTAGCTCGGCGCGCAGCCGGTCTGCGTCGTCGAGTGTCCGCAGCACATGGATTCCCTCGCCTTCACCCCACGGCGACGGCCGCGCGCGGACGCCGGTCGCCACCACGAGGTCATCGAAGCCGACCCGCCGTCCATTCGCCAGCCGGAGCTCCGACAACGCACGGTCCAGACCTACCGCCGGCACACCGAGACGAAGGTCGATGTTAAGCTCGAGCGCCTCCGCCGCCGTGAGGAGCGTGACCTCGGCTGCACCTGCACCGACGAGGTATCCCTTCGACAGCGGCGGCTTGTCGTAGGGCAGCACGGGCTCGGAGCCGATGAGCACAACGTCTCCGCGATACCCCTCTGCCCGAAGCGCCTGCGCGGCCCGTACCCCCGCGATCGACGCACCGACAATCGCTGTCGTCATTCGTCTTCCACCCGGAGCGCGGAAACCGGGCAGCTGTTCGCCGCCTCGGTGACCCGTTTCCGGTCGGCCTCGTCGACCTCTGTTCTGAGCAGGATCACGACGCCGTCGTCATCGAGATCGAAATAGTCTCCCGCGGCCATGATGCAGTTGGCGTAGCCCTGACAGAGCCCGAGATCCGCTTTCACGACAGGCATGTGTCACTCCTCTCCTGCTTCTTCAGGCGTTATCTCAGGGAACATCGGTGCGAACGGTTGGGCGATCATGGCGGAGAACGTCGCCGTAGTCTGCCAGGTCAGCGCCTCGAGCTCGAGCGGATCGAGAGCGACCCACTGCCCGGATCGCGGCGACTCGATCAGGAGCCGGGAGCCGTTGCGTGTCTCCACGCGAGATACCCGGATCTCCGAGAACTCATTGGCGATCGAGATCGGAGCCCCTACCCGCTGGTCTTCGAGCCGCTGACGTTCGTCTGCTGCTGCGATGGCCGCGATGCGGTCGTCCTCTTCGCCTTCCCATTCGAGTTTCATAGGAAGATCGCCAGATTCTGTGTGCGCAAGACCGACTCGTCGACCGTGATGGTTCGGCGTGCGAGCTGCAACCCGCCGCCGACACGTCGCAGAACGTCTTCGCGGCCGGCCGAGATCACCGCGGGCTCGTGCACGTCGCCGCGACTGCGGAAAAGAAGCACCGCAGAATCGACGACGACCTCGCCCGGGACGTCGCTCTCGAAGGTGCGCACGTTCGTGACGAAGTGACGGAGCCGGGAGGGCGGATCCTCTGTCCAGGCGTGTTCCGTGAGGAAGCGGGCGACCCGCCGGCTCAGGGAGTACTTGTTCTCGTCCCAATGCGCCATGCCCGGAGACGTCGAGTACCCGGCGCCGAGCGCGGTAGTGACCTGCACGGGCATGATGTAGTGCACATCGTCGGCGATGAGGTCGAGCCAGTCCTCGTACCGCTGCTCGTCGAGGATGTATGCCTCTTCGACGAGCCACCTGTGCGTCTCCAGATGCAGGCCGTCCGAGAACGACAACGAACTCCCCACCCGCGTGGCTTTGGTCGTATGTGCTCCGAGCGGCGACTCTTTCAGTCGAACCCAGCGCGCCTCGGTCATGACAGCCCCTCCGGCATCCCCACCGACGAGATGATCAGCGCGGTCGGCTCCGTCTCGAGGTAGTCCGCCCAGCGCTCGAGCAGATGCCGCTGGTTGTACTCTCCGTAACCGACGTGGGCCACGCCCGGGCCAGAGAACGCGTCCGGTCCGAGCGGCTCCACGACGAATCTGCCGTCTTTCAGCACGCCCATCCGGCTGTTCAGCAGCAAGCGCCGCGCCATATTCCCTTTCGCGGTGTTCGTAAGGGACACCCAGTTCTCCACATCGTCCTGCTCGAACATCCCCGTGCTGCCGAAGCACATCAGGTACGCCTTGTACGACAGAGCCTTGAACTCCTCCGGTGCCGCTGCGTCGACGGCGAACCAGGAAAGCACCTCGGTCTCGTTCTCGCTGATCGGCTGCCAGGTACGGATCGAGATGAACGGGAGCACGTCGTCGCCGTCTTCCACCTTCGGCCAGTTGTGCACGAAGCTCATGTTCGGGAAGATCGAGGCCGCCGAGATCATGAAGCCGTTCTCGCCGATCACATTGAGCTGGTCCTGGGACCAGACCTCCTTCATCCGGTCGATCATCTCGTCGGGGTAGCCCACGTAGCGCAGCCGCTCCTCGAGCGTTCCCTCCGGAAGCTTGTAGGTCGTGCCTCCGCCGTTGCCCGCCCAGTACGTGTTGCCGTCTTTACGCTTCTCCGCCTTCGGTTCGCGGAAGAGGCCGATCTCGACCACCGAGGTGTGGGTCTGTGGCGTGTGGTACATGTCGCCGGCGAAGTTCTCTGCGCCGATCTTCCAGTTCGCCTTCACCCGCCAGCGCTGCGGGCCGCGGAGCTCGATGCCCGAGGAGCTCTGCTTCGTGTAGTAGTCGAGATAGAAAGCGAAATCGCCGAGGTAGTCGATCAGCGGTGGCGCATCCGGATCCATGCTGATGAAGATCAACCCGTTGTAGCTGTCGAGGCTCGGCGCCGGAAGCAGGCGGGCTCCCTTGCGATTGAAGCCAGCCTCGCCACCGTACGCCTCTTCGTGGAACGGCAGCCCCACGATTCGTCCGTCGTTGCGGTACGACCAGCCGTGATACGGGCAGCGGAAGTGCGAGGCGTTGCCCATTTCCGCCCGGCACACCTGCATTCCTCGGTGCAGGCACATGTTGAACATCGCCTTGACGGAGCCACTCTCGTCGCGCACCACGATGAACGAGTCGTCGAGCACTCGCCGCACCACGTAGTCGCCGGGCTGAGGGATCTCTGATTCGTGACCCACGAAGATCCACGCGCGACTGAACAAGCGCTCCCGCTCGAGCCCTGTGCGTCAGGATGGGGTGAGACACCAGCACTGCTGACCTTCGCACTGCACGGGGCGAGAACGGACCAATACTGAGATGACGATGACGGTT
>NZ_JBFBLT010000020.1:0-6856 GCF_040702645.1 Microbacterium sp. NPDC078814
AGTACGTGCGCGGCATCACCGGCGGCGGCTTCAGCGTCGACCTGACCGCGGCGGCGAGTGCTCTGGACCGCTCGAAGACGCGCGCGGTGACTTCGGGCTTACACAGCCCGCTGACATCGTGGCAGCGGCCCCTTCCCTTTCGGCCTACCGCTGATCACCAACAGATCGGGAAACCGCGATGACAGGAACTGACGACGGCGTTGCCACGACGCGTTCACCCGAGGTAGCAGTGATCGGGGGCGGGATCGTCGGTCTCTCGACGGCTCACGCGCTGCGGGAGCAGGGCGTGCCGGTGCGCTTGTACGAGGCTGGTGTGCCCGGGACGGGTCAGTCCGCAGGCGAGTCGCGGATCTTCCGGCATGCCCACGACGACCCGCGACTCGTCGCTTTCGCGCGCGAAAGCCGCGGCGTATGGGATGAGTGGTCCGAACACTTCGACGTCGAGCTGGTCTCATCAGACGGTGTCCTGGCGATCGGAGACAGCGCCCTGGCGCGGCTGCGGGTGCTCGACCAGGTCGGCGGCGTGGTAGCGCACGAGATCGATGCGGCCGAGGTCGCCCAGCGGATGCCGCTGCTTGCTGGGTACTCGGGGCCAGCGGTGCTCGACGAGTCGGGCGGCGCGATCCGCACCCGCGCCGCGATCACGGCACTAACGGGTGCCCTCGCAGATGCGGTCACCACCGGTGAGGTCATCTCCATCGATCCCCGCGCCGACGGGACGGTCGAGGTGCGCAGCGTCACCGACCGGGCTGTTTACTCCAAGGTGATCGTGTGCGCCGGCCGCGAAACCGCCCGCCTGGCACGCAGCGTCGGCCTGTCGCTGCCGGTTCGCCTTGCCGCTCACGTCAGGCTGACCTTCGACGTGAAAGCCGCCGCCCCGGAACGAGTCGCGTGCCTGCAGGACAGCAGCGGCGTCTTCGGCGAAGTCGGCGTCTACGCGACGCCGCTACCGGGCAACAGCAGCTATTCGGTCGGACTCAGCGACACCGTCCGCGTCCGCGACGACGGAACTTTCATCGACCCGGCGGCGATTCGATCGCTGGACGAACGCGCACGCGAGTACGTGACACGGGCGCTGCCCGGTCTCCACCCGGAGCCGCGCGACTTCCTTCACTGCTGGGTGACCGATCTCCCGTGGAGTGAGGACGGCGTGGCCGTGTGGGAGGCAGGCTCTGTCCTTTTTGTGGCCGGTCACAATTTGTTCAAGCAGGCACCTGCGCTGGGTCGCGCTCTTGCCCGGGCTGCGACCGGCGGCGGTCTCCGCGCCGAGCTCACGCACGAAGCGCGCCTCGGCGAGGCCCAGAGCTAGGGCATGTCTCCCAATCGCGGGGGTGGCCCGCAACTCTGGACTCGTCGCGATGGGGTCACGTTGGTGGCTGCGTGCAGTGCGGCGGTGAGGTAGCCCGCGGAAGCACCGACACCTTTGTCCGCGACGACGCACCGCGACCTCAAGGACGGTGGGTCGCCACCCCAGCGGCTCGTGCGCGAGTCGACGGATGACCGTGTCCCGAGCAGCGCCCTCGGCGCCGCAGCGTCGGCACCACTCATCAGGGGTCAGGACCCCCGGCAGGCGAGTCAGAGCGAGTCGAGGTCGAATCTTGCGACGTTATCGGCCGCGCGCCCCGGCACTGCAGACCGCTTCGTGCACCAGGCCGGAGCCTAGACAGGCTCGCTCGGAGCCATCCTCGGCCTTGAAGACATCGAACACCATTGCGTAGCCGTCCTCGTTGGTACCCAGGTCCACGCCGCTCGCCGCGGGCGTCGAGTTCGGGGCCGAGGAGCAGGTGTTCTGGTGCTGGGTGTGGGGAAAGGCAGTGGAGAACGTGTATGCGCCCTGCCCTGATTGACGGGGTCATCGTCAGTAAGCTCATGCCATGACCCTCAAGTACATTGGTGGCACGCTGCCGAAGATCGGTGTCTACGCCATCGGGTTCGGCTCGCTCACCCGCCTCCCCTCGGGGAGCTGGGACTTGAACGCCAACACCGTCTCCTCCGTTGACATCGTCGGAACCGGCAAGGAATACAACTACGCCGCAGGAGGCGCCGGGATCGTCGCTGGCAGCATCATCGCCGGGCCCGTCGGAGCCCTGGTTGGCGGACTGGTGCCCAAGGCCTTCAAAGACGACACGGTACAGTTCCGCATCAACTTCCGCGACGGGAACATCGCGCACTTCTCAGGGTCTCCACGCGAGTACAGGAGCGCGCTGAACGCGTCGTTCAAGGGGCACACCGCGGCCCCCACGACGCTAGCTTCGCCAGTTCCCACTCCCGCCCCGGCCGGAGTGGATACTGAAGTCGTCAAGCTCCGCGCCGAAGTAGCCAAGCTCCGATCTGAGCTCGGGCTCGCCACGACCGAGGTGGAGCCCGAGGCCGTGACGGCTCCCGCACCAGCTCGCGCTCCGGTGGACCTTGAGGGTGACCGCCGAGCCGAGGACGTAGAAGCAGTAAGGCGAGGTGTCGGGATGTCGCCGGAGGAGAAGGTCGCGCGTCGCGACTTGCCGAAGCGCACCGACGGCATCGCTACCCGACTCTGGTTCGAAGGCGTCGCCGAACTCGAGTACGTGAAGGCTCCACCTACGGGGGAAGACCGGAAGGCTCGGAAGATCCGAGAGGCTCTGAACGCCGCGCACCGCGCCACCTACAAGAGTGAGCTTTCGGTCGAGAAGAAGAAGATCGAGAGCGTCATCCGTAACCTCAACCTCCCGTTCAAGGAAGGTCTGTTGCTGCTGACCGAAGTGGGCGACGAGTTCCGCAACCGCACGCTCCGCTGACAGCGAGGGCCCTCTCTGCCGCTCCAACGTTAGTGCGCATGCATGCTGACCGTTCGGGACAGCGGAGGCGTGACGTCCGCCACGGGCTCAGCTGCTCCACGACCAGGCGTCGTGTCGGGCAGCCAGTAGCGACTCCTCGAGACGCCCTTCGCAGAGCTGCGTGATGTTGCGGGATGAAGCCGCTTCGGGCAGCGCCACGTTCTACCACTGCGCCCAGGTCCAAGGGTCGTTCGCCCCGGTCTGCAAGACGCTGAGCACGTCCTGCAGGCCTGAGTCGGCCCTGCTAGCTGAGGCTCGCGGGTTAGGAGCTCACATACCAACGGCACATCCTCAGACCGATAAGATCAGGCCGTGCCTCAGGAACGCGCTCGTCCTAGTAGACCGCTGTGTCGATGACGGTGGCGGACTTCTGCACGCACGAGTGGTCGTGGGAGTGCGAAGGTGAATGTGAGCATTGGTGCTGGCACTCGCACGAGTGGGAATGCCTACAGTATGAGTGCGACTGCGAGAGCGTCGAAGGCGCCGTCGATGACTCGTCCGGAGCGGGCGAAGCGGACCTCAGGCTGAGAGACCTGGCAGCTATCGCCGCCATTGGAGGCCTCGCGTACGGCACTGTACGACTATTCCAGAAGCGGCGCGAAGGCAAAGGTGAAGCCGCGGATCAATCTTCCCAAAATGCCGACGCAGACAGCCCTGGGACAGTCGTTGACGCAACGCCGATGATGCCCTCAGCAGGCTGGTACACCGACGGCGCAAGTGTCGGGCTACGTTGGTGGAACGGCGCCGCATGGACGGAGCACCGTCAGTCGGCGCCTACGATTCCTGCAGGGTGGTACGACGACAGGGTCGGTTCCATCCGGTGGTGGGACGGAACGGGCTGGACGGGTCACGTCGCACCTATGCCCTGAGCGGTGCCCAGTGCTACGGCGCCTCCGCATTCCACATACCGGCGTACTCCTCGGCCACGGACTCCCAGGCGACTCGCGCTGCAATGGTCATGTCCGGCAGACGGGAGGAGCCTGTCGCGCGGACAACGAAGTCGTGAGAAATGGGCCGACGCGCGTGGTCTTCCCTTCCTTCCGGATCCAAGAAGCGAATCGCCAGCACATCACCAACTCGTCTCATGACCGTGCGTTGCTCAGCCACCCCATCGAACGCGTCTTCGTAGACCGGGAGGGGATCGTCGTACCCGCCATCGCGGAGGAAACGGAAGCCCCACTCTCGACCTCGCGTCGCCCAGATGTATGAACCCGGCTGAAGCATCACGTCAGGCTCCGAAGGAGAACATCATCTTCCTCCCCCTTATCCAAGTCCATCTGGAACTGCGTCAGCGTCGCAGTGACGAAATTGTGCTTGGCAAGCGCCTGCGCGTTCAGCTCACGGAGCTTGTCGCCGGCCATCTGAGCTGCTTCATCAATGACGTCTGGGCTTAGCATCGCGAGGACGGCACCGAGCTTGCCCTTATTCTGCTTGCCGAGGAGCGCGGCGGCTAGAAGCTTTGACCCGCCGCTGATGATGCTCTGAGCGACCTTGGTCGGAAGCTGCCCGAGCCTCGCCCACTTCGCATGGCGCTCAAGCGGAAGCAATGCGGCCACGGGCAGAACGAGGTCGATCCCGACGCGCTTGTCGACTTCGATCTTGTTCGGCTCGAACTTCGCTGATGACAACAAGAGGAAGTCTTCGGCGACTGACATCGCGCTTGGATTCTGAACGAAGCCAGCGAGCACCTTACGCAGCTCGTCGAGGTCGTCGGCGGCGTTCAGGTCGAGCAGGTCTCGGAACTTGAAAACGTCCATGTGAGGAAGCAGGTCCGCCTTCGACAGCGCCACGATCCAGATGCGCGGGAACTGCGCAAGTGGCGTCCCCTCCTCGAGCAGATCGTCCTTGAGCGCGAGGAGTCCGTTGGCGTAGTTGCTGAAGAGTGACTTCAAGTAGCGTTCTTCGTCGCCTGCATGATCCAGTAGGCGCTGACCATCGACGAGCAGCAACGCAACGTCTGACCCGAGGAGTGAGCGAAACGTGTCGACGCGGCGCCGTGCCTCTTCGCCACTCGCACCCTGCTCGAACCAATCACCGGGGTAGTCGTGCCAGACAAGTCGCAACGCGTGGAACGGTTGCGCCTTGGACGCCTTCTGGTTTGGCGGATCCTTCAACTTGATCGAGAAGGCGTATGACGTCGCCGCAAAGCGGGTGAGGTCGGGGGCTCTGGCTTCGTCTCGCATACCGAGATAGTTGCGGTTCAGTCGGGCGCCTTGACCGATGTCCTCGGCCACGACGCGATAGAGGCTTTGCTTCAAGAACGATGCTTCCTGCGCCGCGCCATAGAAGGACGACACCAGCACGGTCTTGCCGCTTCCGCTTTCCCCGAACACGGCGATGTGCTGTTCAAGCGCAGATTTCTTCTCTTGCATGGGTCCCAACGTAGAGCACGTCTATGACAACCGGCCGACAGTGCCGCAACGGCGCGGGAATCCGTTGTCTCTCGGACGCCTAAGGCCTCTGCCGACGAACTTCGCCAGGGCCGGCGCCGTCGCCCGCCTGGCCAGAGCGGACGCTGTCGCGCCCCGCAAGCGGCTGATCATCGATTTGCTCATACGCCGACTGCATCTCTGCGGTCACGTCGTTGCCGAGCGCGCGCACCTGGGTGAGGCTGGGCTGGCGGCCCGCGACGTGCGCGACGAACCGCACGCGCTCCTCGATCAGGGCCGCTTCGACTTCAATGGCCTCAACGATGTCGAACTCGGCACCGAAAACGAGGAACACTGCGGTGTCGTAGTCCGCGCTCCGGAACGGGCTAAAGCGCGCGCCGGGCCCGGCTGCGCGGTTGGCCATCGCCTTCACCTGGATGCGCCAGCCAGCGGCGGTGGTGATGTCGTGCGACTTGGTCGAGTTGGGTTCCAGTACTCCGCCACGGGCCAGCCAGACAACGTGCTCTGCGATATCGCCCAACGGCTTGTTGTTCGTCCGTACCAGGTCGCGCCGCCGAAGTTCATGCACGACCCTCGCCTCTAGCTGTAGCAGGTGCCGAACCGGCAGGAGAGTGATGTCAGGCAGGGTGGTCATCCGCCCAGTCTCTCGTACCGGCGGCAGCGCTGACGCTGCTTCAGCGAACGCTGCGGTACCGAGGCGCCCGCTCCCGTTCTGCCAGGATGAGCATATGGTCACGCTGGACGATGTCGCGCGCGGGCTGGCGACAGATATCGACCCCGATGATGCCGAGCCGGAATACCTGGCGTTGTATTCAGCGGAGGCCCCACCGCTCGATGGCATCTTCGCGGTCCTACACGAGAGGCTCAACGGCCACTTCCGGTTCATGAACACGAAGATGACCATTGGGCGTCACTTCAACGCGGGCGACAGTCGTGACCTCATGGACCTGATCCAGCAGATCAGCGACATGAGGAAATCGCTCAAGCGTGCCGGTGTGACCTTCGAGGTGCGCGAGGACTACAGAAAGCTCATCGAAGAGTGCAAATCGTTCCTGGTCTACTCGGGAGGAAGTCCGATCCCGGACTCAGTCGAACGAATAGAGATCGAGCGCTACGAGGCCGTGATGTTCACCTCAGCGCCAGCTCCACAACGCAGGAGCGATGCCCCGCCGGTCCTCACACTCGTCGGGGAAGGTTCCTTCGCGCTGGTACACAAGTACGACGACGCACTGTACAACGAAACGTTCGCGGTGAAGCGAGCCAAGGCCAACATCTCCGAGCGAGACCTCGCTCGCTTCCGAGCAGAATTCGAACTGCTGCGGTCAATCCGTTTCCCCTACATCGTCGAGGCCTATGACTACGATCCGAACCGCAACTCATTCACCATGGAGTACTGCGATGAGACCTTGGGCGAGTACATACGTAAGGGGAATTCCACTATCACCTGGCCAACACGCAAGCGTGTGACCCTCCAGTTCCTGTACGGGCTCAACTACCTCCACCTCCGCGGCACGCTCCATCGGGACATCAGCCGCAACAACATCCTCATCAAGAAGTACGACATCCCTGTGCGTCAGGATGGGGTGAGACACCAGCACTGCTGACCTTCGCACTGCACGGGGCGAGAACGGACCAATACTGAGATGACGATGACGG
>NZ_JBFBLT010000021.1:0-6089 GCF_040702645.1 Microbacterium sp. NPDC078814
AGGTTGGTCTTTGATCCAAAGGAATTCTCACCCAGCCGAAGCTAGACGAGGATAATTTGGCATTTGACAAGTGCACGCTGTTGAGTTCTCAAGGATCGGATGCTCCCACGACCCAGCCATCACGACCAGGCCCGCAGGGCAACTTCTCTATCTTACCGATCTCGTTTCCGTTGTCAAGTCCGAGTTTCTTCGGCCTGACCGTGGGAACGGATCAGCATCCTTCATCCTGTTCACTCTGTGAGTGTGTGGGATTTGGGAGGTGTTCGATGCTTGACGGGAGCCGGTCCGAGGACCTCCGCTCAACCGTTTGGGGCGAACAGGTAATAACTTACGTGGGTTCCGGGCATCGGGCAAATCACCGTCGATTCCCGGGCGTGTCGCCCGCCCCCTCAGTCCGCGGCCCTTCCCGCCGGCGCGAACCGGGAGGAGTCGGAGTGGTCCTCGGGCTGCAGATCCCCGACGCGCTTCGGCGTCGCGACGACGGCCAGCAGCGACACCAGGCAGGCACCGATGACGAACAGCACCACGAACCAGAGGCCTCCCCCGGCGGCCGCGACGAGCGCCGTGGCGATGAGCGGGGTGGGTCCGGCGACCAGGGCGCCGTTCAGCTCCCGGGCCGTCGCGACGCCGGTGAAGCGGTACCGCGTCGGGAAGAGGTTCGTGAGGAACGTCCCGGTGGAGGCCGCGGTCGCCCCCACGGCGATGACGCCGAGCGCCGTCATCCCGAGAGCCGCCCACACCGGGTCGCCCGACTGCAGCGAGAGGAAGACCGGGTAGGTGAGGACGATCCCGGCGACGGAGCCGAAGATCACAACGCGCTTGGCTCCGAAGCGATCCACCGCGATCCCGCCGAGGACGGGTGCGAAGGCGGTGAGGAGCGAGGCGACGAGCACGGCGACCAGTGCCTGGACCCGGGGCATCCCGACCGTCAGCGTGAGGTAGCTGAGGGCGAAGGCGCTGAGCACGTAGTTAGTCACGTTGTGGCCGCACACGCTGAAGAAGCCGACGACGAGCTCGCGGGGGCTGCGGCGGAACAGCTCCGCCAGAGGCACCTTCGTCGCAGCCTGCTCGGCGTTCGCCACCGCGGCCCGGTACTCCGGCGTCTCCTCGAGGCGACGACGGATCCACAGCGCGAGGACGAAGAGCACGGCGGAGACCAGGAACGGAATGCGCCAGGCCCCGCCGAGCAGCACGTCGCCGGGCAGCATCGAGGCGAAGGTGAAGGCCAGCGTCGCGAGGAAGGCGCCCCCGGGAGCACCCGAGGTGACCAGTCCGATGACCCGGCCACGGCGGCGCTCGGGGGCGTACTCGGCGACGAGGGTGAGCGCGCCCGCGAGTTCCGCACCGGCACCGAAGCCCTGGACGAAGCGGAACAGGATCAGCAGGATCGGCGCCGCCACCCCGATCGCCTCGGCGGTCGGGAGGAGCCCGATCCCCACGGTCGCGATGCCCATGAGCACGATGGTCAGGATCATCGCGGGCTTCCGGCCGACCCGATCCCCGAGGTGGGAGATGATGAGGCCGCCGAGCGGCCGCACCACGAAGCCGACGGCGAAGGTCGCGAAGGCCAGCATCGAGGCGGAGGCCGGGATGACGTCCGGGAAGAAGAGCGGGCCGATCACCAGGCCGGCGGCGGCGCCGTAGAGCGCGTAGTCGTACCACTCGATGAGGGTGCCGAAGTAGGCGGCGGCGATCGCCCGCCTCGCCTGCGGGGTCATGGTGCGCTGCTGTTCGTGGGCCATGGGGTGTCCTTTCGTCATTGAAAAGTGCTGGCGTGGTCGTGGCTATCCGGTCGGCGCGAGGACGGCGGTCCCCCGGCCGCGCAGCTCGGCGGTCGTGCGCACGCCGAGAAGCTGCATCGTCGACAGGGTCTCGTTCGCCACCAGGGCGAGCGCCCTCTCGACCCCCACCCGGCCGCCCGCCATCAGGCCGTACATGTATCCCCGGCCGAGGAAGACGAAGTCGGCTCCGCACGCGATCGCGGCCACCACGTCGAGGCCGCTGCGGATGCCGGAGTCGAGCAGGATCGGCACATCGTCGCCGACGGCGGCGCGCACGGCGCCCACGATCTCGACGGGCGCGATCGCGCGGTCGAGCTGACGACCGCCATGGTTGGAGACCCAGATGGCATCCGCGCCGGCGTCGATGAAGCGTTCGGCGTCGACGGCGGAGAGCACGCCCTTCACGACGATCGGCCCGCTCCAGTGTGTCCGCAGCCAGCGCACGTCGTCCAAGGACAGCGCGGGATCGAACATGCTGCCCACCACGTCGGTGACGCGTCCGGAACGCGGGCCGAAGTTCGCCATGGCCGGCGCGTCGTGGGCCAGCAGATCGAGGGTCCAGGAGGGACGCAGTGCCGACTGCACGGCGGTGCGCAAGGTCAGACGCGGCGGCATCGAGAGCCGGTTGCGGTCGTCGCGGTACCGCTGTCCCGGCACGCGTGTGTCGACAGTGAGGACGAGGGTGTCGAAGCCGGCAGCGGCGGCCCGCTCGACGAGCGCGAGAGACGCGTCGCGATCGCGCCGCAGGTAGAGCTGGAACCAGCGCCGTGCGGCGGGTGCGGCGTCGGCGACGTGCTCGATGCTCCGCGTTCCCATCGTGGAGAGCACGAACGGCACGTCACGGTTGGCGGCCGCACGGGCCCCGTCGGTTTCGCCGGCCGCACGCATGAGGGCGGTGAGACCGATCGGAGCGATGCCGATGGGCATCGCGTGCTCGCGTCCCAGCAGGCGGGTGGTGAGCGTCGCCCCCGCGGCACTCTCGGTGACCGTGGGCACGAACCTCCGGCGGGCGAAGGCGGCCTCGTTGTCCCGAGCGGCCTGTTCGGTCACCGCGGCACCCTCGACGTAGTCGAAGACGAATCCGGGCACCCGTCGCTTCGCGAGCCGTCGCAGATCGTCGAGACAGCGCGCCTCGGCGACGCGCGTCGCCTCGGTGGGAAGGGCGGGCGGAGCGAAGCTCAACAGCTCGGTGAAGGTGCGGATGCGACGTCGCAACAAACCTGGATCCTCTCGGCAACTCCCATCGAGGCCGAAGAGCCGACCGCGGTGTCGGCACCACCATAGCTCCCAAATATCTTGGGCACAATAGCGATATTCCTCAGATATATCTGACGGAGGTGTGACGGCTTGCGCGTACGCCGCGGAGGCGTCAGGCTTCGAGGAACGCCTGGAGGACGAACTCCCGCAGCTCGACGAGGTGTCGGCGCATGGCCTCCTCGGCCGCCCGCGGATCGCCGGTGCGGATCGCTTCGAGCACCTGCTGGTGCCCGTTGTTCTCGACGTCCGAGTGGATGCGCGCATCGATCGCCGGGATCAGGTGGTGACTCCGCGTCGTCTCGTCAAACAGGCCGCTCATGAGCGTCTTCGCCCGAGCGTTGCGTGCCGCGCCGAGGATGCACTCGTGGAACGCGCGGGCCGCATCGGTCAGCTCCGCCGTACCGGAGCCGCTGCGCTGCGCGTCCAGGATCGAGCTGAGCTCCTCGATGAAGGCCTCGTTGCCGTAGCGCGTCGCCCCTGCCGCCATCGGCGGTTCGATGATCAACCGCAGGTCGAGCACCTCGCGCACCTCGCTGATGCCCAGCGGGCGGACGACGTATCCGCGTCGGGGAAGGGCGACGACGAGCCCCTCGACGACGAGGATCTGCAGGGCTTCACGCACCGGCGTCTTCGACACCCCGAACCGCGCCGCCAGTTCGGGTTCGATGACGACCTCGCCCGGGGCGAGCCGGGTGCGGACGATGTCGTCCCGGAGCGCCACGTACACCTTCTGCGTACGCGACAGCACCCGATTCCCCTCGCCGAGGGCCGCGGCACGGCGCTGGCTGTCGACGGCATGCGTGTGCAGGGTCGAGCCGGATTCGCTGGGCGTCGCGTCCATGTCCTCAGCCTAGGGGCACCGAATCGGACCCCTGCCGCCGAGCGGTCCCGTCGCGGCGATCGGATCAGCCCCATGCTCCAACGAAAGAACCTCGCCCCGCGAGCTGCGGGGCGAGGTTCTTTCGTTCAGTTCCTGTGGACCTAAGGGGATTCGAACCCCTGACCTCCTCGATGCGAACGAGGCGCGCTACCAACTGCGCCATAGGCCCGTGAACGACATCTACGTTATCACGCTCGCGATCCCGGACATGACGAAGGCCCCGCATCTCCGTGTTTTCAACGGGAGCCGGGGCCTTCGTGGTGGCGGTGACGGTGGGATTTGAACCCAAGTGCATGCGCGCGGGGGCCTGCCGGATCGGCCCGAGATCGTTGATCTGACGCGGATCTAGACCCAGGATGGGTCCGCTCAGATCACCGGAAATCCTGCGTGTTTGTGTCCACGGATGTGTCCACGACTAGAAGTCGAACTCGGGGAACTTCATGCGCATGAGGTGCCTGAGCTCGTCCTTCGGCATGGTCCCGTCAGGGTCGATTTTCATGGTGTACTCATACACCCGCTCGATGTTCCTGGCACCCTCGTCGCCAGGCGCGACGGCCCGGTTCGGCACGCGCTCCACAACCGTTTGCGCTCTGACGCCGCCGACATGAAACCGGTGCAGCTCTTCACGGACTACCCGGCGCACGATCCGCTCAAGATCCTCCGCGTTCATGACGCCAACATACCTAGGCGAGCAGGTCTTCGACGCCGGTCATGGCGCGCGAGAGGCGGTCGAGGTGTGCTCATGGGTTAAGACAGCGGAACACATATTCGAGTGTTGCTAGCCTGATTCATCTCGGCCGGAGGAAGGATGATCCGGCATGCAATCACGAGGCCTGTCCCCCACAACCAAGCTCAGTATCGAACTCGATGCGATCTGTTCACGCAACAGGTACACGACCGACCCGGCCCCCGTCCTAGACGAGCTCAGGGCGGCCGCTGGTGAACGCACGGACGTGCTCGCTGAGGCCGTGGGGACGTGGGTTGGCTACTTTGAGGATGACTACACGGCGCCCCTCTGCGCGGCCCTCAGAACGCTTCCCGGGCTTGAGTGGTGGATTGCGTTGGGGAAGCATCGTCGGTCGCTCCCAGACCCGTCCACACCGGCCGTTCTAGGGCATGGGCAGGCTGCTGCCCTGCCGCTCTACATCAGCGTCGAGTGAGAAGAGATGATCCCCTCCCCGCGGTCGGCGGGAAGGGGATCAACCGAGCAAGCTGCGCCGCAAGATGGGCGCGCGCTCCCCTCCCCGGTGCCGCCTAATCTACCCCGAGGTCGGCGAGGGCGGAAGCATCGATTTCCACGGGGCTGTCAACGACCTCGTCCACGAGGGTGATACCGCCGGAAGAGCTGGCTTCCATCATGAGCGCCTGAACCCACTTCGCGTTGAGCTGCGGGTTCTCCGGTGTCTCGAACGTGAAACGCAGCGGGATGGACGGGTGAAGCCAGATCGTGGAGCGACCGGGGGCATCGCCCTCTGGGTGCTTCCAGGAAAGGGTGAAGCTCTCGTTGCGGCGCAGCTTGGTCGCGATCGCAACCTTGAGGTGCGCAAGAGCTCGGTCTTCGATGTGGATCTCGCTGCTGTCGCCGTACTGGATCGTTCCCATGGGTTCACCCTACGGGGCAACGGTCTACGCATGTTGGTCTCACACATGAGGCAGATGCGCAATGCCCCATAACGCGGGGCGAGTCGTGCGTAGTCTGAGCGGAGCACACGCGTGCGTGTCCCGATGAGCCGGCTACAAACGATGCACAAGATTGTCATGACACCCACCACACGAATCAGCATCGACGGAGAAACGCTCATCTTGGCGGAAGACTGCGACGTCGGTGATCTGATGGGCCGCATCGAGTCGGCCTCGCACGGGGAGTCCGGGTTCGTGACCTTCGCTTCACGGTTCGAGACGCTGAGCGTGCTCGTCACCCGTCACACGAGAGTCGTGGTCAGTGTCGAGCACTCTGTTGGGGAGGCCCCCGGTTCTGAGACCGGTGCCGCTCAGGACTGGTACGACGACTATCCGGGAGACAACTGGGTCTGATCTCGCCGTTATCTCTTGCCATTCTGCGGGGGAGGTAGACGAAAGCGGAAAGTGTCAAGGCGGGTGAGACAGATTCCGTCAGGCGGTCTGTATGAGGGCCTCCTGTGAGGGCTGGTTGATCCAGGCGGCCTCGGGCA
>NZ_JBFBLT010000022.1:0-5416 GCF_040702645.1 Microbacterium sp. NPDC078814
GCTGCCCGAGGCCGCCTGGATCAACCAGCCCTCACAGGAGGCCCTCATACAGACCGCCTGACGGAATCTGTCTCACCCGCCTTGACACTTTCCGCCCGGCACAGTCTGCACACACCAGTCTGTCGTCCTTGTCGTGGGCGATCACACGTTTGTCACCGCACTCAGGGCACGGCTTCATAAACCCGGCGGTCGAGATGTAGCAGCTCTCACAGACTCCAGTACCGATGCGTGCGGAGTAAAGCCGCCGGACCTCGTGACAGATGAAACATACGATCCGCGGTTTCGGCACGCAGTCGTTGCAGTACGGCTTGTCGCCGACGATGGAGTGGGTCGTGCGTAGCCGCCCACACTCCGCGCATTCCCTTCGCGACCTCGGGTCGCGCCGCCAGCAGTTGGCGCAGAATTGTGACTCACCAATGCGGCGCGTGATTGGTAGAAGCCTGTCGCATATAGAGCAGGGCGCAGCGTAGCGGCGTTTCGTGCAGCGCCCGCCGAGCCGTTCTCCGGTCGGACTTGTCTGTTCCAGGAAGCGCTCTTCGCCGCACTGTCCACAGGCGGGCAGGGCGACTTTCAGGTCTGCGGTGCGAGCTTTCCGGAGGAGCCGCTGTGCCGCGCGTGGCATGGCCTGATCCCTTGACGAAGCGAGCGGGGGCGCGCTGCGGAGGTAGGCAGCGAGGCGTCCTGCTCCCATTACCGTCGGCGCGATGGCGATGACGAGTTGCTCGATCTTCGCAGTCGGAGCGTCGCTCCAAGGGCTGCCCTGCTCAAGGAGGATCGTCGTTCCTGGGTCCAGGTTCCGACGGTTGCGCGCTCGGTCCTTGCGCCGTCTCTCCTTGCCGATCGCCGCGTTGATCGCCGGTGTCGAGCTGGGCATGACACTCGTTGATACTGCCGAGATGTACGGCGACGGCGCGGCGGAAGCGCTGATCTGCGAAGCGCTAGGCGACCGGTGCGGCCGGTTGTTCCTCGTCAGCAAGGCGTATCCGCAGAACGCCTCGCGCGCACGCCTTTCACGCGCATGCGAGGCGAGCTTGAGACGTCTCGGCACCGACCGGCTCGACCTCTACCTGCTCCACTGGCGGGGATCGGTGCCGCTCGTTGAGACGATAGAAGCGATGGAGGCGCTGAAATCGGCCGGGAAGATTCGGTATTGGGGTGTCAGCAACCTCGATACTGACGACATGGACGAGCTTGTTGCTGCCGGCGGGGATGGCTGCGTGACCGATCAGGTTCTCTACAATCTCGTCCGTCGAGGCCCTGAGTTGGAATTGTTGCCGTGGCTCGTCGCTCATGAAATGCCTGTCATGGCCTATAGTCCCGTCGAGCAGGGACGACTCTCGAGCCATCCCTCCCTTGTGAAGATCGCAGCTAAGGTTGGTGCTACCCCTGCGCAGGTCGCACTTTCCTGGACGTTGCGGCACGATGGCCTCATTGCGATTCCGAAGGCGAGTTCGATCGCACATGTGCGGGAGAACCGGGCAGCCGCAGATATCGTCCTTTCCGACGCCGATCTTGCGACACTCGACGCGGCATTTCCTCGGCCACGCGACCGTCGCCCGCTCGAGATGCTCTAGCTCGAATGGCGGTCTTCTCTCTCAAGGGAACCGAACATGAGACGGATCGGCTCGAGGTGTTCAGCGACGCGGTGTTTGCGATCGCGATCACCGTCCCTGTGGTGGAACTGCGCGCACCGAGGCCTGAGGATGGCGACCTCGCCGCGGCCTACCTGAAGCTGGCACCGGACTACGCCGCCTACGTCCTCAGCGTGATCCTCATCGGCCTCTATTGGTCCCACAGTCATTTCAGCGGCAAGCTGCTGGAGAAGACCGACCACGGCTACAACCTGCTGACCATCGGCTTTTTGGCTGCGGTCAGTATCACTCCATTTCCCGCGCGCCAGTTGGTCGAACATTTCGGTGGAGATGCGGACAGCACGACCGCCGCCCTTTGGTACCTGGGCATAGCAGCGGCACCGGCGACCTGGTGGTTTCTTCGGTGGGTGTACGCCACCGCCAGAGGTTTTCCCGATCGAAGGCTAACCGAGGCTTATCTTCGCCGCCTTACCATCAAGTATGGTCTTACCGCCGCTGCCTATTGGGCGGCATTCGGCTTGGCGTTCTGGAATTGGCGTGTTGGATTGATCGCGGCGGGGATTGTAACGTTGAGCTACGTCATTTCCCCCGCAAAGCCCGTGTTCAGACCCGGTATTGAACCGGGACACGATCAGATGGCTCGTTGACTGAAGGAGCGGATAGTACCTCGGAGCTGCACGCTCCTTGCGAGTGAATAGCGACCTACCGTCGTCCGACGTTTTCGGGCTTGCTTTGCTCGCCGTCCGCCAGATCGGCTAGAACATGCGCACCAGGCCGCAATTCGGGCACCGCCAGACCGGGGAAGTCGGCGGGTTCCACGACGGTTGCAGCTGCACCAGGCAGCGCTCACAGGTAGGGGAGAAGCCCGGCCATTCGTCGTCATCCACGATGCCAGGCAACCAGGATGCTGGCGGCGCTGCAGAAACCGTCCACAGGGGACGTTCAGCGCCTTGCAGGAGAGGCCGGGGTGACAGCCGAGGCCCATACCCATGCCTTCATCTCCGTCTCGCCCACGCGGAACCTGATCGCGCAGGCATCCGCTGTCGACCGGCAGACCTCCGCGTCGACGAGCGCCGGCGTGGCGCCGAAGCGCACCCACGCTTTCGCAGGCTTCGGCCGCGGGTCGATCGTCACCGGTTCTACGTCTAAGCGCAGGTCGGCGCTCGAGAGCGACTGCAGGGGGCCGGCCTCCGCGGCGATCCGCTCGAGGATGCGCGTATCCATCCTGCGATCGGCCGCCGACGCGTATCGCTTCGATGTACCCACTGCCGATCCTTCTTGCGGACCGCCAGGTTATCGATTTTAGAACAGATGTTCTATTTCGTGTGCTCGTCCGCCAGGTCGTCCGAGGCGTCAGCCTCGGCTTGAATCTGCTCAACCTCGGCCCGCAGTCGGATCAATATCTCCTTGCTGTGATCCGCGAGTGCGGTATCCCAGGCATCGACGACGCTGGTCGGGTGTCGACTGTGGCTCTTTTGATCCGAGAACCCCATGCCCTGAGACTGGGGGAGAGGGTTCCGCGCAGCGGGACCCGGGCACCACCCCGGCTCGATCGCTACACACATCAACGCAAGGCGAGCCCCTTGACACGTGGTTCCCGAGGGTGTCCGCTACCTCGCGAAGGGCTGCATTGTCAAGGCTCTGCCAGGAGGCTATCAAGGCCAGAAGGCTACCGAGCAACACCATCAGATCGGAGTAGACATGAAAGCAGTGGTGTACGAGGGACCCCGTCAGGTCAGCACGAAGGAGGTCCCGGACGCGAAGATCGAGCGGCCCACCGATGTCCTGGTCAGGGTGACGACGACGAACATCTGCGGCTCGGACCTCCACATGTACGAGGGGAGGACCTCCTTCGAGGTGGGCCGGACGTTCGGGCACGAGAACATGGGGGAGGTCATCGAGGTCGGTAGTGGCGTGGAGAAGGTCAGGGTCGGAGACCGGGTTGTGCTCCCGTTCAACATCTCGTGCGGGTTCTGTAAGAACTGCGAACGCGGCCTGACCAACTACTGCCTCACCACTCAGCCCGACCCATCACTCGCCGGTGCGGCTTATGGGTTCGCCGACATGGGTCCCTATGGCGGTGGCCAAGCGGAGCTTCTCCGCGTGCCTTTCGGTGACCACAACGCGCTGCGCCTGGGCGAGGATGCGGAGGATAGGGAGAACGACTACGTCATGCTCTCTGACATCTTCCCCACCGGCTACCACGCCACCGAGATGGCCGGCGTGATCCCCGGCGACAGCGTTGTGATCGCTGGGGCGGGTCCGGTCGGATTGATGGCCGCCCTGTCCGCGATGATCAAGGGCGCAGCAAAGGTGATGGTGGTCGATCGCCACCCTGACCGGCTCGCGCTGGCCGAGCAGATCGGTGCGATTGCCATCGACGACTCCAAGGTCGACCCCGTGCAGGCTGTGCTGGACGAGACTATGGGGCTCGGAGCTGACCGTGGTTGCGAATGCGTGGGCTACCAGGCCCACGATCCGCAGGGCAACGAGGACACCGCCGCCACCTTGAACATGCTCATCAACGCGGTCCGCTTCACCGGAGGGATCGGCACCGTCGGCGTGTTCGTCCCCCAGGACCCGGGGGCCGAGGGCGAATTGGCCAAGCAGGGCAAGGCGGCCATCGACTTCGGCACACATTGGTTCAAGGGGCAGACCATGGGAAGCGGTCAGGCCCCGGTCAAGCGGTACAACCGCCAGCTGCGGGACTTGATCGCGGCCGGCAAGGCGACCCCTTCGTGGATCGTCTCCCACGAGATCTCGCTGGACCAGGCTGCCGATGCCTACAAGAACTTCGACGCCAGGTCCAAGGGTTGGACTAAGGTCCTCATCAAGCCCGGCATGTCAAACGGAACGAAGGAAAACTGAGATGGCAGCAGAACTTCAGGGCAAGAGGGTCGCGATCCTCGCCGCCGACGGAGTCGAACGCGTTGAGCTCGAGCAACCCCGCGAAGCACTGGAACGGGCCGGCGCTCAGACCGAGGTCCTTTCGATCCACGACGGCGAGATCAAGGCCCGTAAGAACGACCTGGATGAAGCGGGCACGTTCACCGTCGACGGGTTGGTCGCCGACGCCTCGGTGGGCGACTACGACGCCCTGCTGCTTCCCGGCGGCACGGTGAACCCCGACCAGCTCCGGGTCGACAAGGACGCCGTCTCCTTCGTCCGCGACTTCGTCGAAACTGGCAAGCCCATTGCCGCGATCTGTCACGGGCCTTGGACGTTGATCGAGGCTGGCGTGGTCGGAGGTCGCACCTTGACGTCCTTCCCGAGCATCCGCACGGATCTGCGCAACGCCGGAGCGGAGGTCGTTGACCAGGATGTCGTGGTCGACGGGAACCTGATCACCAGCCGCTCACCCGACGACCTGCCTGCGTTCTGCGATACGATCGTGGCGAAATTTGCGAGCAGTTCGACCCAGGAAGAGGTGACGTCATGAGCGTCACGAAGGGACTGCTTGTCAGGCTGGAGGCCCTGCCCGGCAAGGAAGACGAGGTCCAGGAGTTTCTCGGCATCGGGCGAGGGCTCGTCGAGGAGGAACCGGCCACCACCGCGTGGTTCGCGATCCGTCTCGGCCCGTCCTCATTCGGGATCTTCGACGTGTTCCCCGATGACGCCGGCCGCGACGCGCACCTGTCCGGCGCAGTTGCGACCGCTCTCGGCGAGCAGACGGGCAAACTGTTCAGCGAGCCGACGATCGAGAAGCTCGACGTCCTGGGCTCCAAACTCCCCGCCTGAAACCACAGACCGGGAGCCGAACTCCCAGAGCGTGCCGGTGAGCGGCCAGAGCGCGCCCCAGTCGGCGGTGATCCCGAAGGCCAGCG
>NZ_JBFBLT010000023.1:0-5190 GCF_040702645.1 Microbacterium sp. NPDC078814
AGCCGCATCCGTAAGCCGACCGCGCACAAGAACACGGGAATCAGTCATCGGTGCCTCCACCTAAAGCTCTGGCAGGCGCAACCGCGACCCGCTATTGTGAGGGCACAGATAAAGCCCCCCACCGGATGTGCGTCCGGTGAGGGGCAGAGCCGACTACGAAGGAGTCGACGTGCCCAAGGTAACAGCCGCCGCAGCGGCACTACTACTGGTTTTTGCCCTCGCCGGATGCGGCGACAACGGAGAATCAGGCGTGGCCACGGCGCCTACCGATGGCCCCACGTCCTCGCAGGAGCGCATGAGCGAATCCGCGGCGCCGCTCGTTGCGGAGACACCTGAACCGTCGAGCGCGGAACAACTCGAGGCTGCATTCTTGGCTGACGTCCGTGATCGAATCGGGAAGTTCACGACTCAGATCCCGGACGCTACCGATGCCCAGCTACTGGAGGCTGGATACAAGGCTTGCGACCGTATCGAATCCGGCGAGCCCAGTGAGGATATCTCGCTGATCGAGGGCGAGACCAGGACGCGCGGCTACTACATGGACAGCGGAGCCATCATCACCGCAGCCCGCGTGTCGATCTGCTCGCCCTCTGACTAGGGCACCACGCGGAAGATCTCGTTGCCGTCCGACCAGATGCAGCCAGCAGGCGCTCCGCTTGCGAAGTTGCTGGGGATGGTGTCCAAGCCCGAAATGAGATGGGCGCTGGCTGTGATGGAGAAGGTGCGTGCGCCATGCTGCATCGAGACCATGCCCGGGCCGACGAAGACCTTGTTGGCCCCTTGGCGCATCTGAATGCCGCCGTTTTCATCTGCCTGCACCACGGCACCATTCGGGAACGTCACTCGGCCACCGTCGTTCGGATCGATGACCATGTTCCCGACCTGGATCTTGCCGCCCGCAAGCACGCGGATCGTCCCTGTCACATCAACGTTTCCCGTGATGTCGCCGGGGCCTTCGAGCCTCCACGGCCCGGTGACCTTGAAGTTTCCCGTTACCGTGAAAGTACCCGTCACGGTTGTCGTGCCGTCGATCTGCAACGTACCGACGATCTCAACACGACCACCAGAATCGATCCGCAGCAGCCCACCGATGAAACGAACCCGACCATTCGTGATCGACGACGCCTCAAGAGGGTTAGCCGTCTCCAACACCCTCACCCGCTCCTGCAACCTACGCAACTCCGCATACACATCCGACAAGTCATCAGCCATACGCCTGCACCTCCGGCCTCAAAGTCAAAGAACCATACGAACCCCGAACCGACACCACACGCTGCCGGTACGTGCCATCCGCAACCCACCAGTCATCCGCAACAGACATGTCCAGAAGACGACCGGGCGCGGCGAGCATCGGGGAAAAGTCGTCACCCGCATCAACGGCCAAAGACCACTGACGCACCGGGAACCGTTCAGCCGCAAAAGCCGCGTTCGACATCGCCTGCAAAGCCGCCTGATCGCGAATGTCCTTCGCGTAACGGAACGCGTCACGGATCGGACGTCCGTTCGGTGACCCCGCCCACGCAGTGATCGTGTCCTCACCGTGCCCGCGGCCAACATAGAAGACACCAGTCAGCCGTTTCGACGAATCGTCAGTGACGCTCACGTCCGTCGCTACCGGCTTCTCCACACTCAACGGCACATCGATAGCAGCACCGATAGCGATCTGCGGCTGCACAAGCATCTGCCACCGCACCGAGTACGTCGACGTGAAGTACGGTCGAAACCCGATCTCGTACCCCTGCTCCTCAATCGCCTGAAACAGTGACTCACCAGTGACCATCTCGTCACGCTTCACAGCCCTCGAGTACGCCCCCGACGCGTCAGCGGACAGGTCAACAGGAAGGTTCCACTCAGGAGCCCACTGGGTCAGGCGTGCCATCACCCGTGCCGCCGCGCCGGAGTGCGTCCGGTTCGTGATCGTCAGGTCACCGTTGATGTAGTTGTTGACACCGAACGTCGACCGGTCGTTCGCGAACGCCCGGATACCGCGACCGGTGACCTTGAACGTCCCCGCGGACATGTCGTACTCGGGGACACGGTTGAAGGTCGCCGACTCGATGTGGTCACCCCATGACACAACCAGGAACCGGGTATCAGCGTCGAAGTAGTCGTTAAACGCCGCCCGAGCCTCCGCCCGAGAATCGAAACCCTGAGCCTCAGCAACGAACTCCAACGACGACTCGTCCACACCGGACACCTTCGCCGTCCACGAGCTCGACCCCTCAGGGTTCAGCTTGAACAGCCGATCCCCCGTGAACGTGTCATGAACCCAACACTCGCGCGGAGATTCCATCGAGCCCCCTAAACGAACGTGTCCCTGACCTGCAACTGTGAGCCCTGTGGGCCGGTGAACGTCACGGGAGCACCCGGAGCCACAATCAACGACTGCGCCTTCGAGAACACCCCCGACTGGAGGACACCATTGCGCCGAACCCGAGCAGTAGCCGTCTCGATCGTGTGCGTCTGCCCCGCACTCAACGCCTGCGTCACCGTGAACTCACGACCCGCGACAGAAAGCGTGTACGGCGCTGTCTGTGGGCCAGTCACCACCACATCAGCCACAGCCCGAAAGTTGCCGTAGTGGAACACCGGCCCCGGTCGGAACGAATGGGGCTCGCCGAACACCTCCGGGTCAGGACACCACACACCGATCGAGTACGACGCCGCCCGACCATACGTCAGACGCTTCACACGCGGCTCATCATCCAGCTGCACGTCACACCAGTGCGTGCCAAAAGCCGAATCCACCGTCAAACGCCCGAACTCACCATCAGCAAGAACACTCGCGAGCTGCGCAAGCGCATGATCCTGCTCCACAGGAGTATTCGTCAGAATCTCGCCGCTCCACGTCACCAGACGCCCCGTACGGTAACCGCGCTGCTTCTGCGACCCGTGACCGAGGGGGCGCGGGGAATCGTCCCTACGGACCCCCACGCCCCCCTTACCGATCCACCCCTGAAGAGCATCCCGCTCCACCGTGAAACGTGCATCACCCGCGTCCCCCAGGAACGTCAACCCGCCAAGTCGAATCCGCATACGTCAGCCCCTCAGCGCTTCATTAATCGCCGCCGCCGACTTGCGAGCCAGATGCGACTCATTCATCCCTGGCAGTGCGTAGATGTTCTCGGTGATCTGAATCGGACGCTGCTCAGTTGGCATCGGAACCTGCTGATAACCAATCCGGTCGCCAGGGGCCTGCCACGAGCCGGTGCGCAGCGAAGCACGGTACGCCTCAATCCCTGCGTGCCCACCAGCAGCGTCCACCTCAGCGGCGGTGATGACATGCTCACCGGGGGCAAGCATGCGCAGCTCCGAATCGACACCCTTCGGCCCACGACCGACCACGGGACCACCCGTCGCCTGACCCGGAGGTTTGAGGACCGTGCCCACCCCGACCGTCGACACAGGAATGTTGAAATGTGTCCTGACGGCCTCGTTGAGACGGCCCAGCAGCGAATCCAGCCGCGCGTTCGCGTCGGCGGTCTGAAGGAGCACCCGGATCGTCCTGTCGTCCGGCATCCTGAGAAGCGTGTCCCGCAGATTTGCGGCTTCCTCCTCGCTGGCGCCCATCTGGATCGCCGCTTCATACAGCTTCTGCCGCTGCGCTTCCAGAGTCTCCGTGAATGCCGCCGCGTCACCATCAAGCTCGAGTTGCGCGGCAGCCGCGTCCGACGCATCCTGCGACAACCTCACGAGCATCTCTTTGTTGGCAGCGCCCGCCGCCGTAGTGATGTCCAGCCCACGACCGAACCCTTCCACCCCATCGTTGATGTTGCGGATCTGCTCGTCCACGTCGCGGAGGGTGTTCTGGTAGTCGATGTTCGCCGTTACCGCGTCACGGTTCTTGCCGTTGGCCTCATCGATGGTCGCGATGAGCGCAGAGAACTCGTCGTTCAGCGCGCCAACCGCGTCCGACTCGGCCATGTAGGCTTCCGCGGCGGTCTGCGTTACCTTCGCACCCTCCTCCGTCGCGAAAGCGAGGAGTTCGGTCATGTCGATCTGGCCGTCTTTGGTGGTGACGTCCCTACCCTGAGCGTCAGCGAGCTTCACGAGCTCATCGCGGTACGGCTTCATCGCGTTGAGGAGATCGACCTGCTCCGACTTCGACAGACCCATCTCTTCCGAGAGCATCCGGAATGAGCGAGCCGCAGCGGGCGCGTCGGTTTCCGCGAGCTTCGCCATCTCCTCACCCATCGTGGTGAGCACTGCGGAGAGCTGACTCGTCTCCCCACGCAGACCCCGGAGGAAGTCGTTGTGGGCGATGATGTCCAGGTTCTCGCGGAACTTCTCAGCCGAAGACACGGCCTCATCGAGCCGAGACAGAAACGGCACCGCCGAGTCCCCCGCCTCAAACAACTCCGCCGACGACTTCGCGTTCTTGAGAACGTTCTGGAACACCTCCGTGGAAGTACGAAGCTTCTCCTGAGCGACCGACAACCCCACGACCGCCGCCGTAGCTGCGACCATCGCGATGCCATAGGGACCCGTCAAGAACTGCCACATCGACTGCAAAGCAGCCTTCGACGACGCCCCAGTGATGTTCAGAGCCTCAAGAGCAATCCGAACCTCAACGATCTTGGGCGCAAGGGCAAGAGCACCGCCACCCACCAACGCCATGACGCCCACCGTCCCAGTCAGAGCAGCAATGACGCCCTGCACAGGATCAGGAAGATCGGACAAGAACCCCGAGAAGCCCGCCACAGCATCCGCAGCGTCCGAGATGGCGGGAAGGAAGACCTCGCCGAACTCGATAGCCACGTCCCGCACAGCGTTACCCGCGACGGTGATCTTCGCCTCAGTGGTCTCATACCTCTTTGCCGCCTCGTCGGCGAGAGCGGAGTTCTCCTCCCACGCCGCCGACCCCAATTGGAGTGAGTTGCGGAGAAGGTCACCGGAGTTCGCCATACCAAGCAGAGCCTGAGAGACGCGGATGTCGGTCTGGCCAAGGTTGGAGAGCGTCTGGAAGACGTCGCCACCCTCGGCGTTGATCCGGCCCAACCCCTCAACGAACGTCGCGATAGCCTCGGCCGGAGCCTGCTTGAACGCCGCCTGGAACTCGGTGGACGACATACCCGCGACCTTCGCGAACTCGTCCAGGGCCGCGTCCGTTTGAGTGGTGGTCTTTCGCTTCGTTGCGATGATCAGCTGTCGTTAGTTTAGGCGGCGGTGATCTCGGGGAGTATCACCGCC
>NZ_JBFBLT010000024.1:0-4090 GCF_040702645.1 Microbacterium sp. NPDC078814
AACCATGCGTCCGGGTTCGTGGTGGCGCATGCGGCGTCTTGCATCCACGGTTCCGGGGTCAGGTTGTCCTCCGTATACACACGAATCGTCATGCTTCGGCCTTTGCTTTGGACCATGGTTGGCGCGACTCCCAATCAAGCCCCCGACGCCGCGATCGTTCGTACTCGCGTTTGCACACGAGGCAACGACGTTGGCCGTGATAGCTCGAGAGTTCGTGCCCCTTGACGCACTTCTTCGCGCCGGCAGCGGTGAGCTCCGAACGCCGCAGGTTCTCTGCGGGAGTGACCGGTTCCAGATGAGCCGGGTTGACGCATCGTCGGACTCGACAGAGGTGATCGAGGACTAGCCCGGGGGCAACCGCCCCAGTGGTGATGGTGTAGATCAAGCGGTGCGCCTGGTGGGTTACGTTGTTGAGCGACGCCCAGCCGTATCCATCGGGGCTCGTGCTCCTGTTCCAGAGCCAACAACCGCCAGGCCCGCGGGTTACGTTCCGGCGGATGTGGAGGGGCAGAATCTCGGGGAGACTCGCCTGCCACTTCGTCATGGGCTTCGGTGCAGTCATACGGTCACCTCGAGTTCGAGTCGCGCCTTACCGCTGGGTTCGTGGCGGATGATTGGGGCGCGTTTGTCCATGTACTGGGGGGTGTCATCGGGGACGATGCCGGCGTCTACGAGCCCGTCGCACATGGCTTTGAAGGTGGGGTAGATGTTGTCTGAGTCGCGGCGCCTCTTGTCTGTGACTACCCATGTGAGCTGCACGGTGATGTGTGTCTTGGGGTAGAGGTTGTCGCGGCGTGCGGTCATCTTGGTGATCTCGCGAACTGTGCGTGTGAGTTTGGCTTTGGCTGCCCAGTGGAGGCGTTGGTTTGCGTTGAGTGGCGGTCTGGGCCAGTCGAATGTGAGCACCGTCATGCTTGTCTCCTGGGGTGCAGTGAGGGCGCGCATCCGTGATCGGTTGCGCGCCCTCGTTTCGTATTGATTGTGTTTACTTCTCGAGTTCTGCCCGTCGAGTGTCGATGGCGTCTTTCACCTCACCGTGGATGCCGATGCGTGTTGCGTGTGCGGCGATCTCGTCGAGTTTGTGGGTGGTGGTTGCCTGGTTGATGGCGGCGTGTGCAGCATCAACAACCGACTGGTCTACGGGGGTGTCGGCGAGGGGTTGGATCATCACCTTCTTGGTCTTACCGCGGGTGATGACGTGTTTCGCTTCGAACGCCTTGTCGATGTGTGACATGGCTCGAATCCTGATGCCACCGACTGGTTGGCCTGCCCAGAGGACTTCGGGGTCATTCCAGAGCGTGATGCGTCGCCCAACCCACACGGTCGAGTCGGTCCCCCACGCCTGCACGATGTCCCGGAGCGCGGTCTTGGATGGCTTCCACGGGCGACCAGTGCCGTATGTGTCGGTGATGATGTGTACGGGTTGATCTGCTGGCCCTGGTTTGACGTCAACGATGGTGATGGTGACGTCGCGGCCTACGAGATCGATCGCGTTGAGCTGATCTGACTTCGCGACGATTGCGTTACTGACGTCCATCACCGCCTCCTTCCCGAGCCAACCGCAGGGCGGAGCGGGCCGCCTCCGCTAGCCCCGTAGACACGCCCATGCCCGAAAGCTCATCTATCGCGTGTGCGTGTTCGATTGCTTCATCTCGTTCTGTGGCCACCGCCTTCAAGGCGATAGCCAGCGTCAGGGCGTGCGCGGCGATCTGCGCTTTGCTCCACATGCCGTCGATTCGGCCGGTCTTCGCAACCAGATCAGATATCTTCTCCGCCGGGTACGCGGAATCCAGGTCGCCGCTCACCACTTCACCCGCCTCCGGCTGCATTTTGCAGCGCCAACGTGCCGAAGTACCAGCCGTCCCTTCTCGCGGACAACGTGGCACCCAAAGCACAACTCCAACTCAGAAGCCATCACGATCATCGGATTCCTCCTTCTTCTTGCTGAGCAGGCAAAGAACGCCGCAAAACTCGTGCTCGGTGGCAGTCATCGGGGCACAAAGGTGGGGCTCTGCATCGGGCAGGGCCTGCCCGCAGATGTTGCATCCGATATTCATGAGAATGTGATCTCCTCGATGCTGGCCCGCCGTTCGGTCGCTGGTAGACCGTTCGTGGCGGTGGTGAAGTTGTTGACGATGTTGGTGACGTTGATTTCGAACGCCTCGGCGGCCGTGGTGATGGCGTTGACCCAGCGGGTGTCGGGATAGACGCGTTTGACCCAGAGTGGGAGGCCGGCGCTGTACGAGATGTAGTCGCACCATTCGCGACCAGACACGAGCATGCCCGCGTGCATTTGGGCCATGTTCTCGAGCGGCGGCAACCCCTTCAACACGGTCTTGAGGTGCTCCTTGGGGCGCCGCGACTTGATCTCAATGAGCCCGTCTTCACCGACGATGCCATCCGGTGAGTAGCCGATCTTGTAGCCCCCGAAGTCGCGGACCATGAACCCGACCTGTTCGACCGGTGCGAAGTGCTCGGCGTAGGCGTCACGGGCGAACGGTTCGTCGTCCGTGCCCCGTTGCATGTCCGCGGTCGGGTACACGAATTCAACATGGCCGGTGATGCGTTCGGCGGCGAGTTGGAGGGTGAGGCCGCGTGATGTTTCGTTGTCCGCGACCTTCAACGTGGTGGGGGTGATGAGTTTGCCGATGGTGGATGCGGTGAGTAGACCGCATCTCGCAGCCAGCCAGTCGTCGGTGCCTTGTTCGAGCTCGGCGTACGTCGTGAGCGTCATGGGTTGATCTCGATTCCGGTGATGCCGAGGTTCTGGTAGGCGGCTTCTTGTCGTGCGGCCCGGTATGCGTGGGCCCACATGTCGGGTGGGTAGATGGTGAGCATGTAGGTGCCGCGGTAGACGCCCCAGCATCCGGATTCGGTGTGCGCAACACGAATACGACTAGTCATGGTGTGGTCCTTTCCATCCGCCGGCGTCTTGGAGTCGTTTCTGTGCCACTACGGATTCCCAGTAGCGGACGTGTGATTGTGCGAGTGCGATGGCTGTGGGGTTGTTGCCGTGTTGGGCGTGGTTGAGGTATGCCTGTTCCTGCGCCAACCGGTCCATAGCCTCATCAAGAGTCATCACGGCCTCGGATCGTGGAATCCGTTTGTGTGATTCGCGTCCGATAGCAGAGGCCGCAGCGGTCAAGCGGATGCTTGTGCATCGGCTTCCACTGATGCTCATGCTTGACGGCTACCACTTCTCGGCCTTGCAGGAAACTGACGAGAAGGCCCCAGCAGGGGTCGCACAGCGGGTCTTCCTCGTCGCATCGCATAGCGTTTCGGTCGTCGTGTCGAATGGTCGTGCTTGCGACGCGGACGGATCGTCGTACGGTGGTCTCGACCTTCTTCTGAACGATGCCCCAGAACGAGTAGCCAAGGATGTTGTCGATCGTCTCGACTGTCTCGCCGCATCTACGACACGTCTGTTTCTTGCTCATGGTCGTCTCCTGGTTTTGGGTTCGCGGCATGTCAGGCAGACGATGGCGAAGAAGGTAAAGAAGAGCCCCGTCAACCAGAGGGTTGCGGGGCTGTTGGGGGTGACGGCGATACACCCGAGACAGAGGGCGGCGAGTGTGAACGCCGCAAACCTGACCGTCATCATGTTTCGGCACCTTTCTGCTTCACCATCTCGGCGCACCACCAAGCAGTCCAATTCCGTCATCATCATGTCGCTTCCCGGGGTACGGGTATGTGCCAGGTGCGAGGCGTGGTCCTTCGGCTACGACACCAGCCCGCACCTCGGCATCATGAGCAGCCAACCAGCGATCGAAGGCGGCGTTGTAAACGTCGTCGAAGTCGAGGTCATTCGCTGGGCACTGGTCGCGCCACCATGCGTTGCGTACCTCCGCTGTGGTCGGCGTGTAGTCGTTCATCGGAGTGCTTCTCTCTGTTGTTCGGTGAGGAATCGGACGGGCCGTTTGAGGATGGTGCGTTCGATCTCGTCCCACATGTCCACCAAACCGATACGCCACATCGTGTGCGCCTGTAGCCCGTCGGCGAGTGCACGGAACACGGGGTCATTCGGGGTGTTCATCACGGTTCTCCTTTGAAACGGTTACGAGAAGCGACAGGGCGTCCACTCGTTCTTGCA
>NZ_JBFBLT010000025.1:0-4077 GCF_040702645.1 Microbacterium sp. NPDC078814
TGCCCGAGGCCGCCTGGATCAACCAGCCCTCACAGGAGGCCCTCATACAGACCGCCTGACGGAATCTGTCTCACCCGCCTTGACACTTTCCGCATCGACGACTGAACGCTGGATCCAAACAAACATTGAGATGCTTGGAGACAGCCACCTGCTCCGTGCCGTCCGCGCTTTTCGGTTTCAGTCCCCGACGAGACGATCGCTTGCCGAACGTCTCGTGCGATCTATCGAAGCACGATCCCGAAGCCAGGTAAGTGGCGCCGGGGCGACTGCAGCCACGTATATCGAACTTGCGCGGGCTTCTTGGCCACTCGAGTCAGCTGCAGCACGGGCCTATTTTCTTGAGGCGCTCGACTCTGCGGATCTCATCGGTGACCAGGTCGACCTCCAATGGCGCACTACCCTCGACATCGCACGCGTCGCCAGCTCCGGTCCTCCGACTCGCACTCAAGCAATCGCTATCGCCAGAGCATGCGAAGCAATCCAGCGGGCCGAACTGATCGATCTTGATCCAGGTGAAGCGCTTCGAGCCGTTGGAAGGTTCGATCTCGTTGCAGCACTAGACGTTGCATCGCGTTGGCGGGATCGTCGAGTTTCTACCCTCAGTCGATCGCTAGGCGGTCTGCTCGAGAAGCGCTCCGGACCGCTGCGTGCGCATCCCGACATCGCATTAGCCATCGCAGCGTTGCACGAGTATCCCATTGGAGAGATACTCGACGATTCTTCCACCGCTCTGAGTGAGGTTCTGCTAGACCATGCCTTATCGATCCTCAACAGGCGCGGCACAGCAGCGGAGACTGACCCGTCAGTGTGCGCGCTTGCAACTTCTCTTGGCCGTTCCATGAGATACCGGGCCGATACGGCCGAGCAGACGCTCGGGGGGAGCTTCCTAAAACAGTCCCGACGAGAGCAGAGCGACCGAAGACAACGAAAAGCAGAGGCCCTTGGCGCACTCCAGCGGTTGGACTACGCCGTCGTCGCGGGTTGGCAACGCGCGTTCGAGCTAGGGAGCTACGACTACCACCTTGACGTTTTCGCTGCCCTCAGAGCGGGGTTGCCCGCCGCGGCATCAGCCGATCGATCGTCGGCGATCCGGTCGCTCGCTGATGCCATCGACAGTCGGTGGACTGCAAAAGCCGCGATTGAGGTTCTCGACTCCCTGACCACCGTCACCATTCCGGAACGAAGAGCACGACAAGAGGCTGTTGAACAAGTCCTTGCTCGCTTCGCTTACGAAGTTGTCACGTCGTCGTTCGAGATTTTGCCGCTTTCTGCGGCTGCGCGCATGCTTGGTCGTTCTGAAGAGGAGCTGAAGGAACGTGCCTTCCGTTCGTGGGCACAAACCGAGGCGCGCACGTCTGTCGAAGGTTATTACGCGATGAGTGTCCATCTTGCCGAGCTTGCCGGTGGGCAAACGACTCTCACCTTGCTTGACGATGCCGTCGAACAGTTCGCATCCTTGGTGGCGGCTACTTCCACAGAACTGCCTCCACTTGAGCTGCCGGCCGCGGTCGACACCGTGGAGGCAGCGATCGCACGCATGATCTGGGGCGCGCTGGCCGACCCCTCTACGGCGATTCGATGGGACGCGGCATACGCGACTCTTGGTTTAGCGCGGCTTGGCAGGGATGACGTCCTATTCGAGCTGTGTGCCCTTGCCGCATCAGATAAGCACAGAGACCTTGGGGATCCCGCGCTCGAGTTCTACTCAATGCACGCCGACTGGTTCCTCCTGCTGGCGTTGCGTCGCGCGGTGGTCGAGCATGGCCTACTCGGTCGCGTCGTTGCTTTCAGGTCCTTCGTTGAACGGGTGTTATCTAACCCTCCGCATGCAGTCCTCACGCCGCTCGCTATTGAAGTGCGTGCAGCGTTGGACGGCACGGTCCCACCTGCCTGGCCGCGACCGGAGCCAATACAGGTCGACTGGAGTCGTCGAGCTCGCGACCACTACGACCGTCCGGATGTGGACTATCAATTCGGCTGGGATTTCAGAGAGAGTGAAATTCACGGAATCGCTGATGCCCTTGGCCTAGATCGAGACGCGGTCGAGCAGGAGGCGAGCGACGTGATCACCGAGTTCTGGGGGCGCGCGGAACGAGGCGGCCGTGACGAGGATGCGCGCCACGTCCTAGGGCTATTCGTCGAAGGTGAGACCTACGACCGCTATGCGAATCCGCCTACGCATGACCTCGACCACTACCTCTCGTTCCATTCTCTGATGATCGTCGCGGGACGAAACGCCGAGCTTCAGCCAGCCAGGAGGTACGACGGCGACGATGAGGATGAGTTCACGCGCCAACTTCGTCCGAACAAGCTCGCTCGACCCGATGGCTACTGGGTCGGTGAGACGCGTGTGGGCCCGCCGGTCGGGCCACTACAGGAGCAAGGCGACGATCGACTGTGGCGGTGGGGGATAGGAGCGGACGACTTTTTCCCGCATCTTCACCTCTCCGAGACCGAGTTTGTTTGCTGGGCCGACTCCAGTGCTTCCGGATACACCCGTGCTGAAGATGTCCGCGTCCAGTCAGTGCTGGTGCCGACAACGCTCGCCTCCGCATATTGCCGGTCACTCCAGATCGACCGCGATCTGTGGGACTTCCGAATTCCGACTGTTCAGGAGCACGATGAGCAAGACGACTACTTCCCTGAGGTGCGGAGCACTTCTGGAGTCGCCAACCCATTCACGCTTCAGCCTTGGATCCGACTCGTAGATGGACGTGACGGGCTCGACAAGCATGATCGAGCGGCGCGCGGACTCACCTACCCGCCTCCGCTCCTCGATAGCAGGCTCGCGTTCACGGAGCAGAACGATCAGCCGCCTCGAACGACTTGGTTTGATCAGGATCAGGCGCTAGTCGCATGGGCGGAGTCGTGGAATGACCAGGGCCACCGCGAGACTGGCAGACATGGGTCGCGTCTCGTTATGACCTACTCCCATCTCGACACGATTCTCCGAGCACGCGAACTCAGTATCGTCTCGGTCGTGTCTATTGATCGCCGCCTGCGCGGCACGATTCACCGACGTTCCACAACAGAGGAGTTCGATCGCGTTGGGCACTACTTCAGAGTCTTCGAGTACCGGCCGGGGCAGGGATGGGTTGACTACCGAGGCTGTTCTCAGCCTGGGTAGGCAGCTTTCCGCGGAACTCGACGATGCCGACACTCTAGGGCGATGGATGGCCCACTATCTGAGCGAGCGACTCAAAGAGCGCTCAGATGCGGATAATCCAGCGCCCGACGCGGAAATCGCGGACCTAATTGTCCGCTTCTGGGCGCATCGCGCTGGAGCACCACTACGGCATCAGCCGTTCGGTTACTACTCGAAAATCGTGGAGTCGATTGATCGGATCGACCGCATGTCAGCCGAGCGGATGACGCCACAACCCGCATCCGCTGAGCATGGGGGGACGGGTAGCGATTTTCAGAGGATCGCCGCTTCGTTGGTAGGGACTAGCGTCGCGGCGAGCAAGGTGAGCTCAGCATTGCTCACCGAACTACAGTTGCACGCCTGGAACGAGGAAGCTGCTTGGCAGCCATACTCTGCCGCCTTGAACGGCGGGGAATCTGACGAGGCAGTCCGCAGGCTCATCGGCCGTATGGTCGCGCGAAGTACGGACGCGGACGAGCGACGCGAGAACTTGCTTGCGAACCTCCGCGATCTCGAAGATGCAGCCCGATCTGCTCGCGAGACCGTCGAGCAGGTTGCCCTTGCGAAACCCCAAACCACTGAGCAGAGAACTTCGCGTCGACGCCGAGGTGGTCGCTGACGCTGGGCGACGATCGAGTGAAGTCCACCGTCCTGTCTGCGAGGGGTCGGGTCTTGCGGTCTTCTGCGCTGGACTCGTGATGGTGAGGCGCTGACCCCTGCCCGAGGGGCCGGCTGCGGCAGAATGTCGCAGGCTCTCGGCTCCCTGACAACTCATCGAAAGAGCAGCCCGTCCTGCAACTTGCTGACAGGTGTGGATTGAATGAACCGGGAAGCACGTGCCTGGAGTCCCGCGGGGTGGTGGTCTTTCGGGCCCGCGGCGTCGTGACCGCGACGGGGTGAGCCATCGTGCGATGGTCAGTGAGAACGACCAA
>NZ_JBFBLT010000026.1:0-4055 GCF_040702645.1 Microbacterium sp. NPDC078814
GCACCTCACAGGCGCCACTCTGCGTGCTGCGTGGAGCATCCGATGACTTTGCCGCCGTTGTGGCGTTGTCCGTCGTGTCCGGTCATCCTTGTCGGCCCACAGATCGACGGTGCACAAGAACACACACTTGAACACGAAAGCGAGAACCCATGACCGACATGACGGCCGCACAAGCGGAACGAAGACTCGCGGCTTCAAAGGCTCGCATCGCTTCGTTCCGGGAGAACGCTGAGGCCGAGCAGAAACAGAAGAAGGAACGACGCGACCGACTCCGCCAGGCGCGCAAGGCCGCACGCGCCAACAAGAACCTATGGTGCTCGCTCGGGCGCCACCGCACCGAACGCCACCTGACGCTACAGGAGGACTTCCGCGGCGGAACAGTGTGCATGCAGTGCCAGTTCAAGATCGTTGAGAACCTGGAATCCGTACTCGAGCTCCCCGCAGTTACCGAAGCCATGGCTCGGATGGCCCGCCTGCGTCACGTCGAGAAGAAGCAACGAGCCAAGATTCGGGCGATGACCCGAGAGACCGGTGCGACAGGTGATGGGCTCGTGTACTACATGCGGATAAACGGGCGAATCAAGATCGGGTACACGACCAACCTGCCGCAGCGGTCACGGAGCTACCCGCCAGGCACCGAGCTCTTGGCGGTTGAGCCTGGCACCAGAGAGACCGAAGCGAAGCGTCATATGCAGTTCTCACGCTCGCTCGCGCAAGGGCGCGAGTGGTTCGCAGAATCGGAGGACATCAAGACGCACATCGACGGCCTCGCCGCGACGTACGGGATTCCGCGTGAACTGATGTACCGACACTCAAGGCACGAAGGGATCAAGCATGTATGACGGGGCGAACGTCGGCTACATGACCTACGACGAGTTCGCCAGGTTTCGACGAGCCGTTCACTACTCCCTCAAGCTCGTGCCATGGCTTCGGGTCGCCGGTTACATCAAGACCGGCGACCCGGATGAAATCCACGGCAAGTCGGTAGAGCCGCCACTTGGCATTCCTCCAACGTGGCTGGCGGCGGAAGAGATTACCCAACTCGCGCAGGCGCTGAACAGGTGGGCGGACTTGGAGGACGTTGCTGCCGATGACGGCGGGTTCGAGCTCGCGTTGGTGTTCACTCGCGAGGTCGAGACCGCGTCAGCGAAGTGGCCGTTCGAGGATCGACCCCACCGCGTCCAGTTCGTGCGCTGCCCGTCATGCCACATGGTGGGGTTGCGATACGAACCTCCGGCATTCCATGGCGACCTTATCGCCGTGAAGTGCCGCGAGTGTTCCCACTACGTGTCCGAGGAAGAGTTCGCGAAATTGACCGCGCTTATCGCGTTGGAGTTCGCCGATGCCAAGGAGAGATCCAGTGAGAGACGACTGGGTAACCATCGAGCAAGCGATGGCCATGACAGGAAGAACGCGGCAAACGATCTACAAATGGGTGCGCATGGGGAAAGTGCAGACCCTGCGACCAGGGAGGACGATGTGGCTTAGCGTGATCGATATCCGACGCGCCGAGAAGCAACTTCCCGGCAGGCCACCGAAAATAGGTTAAATGTGATACTCTCTCTATAGAGGATCGAGAACTGTATCCTGATGATCGAATAGCCGCTCAACCAGTCTGGTGGGCGGCTTTGTTGTTCCTCCCGGTCGGCTCATGGAATGACCCGTGGCGAATGGTCGGTCGAGGACAAGCCGGGACGACGCCGGCGAAAACAGGTGCACACGAACGCACCCGACAAACACGCGACAGCCCCCACCGTGAGACTTCCGGACGGTCGATCTCACAAAGCGCGCACCCCGTCGTGTCACACGCGCAAGCCAGTGCGGCTGAGGTGCGCATACCGGTGGATGAGTCAGTTGCGATTACGCATCACCCCTTCTGGAATCCAGCGGGGCGGCCTCATCTTCCAGTGGGGGCGGAGTCGTGCCCGCCCGTCGCTCATGACAGCCTCCGGGCGTCTTGACCATCCGCGGCCACCTGGTGGTGGCTATCCCGCGAAGACGTTCGCGGTGACTCGGGTTCGATCCCCGGCCGCGGAGCAATGCGAGGCCGTTGGCCCATAAAGCCAGGGGGAAGTTGCAACCCTCGCAGAAGCCCTCGGGACCAAGCGCAACATGTTTCGACTAGCGCTCCGAGGCATCTACGTGGTCAAGGCCCACTGGGTACAGCTACGTCCGCCACTCCCGGCGTGGGCCTCTGGTCTGTAGCCGGGAGTGTGCGCCGCTCTAGACCAACTTGGGAGAGTCCTCGACCTCAAAAGTCGAGCCAGTCTGGGTTCGAATCCCAGGAGCGGCACGGACACCGCACCCGACGCGACGTAACCATGGCCACGCGTCGGTATCAGTCGGTGAGGGATGGCGCGACTAGGTGTCGCTCAATGGGGAACGCAGCCAGCGACCACCATCCCGCTCTACAACTTCACAGTGCATGTTCACGGCTTATGCCCAAACCGGCTATGAAAGGCGACCATCGTGTCCCTCGCAGACCGCGGCGCGAAGGCAGCGCCCAAAACCAAATTCGAAGCCTGGCTAGACACCCTCAACGACGAGCACAGAACCATCGTCACGGGATGGCTCAACGACACCTGGTACTCCAACGCAAGGGTCTGCGAAATGATCCGCGACGACGACCCCTCAGACGGATACACCGGATACCGGGCAAACAAAGACACCATCGCTGTCTGGCGGAAGGCACACAATGTCGATCGCGGCTAGAGCACAAGCAACCGAACCCACCACCAGCATCGGTACCGTAGACGTCGGCCCGGACGGTGGAGAGTTCCGCGACATCAAGTCCGAAACCCCGATCACCGACTGGACAGACATCTTCCACCGGTTCGGCCTCGACCCCGCATCGTTCGCCATCGTTGACGACACTGTGCGCATGTCGACCTGGCAGCAGTCGAAACGCCTCGAGGGCGGCGAACGTGACGTTGTGAACCTGTACTCCTACCGGGCACAGTTTAAACGCCTCACTGGCGCCGAGATCGACCTTCCCGCGTTGTATGCGGAGGGTCGCCGTAAGCCCCGTGCACGGGTCAAGACGACGCCCGCCAACAGGGTGACCGTTGTTGCCCTTTCCGATGTGCAGGCCGGGAAGGTCGACCACCGTGGCGGCACGCCCGAGCTCATCGACCGTCTCGCCAGCATGCGGGACAGGCTCGCCGCACACCTCAAGCAGCGGAAACCCCAGTCGACAGTCCTAGCCGAAGTCGGTGACCTGTTCGAAGGTTTCGAATCCGGCGGCAACCCGATGTTCACCAACGACCTGTCTTTGGCGCAGCAGATGGACCTCGCCGGCACCGAACTGTACAAGTTCATCGAGGTCATGCACCGACACGGACACGTCGACATCATGTCCGCCCCGTCGAACCACACGGCCTGGCGTAACGGGAAACAGAACCTTGGGCGTCCCGGTGACGACCTCGGCATGTTCGTCCACCGTCAGGTTGCGAAAGTCGCACACGCGGCCGGGATCGACGCCTCCTGGACATTCAGTGACACGTACGACGAATCAGTCACCCTCGATGTCCTCGGCACCGTCCTCGGCATGGTCCACGGCAACCAGTTCTCACCCGGTCAAGCGATCGGGTGGTGGCAGAAGCAGCAGCACGGCGGCATGCCCATGGCACGCGCCGACATCATGCTCAGCGGCCACTACCACCACCTGACCGTCATTCCTTCCGGCCGCAACCCGAACACGGGACGGCAGAAGTGGTGGTTGCAGGCCTGTACGACCGACAACGGCTCGTCATGGTTCCGCAACGTCGGCGGTGGTGACTCCGACGCCGGCCTCCTCGTCTTCGACATCACCGAAGACGGATTCGACTTGCAGTCCCTCACGGTGCTGTAACCAATACCTCCCACCTCCCACGCAACAGCCACAGGGCAACAGCCACACATGTAGGGCAACCGGCGTCGAGGAACGGTGGGCAGAACCAAACGGGGCCGGAACACCAACCAAGTGTTCCGGCCCCAACCCATGCCACCCGCCTAGAAAGGCACGCTCATGGAGAGCGAACGACAGACCATGCACGCAATGGCCGTGCAAGCCCTCG
>NZ_JBFBLT010000027.1:0-3949 GCF_040702645.1 Microbacterium sp. NPDC078814
TCGAGGATGGGGACAGCGCCCGGATGCCAGATCGTCGCTCGCCACAATCGACGCACGGAGTTACTTCTTCCAGGTGGGGATCTTGTTGAGCTCGGCGGCTTTCATGCCCTCCGATGTGATCGTGACGCCGCGGCGCTTGAGGCCCCAGCCGATCGCAGCCCACAGACCGCCATCCGTGATGTGTTCCTTCACCAGCTCTCCGGTGCGAGGGTCGCGGAAGATCGCGAAGATGCGGTCCTTGTCAGGCTTCTGCCCATCCGTCTGTTTCACATACAGTGCGTCGAACATGGGGAACTCCTTAGTCTTGAGGGCCGCAGTCGCCCCGCCACCAGCGGGGGCGGGGTCGTTGCGGTGGTTGTCCCGTGCGGGGTCGTACTCGAAGTGCCACGGCTCGACGAGCGTGCGGCGACCGTTCACCCACCGGTAAACCGTCTGGAACCAGCCGTGATCGTTCATCAACGCCACGTCACGCTCATCCGTGTCCTTCGCGCGTCCCATCTGGTGCACGCTCGGCGTGTCCGGGTGCAGAGCAATCGGCGCCCCAAACCTCAGGTAGTGCTGCCAGTGCTCGTTCTGCTGCTCCCACGACCGGCCCGCCTCAGTGATCTGCTGCGGGTGACCCAACGCACGATCAATCCGCGCCTGAGACTTCGCCGCTTCGACTTCAAGCCAACCCCGACCGTGACCGATGTCAACCTTCGTCAGTGTTCCGCCCATGCTGCTACTCCTGTCACGTTGCGGGGCCGATGAGACCGTTGAAGCCGATCCAGGTGGGCACCGTTCGCCCGGTGCCGAAGTAGATCGAGATGTCGCCGTTCGCGGCAATCTCACCGCGGACTAGGGCTGCGGCGTCGGCGGTGACCGCGTTCGTGGTGAACACGGCGTCGGTCGTGCGCGGGGGCCGCGACCCGACAGGCAGGGTGCCGACGACTACGCCGGACGCGAAGCTGCCGGAGGCGCGCTCGAGGCGGAACCGGACGGCGATGAACCCGTTGAGGACCCGCACCTGGGCGGTGTGCCCGGACTGTGCCTGCACACCGGATGCGACGGTGATCGCCTGCCAGCCGGTGTCAGCGGTGCGCCCATCGACGTACTGCTTCGTCGCCGCGTGTGCGTCTGCCGTCGGAGCGCCGATGGTGATCACGCCACCTGCGTCGCGCTGCACTAGCGTGTCCGCCGTCGCTGTCATGGCGGCGGGAAGCTGGGTCAGCGGCACCTTCCCGCTCTGCAAGTCCGCCTTCGCGGCGATCATCGCTTCGAGTTGGGCAGTGTCGATACTGTCCGCCGCGGCTTCCGCACGCACAGCCTGAGCGGTCGCGTTCGATGCCGAGTTGGACGCCGCCGTCGCCGCCGAAGATGCTGTGGACGCGTGCCCTTGCGCCTGGGCGGTGTAGCTCGCAGCGGCCGCCGTAGCCGCGGTTACAGCTCGCTGCTCGACGCCTTCCCCCGCGGCTTCAATTTCCGCGACCTGAGCGTTCCCGGCGGCGACGACCTGAGCCACGACGCCCTGCGCGCGCAGGTACACCGACTCCCACTCGGCCAGCTCGCTCCCGGGGTTGGTGGAGACGTGCGCGACGGTGGTGATGTCGCGGGTGTCCTCGGGGCCGGTGTAGACGGGGAGGACGAACCGGAACGGGGTGGGGTTGCCGAGCGGGGACGTGATGGCCGCTTCCCACAGGAACGCGGAGAATCCCAGCTCCGGGTCGACGGTCGCTGGAAGATCCTGCCACCGCTCCCCCGCACCATTGACCAGGTAGCCGTCGTCGTCGGTCTGGCACTCGAACTGCTGCAACAGCAACGACACCGGGTCGGTGTTCTGCAGGGTGCGCAGCGTCACATCATCCAGAAGGGCACGGAACCGGACCCGCAGGCCCCGAACCGGCGTGTACACCGGCTCGGAGCCATCACCCGGGATGCCCTGCACAGCTTGAAGGAATCGTCCTCGGACGCGTCCCAGTGGGTAGACCATGTTCACTCCTTCGTTAGCTGAGCGGGGCACGGAAGCCGGTGAAGTCCAGCCACGCCACCGTCCCGGTATCCAAGGCCGACAACAGCACCTGCACGCGCCCGTCCGTGCCGATCTCGACCCGGGCGTCCGGGATCGGGTTCGCCGCCGTCATCTGCTTGACCACCAAGCCCCGCAAGAAACGGGTTGCCGAGTAGTACCCCGGGCGCAGGTAGCCGAGCGTGATCGCCCCACCCGACGAGGTGAAAGACCCATCAACCATTCCCCGCATCTCGAGGTACCCGCCGGCGATGCGTGCACCGAATGCCTCGGACCCCGACGCGCGAGGTGTCGCGTTCGACGGCCACCCGGTGATCGCGGTCGACGCCCACCCGGAGTCACCCCAGAGCGCGTCCTGCGCCATCGCCTGGTTCACGTACGGCGTCGCGCCCATGTGCAGGGTCCAGAACGTGTACGCACGCCCGCCCGTGGGACCAGTCGACATGCCGAACACGAGCGACGGTTCCCCCTGCGGGCCGCGGCCAACCGCGAGACCTTCCGGTTCCGAGAACCCCGCCAATACGCCAGCACCCGGAGACCGTCGCGCCAACTCCACCGAACGCTTCAACGTCACCGTGGACGTCGCCGGGTCCAACCGCCAAACCTGCGCCGGGTACACCGGGCTGTTCGTCTCCGAACTGCCCGACAACACGTACCACTGGCCGTCGAGCAGAGCGAACCCCTGCCCGAAATAGTCCGACCCCCAGGTGTGCTCGAACACGTCCATCGGCGCGTCCACACCAGCGACCAGATCAGCACGCCGGTACCGGGAGAACCGGAACTTCGTGTCCGTGATGTTCTTCCGAACACCGACCTCATCGTTCACGTCGTCATAGTGAACAGACGTGTAATCGCCACCCGAGATCAACGCGACCTTGTACGCCGACGCGTACGACCACGCCCGGGTAGCACCCTGAGACCACGGCACACGCACGACGTTGTAGCGGCCGGCGCCGGAGGCGATCGCCTCGTTGATGAAGGACGACCACACCCAAATCTGGCCGAAGTCGTCGACCTCGATGAACACGCTCGTGCCGTGCCCGGCGTCCAACAGCGTCATCTCGCCGACGTACGACCCGTCCGGGGTGCACCGCACGATCACCGTCGACTCCCGCGCCCCAGTCGAACCGGCACCGATCTGCGAGTACCAAATCTCCCCACCCAGCGCGGACACCACGTCCACGGACTGCATCACCCGCACCTCAGAGGCGGGACGCTGCGCCCGGGCACCGAACTCCAACCGCGCCGAGCCGAGGTCGAACCGTGCACGATCCGCCCGCAAAATGTCCTGCACCGCCGCGTGCACCGGAGACGACTCCGACGCCAGATACGACGCAACCGCCGACTGCGCCGGCACCGCATCCACACCCGGAGCGCCCTGCTCCCCCGGCTTACCCTCCGGCCCCCGCGGACCCGTGACATTACCCAGATAGGCGAGCTTCGACGCCTGGTTACGAAGCATCTCCCCCGTAACCGAGTTGATCCACACCGCCCCCACCGGCCACTCAACCGGACGCGTCGGCGAATAGATCACCTGCGCAACCCGCCACGACTGATCGATCAGCTCGTTGATCCAGCCGCCCGTCATCGGCACGAAGATCCGATACAGGTCAAGCTCAACCCGACCACCAGCAACATCAAGCCAATGCGCCGTCACCTGGTAAAACGTGTCACCCTGGATCAGATCATTCGGCGTCAACCGAACCGCGAACTCACCCTCCGCATCCGGCGACACCCTCACAGGCGCCGTCGAAAACAACGCCCCATCCGCGACCGACGCAGCAGCACCAGTACCAGGACGCGACAAACGGAACTCAAGCTCCACCTGCTCAGCCCACAACGGAACCTGAGCCGCATCCGTAAGCCGACCGCGCACAAGAACACGGGAATCAGTCATCGGTGCCTCCACCTAAAGCTCTGGCAGGCGCAACCGCGACCCGCTAT
>NZ_JBFBLT010000028.1:0-3810 GCF_040702645.1 Microbacterium sp. NPDC078814
AACCATGCGTCCGGGTTCGTGGTGGCGCATGCGGCGTCTTGCATCCACGGTTCCGGGGTCAGGTTGTCCTCCGTATACACACGAATCGTCATGCTGTCACTCCGATGTGTTCGATGAGTTGTTCGCCGATCCAGCGCGTGAACGCTGGTGGGATGGCTTCTTTCAGGTCGATCCAGGGCATCCAGTCGATCCCCATGGCGCGCTGCCCTTGCTTGAGCGAGGTTGCTTTGGCGCCACGGCGCGTACCATCCGGCCGAAAGAACTCACGGCTGTCCGGGTGGTCGCCGTACACGCCCACTGGTGTCCCTTGTGCGACGTGCTGACACGCGGGCCTATTCAGGAGCGGCGCACTGACCTCGAAGTGCCTGTGCCGGCGGACCCCCAACCGCTCCCCTTTGTCGAAGAAGGAGGACCCGCACAGCATGACGGGATCGATGAGTGGCGCACCGGGCACGTTCTCGATGACATAAGGAAGCCCGATCGCGTCGAGCAGCGGTCGGGCGGGTGTGATGAGGTCTGGATGACGATCCGGGTCTTTCGTGCCGGTCGCCCAGCGCTGACATGGCGGCGAGATGTGGATCGCGTCGATCGGTTGACCGTCGAAGGCCCGGTTGTTCGCTGCTAGATCCTCGAGCGCTTCGATCGCGTCCATGACGTAGAAGTTGCCGAACGGGAAGTCGTGGTGTTCGATGTCGACGCCGATGACGTTGAACCCGGAATCTACGTATCCTTTGGCGGCTCCACCAGCGCCGCAGCAGATGTCGAGGATGGTTGGCATGTCTTGTGTCCTTGTCTGATGCATTCCGTGCGGATCGCGGTGATGCGTTTGCGTCTTGATTCGGCGGTTCTGGTCCATGAGGGGACGGTGTTGTGTCCGTTCGCGATGATCTGGATCTGGATGCCTAGTTGGTCGGGTCCGAGGTGGTCGATGATCGCGAGGATGTCCTTCTTGCATGCAGCGCATGTTCCGGACGCCGGGCCAGCCATCACTCAGCCACACCGCGCTCGAGGAGGATGGCGAACGTTTCGGCGGTCATGGTGACGTACTGTTCGGCCGGGTTGGTGGTGCCGCGTTTCTTGTGCATGACGACTCCGATGAGTGCGTCGTCGTTGCCGCGTTCTGCCTCGGCTTCACGTACCCATGCGGGGAGGTTGTCGCGGCTGGTGTTCTTGCACTCGATGACGACACGGTTGCCGGCGAAGAGGACTCCCCCGATGTCGCCCGTGTCTTTGATGCCTCGCTTGACTCGACGGTCGATGCGGTCATCGTTGAGCCTGCTCGCAAGCCAGTCGGCCTGTCTCCTTTCGAAGTCGGCCCCGGCTTTCTTGGCGGATGCACGGTTGCGTGTCACGGGTGTCTCCTGGGGTGCAGTGAGGGCGCGCATCCGTGATCGGTTGCGCGCCCTCAAGTGGTTGGTGCTGGTTAGGTTCGCACTGGCCCGTACTCGAGCGCTTCGTCTGCGTGCACGATGCCGGTGTAGTAGTCGCCGCTCACCATGAATGCCGGCTTGTGTGTGATCGAGTGCCGTGCGATCGCATGCGTGATCGTGCCGCTCTGGGTGGTGATGTCGTTGAACCTGCGGAACTTGACCCATGAGCCGACGCGTTGTGCGGGCCGGATTCGATCAACCACGGTTCGCCTCGAGCTCTGCCCGTCGCGTCTCGATCGCGTCTGCCACTTCACCGTGGATGCCGATGCGTGTTGCGTGTGCGGCGATCTCGTCGAGTTTCTGGGTGGTGGTTGCCTGGTTGATGGCGGCGTGTGCAGCATCAACCACCGCGGGGTCCACGGGGGCATCGGCGAGGGGACGAACCTTGTAGGGCTTCCTCATCCCCTGCTTGACCGTGATTACGACGTCTCGGGGCGCGTCGAGGTGTGACATCTCACGGATTCGGATGCCACCGACTGCGATGCCACCGAACATGATGGACGGGTCACCGTAGAGCTTCAGCTTGCGGCCGATGTACGCTGCCGAGTCGGTGCCCCAGATCGCGGCAAGGACGCGTCGCATGGACTTGCCCGGTCTGTATGGGCGCCCGGGAAACTCGGCGAGTTCGAGGGATACGGGCTGGTCCGCGCCCTTCTTGACGTTCGTGCCGGTGATGGTGACGACGCGTTCGATCGGCGGCCGGAAGTCCTCGAAGGTGATCTGGTCTACTTTCGCGGCGAGTGTTTCGCTGATGTCTGTTTCCATGTCAGTAGATCTCCTCGAAGACTTCACGCCGTTCGGTCGTGGGTAGACCGTGCGTGGCGGTGGTGAAGTTGTTGACGATGTTGGTGACGTTGATTTCGAACGTCTCGGCGGCCGTGGTGATGGCGTTGACCCAGCGGGTGTCGGGGTAGACGCGTTTGACCCAGAGTGGGAGGCCGGCGCTGTACGAGATGTAGTCAATGAAGGAGCGGCCGGACACGAGTAGCCCCGCGTGTAGTTGTGCCATGTTCTCGAGCGGCGGCAACCCCTTCAACACGGTCTTGAGGTGTTCCTTGGGGCGCCGCGACTTGATCTCAATGAGCCCGTCTCCACCAACCAAGCCATCGGGCGAAAACCCGATGCGGTATGCCCCGAAGTCGCGCACCATGAACCCGACCTGTTCGACTGGTGCGAAGTGCTCGGCGTAGGCATCACGGGCGAACGGTTCGTCATCCGTGCCCCGCTGCATGTCCGCGGTCGGGTACACGAAGTCGACGTGTCCGGTGATGCGTTCGGCGGCGAGTGTCATGGTGAGGCCGCGTGATGTTTCGTTGTCCGCGACCTTGAGCGTGGCGGGGGTGATGAGTTTGCCGATGGTGGATGCGGTGAGTAGCCCACATCTCGCAGCCAGCCACTCATCGGACCCCTGCTCTAGATGGGTGTACGTCGTGAGCGTCATGTGTCGTCGTCCTTGGCATTGTCGAGGATGTCGTGCGCGTGCGCGGTGATGATTTGGGCGATGTGGTCTGTGACGGGGATGCCGTTGATGGCCGATTCGGTGACCATGTGTTCGTATACGTCGTCGTAGAGCGAGAACGTGGTGATGTGTTCCCCGTTGTGGTCGATCACGTTGAGGTTGACGGTCATCGCACACCCTCGGCAGCACGCAGAGCGGCGCGCATTGCGACGCGATCAGATCCACCTGTTCCGTTCCAGGCCGAGAGCGCGGCGTCCACTACCGAATCCGGTGGGTAGGGCTTGGATTGAAGTCCCATGTCCCACCCGCCGTGATCTCGGATCACCGCGTCGGACTGCTCGTTGCGTGTCATGGTCGCCAGCCTCCTTGGTCTTGGAGTCGTTTCTGTGCCACTACGGATTCCCAGTAGCGGACGTGTGATTGTGCGAGTGCGATGGCTACCTGGTTGGTGCCGTGTTGGGCGTGGTTGAGGTAGGCCTGTTCCTGCGCCAACCGGTCCAGAGCCTCGTCAAGAGTCATGGCCTCTCCTCGAACGGTTGGGTTCGCGGCATGTCAGGCAGACGATGGCGAAGAAGGTAAAGAAGAGCCCCGTCAACCAGAGGGTTGCGGGGCTGTTGGGGGTGAACGCGAGACACCCGAGACAGAGGGCGGCGAGCATGAACGCCGCAAACCTAAGCGTCATCACGTTCCGGCTCCTCTGCGTGCGAGTGGCGAGCTTCCCACTCGGGCGTGGCGTTGCTCAAGGTGACCCGCTCTCCGCAGACCACGCATTCCCGGACAAGACGAGGGACAAAGAGCGAGTTCATCGCATGGCTTCTCTCTGTTTTTCGGTGAGGAATCGGACGGGCCGTTTGAGGATGGTGCGTTCGATCTCGTCCCACATGTCCACCAAACCGATACGCCACATCGTGTGCGCCTGTA
>NZ_JBFBLT010000029.1:0-3663 GCF_040702645.1 Microbacterium sp. NPDC078814
AGCATGACGATTCGTGTGTATACGGAGGACAACCTGACCCCGGAACCGTGGATGCAAGACGCCGCATGCGCCACCACGAACCCGGACGCATGGTTCCCGAAGAACGGCGACAGGCCCACCGCAGAAGCAGCCATCGCCATCTGCAAAACATGCCCCGTACAAGCCGAGTGCATCACCTTCGCTGTACGCACCGGCCAAACATCCGGCATCTGGGGTGGCCTCTCACCACGCCGCCTCGGACGACTCAGGAGAAGGAGCGCCGCATGAGTTACATCACAGCACCGGGCGCGATCCCAACCACGTACCCCAGGGAAGCGCCGGAGCACGTCTGCGGGAAGTGTCGCAACCCGTTCACGGTAGGCAACCCGAACTGCCCCAACAACCGCGAGAAGGAGTGACCTTGGATTTGCACAGGGCTATCCACAGCCTAACGGGTGCGAAGTCGCCAGTTTCGCGATTCTGGATTACGGAAGGGAGATCGTAATGGATGGCAGAACAATCGTCGCGGAGTCCTACCTTTCGATGCTGACTGTCGACGACCGGCACGCTGGAATGTACGTTCGGCTCGCTTATAACTACAAGGTGCCTTTTGGGAAGATCGTCGATATCACGGGCTTCGATCCGGCACTTGTTGTCCGGCTCATCGAAGGGGGCGACTGACTTGGCATGGTTCAAAGTCGACGACGGGTTGCATTCGTCCAAGAAGTTTTTGTCCATCCCCAGGCGCCACCGGTTCGCTGCTATCGGAGTTTGGACCCTTGCCGGCTCATGGTGCGCCGATCAACTCACTGACGGTCACGTCCCGGCATACATGCTTGAGCAGTGGGGAACACCGCCCGCAGCGCCGGCGGCCCTCATCGACGCGGGTCTTTGGGGCCGTACGTCTGACGGATACGAGTTCTACAACTGGCACGCGTACCAGCCACGTAAGGAAGACGTAGACGCTGAGCGGGCCGCGAGTAGGGAACGCATGCGGGAGTTGCGAGCGCGACGTAAGCAAGGGAAACCGCAGAAAGACGCGGAAGAACAGGAACCGTTCGGGCGAACAGGTCCGAACGGTTCGGAAAACGTTCGTAACCCCGACCCGACCCGACCCGACCCGACCCCTACTTCTAAAGAAGTAGAAGGCGCTTCGCGCGGTTCACGCGTCCCAGAACCCTTCGACATCAGCGACGACATGCGCGCATGGGCGAAGGAGGAAGTGCCGCTGGTCGACATCGATAGGAAGACCATCGAGTTCGTCGACTACTGGGCGGCAATCCCGGGCCAGAAGGGCGTGAAGCTCGACTGGGGGAGAACGTGGAAGAACGGCATGCGGAAGCAGCAGGAGTTCGCGGAACGTGATGCAGGCAAGCGGCCTCAGAAGCCGCAGGTCAAGATCCCGTCGAACGAAGAGTGGATGTACAGATGAACGCAGAGCAAGCCGTTCTTGGCTGTGTGCTTCGCGAGAACCGCGTGTTCCGGGAAGCGGCGCTCATCATCCGCGGCGACGACTTCGCCGACTCGCGACTCGGGGTCCTGTTCGATCGTCTTGGAACTGCAATCACGGCAGGGGAGAAACATGACGCCCTGACGATCGAAGGTCGTTTCGGAGAGTGGGGGATTCGCGGCATCGGCCCCGATGAGCCCTGGCGGTGGCTAGACATGGCAACCGCGCCATCCCTCGTCGCCTCGTATGCGTCGATCGTGAAGCAAGACGCGATGCGGCGAACTGGCCGTACTGTCCTGCAGGACGGTTTGGCGAAGCTGGGGGATCACGGCACAGACCCGGCGCAGGTTTGGGAGGACGTAAAGTCCGGGCTCACCCGGCAAGCATCACCGTCCTTTGACACCGTAACGCTGGCCGAGGTGCTGCAAATCCCCGACGACGCAGACTGGGTGATCCCCGGGCTCATGGAACGCAAGGACCGCCTCATTCTCACCGGGCACGAAGGCCTCGGCAAGACGACGCTGGTCCGCCAGATGCTCATTCTGCCGGCCGCCGGTGTTCACCCGTTCACGTTCGATGAGATCGACCCCATCACCGCCCTAGTTGTGGATGCCGAGAACACGGGCAAGCAGTGGATGCGAGCAGCGAGATGGATGAGTGAGCAAGCGCAACGGCGCGGCATGACTGATCCGACTCAACGCATCCACATGCGCCTGTCGGGCCGCTTGAACCTTCTAGACCCGGCCGAACTCGGAGGCATTCACCAGCTCATCGACCGCCATGATCCGGACGTCGTATTCATCGGCCCGCTGTATCGCCTGGCGCTGCGGATGAACACTGACGACGACATTGCCCCTGTGATAGCTGCCCTCGATTCGATTCGAGACCGAGGGGTCGCGCTGGTGATCGAAGCTCACGCCGGTCACGCTGTTGGCGTCAACGGAATCCGCGACGTGCGTCCCCGCGGATCGTCTGCGCTGCTGGGGTGGCCGGAGTTCGGCTACGGCATCCGAAAGGACACCGAACATCAGGAATTGTACGAATTCGTCGCATGGAGAGGAGCGCGTGAGTTGCGCGAGTGGCCAGAGAAGTTGAGGCGGGGCGGGGCGGGACAGTTCCCGTGGCACGCGGTGCAGGAGTGGTGATGTCCGAAGTAGTGGTGTTCACGAAGCCGTCGTGTGTGCAATGCACAGCAACACACCGATATCTGACCGAGAAGGGCGTGGAGTTCATTGAACTGCCCGCCGAGAACCACCTGCCGCTGTTGCGGGCGCTCAACCACATCAGCGCGCCAGTGGTGCTGGCAGACGGTGATCATTGGTCTGGGTTTCGCCCGGACCGCATTGACCGAGTAATCGAAGCAAGGAGAAACAGCTGATGGCTGACATTCAGGTCCGATCCGCGTTCGTCGACAAGGTACTCGTCGGCCCAGACGGCCCGTGGGGACTCAAGACGAGCGAACCCCACTCCCGGAAGAACGACGCGGGCGGGTACGACACCACCGGGCGCACCTTCCGCACCATCCGCGGCAAGAACATCGACTGGGCCCAGTTCCAGGAGAAGGACCGCATCTCGTTCTTCGGCCGTGAAGAGACCGTCGAGCGCGAACATGAGGGCAAGAAGTATTACGACCTGCTCGTGTGGGTTGACGGGGTGACGGTGCTGCGGAACACGGGCCAGTCTCGTCCGGCGCCCACACCCGAACCCTGGCAGACACCCGCCACCACCCCCCAGGCAGACGCATGGACGACACCCGCAGGAGGTGACAGCTTTGGAAACCCGACCCCTTTCTGACCTGATCGCAGCACTCCGCAAGGGAGACGGAAACGGTTGCCGACACGCGAACGCTCTCATGCAGGTAGCCGCCGACGCACTCATGGCAAACCAGGGCGCGATCGTCAACAGCATCATCGAACGCACACGAACCGAACCCATCTCTATCAATGAGGAAGCGCGGATTCCATACGTCGGAAGCAGCGCTGATTTCCTGGTCCAGGTATCGCAGGGCGAGCCGTCCGAAGCCGAGCGTCACGCCCAAGCGTGTCTGCAGGCTCGCATCCTCGAGGATCATGCCCCCCACCTTCACCTCGGCCAATGCAAGTGTGGGGCGTCACTCGGTGACTCGATCGACTGGAGTTGGCACCTCACAGGCGCCACTCTGCGTGCTGCGTGGAGCATCCGATGACTTTGCCGCCGTTGTGGCGTTGTCCGTCGTGTCCGGTCATCCTTGTCGG
>NZ_JBFBLT010000030.1:0-3499 GCF_040702645.1 Microbacterium sp. NPDC078814
TGGTGAGGGGTACCGCCCGTACTTTGAGAACTACACAGTGGACGCGAGCATCTTGCAACTGGTCTTTGATCAGTTGCGCAAGATGATCTTAAAGATCATTAGTCAATTTCTGATTCAGTCTTCGGACTGGTCGGGTTTTTGATTCAAACTCATGTGATTTCAAGTCTTTAAGAGCAAACGGTGGATGCCTTGGCATCTGGAGCCGAAGAAGGACGTAGCAATCTGCGATAAGCCTCGGGGAACTGATAAGCAAGTTTTGATCCGAGGGTGTCCGAATGGGGAAACCCCGCTGGGCGGCGTGCCGACCTAGTGACTCCCGCCTGAATATATAGGGCGGGTAGAGGGAACGTGGGGAAGTGAAACATCTCAGTACCCACAGGAAGAGAAAGCAACCGCGATTCCGTTAGTAGTGGCGAGCGAAACCGGATCAGGCTAAACCGAGTGTGTGTGATATCCGGCAGGAGTTGCATATTCGGGGTTGTGGGACTCACCAGTCAGTTCTGCCGAGCTGGCGACGTTACAGAAGCGTATAGACGAACGGTCTTGAAAGGCCGGTCATAGAGGGTGCCAACCCCGTAGTCGAAATGCGTGTTCTGGCGTGGAGAGTATCCCAAGTAGCACGGGGCCCGTGAAATCCCGTGTGAATCTGTCAGGACCACCTGATAAGCCTAAATACTCCCAGATGACCGATAGCGGACAAGTACCGTGAGGGAAAGGTGAAAAGTACCCCGGGAGGGGAGTGAAATAGTACCTGAAACCGTTTGCTTACAAACCGTTGGAGCACCCCTGGTAGGTGTGACAGCGTGCCTTTTGAAGAATGAGCCTGCGAGTTAGCGATATGTGGCGAGGTTAACCCGTGTGGGGTAGCCGTAGCGAAAGCGAGTCTGAATAGGGCGATTCAGTCGCATGTCCTAGACCCGAAGCGAAGTGATCTATCCATGGCCAGGTTGAAGCGACGGTAAGACGTCGTGGAGGACCGAACCCACTTAGGTTGAAAACTGAGGGGATGAGCTGTGGATAGGGGTGAAAGGCCAATCAAACTTCGTGATAGCTGGTTCTCTCCGAAATGCATTTAGGTGCAGCGTTGCGTGTTTCTTGCCGGAGGTAGAGCTACTGGATGGCCGATGGGCCCTACAAGGTTACTGACGTCAGCCAAACTCCGAATGCCGGTAAGTGAGAGCGCAGCAGTGAGACTGTGGGGGATAAGCTTCATAGTCGAGAGGGAAACAACCCAGACCACCAACTAAGGTCCCAAAGCGCGTGCTAAGTGGGAAAGGATGTGGAGTTGCTCTGACAACCAGGAGGTTGGCTTAGAAGCAGCCACCCTTGAAAGAGTGCGTAATAGCTCACTGGTCAAGTGATTCCGCGCCGACAATGTAACGGGGCTCAAGCACGCCACCGAAGTTGTGGCATTGACATTATTGGTAGGCCTTCGTGGTCCAGCCGTGTTGATGGGTAGGAGAGCGTCGTGTGGCCAGCGAAGCGGCGGTGGAAACCAGCCGTGGAGGCTACACGAGTGAGAATGCAGGCATGAGTAGCGAATGACGTGTGAGAAACACGTCCTCCGAAAGACCAAGGGTTCCAGGGTCAAGCTAATCTTCCCTGGGTAAGTCGGGACCTAAGGCGAGGCCGACAGGCGTAGTCGATGGACAACGGGTTGATATTCCCGTACCGGCGAAGAACCGCCCAAGCTAATCCAGTGGTGCTAAACGTCCGAGCCTTCACATCGTTGCCTTCGGGTGACACCGTGGAGGGGAGCACGTGACCCCATGCTGGTGCGGTTAGCGTATTAACAGGTGTGACGCAGGAAGGTAGTCCAAGCCAGGCGATGGTTGTCCTGGTGCAAGTGCGTAGGCCGAGTCGTAGGCAAATCCGCGACTCATACAGGCTGAGACACGATGCGGATAAAAAGTGGATGATCCTATGCTGCCGAGAAAAGCATCGACGCGAGGTTCTAGCTGCCCGTACCCCAAACCGACTCAGGTGGTCAGGTAGAGAATACCAAGGAGATCGAGAGAATCGTGGTTAAGGAACTCGGCAAAATGCCCCCGTAACTTCGGGAGAAGGGGGGCCTTCGACGTATTAGGACTTGCTCCGAAAGCGTTTGGAGGCCGCAGAGACTAGTGGGTAGCGACTGTTTACTAAAAACACAGGTCCGTGCCAAGTCGCAAGACGATGTATACGGACTGACGCCTGCCCGGTGCTGGAAGGTTAAGAGGACCGGTTAGCCGCAAGGCGAAGCTGAGAATTTAAGCCCCAGTAAACGGCGGTGGTAACTATAACCATCCTAAGGTAGCGAAATTCCTTGTCGGGTAAGTTCCGACCTGCACGAATGGCGTAACGACTTCCCAACTGTCTCAACCGCGAACTCGGCGAAATTGCATTACGAGTAAAGATGCTCGTTACGCGCAGCAGGACGGAAAGACCCCGTGACCTTTACTACAGCTTGGTATTGGTGTTCGGTGTGGCTTGTGTAGGATAGGTGGGAGACTTTGAAGCGGTGACGCCAGTTACCGTGGAGTCATTGTTGAAATACCACTCTGGTCACTCTGGATATCTAACTTCGAACCGTAATCCGGTTCAGGGACAGTGCCTGGTGGGTAGTTTAACTGGGGCGGTTGCCTCCCAAAAAGTAACGGAGGCGCCCAAAGGTTCCCTCAACCTGGTTGGCAATCAGGTGGCGAGTGTAAGTGCACAAGGGAGCTTGACTGTGAGACTGACAGGTCGAGCAGGGACGAAAGTCGGGACTAGTGATCCGGCAGTGGCTTGTGGAAGCGCTGTCGCTCAACGGATAAAAGGTACCTCGGGGATAACAGGCTGATCTTGCCCAAGAGTCCATATCGACGGCATGGTTTGGCACCTCGATGTCGGCTCGTCGCATCCTGGGGCTGGAGTAGGTCCCAAGGGTTGGGCTGTTCGCCCATTAAAGCGGTACGCGAGCTGGGTTTAGAACGTCGTGAGACAGTTCGGTCCCTATCCGCTGCGCGCGTAGGAAGTTTGAGAGGATCTGACCCTAGTACGAGAGGACCGGGTTGGACGAACCTCTGGTGTGTCAGTTGTTCCGCCAGGAGCACCGCTGATTAGCTACGTTCGGGATGGATAACCGCTGAAAGCATCTAAGCGGGAAGCCGGCCTCAAGATGAGACTTCCATACCTTCGGGTGAGAGGCTCCCAGCCAGACTACTGGGTTGATAGGCCAGATGTGGAAGCACGGTAACGTGTGCAGCTGACTGGTACTAATAAGCCGATGACTTGATAACACACCGTTTGTTGGTGCTTGCGTCCACTGAGTGGTTCTCGATGTACGGTCGAGAACTACCTTCAACAATGATTCATCATTGCTTTAGGTTTGATTGAAACATCAATAGTGTTTCGGCGGCCATAGCGTGAGGGAAACGCCCGGTCACATTCCGAACCCGGAAGCTAAGCCTCACAGCGCCGATGGTACTGCAGGGGGGACCCTGTGGGAGAGTAGGACACCGCCGGACTCCTTTTAGTC
>NZ_JBFBLT010000031.1:0-2921 GCF_040702645.1 Microbacterium sp. NPDC078814
GCACCTCACAGGCGCCACTCTGCGTGCTGCGTGGAGCATCCGATGACTTTGCCGCCGTTGTGGCGTTGTCCGTCGTGTCCGGTCATCCTTGTCGGTCCACAGATCGACGGTGCACGAGAACACACACTTGAACACGAAAGCGAGAACCCATGACCGAACTATCCGATGGGATGGCCCGACTGATCGGACCATGGACCCTCACCGTAACCGTCGACAACCACGACAGACAGCAACACTTCCCGCCCCTCGTCGACATGCTCAATGGGCAGCTCGCACCTGGAATGGAAGGCGGAAGCGGGGGAGGGCTGCCGTCAACCCGCAACATCCTCGACGTCCAATCCCTTGACCTGCTCATCCACATTCAGGACGTCACCCGGGCGTGGTTGCAGGAATGGGGCGTCCAGGGCGCCGGCGAACTCAAACTGGATCTGCGCGGATTCTGGGAACGCCTCAATACCCTGCACAACACGGGTGCAATGGACGACACCACGTTCGAACACCTCGCGTCCTATCCGGACACGTGGGCGGCAAAAGTGTGGGATCTCATCGAACCGCCGAAGACTGTCCCGTTGCGGCGAACCGAATGCCCCAAGTGCGGTGTCGATAAGGTGAGCAACGCGGAGGGGGAGTCGAGCGACAATCTCACGATCACCTTTCGGGTCGGGCACGAGTTCACCGCCGAATGCCGCAACCGGGAATGCGCGGCCGTCTGGATCGGCGTGACAGGCCTTCAGGATCTTGGGCGCTCTCTAGGTATCAAAATTGATATCGACACGCTTCAGGAAGCGGTAGCACAAATGGGTTGAAGTCTGCTATCCTGAAGGTGCTTCGGATTGTTGTGTCCGAAATCAGCCGCTCAACCATTCTGGTGGGCGGCTTTGTTGTTCCTCCCGGTCGGCTCATGGAATGACCCGTGGCGAATGGTCGGTTCGAGGACAAGCCGGGACGACGCCGGCGAAAACAGGTGCATACGAACGCACCCGATAAACACACGACAGCCCCACCGTGAGACTTCCGGACGGTCGATCTCACAAAGCGCGCACCCCGTCGTGTCACACGCTCGTGTCCGGGTAAAGCCGCGGCGAGCACCCCGGGGATTGGCGGAACCGGCAGACGCGCGCGACTCAAAATCGCGTGTCCGTGAGGACGTGAGGGTTCAACCCCCTCATCCCCGACAATGCGAGGCCGTTGGCCCATAAAGCCAGGGGGAAGTTGCAACCCTCGCAGAAGACCCGAGTGCTTGGTGTAGCTAGGCAGCACCCCCGCACAGGCATGTGCTCAGCGGGAGGCGTCGGTTCAAATCCGGCACGCTCGGGCAAGACTTCATAACTTCACAGTGCATGTTCACGGCTTATGCCCCAACCGGCTATGAAAGGCGACCATCGTGTCGATTCAGTCCAGCCTCGCATCACCGCCCGCGCCTAAGTCGCAGAAGACCATCCTTGATCGTTGGCTCGAAGAGCAAACCGCGGACGACCAGGAAGTCATCAGATCAACGCTCAAGAACCCCGAGTGGAGACACGTCGACCTCCTCGAGGCTCTCGTCAAAGAGGGCATGCCGGAAGTCGCGGACACCACGTTCGGTGTGTGGCGGAAGCGCATGGGGTACACGAAGTGAGCCTCGCAGACCGCCTCTCCGAAGCACCCGACAAGGACGCGGCGAAAGAGAACGGCGACTTCAGATACGGTCCAGACGGCGCCGTCATCGGAGGCGACTTCACCGGCATCCGCTCCGAAGGCCCGCTGACCAACTGGGATCACGTCTTCGAGAAGTTCATGCTCGACCCCGAGCTCTTCGAGATCATCGGGGACACGGTTCGCGCATCCACGTGGCAGTCGTCCAAGCGAACCGAGGACGGCAACCGCGACATCGTAAACCTGTTCTCATACAGGGCTTCGTTTCGACGGAAGACCACCAACGCGATCACCGAAGCCGACATCGCCGAAGCGCAGAAACGCGCAAGGGCGTGGAAGCTCCCGCGCCGCATTCCCGGCTGCGGCCTCGGTGAACCCGTAGCCGCGATCCTCAACCTCTCCGACATGCAGCTCGGGAAGTCTGAGGGTGGCGGCATCGACGCAACCCTCGACCGCCTCTACGACGGCCTCGAGAACTTCCAGGCCGAAGTTGCCCGGCAGCGAAAGCACCGCAACGTCACCGAACTCGTCATCGTCAACAACGGTGACCCGTTCGAAGGCATCGCCGGCAACTACACGTCGCAGACGCACACGGTACAAGCTGGCCTTCGCGGGCAGATGAACCTTGTCCTTGACGTGTGGTCAGCGTACGCACGCGAACTGTATCCAGCATTCGACAAGGGCCAGTTCGTTTCCGTGCTCTGCAACCACACCGAGTTCGGTCGTCAGGGCGGGTCGGCGAAGTCGATCACGTCCGACTCCGACAATGGGGGAGCGTTCCTCGCGGAGACCCTGCAACGCGTACTCGACGCAACGCCCGGTTTTGATCACGTCGACTTCACCATCCCGCACGACGAGATGAACGTGTACACGACCGCCGCGAACGTTCCCATGGGGTTCAACCATGGCCACAAGATCCCAGGCAGTGATGCGGCCGGGTTCGAGAAGTGGTTGAACGGTCAAGCCCGCGGCGACCAGCGCGCACATGAGGCACGCATCTGGGTCACGGCGCACCGCCACAACTTCCAGGCATGGGATCTCGGATCAACGTTCGGATTCTCGTGCCCGTCTTGTGATGGCGGGTCGAAGTGGTTGCGGGACACGACGGGGAAGTTCTCCCGGTCCGGAATCATCACCTTCCTGGTAGGCGAACACCATCCTCTCGGATGGTCAGACGTCGCCTTCATCTAAACCTCCCACCTCCCACGCAACAGCCACAGGGCAACAGCCACACATGTAGGGCAACCGGCGTCGAGGAACGGTGGGCAGAACCAAACGGGGCCGGA
>NZ_JBFBLT010000032.1:0-2192 GCF_040702645.1 Microbacterium sp. NPDC078814
TCCGTGGGCACTCGTCCCCGACAGGACGAGCAGTTCGACTAGTGTTCTAGGTCGTCTGCGTCGTTGAGGGGCGAGCAACAGAGCATCACGCCGAGGGGCGTGAGGTCGTTTCGTCCGCAGTCTTCGCAGGTGTGGAGTGTGCGGGTCATCGTTGACCTGTCCTTAACGGGGTGAAGCCCTGCCCGTGTGTGGTCAGGGCTTCGTGTGGGTGTGGAGTTCAGTCGTAGCCGGGTGTGAAGGAGAGCCTGTTGCGGCTGGGTTCGTATCCGGTGAGGTCGTCGTTGTCGCAGCACCTGTCGCTGGCGGATTGTGAGTTCCACACGGTGTCGCAGGAGATGCACGCGTATTCGGGTTGGGTCATGCGTGTGCTCCGGTGGATGTGCCGTGGATTCGGTTTCCGCAGACGCATGTGATGGTCCCGCTGGCCGGGTAGGTGGCGGGTCGTCCGCATCGTGCACACGTGGTAGTCATCGGGTTCCTTTCACGCGGCGCCAGTAGTGCGCGGTGAGGTGGTTGTCGATGAGGTGGTCTGCGGTGCGGACGAGTGCCCATGTGATACCGAGCGCGATGGTGGCTTTGAGGATGAGCTGGTCGTACCGCATCAGTCGTCCTCGTCGGTGAACAGGGTGTCGCCGCGGTTAAGTGCCGCGTAGAGGAGTCCGTCCGTGTAGAACCTGGATTGCATGGCTCGGGTGGTGAAGTAGAGAACGCTGTCTTCTGCTTCGGCGTCGGCGAACGTGGTGGTTTCGGTGACGATGACGTAGGCGCCTGCGAGGTCTCCGTCGCATTCGTCTGCGACGTGTGCGGCGAGGGCTTCTTCGAGCGTGGCGCGTGTGGTGTCACTCATGACGTGTCCTTGTGGGTTCTTTCTGCCACCAGTAGTCGCCGTCTACCGCTCGGCCTTTGTGTGGGCCGGCGTGACCGTTGGTGAGCTGGCAGTCGAGGGAGTCGTTGTTGAGGAGGTGCGTGGCCGTGCAATCAGTCGCCATCAGCCCACCTAGCTATCAGGCCATTTCGGATGTCTACCCCGTCCACCACGGCGCGGTGGAAAGCGACGGGGAACGTGTGTGCGATGTACGGTCCGCTCACCTCATTCAGATAGATGCCTACCCGCCGACCACATCTGCTGCACCTAATAACTCATCACCCCCGTCAAGCGCGCTCTGCTTCTCAGGCTTCATCGTCGTCTCCTGCTGGGGCGAACACGCACTGCCAGTCCCCTTCGCCCTCCATGTTGATGATGGCGAGGTCACGGATGAGGCCTCTGGTGCGGAGTGTGGCTTTGCAGGGTTGACGGTTGGGTTGGGTATACACAACAACCTCAGTCACGCCCATTCCTCAGGATCTCGGTCCAGGAGCGTCCTGCACAGCTTGCATGTGACGTCGTCCGGGTAGGGAGTCAAGAACTTGAAGGATGCGGGTCCGTTTGCATGCAGCGTCTTGGACCAATCCCCCACCCAGTGCACGAAACGCGTCTCCGTGTATGCCTCGGTCATGCGGCTAGTTCCTGTTCTATTCGTTCGGCGTTGTCAGAGGAAGTTGTCGACGTCTTCGCCTCGTCTGCGCAACATTGCCTGGTACTCCGGGTTGTCGCGGTTGAGCCATCGTTCTTTGAGCCCGAGGCTTCCGGCCCAGGTGACCGCGGGTGACTGATCCGCCCAGGCGATGAAGTCCTGTACCTCGTTTCGCATCAAAACGCCGCCTCGGTTCTCGAAGCCAGCGTGGCAGTGAGGACTGCGACGTGACGTACCCACTCGTGCGCATCGCACTCGTAGCCGCACTCGCAGAAGCCGTAGCGGACAACCCACTTGTGGCTAGCGAGGAGGTGCGAGTAGGTGCACTCTTCGGTGATCTCGTACTCAATCTCAGTCATCAGTTGCCCTTGCGAGTGTTTGCGCGTCGCCATGGCTTGGCGTAGAAGGATCGATCGAATGCCCGTCGTGTGGGCGGGAGGAAGATGTAGACGGGCCACCATTCGGGTGTCTGCCCAGCTCGCAGTCCCCATCGGATGCGCCGCGCCCAGAAGGTTGTGATCGGCTTAGTCATCGTCTTCTCCGACGTGTGAGTCGACACTGAGCAGGAAGTCACCCTCACCTTCGAGGGCTTGCACGGCCATTGCGTGCATGGTCTGTCGTTCGCTCTCCATGAGCGTGCCTTTCTAGGCGGGTGGCATGGGTTGGGGCCGGAACACT
>NZ_JBFBLT010000033.1:0-2164 GCF_040702645.1 Microbacterium sp. NPDC078814
AGGCGGTGATACTCCCCGAGATCACCGCCGCCTAAACTAACGACAGCTGATCATCGCAACGAAGCGAAAGACCACCACTCAAACGGACGCGGCCGCACGCCTCGCGCCGGTATCAGCTGAGGAAGAGCACTCACTAAGCCCGGATGCGACGCGATCTCTGCTGCGCATCACGCCAACTTCCTTGCAACGGCTCAGCCAGCGCGGCTATCTGCACGCTGTTGACGCGGGCAAGGAGTGGCGGTACCCCTCTTGGCAATTCGCGGGGAGGCCTCGCTTCGTGGTTCTGCCAGGAGTCGGCGTCATCGCTCCCGCGGTTCCGAAGCAATGGCTACCAGCTGAAATCAACATCTTTATGGCGACGTCCCATCCAAGCCTCGTTGGCGAGGGTAGTACTCATTCCCCCATCGAGTGGTTGATGAAGGGAAGCGATCCGTACAGAGTCGTCGAGATTCTCGAGGCGTTGGAAGTGCTGAGTGAGCAGCCACCTTCGTAACGATAAACGAGGCCATTACCAACGTCGTGGGAGGAGTCTTACTGAGCACATCGCCGACGAAACGTTTGACGAGGATTTCCGCTCAACGCTCGATTCACTCAGGCGACTCGTACAAGTTGCGGGCGATACTGGACGCGACTGGAAGCTGGTTGACGCGCTCCTTAGAACCATGATCGAACTGGTACTTGAGACCGCAGGCGACCTATTTGTCGCTACGGAGCAACTCGCAACCGAGCCGGTCGACGCTACCGAGGCGGAGTCGTACTGTGACGATGGGAGCGTCGAATCGCGACTGGGGCTCCGCCCGGAGTATGGTCTACGGCTCGAAGCTGTCATCGATTCCTGGAGTGATGACGAAACAGCCGACTTTCTCATGATCGGTCTCCGCCAGGTTCAGCGGCTTGCGCGTCGAGGCAAGCTCTACTACTTTCTCGTAGACCGAAGACGACGTTATCCAATATGGCAGTTTGATCGGTCCTGCGGCGTACTCGGCGGTGTGGCGCAGGTGGCTCAGGCTATCCCGCATTCCTGGTCGGCCTGGCATGTGTACGAGTTCATGACGACGCGACACTCGTTACTCAGCCTCGCCACCCCGGCCCAGTGGTTGCTCATGAATCACGATCCCGAGTCGATCGTCGCAGCGATCGGGACGGCTGGTCCAACGTGACCGCTGTCGACACAAGCATCAAGTCGGACAGTTCACTCAAGATCTTCCTCGCCGACCTGAGCTACACAGCCTGGCGCGTGATGCCGAGACTGTCGTCTCAGAGCGGATAGGCACGGGGCGCGACACCTCGGCGACAAGTACTGCGCGCCAGCCGGCGTGTGTGCTCCGATAGTCTCATCGCAAGGAGTTTAAACGTGCGTGAACAATCTCGAATACCCCCGCATGTGATGCGAGCCCTCGCCGCGATCCAGAAGGGGCACGAACTCGGAGCTCATGCCCTGACCGAGGAGGATCTCGATCGTGCTCGGCGCATACTTACGGGAGCGTTAACTCCCGAAGCGGCGCGTACTGAAATGTATCTGGCGCTCCAAGCGCTAGCGACGACGAACTCGCCGACACATCATCCGGAAAACGATCCGTCCACGAGCGACTGAGCAGCTCCGATGACTTCGTCGAACCGCCCATCGCGAATCGCGGTTATCGCTGTGCTCTCGTCACGAAGAAACGGGTTGGCTCCGACGAACCATAACCGCGCCACTTGGTCGCCTTCGGCGTCGCTGATGATTCGCCATACCACCTCTGCGCACTCAAGGCGTGCAATCGCCTCGGCATTGGGGCGGGCACCGCGCGCCTGAACCCAGCTGGTCGCAGCCTGCGTATCTCGAGAACCCGCAAGGGTCGACACCAGCGTTGGTCCAAGCGCTACAATCAGCCGACGAATAAGGTCCGTGGAGTCAGACGCCGTCATGATGCGATCCTATTCGTGCGAGGTGAGTTCTGGCGGTTGCCGGCGCATCAAACCCGGCCTCCGAGCATCCGCGATCGTTAGGGAAACCGCGCGTAGGCGATGGAGTACACAAGCGTTCACAATGTACACAGGAGTTCACAAGACACACGATCACCACGTGCTGGCCGCGTCCGTTTGAGTGGTGGTCTTTCGCTTCGTTGCGATGATCAGCTGTCGTTAGTTTAGGCGGCGGTGATCTCGGGGAGTATCACCGCCT
>NZ_JBFBLT010000034.1:0-2148 GCF_040702645.1 Microbacterium sp. NPDC078814
AGGCGGTGATACTCCCCGAGATCACCGCCGCCTAAACTAACGACAGCTGATCATCGCAACGAAGCGAAAGACCACCACTCAAACGGACGCGGCCTTCTGACGGGCCACGCTCACCCCGACACGCTTAGCCGCCCACGTTGCATCCGAACGCTCACCCATCGCCGCGCGAAGAATGACCTCCTGCCAACCATCCAGCACAATCCCCGCCTGCGCCGAAAGATCCGCCACGTCCTCCCAAGAGTTAGCGCGAACGCCCTTCGGCTCGACCAAGACGCGCGGTGGCGCCTCCCCGAGCAGCTCTACGGGCTGCGATTTCGTCAAGAGGATCACCAGCCTTCTGCTCCTGCGACTCGAGATCAGCGATCTCGGCTAGCACCGACTGGAACCGAGCAGTAAGCGCCGCGACATCACGCGCGGACGCAGACTCAACCAACTGGTCGGCGAGAAGGTCGCGCAGGTCGCGCAACGTCTTCAACCGATCGCCTGAGGAGGCGGAATCACGAAGCGACACGGAAATCCTCCGGAGAGTAAGCGCGACCGTCGGAACGGACCGAGTTGCACCACCAATGGGCCAACCGAAGGTACGCGGGCGAGTCGTCTCCGCCGAGAGCTCGCGGGCGAACATGATCGAGCGACGGGCGCCAACGAGAACGTGAGCCAATAAGCGTACGATCGACCGCGCCGAGGCACAGCCAGCACTCCCACCCATCCCGCAAATAGATTGCCGTCCGCTCCCCCGCGCTGATCTTGATATCGCGATTGTGCAGAGCCTTCCGGCACGACGGGCACCACTTCGGTCGAGCCCCGCGAGTGGCCGGCCGGGAACAATTAACCCCGCACGCTCCGCACGACCAATGCTGGTCGCGGCCCGCAGCCACCCGATCCCTGTAGGTCGGGCGCTTACGGCGGCAAGGGCGACAGAGAGGACTCTCTGCAATCTATCCGTTTCTTGGCGCGCGGAACGTAGGAGCTCATAACGCCTCCTGTGGAAATCCACCCCGTGTGCGAAAGTCTCGCAATGCCTCGGGTGCGACTGTGGAGGGGGTGGGAGGGGGTGGGTGCCCTACCATCCGTTCGAGGGTTGAATGGTCTTGTTGATCTTCTTGTTTGGTTTTCCGGCGCCTCGTGATTGGTTGCATCGCCGGCAGATGGTGCGCCCGTTTGTTGGTGCGTTGAGTTGGGCGTCTGTCCATCCGAGTTGTCGTGCTTGTGCTGCTGGGATGATGTGGTCTGGTTCGGCGGAGTGGGGTTGCCTGCTGATTTCGTAGTCGAGTTCGCATCCGCAGTCTGGGCAGTGTGTGACCCCTGCCTTGCGGTCTCGGGAGAGTACGGCTTTCCGGAAGCGGAGGTGGGGTGTCAGCCCGGTGCGGGATGAGACCATGCTCCGGGCTCCTTAGTCGTTGTCGCCTGGGGCTGCTGGGTGCATGTCGAGCAGGCTGTTGGTGAAGATCGTGGCCCGCATCCGAGACGCTGCTTTTGCCGCTTCTGCCGCGGTAGCAAATCCCTCTTCGCGGTGCACAGTGGGGCCGTCCTTTAGGCGAGCACCCCACTTGCCAGACCTAGTGATCCGGTAAACCCCGCGGTAGCCGCTTGTGTTGTTGCGCGCTGGACCCGACCGGTTCTCGTTGTTCTGCTTCGGCGATACTGCTTGAAGGTGCTCCGGGTTGATGCAGCCGCGGTTGTGGCACTTGTGGTCCACTACCATTCCGTCCGGAACGCTTCCGTTGTGGAAGGCATACACCAGGCGATGCACGTAGTGCAGCTTCTTGTTCTCGCGGACTTGCGCATAGCCTGTGTTCGCGTGCGCACCGCTCCATGCCCAGCAACCTTCGCCTCGAAGAGTCTTACTCTCCACCCTCTGGCGGATGTCCCTGATCACTTCACGCCTGGGACGAAGCGTTTGTCCCCGTAGGTGCTGGGCGTGGTGTGCGGAGCAAAGGCCGAGTGCACGAGGCTTCATGCCGCAGTCCGGGAAAGAGCAGAGTGGTTTGGTCATTGGTTTCTCCCATGTCGGTGGGTACAGAAAAGGCCCACCGCGAGAGGGATCAGTCTCTCCGTGGGCACTCGTCCCCGACAGGACGAGCAGTTCGACTAGTGTTCTAGGTCGTCTGCGTCGTTGAGGGGCGAGCAACAGAGCATCACGCCGAG
>NZ_JBFBLT010000035.1:0-1520 GCF_040702645.1 Microbacterium sp. NPDC078814
TCTTGGTCGTTCTCACTGACCATCGCACGATGGCTCACCCCGTCGCGGTCACGACGCCGCGGGCCCGAAAGACCACCACCCCGCGGGACTCCAGGGGCACGGACTCGATCTCAGCCTACTCAACAGCATCTGAGGACACGAAGGCCGCGAGTTCCCGGCAGTGTTCTACTGGCTGGACACACCAGGACGGGAGGGATCCCGGATCGCCGGGTACACCAGATAGGTGCTACCCGATGACTTGATCCATCTGCCTGTCGCCGATAGTGATCGCCCTGTGAGATCCGCCAAGGGTCCGAGCGGGACGGTAGCGGTCAGGTTGATCATCGCAGCGCCGCGCAGCAGGATGGTCTCGCAGCCGAGGTCTCTCAGGCGTTTGGTAAGCGTCGAGGGGTCGATGTGTCGGCCAGGAAGGGCGGGTGATGGGAATAACCATCCTTCCGGGGATATAGCGCGCTGCGCCAGTTGCATGCCGAGCAGTTCGGTGACGCGTGGCGCTAGGTGGAGCGGAGCGTTCCCGAGGGAAAGCGTCGCCGTTTCGCCTCGATAGACGATGTTCTTGTCTTGGAGTTTGACGAGCCGTGTGATCGGCGCTGCGTAGAGACCGACCATCAATCCGACGAGCCTCGTTCCCTCGTTCAGCTGATCGTCTTCGAGGAAGCGAGACACCCAAGAATGATGGGTGGCCTCGCTGTAGGCGAGCGACGGGGCGGACTTGGGTCGTACCGGGGCGGAGATTCGGCGCATCGCGCCGGTCTGTTTCGCCCATCGGATGAAAGGACGGATCGCGATTGCTCTGCTGCGGCGCGAGGCAGCGAACTCGTCGAAGATCGACTGCGGGGCGGATTGCAACGACAGGTTCCGCGCTTCGAGCATCTGGAGGAATTCGAGCGCCGCGCGGCTCATCTCTCTGGCCCGGCTGAGGGTGCTATCGGTGATGCCTCGTCGTCGAATCTGCACGCGCGCGGTGGCAGGAACGATCCAACGGGTGAAGATCGTAAATTGCTCTCGGTTCGCCTTTGGGCAAATCGCGATGAGTTGATCCGCCCATTGTTCATATGACGCCCAGGGGTCGCGTTCTTCTGTCAGACATCCCGTGACTTCAAGCAGAGCCCGAACGCGCAATGCTGCATGCGGATGCTCGGGCATCTCCAACGCGCGTTGACTGATGGGGATCTCGCCATCGAGAATCCGCCGCAGGATCGCGATGCTAGTGCTGCGGCTCATCCAGCGCAGAAGCCGGTCCGCGTCGTGCTTGTAGGAAAGGAGATAGTGGCGTAGAGGTTCGAGGGCAGCACGCGCGTCGCTATCCGACGCTTCGGAGAATAGCTCCTCGACTTGTTTCACCAGATCGCAGCCCGAGCACAGCGTCCGCCGTGCCCCCCGTTCGCCTCCGCATTCATTGCAGGTGAAAAGTGGTGCGTTCCCCCCTGTGCGTCAGGATGGGGTGAGACACCAGCACTGCTGACCTTCGCACTGCACGGGGCGAGAACGGACCAATACTGAGATGACGATGACGGTTG
>NZ_JBFBLT010000036.1:0-1515 GCF_040702645.1 Microbacterium sp. NPDC078814
CCCTGTGCGTCAGGATGGGGTGAGACACCAGCACTGCTGACCTTCGCACTGCACGGGGCGAGAACGGACCAATACTGAGATGACGATGACGGTTGCTGACGTCGGCACCGATGATGGGGCTATGGCTCCTCGTGCTGACCGGCCCAAGAGGCGGACGTTCACCGCCGAGTTCAAAGCGGCGATCCTGGCCGAGTACGACGCCGCGGACCGCTCTGGGCGTGGGGAGATCCTGCGCCGGGAGGGCCTGTACACCTCCCACATCATCGAGTGGCGCAAGGCCGCGGCCGCCGGCTCGCTGTCCGGGCTGGGCAGCAAGCCGCGGGACCGGCGCGAGCGGGAGCTGCAGGCGCTACGGGCCCGGGCGGAGAAGGCCGAGGCCGAGCTGGCCAAGACCAGGGCGGCGCTGGACCTGATGGGAAAAGCACACGCGCTCTTGGAGACGCTCTCCGAGAGCGCGGACAAGCCGCCGCGGTCGCCGCGGTGATCAACCCGGCCGTCGACGGGCTGGCCGAGCACGTCGGCACCGCGGCTGCGTGCGCGCTGCTGGGTCGCTCCCGCGCCAGTCACTACCGGGCCAAGAACCCGCCACCGCCACGTCCACGGACACCGCGGCCGGCACCGGCGAACAAGCTGTCCGCCGCCGAGCGGGCCCACGTGCTGGCCGTGTTGACCAGCCAGCGGTTCGCGGACAAGTCGGTCGCCCAGGTCTGGGCCACGCTGCTGGACGAGGGCACCTACCTGTGCTCGATGTCCACGATGCACCGGATCCTGCGCGAGCACGACATGGCCGGGGAACGGCGCCGGCAGGCGAGCCACCCGCCCCGGACCCGGCCCGAGCTCGTCGCGACGGCGCCGGGGCAGGTGTGGAGTTGGGACATCACAAAGCTCAAGGGGCCGGAGCGGGGCGTGTACTACGACCTGTACGTCGTGCTCGACATCTTCTCCAGGTTCGTCGTGGGCTGGACCATCGCGGCCCGCGAGGACGCCGAGATCGCCAAGAACCTGCTCGAGCACGCCATGGGCATCCATGGCGTGCCGGAGGCGATCCACGCCGACCGCGGGACCTCGATGACCTCCAAACCGGTCGCTCAGCTGCTCGTCGACCTCGGGGTGGCCAGGTCGCACTCCCGCCCGCACGTGTCGAACGACAACCCTTACAGCGAGGCGGCGTTCAAGACGCTGAAGTACGCCCCGGTCTTCCCCGAGCGCTTCGGGTCCCTGGCCGACGCCGGCGCGTTCGCCGAGCAGTTCTTCGCCTACTACAACCACGAGCACCGCCACTGCGGGATCGGGCTGCACACCCCCGCCAGCGTCCACTTCGGCACCGCCGGGCAGGTCCGCGCCCAGCGCCAGGCCACCCTGGACGCGGCCTACGCCGCCCGTCCCGAGCGCTTCGGCCACCGCCGACCCCAGGCGCCCAAGCTGCCCGAGGCCGCCTGGATCAACCAGCCCTCACAGGAGGCCCTCATACAGACCGCCTGACGGAATCTGTCTCACCCGCCTTGACACTTTCCG
>NZ_JBFBLT010000037.1:0-1417 GCF_040702645.1 Microbacterium sp. NPDC078814
CCTGGAGTCCCGCGGGGTGGTGGTCTTTCGGGCCCGCGGCGTCGTGACCGCGACGGGGTGAGCCATCGTGCGATGGTCAGTGAGAACGACCAAGAACTCACACAGAAAGACGACACCGCACGATGGCTCTTGACCAGTCTGCCCTCCTCGAGCTGCTCGGGGAACTGAAGCTCACCGGCACCACCGACCGCATCCGAGCCGCGACCGAGCGGCTCTACCAGGAGCTGATCGACGCGGAGACAGCCGCATTCATCGGCGCCGCCCCCTACGAGCGCACGAGCGAGCGCACGACTACCCGCAACGGTTCCCGGCCGCGGGTGCTGTCGACCACGGCTGGGGATCTGGAGTTGCGGATCCCGAAGTTGCGGCAGGGGTCGTTCTTCCCGTCGCTGCTGGAGCGGCGCCGCCGGGTCGACCAAGCCTTGTTCGCGGTCGTGATGGAGGCCTACCTCCACGGCGTCTCAACCCGGAAGGTCGATGACCTCGTCAAAGCGCTCGGCGCTGACACTGGCATCTCGAAGTCCGAGGTGTCCCGCATCTGCCAAGGGCTCGACGCCGAGGTCGCATCGTTCCGCGACCGCTCGCTGTCTGACATCGCCTACCCCTACGTGTTCCTCGACGCGACCTACTGCAAGGTCCGCATCGACCACCGTGTCGTGTCCCAGGCGGTCGTCGTCGCGATCGGCGTCGCCGCTGACGGGCGGCGGGTCGTGCTGGGCTTCGATGTCGGAGACAGCGAGACCGAGGAGTTCTGGAAGCAGTTCCTGCGCTCGTTGAAGACACGAGGTCTGGGCGGGGTGAAGCTGGTGATCTCCGACGCCCACGCCGGACTGAAGAAGGCCGCAGCGACCGTGTTGCAGGGCGCCGCCTGGCAGCGCTGCCGCGTCCACTTCATGCGCAACGTCCTGACCGCCCTCCCGAAGGGCCGGCAGGAGATGGTCGCCAGCGTGATCCGCACGATCTTCGCCCAACCCGACGCCGAGCACATCGATGCCCAGTTCGACGAAGTCGTGCGCATGATCGAGCGCGTCCACCCCAAGACCGCCGTGATGCTCACCGACGCCCGTGACGACATCCTCGCGTTCAAAGCGTTCCCCGCCCGGCATTGGCGACAGATCTGGTCCACGAACCCGCTGGAACGCCTCAATCGGGAGATCAAGCGCCGCACCGACGTCGTTGGCGTGTTCCCGAACAACGCCGCCCTGCTCCGCCTGGCCGGCTCCGTCCTCGTCGAGCAACACGACGAATGGGAAGCCGCCGACCGCCGCTACTTCTCCGAAGCCTCCATGACCGAGCTCACCGCGACCACCCCCACCATCGACGAGGCGGTGATACTCCCCGAGATCACCGCCGCCTAAACTAACGACAGCTGATCATCGCAACGAAGCGAAAGACCACCACTCAAACGGACGCGGCC
>NZ_JBFBLT010000038.1:0-1410 GCF_040702645.1 Microbacterium sp. NPDC078814
GGATGCAGGAGCACATCTTGATTCCCGTTGATGTCCGCCATGATGTAGGGGAACCAACGATTCCTATTCCGGTCGGTCGCGATCCAATCCATCACGGTTCTCCTTTGATCGTGTTGCGTTTCGTGCAGCCGCAGTCGGTGTACTCACCGTTCACCCACCGTGTTTCGCACTGCTCGTCATGCCGTGTGCCCTGGGTGACGGCGAAAGCGACTAGGGCTGACACGGCGTTATCGAATTGCTCCGCGGTGTAGGCCCGGTTGGTGTGCGCGAGGTAGTCGGCACGAACGGCATCAAAACTTGGCCGCGTCCTCAGCTTCGGCAAGGTCATCACGGTTCTGAGATGAGGTCGTGCAGATTGCAGTAGTCGTCGTACTTGATGCGCCCCTGAGCATTCATGTCGTCGAGATACGCACGCGCGTCGGACGGTTCGCCCTGCGACTCGCGCCGCAATCGCCGGTTCTCGGTGGCCTCATCGGCCCACGCGATCGTTTCCTCAGCGCATCGGATTCGCCACTTCTCCTTCTCGGCGGTCATCGCCGCGAGTTCGTCCCGAAGGGTCTGCATCTCGTCGTGCTCGGACATCACGGTTCTCCTTTGATCGTGTTGATGGCGACCTGTGCGCGGCTGATCCACCATGCGAGGTCGCCCGGGTGATTCGGTGGCCACGGGCAAACGGTCTCTTCGGGGTCGTCAGGGTCGGGCGCCTCAAACATCGCCGCCGCCACCCGGTTCGTCAGGTCATCCATGCGCCTACCCCCAGCACGCTCGGCATGTGCAGTGCGGGACGAGACGACCGCGGTAGTGACACATGCGCGACTGGTTAAAGTGCTCAGGGCCACCATGAGCAGCCGCATGAACACATGTCTCACACCCCTCAACCGTGACCATCAGGCCGACTCCGGCCAGAGTCGACGGCCTGAGACGATCCCGGTGGCGTCATCGATGTCGAAGTACGCACCCCCTGCTGATACCCCATCCCTGCCTCCCACCGTGCGGTCGGCGTGAACGAAGACGATGTGCTCGGACTCGTCGTCCAGTGTCAATTCCCAGACCTCCCCGGGCTTGGCGTCGTGCCAGGGTTTCCGCTCGGGGTGCGCCTCGAAGTACGCCCGAGCGGCCTTCGTCATGTTGGACCCGCCGACATTCGCGTGTTCCCGATGGGTGTAGTGCTTCGTGTGCCCGGTGGACTCATTGAGCACCAGCCAGTCCCCAGTGTCCTTCGCGTACACCACGTAGTCGGGGTTGTCGGGCCAGCGCCACCGTCCTAGTTCTTTGTCGCGCTCATGCTGGAAGAACTCACGCAACGCTTCCTTGTACTCTTCGTTGATCGCCATGTTCAGTGGCCTTCCTTGTGTAGTGCGCGTTGGTAGGCGGCCGTTTCGACCAGGAACCCCGCAACCCGCAAACGCC